>NZ_JBFAAL010000016.1:0-138017 GCF_040639715.1 Micromonospora sp. NPDC023737
ATCACCGCCCACGCCTCATCGGTCAGTTCACCACGACGTACCACCGGCACATCGTCGACGATCAACCACTACAAGATCGGCAGGACACGCCCTAGCCGCTCGCGAGCGGGCCGCCCGCGAGCAGGCCGCCGCCCACCCGGCGCCGCACGCCCAGGCTGCGAGGGCCGTGTCGTCCTCAGGCGAAGGCCCGCGGGTGGAGCCGGTCGACATCTCGGTGCCGGAGCGCCAGGCCAGATGGATGGACCCCCCGGTGGTTGACCTGAAGCTGCTCAACCGCGGCGGCGAGTCCGCGGTGCTTACGAAGATGGTGGTGGAGGTGTTGTGGGCACGCCGGATCACGGCCTTCGGCGACCTGCTGCCCTACGTGGACACCTCGGGGGGTGTGTGGCTGCCTCCGTCAGCGACCTACGACGTCGAGCTTCCGGTGCCGGAGAACGCCCACGGAGCCCGGATCACCGTCGGCATTTCCCAGGTGATCGGGGCAGGCGAGGCCGACCGCTTTCAGGTCCGGGTGAATACCGAGATCCCGCCGGGCAGCGGATATCTCCACGAAACTCCCGGCGCGACCTCGCTGTATCTGCTGCGCCTGCACGTGGTCTACAACGCCGACAGCCGGCAGGTGCCGTTTCGCCCACTCGCCGTGGCCTGCCCAGGCAATCTCCTGCAGGTGCCGACCAAAGCGGTGATCGGGAAACGCATCGCCGAGTTCCGGGCCGAGGTCGATGAGCTTCGGCGGGCCATTGACCAGGAGATGTCGGCACGCGGAATGCAACCGCCCGACTGGATCGCCAAGCCCCCGCGGTCGGCCCGGGACGTGCCCGCCGATCTGGCCACACTGCGCCGTGGATGCGGGGTAAACGGCAACTTCTGGGATCCCGAGGGCGCGATCGAACGGTTCCTGGACGACGCCGAGCGCATCTGTCGTGATATCAGCCAGCTTCCACCCGATCTGCCCGACGGGCTGGATCGGGCAGTTGCGATGGCTAGGACCACTCTCGGGCAACTACCAGCGCTCCGCAGGGCAACCTCGTAGACCCGCTCGGAGAACTTCCCAGCCGTTACCAGTTCGCTGGCAGCGCCGGCGTCATTGACCGGTTCGCAAACAGCCCGGACCAGACCATGACTGTTGATCCACGTGCCGCCGCCGTCCACCCCGATCCCCAGGCACCACGACCCGGCGGCACTAGGGTCCACACCCGCTGGCGCGTCTTGGCACGCCCGTCGCCCTACGGCCACTTCCGGCAACTCCGCGACCGTCTCAACCCCTTTATTCAGCAGCTTGCCGAACGCGTCGACAACGGCCACCGCCTGCCGCAGCTCATCGGCCTCGCGGAGATCGAACTCATCGCGACCTTCATGGTCATCCTCATCCGCAGGTCGGTGCGCATGTGATCGGCGATCGCCCAGCCGGCGAGGCACCGGGAGTGCAGGTCGAGGACGGTGGCCAGGTAGAGGAAGCCGCGTTCCCCGACCGGCAGGTAGGTGATGTCGCCGACGCAGCGCTGCTTGACGGGCCGCGTCCGCCGCGTCACGGACGGCGCGCGCTTCGGCGGCCGAACGCCCGTAGTAGAAGCTTGAGCGGGACACCCCGATGATCTGGCACAACCGCTTCACGCCGTAGCGCTGCTGGTGGTCGCCGACGAACCGGGGAGCGGTTCACCAACGCCTCTCCCTGGGCGATCACGATCCGAGGTTCAAGTGTCCAGGAGCAGGGGATAACTCCCATATGACCTCCGATCAAACCGGGGTTCAACACGTCCGCTGATCAGACAACGCAACAGCGCCGTCACGGCACGGTTGGGTCAGCTCGCTCGTCCGCAGCGGGATCGGGCAGGATGGCAGTATGCGTCTGGTGTCCCTGCTGCCGTCCGCGACGGAGATCGTCTACGCCCTCGGTTTGGGTGACGACCTGGTTGGCGTGACGTTCGAGTGTGACGTGCCGCCCGCCACACGGGGCGACAAGACCGTCGTGGTCGGCGGCCGGGACACGCGCGGCCTCACTCCACACGAGATCGACGCCTACGTTAAGGCACAGGTGGCAGCCGGCAGCGACCTCTACACCCTGCACAGGGACGCGCTGGCCGGCCTGAAACCTGAGCTGATCCTCACGCAGGACCTCTGTCGAGTGTGCGCCCTGCCCTCAGGCCAGGTCTCGGACGCCTTGGATTACCTCGGCTGCCGTGCAGACGTACTGTCCCTGGACCCGCACACGCTCGACGAGGTCCTCGACACGATCCTTGCGGTAGGCGCCCGGGCCGGCGTATCCGAACGGTCCGAAGCGCTGGTAACCGGCCTGCGCGCCCGGCTCAAGGCCGTCGCGGCGGCGGTCGCCGGCCGGCCGCGGCCCCGCGTCGCGGTCGTGGAGTGGGTCGACCCGCCGTTCACCGCCGGGCACTGGGTGCCCGACCTGGTGCGAAGCGCCGGCGGCGACCCGGTTGCCGCCCGCCCCGGTGCCCGGTCGGTGCAGACAACCTGGCAGGAACTCAGTGACGCCGCCCCCGACGTCGTACTCGTCACACCCTGTGGATTCCGGCTCGACGGCGCGGCGCAGCAGGCCGAAACAGTCGCGTCGAGGTTTCCCGGGGCCGCGGTGTGGGCGATCGACGCGGACGGCCTCGTCGTACGCCCGGGTCCGCGGCTCGTCGACGGCGTCGAAGCGATCGCCGCGATCCTGCATCCCGACGCCGTTCCCGAACCTCCCGTGGGCACCGTCACCCGGGTGGCATGACAACGGATAACCCCCTACAGCCGGTGGTTCCCGCTGACGTCACGACCCGCCAACTGCCCGCCGTCGAGGCCGAGCCGCTGAGGCCCTCGCCGCGCTCTACAGCATCCCGATCCTCGACCGGAAGCGCCGGGCATGATCCAAAGAGTTCGACGAATACTGATGCCCGACCCACCGAGCAGCTTCCAAGCGAATGCGACCCCTGATTCGACACCGAGGCAGGCGGTCCAGCAGGTCACGCGCCTACGTGTGATCGAAGAACACCGGCTTCGAGTTCCTAACTCTCCGGTCGGGCCGTTGCCGGGGCCTGCCTCGGATGCCCTTGATCCGGGGATCTTGTCGACCAGGGGCAGGAGTTGGGTGACGTCGTGGCGGTTGCCGCCGGTCAGGCTCGCGGCGAGGGGGATGCCGCCCACCCTCACACCGGCTACCCTGCACCAGATCGCGGCATAACCCGGTGTCCACATCCTGGGGGGAACCTCACCACGACACCGCAGGGCGAATCTCATCCAACCGTTGGGTCTCGCCGCGGTGCTCTATCCCGCCCGGCACCGCGACATGGCAGCCTCTCCTGAGGCTGACGAAAGGACATCCGGGGGTGTTCAGGACCAGCGCACGCCAGGGCGTGCGCTGGTCCTGAACCGCTGCTCAGAGTCGGAATCTCGGCGTGCCCGGCTCCGGGAAGGTGCGCGTGTACGCCCGGATGTAGCTGTCGAGGAACGGCGAGCGCTCCCCCGCGGTCGGCACGTCGTCCGCGGTGCTCTCCGCCGACAGCCGCAGGATGGCGCCGGTCACCCTGATCGTGGCGCCCGACGGCGTGTCCCGCCAGCTCCCAGTCGTGATCGAGCCGATCTCGACCGCGAGCCGATGCCCAGGCTGCAGCGTCCAGTCGGTCGACTTGAGGTCGAACCCGACCCGGCCCTTCTTGACCAGCGACACGTTCTCGTCGAACATCACCGCCGTGCCGTCGGGTGCGACGTCCCACACCTTGACCATGACGTTGCCCGCCGCACCAGCCGTGAGTTCGACGCGCGGCGTGGCGGTCAGCCGCGTCTCCTGCCGCACGACGTCGGACCACACGAGGTAGCTCGACGCCGGCTTCACAGAGACCGCGTCGGACGACGCCGACGGCGAGGCCGCCTTGCGCGTCGCCCCGAGCCCCTCGAGTCTCGGGGCGCTCTCCATGTCCCACTGCCCGTAGCTCTTCGGGAAGGCGAGCGTGGACGGCGACGACGCGAACGGCACGCCCGCGGTGCCGCCGTCGTCGACGTAAGTGCCGTTGCCGAGCGCCACGGTGATGCGGCGGTCGGGGGTCGGCCAGGTCGGCTCGGCCCGCCACTCGCCGAGGTTGTCCTCGATCGAGTAAGTGGGGTACGTCGTCGTCGGCTCCTCGCCCTTGAGGTACTGGTCGTAGAAGCTCATCACCTCGTCGAACCAATCCTCGCGGCCCATCGCCAGGCGTCCGTCGGATACGCGGTCGTTGCCGCGCACGTGGTCCCACTGGCCCAGCCAGCCGCGCTCGGGGCCGACGTGGTTCTCGAGGAACTCCTCCATCCCCTCGGGCTTGGTGTTGTTCTCGATGAAGCCCGCCGTGACGAACAGCGGAGTCGTCGTGCCCTTGGCCTTGGCTGCCATGTCGCGCGCCTGCCAGAAGGGGGCGTTCGGGTCGGGCTCGTAGTTGTCCGCGATGTTCTCGCTGAGGCACTCGGGGTGCGACTCCTCGTACCGGGCGTTGGCCTGGTAGCGCGAGGTGTCGTCGGCCAGCGGGTCCATCGTGGCGATGTTGTTGTAGGAGTTCGGCGTGCCGGTGGCGTTCGGGCGCGGCACCCCGTTGGAGAACAGGTAGTTGTACCCGGTCCAGATGGACTCCTGCGCCACAACCGCCTTGAGCTGCGGCATCTTGAGGTTGTTGCCCATCAGACCGGTGGCGCCGTCGTACGACTTGCCGTACATGCCGACGTTGCCGTTCGACCACGGCTGCGAGGCCGACCACTCGATGGCCGCGCGCACGTCGTTCTGCTCGCCCGGGCCCTTGTTGTCGAGGCAGCCGGTGGACCCGCCGAACCCACGCAGGTCGACCATGACGTACGTGTAGCCCTCGTCGAAGAGGTCGGTGCCCTCGATGAAATCGTTGAAGCGTGCCGACGGCCCGGTGTGGGTGAAGCCCTCGGGCCCGGTCTGCCCTGCGTGGCCGAAGTAGGGCCCGACGGCGAGGATGACGGGCGTCTTCGCGCCCGCCGGCAGTCCCTCGGGCCGCAGCACGTCGGCGTGCAGCTCGACTCCGTCCGTCGACGGGAAGTAGTGCTCCGTCCAGACCGAGCCCTCCGGGACCCGGTCGTTCTCCTCGTGGGTGATCCCCTCCGGCGGGGCCTCCGCCGCCGTCGCGGGGGCCGCCGCCGCGATCCCTCCCGTGAAGACGCTCGCGGTCAGCAGCACGCCGAGCGCCGCTGCCGTCGTCCGTCTCTGCATCGATGTCTCCTCGTCGTCCATGATGGGTGACTCTGGGTGACGCGGCGGTCGCCGCGTCCAACGCGGCCGTACATCGGTCGCGGTTGGTCGGCTCTGGACGGACCGGAGGGAGCGTTCCGTTGGCCGGGACGCTCCCTCCGTTCGCAACCGATCGGTGCTGTGGCTCAGCTGGTGAACTTGAAGTAGGCGCGGTGCTGGAAGCCGTCGTCGAGGGTCAGGACGAACTCGCGGCAGGTGCCGGCCCAGGCGGGGTCGGTCTTCCACGGGTACAGGTACTGGCCGTTCGCGGTGGCGGTCAGTGCGGACCCGCCCGGGGTCTGCGCCGCGACCGGCGTGGGCCGGGGCGTGATCGGCCCGTCCGGGTTGACGGTCTTGAGGGTGTCGCAGTCCACCAGCCGGGAGTACGGGGAGTTGCTGGCTAGGATGTCCAGACCCCGGTTGGTGGCCAGCTTGAACCGCAGCGGCACCGCGTCACCCGCGTCGACCTCGTTCAGCGCCGGCTGCGCGGCCAGCTTGGTGAAGTCACCCCGACAGGACGGGTGCGTGTCGAACGCCTCGGTGTTGTCGTCCCGGTTCGTGGTGCCCTGCACCGCGCTGTAACCCAGACCGCGGCGGGCGAACGACGCCCACAGGGTGCAGGCGTTCTCGCCACCGGTCAACGCCGCGTCCGCGGCGATGATGGCGTTGCGACCGGTCACGAAGCCCGGGCCACAGCCCTGCATCTTCAGCCCGTCGATCACGAGCTGCATGGAGAGATTGTTACCGCCGGTCTCCCAGGAGTCGTAGACGTTCGGGTTCAGCCCGTGCTTGTCGATGAGGTCCCAGGTCATGTCCCAGAGGACCGACGCCCAACCGTGACCGATGCCGTGCGGCGCGGCCAGGGAGGTGCCGCCCAGCCAACCGCCGGTCTTGATGCTGTCGTACGTGAAGGGCTGTACCTCCATGTTGCGCGAGTACGGCCGCGGCCGGAGACCGTTACCGCTCCTGTTCTCCTCGAACAGGACGTACGGCACCAGGCCGCGCTGACCGTCGGCCGTGTCGAGCCTCGGGTCGAGCAGGGTGGTGACGGCGAAGTAGTCGCTCCAGCCCTCGCCCATCTGCTCGTTGCCGGTCAGGCAGTTGATCGTCGGGCCGCCGGTGAGCCGGTTGGAGATGCCGTGACTGTACTCGTGGATGATGATGCCGGCGTCGAGGTCGCCGTCGCGGATGCCCGGGTGGTTCGGGTGCTTGCGCACCGACCCGGTAACGTCGCCGGCGATGATCGCGGCCTTGATGGTCGCCCCGTTGGCCTGGGTCACGCCGATCGCCGGGATGGTGACCGGCGCGGTCGTCATGGAACCGGTCAGCACCGGCGCGGCCCCGGCGGCGTTGTGCGCGACCACCACCGCCTTGGCGCCGATTGACTCGGCGACCTGGATGCGCTGCAGGTAGCTGCAGGCGGCGGTGCCGCCGTCGACCACCGCGATCCAGTCGCCGCTCGGCAGCGTGCCGGGGTATGCGTCCGCCGCACAGCCGGTGCCGCCGTACACGAACTGGCCGGACCGGCCGGCCGCCGAAAGCGCCGGGCTGAACCGCGACCACGACGCGTCGAAGGAACCAACGCCATTGACAGCGACCTGGTTCTGGGCGCCGAACTGGTTGCCCGGCCACAGGTACATCTGCATCCGTGGGGTGCCCGTGCCGTCCATCGGCGGCGTCGAGAAGTTCGCGTTGTTCGTGCCGTTGCCGTCCGCGGCCTCGGCGCGCACGTAGTCGCTGGCCGCTCCGCCGCGACCGTAGTTGTTGACCTGGAAGTTGCCCGACGCCTCGTCGAAGCCGTAGAGGTAGGAGACGTCGTGGATGATGTTGTTCCAGTAGAAAAGGTTGGCCGTCGCCGCGTCCCGGTAGTTCTGCGGGTTCTCCGCGAGGTCGAGCGGGAAGTCGAAGCTCAGACCGGCCCCGCCGTTGGGGCTGCTGCCGAAGTCTGCGGCGTTGTTGACGTCCTGGTCCTGGTACGCGTGGACGTTGTTGCCCTGGGTGGTGGTGTGCTCGGCGCCCGGAACGCCGTCGGTGTCGTGCCAGCCGTACGGCGACGCGGTGCCGTCCGCCGGGTTGGTCACCAGGGTGCGCGGCCCGTCGTTCGGGCTCTCCGTCGGGTAGCCGTAGACCCGGTAGCTCGATCCGTCCTGCGCGGGGTTGCGGGTGCCCAGGCCGGTGGTGCCGGCCGGCAACGTCCGACCCTCCACCTGGCTCAGGGTGCCGGACAGCTCGTCGACGTGCTCGTGGGTGGTCCAGTCGTCGACGTTGAGGAGTTCACCGGTCCGGGCGTCCACCGCCGCGCCCCACAGGTGCGCAGCCGACGAGTCGTCAATGACCAACTGCCACGCCAGGCGCAGCCCCTCATCGGTCGGCTGCCACCCCAGCTTCGCCGGGATCGGCTGCTCCGAGATACCACTGCCGGACACCACGGTCCGCTTCGCCGCACCACCGGCCCGGCTCACCACCCGCGGATTCTTCGGCTTGGCCAGCTTCAGGCCCTTCGCGGCCGCCTCCACCGCCTGCACGGCGTCCAGCGACGCGGTCCCGGACACCTTCTCCGTCAGACCCGACACCAGCGAGTCACCCACGAAGACCACACTGCCGTCACGAGCGACGTTCACCGTCGCCGTGGCACCGAAGACCTCCAGGTCCCTGTACCGCTGCGCCAGGTTCACATGCGTCACACCGTTGTGCCGACTCGTGTAGCGGGACGCCACCGCCAGATCACGCAGGTCGGCGTCGGTCACGCCGTACTGCACCGGGTTCGCCCGCAGATAGTCAATCGCGATGCTGTCCGGCGTCCCCTCGTTCGGACCAGTCAGAAAGATCGGATTCGACCTCGCCGCACCCCCCTCCGGAGCCGCCGAAGCGGACGACGTCGGAAGCGAGGTCAGAGCAACAACAAGAGTCGTGGACAACAACAAGGCCGCGGGACGGCGGCCACGGGACGGACGTTTGTTCGGCGGCACAGCTACTCCTCCGGGGTTGGCAACGTGGAGCGCCTACTCACGACCGCCGGGGGACGGCGCCGCGGAGATTCGCGCCGCTCGCCCGGCGATTACTTTCCGTAATCGATCCGTGCGAGTTGAGTTGCCCCGACGCTACGGTTTGACCTGCGGCCGATCATCGAGCAACTGTTAAATATTTCGATTGATAGCTCCTACACCTGTCGTGCGGCGCCTTCCATGGCCTACGGATCCTCAGTGCGATCGCGCGCACCCTCGCCGACGCGGCCCTCGGCGGCTGGCTCGGCGGGCCGCCCGGGCTGCTGGTCGGCGCGGCTCTCGGGCTGCTGCAGGTACCTCGTCCTGGTCCTCCACACGTAGACTTCGCAGGCCCGGATAGGGCGGTGTCAAACCGGGTGAGGGAGCGTAGATCGATGTCTGCCTGGAGGTCGCACCTGCGGGCCGCGCCCCTGTTCCTGCTCGTATTGGTCGCCGGCTGTGCACAGCGCAATCCCGCCGAAGAAGCCATCTACGGCTCAGCCAATCTCCTCGCCCGTGAGGTGGAGGGAGTGCCGGCGTTCCATCGCGGGCAGCTTGGCGCAGCCGGGGTGAACTACCTCCGTGACGGAATGGAGCGCCGGGGCGACGAGGTCCTGGACTCCGAGGTGCTCCCTGGCGAGGACGTGTCCGGTCACGTTCTCGGCTGGATCGATGCCCGATTTACCCGGCAAGCGCAGAGCGGCCTCATTGCGAAAAAGGACCTCACCGCAACGTTGTGCCTTCGGTTTGAGGTCCGATGGTCCGATTCGGACGGCGGGTCGATTGCATACCACGAACGGGCATGCCCCTGACCGGTGTCGGCGGCCAGTGGCCGCCTCAGACAGGGAGATCGGGCCATCACCCAGGCGGTGGGGAACCTCCCCCGAAGCCGGGGAGTGGCCTTTGATCTGCGTGGGCGATAGTGGGATCGAACCAGTGACTTCTTCGGCGTGTGAAAGAACGATCACCCGGCGATTAGCTGCGTGAGTCGCAGCGGTGAGCTGCCCGAACGGTCCACCAGCGTCCACGGGCGTCCGGCCTTGCGTCCGTCGTCACCCAGTTGGTCACCCAACCCGATCGTCAGACGTTAAAGCGAACTTAGACTGGGCAGCTCGCGCAGCAGGGCGGGCAGGTCGCCGAGGGTAGCGAACGCACGTCCGCCCCAGCTCGGGTCGGTGTCGTTGTGCTCCGTGGTCCGGAGCACGGTCATGCCGACCGCTGCCGCGCCGGCCAGCTCGCCGTCTGCGCCGTCGCCTACGTAGACGCACTCTGCCGGCGCGACGCCCAGACGCTCAACGGCAGTGTGGTAGATCGCCGGGTCGGGCTTGGTCAGCCCGACATCGCAGGAGAAGACCGCGACGTCGAAGCGGCGGGCGAGCGGGCTCTGCGGCCATGCCTCGGCGGTCTCCGAGGTGGCGTTGCTGATGAGGGCCAGCGGATGCCCGTCGTCGCGTAGCGCGTCGAGCACGTCCAGGGTGGCGGTCGAGACACTGTGCAGCACCCGGCGGGCGAGGGCTCGCCGATGCCCACCGGCCCGTGTCACCTGTTCGTTGGTTGGCGTGCCGCCGAGGCGTCCGGCGAGGATGCGTACGGTCTCCTCCACGTCCCACCGGACCAGCCGGTCACGCCAGGTGGCGTGGTACGCGGCGACCAGCGCGGCGGGAGCCACCCCGACCATGAGCGCTATCTCGCCGACTACCCGGTCACGCTCGTCATCGGCTCCTTGGACCAGGGTATGGAAGAGGTCGAAGATCACTGGCCGGGACATGTGAGTATCCTACTGAGATCGTCACCGCTGTCACCTTGCTCTCCATCCCGTCTGCCGCCGACCCGCCCGTCTGGAAAGCGGCCCGCCGCCCGGTCCGCCACGTCAAGCGGGCCTTGACGCACGTATGGACGCTGGCGGGCCGGGCGGTGGTCTGCTCGCCTTGCCTGGGTCGTCGGCTGGCGAGATGGCCCTGCGCAACCACCCACGGACCGCAAGGCGCGCACGAAGCCCCAGCCATCCTGGAGCCGTTGCGCCCCCGCCGGAGGCGCAGTGACCGCGACCGGTCCGCCGCCGCGACTCGCCGCGCGGACCCGGCGTGCCCTTCCCTGCGCCGCGCTGCTCAGGCGCGGCGCGGCCGGCTGCCGGCGATGAACCTCCACCACTGTCCCCGCTGTCCCGTCTGCGGCGGCCCCGGGCTTCCCGCTCTCCGCGCCAGCCGCCGGGCATCAGGCGTGACCGCCGCAGAGCGATAGCGGCAGCGGCCGGCGCGCGCCCAGGCGGCGGCGCGTGCGGCCCGTTCAGGGCCGCCTTGATGGACGGCTCTCGTAACGCTACTGCTGTCACCGTTGCTGTCACCGCCCCGGGGAGTGATCTTCCTGAGGCGGTTTCGGCTGGTGATGAAGGGTGGGCGCGGCAGGTTCCGAACCTGCGACCCCTCGCTTGTAAGGCGTAGCCGGCGAAGGTCGCTCCGTCCGTCGCCGTTCGGGACGTCCGTAACCTCCGCCTGGCTCGTTCGCTGGTGTTCGCCGACGGCCGGCTCAGTTGATGTCAGCTACGGATGTCAGGCGAACCGTTGACCCCCACACCGCCACGAGCGAGCGGGCCGCCGTTCCGACCTACATCACGAGTCAGTCGCGGGCTGCTGGCCGGCGTGATCCTGGGCTTCGTCTACCTGCGCCTGCGGTCCGCCGCTGTCCGTCGGTGGTCGCCGGCTTGGTTGCTCCGTTGGCTGCTCGCCTACGACACATGGTTTAGGAAGGGTTTGGCGTTCACCGGGGCATTCAGTGTTCTACCAGGGGGTTCGTCAACCATCCCGGCCGTGACGTGCTTGATCATTCCGCGCATGTCTCGGATCTAGTTTGACGCCCTGTTTGAGGCCGGTGGGCTCAGACCAACGCTGATGCCGCCAAGTTGGTCGCGAGACCGCCAAGGACACTCGCAGTAGAGCTAGCGATCAGCTTCACCCAACTCACCTCGCCTTCCTCGTCTGGCTCCGTTAACACAGCGGCAGAGATCAGAGTGAAGATCCAGGCTGACAGCATGAGATGGAGCGCTGGCCCCAGGGGCAACCCTGGTCTCAGCCCACCGACCCCACATCCATACTAGATCCCTGGCTTGTAAGGTCTGGGCGCTTCGTCCGGCGGGGTCCGTCCGCGTCGTTGGCCTGGGACGATCGTCCGCACACCCCGGGCTGCGGTTGCCCTCGTCTGGGCTCGCTGCTGTCGCCGTTGCTGTCAACAACTCCGGCGACGCAGCCGCTACAGTCCGTTTCCATGGCCGAACGCGTGTCCGTCGACGACCTGGGAATCTGGATCACGCACCCCAACGGGACTACGGGACTTCCATGGGTAGAAGTAGCCAGCGTCGCCGTGTACACATCTCTGCTACCTCCTGATGATCAGCGCATCGTATGGATGGACGCCACGCATGTATCAGGTGAGTTCGTGGAGATCAATAACATGACCGAGGGGTTCAACGACGCCGTAGCCGCTGTCGTCTCCCGGTCAGGTCGCGGCCCCCTGGACCTGTCCCGCTTGCATCCGTCGGATTCCCCTGCCGAGATCTATCGCGCGGAGCTATAGGAAGATCACGATGCCAACCGGCAGTTTGGAAGGTGCCTAACCTCTGCTTGGGAATCGTGTTGATCTGCACGGCGGGTAGTCGCGTCACCTCCGACATCGCTGCCAACTGTCGGTCCCCGGCGACGTTGCGTGCCTGTGCGGCCCGTGTTGACCGCTATGTCGGGCACACAACGGGCACGCGGCCCGCGCGAGGCCCTTGCCAGGCACCTACGATGGCCAAATGCCCGATCCCGCGCTCGGTTTCGGTTACAAGCTTCAGTGGCTCGCGGTGCGTGACCGAGCCGCCGACGCTGTCGCCGCCGCGCTGAACCTTAGCCGTCCCACTCCGACCACCTGGCGCGATGCGGTCGCCGCTGCCTACGCCGGTCACGCGCAATGGCTTCTCACACCGCCGCTCGATGGCTGGACGCTTGCTGCTTCAAGAGATGTGCCCGCACCTGAAGACGACCGATTTGCCGCTTGGCTGGCGGCGATAAGCCACCTATTAGGTGAGGTTCAGTACTTCGGAACTCATCGCGTCATTGAATATCACGGCTGGGGACGCGCCAGGGGCGGCGTCGTGGAGCGGGCATTCGCCTATCTCGGCGAGCGAGGCGAAGTGCTGTTCAACGTAGGTGAGCCCACAGTGGAAGAGCAAGAGCTCGGAGTTGGGACCACCTACGACGTGGACGAACCGTCGGAAGAGGATGACGAGACTTCGCCGTGTCCGGGCGAGGAAACTGTGTATCTCGGCGACCGAGGCTTGGCACTGTTAGACGTAGGCGAGGCCACCTACGCCGAGGACGAACCGTGGGACGACGATGACGAGACTTCGCCGTGGCCGGATGAGGAAACCGTGCTCACGCTCGCGGGTCGATGGAGCATCGACCCGCGGAAGCTAGACGGTGCCATGGTCGCTGGGCATCCGTGGATCACCTCGGCCGAATCAAGGTAGTCGGAGAGCGACAAACCAATCAGGGGAACCGCTTCGTCCCGAAAGAACCAACACAGCTCACTTGCCTGCACTGACAGCAAGCGTGTGCATCGGCATTCGCCGGCCAATGGCTCGTCAATCCCCATGCCCGGCACGGTCGAACAACCCGCAAGCGCTTGACAAGCACACCGACCTGCGCACGAGGAATACTGCACGGTTGGAAGAGGTGTGCTCTACCAGTCCCTTGTGCTCGCTGTCGACCGCGCTCGGCCGGCCGGTTTCGCCCATCAACGAGGTGGGCGGAAAAGCATCAGTAATCGTGGTCGCTGACAGGGCACACACCTGTTCACCACCTTCGACATTCTGGATCCATGCCGGCACATACGTGCGATCAGAGGACCTACGCGGCACGCCATTCCCACGTGTCCGGTGCCCGATTCTCGCCAGGACGGGCCGCGCGTCGCGGGCCGCTGGCCCGTCGCTCAATGCGACGCACCATCGGTGGCAGATCCGAATGCCTTGCCGCAGCTGTGTTTGCCTGAGCACCCGGCCCTGAACACCGGGGTACCGCTGTTCAGGGCCGAGTGGGGTTGTTAGGCGGTTGTTTCGCGCAACCGACGCCAGGCGAGGGTGGTGACCGCTGTCATCATCACGGCGGCGATCCAGAACGGTGTGGTGATCTCCCAGACGCTGGCGAACAGACCGCCGAGGAGGGAGCCCAGCGCGGCTCCGCCGAGGTCCAGCAGCGCATACACGCTGCCGACCCGACCGCGCAGATGTGCGGGCACCGTCCGCTGCCGGACGGAGGCGACGGTGATGCCCCAGACCATGGCGTGGATGCTGAATACGACCAGGATGAGCGCAGCCACCCAGGGGGTCGTCGTGGTCGCCAGGGTCAGGTGGGTGACGACCTCGATGACCAGGCCGGCACGTAGGATGGTAGTGGTCCCGAGGGCTCGGGTGAGCTTGGCGGCGACTGTCGTACCGAACAGGCCGCCGACCGCGAAGGCGGTCAGCAGGAAGCCGTAGCCGACGTCGGACAGGTCCAGTCGCTGCCGGCAGTACAGGACGAACACCGCGAACGCGGTACCGAACGCGATGTTGCCCAGTCCCATGGTGACGGCGAGGGTCCGCAGCAGCCGGTGCCGCCACAACCACCGCACACCGGCGGCGACCTCGTCGCGCAACGATACTTGAGGCTGGTTTCGCTCCGGTGCGGGAACCGGTCGGATACCCGCTATCAGAGCTGCGGCCACAGCGAACGTGAACGCGTCGAGCCCAAACGGTACGGCGGCGGCGATGACGAACAACCACGCGCCCAACGGTTTTGCGATGAACTGGTTGCCGATGGTGAAGCTGGCGTAGAGCCGGGCATTGGCGCTGGGCAGCTTCTCGGGTGCGACCACCGACGGGAGTAAGGCACCCACGGCGGTGTCCGCGAGGGTTTCTCCGGTACCGAGCAGGAAGAGCACCGTGTAGATGATGGGCACGGTGACGGTCTCGGTCGCGATGGTGGCCGCCAACCCGGCGAGGGCGGCTGCGCGTACCAGGTTGACGGCTACGACCAGCCGGCGCCGGTCGAGCCGGTCGACGTAGGCGCCGCTGATCAGTGCGAACAACAGCCAGGGCAGCTGCTGGGCGAAGGCGGCCCCGGCGACGTAGGCCGGATTGTCACTGACGGAGGCGACCAACAGGGGGCCGGCGGCCATGGTGACACCGTCGCCGATGTTGGACACCGCCGAAGCGGTCCACAGGTTGGTGAAATCCGCGCCCAGACGCGCGGATACAAGGGCACGCAAAAGAGCTCCTCTAGCCAGGAAGGGGAACGGTCGTAGGACCGCCCCGCGGCGAGGAGCACCGCACCGCCGGCTAGTTCTTTCCGGCGGCGAACGATCAGTGTGCGGTGTGCTCTCGCGGCGAAGCGGGGACCGTGACCATGGCGAGACGCATCTCAGCTCCTAACTGTGGATCAATAGCCTGAGCAGGCTAGACGGGTTGCCGTTGCGGCTCAAGTGGATAAGGGCATGACCGGCCGGGCGACGGCAACCCGTGGCAGTGACCCGTCGCATTCACATCGACAGATCTGCGCACGCATCATGACGCGACCCGCACGGACCGTGACGGCGGTTCAGCCGTCGACGCGCGGTTCGTCCATCCGTTACGGTGCCGCGGATGAGCACCGCCGAGAAGATCCGGATTGCCGTGGCGCAGACCGAGGTCACCACGGACCCGCGTGCGAATGGCACGGCGATCCGCGACGCGATGCGCCGCGCCGCTGACCAGGGCGCGCGGCTCGTTCACCTCGGCGAGGGCGCGCTGTCCGGGTACGCCGGCGCGGCGAAGCCGCATTACGCCGGATGGCGAATCGACTGGGCGCCGGTCACCGAGCAGCTGTACCGCACGATGGCACTCGCCGCGGAACTCGGCGTCTGGGTCGTGGCCGGAGGCAATCACCGGCTGTCCGGCGGTCACTGGCCGCACAACTCGCTGTGGGTGATCGATGAGCGTGGTGAGCTGGTCGACCGGTATGACAAGCGGTTCCTGTCTCACGCTGAGATCACCGGCTTCTACACACCCGGGGACCATGCCTGCACCTTCGAGGTGGACGGGTTCCGCTTCGGGTGCCTGGTCTGTATCGAGGTGAACTTTCCCGAGTTGTGGATGCAGCAGCGGCTCCTGGGCGTGGATTGCGTGTTGTTCTCCACCTTCTCCGAGGACCCGGTCTTCGAGGTCATCGCCCGCGGCCATGCCGCGGTGAACGGGTTCTGGGTCAGCATTGCTGTGCCCGCCCAGTGTGCGCCGGCCACGCCATCGGCGGTTCTCGGCCCGCATGGCCACGTGTTGAAGCACGCCCGCTCGGATGGGCCCGACGTGATCTGCGTCGACCTGGACCGCACCGATCCCGTGCTCGACATCGCGCTGAACAAGGCCCGGCCGTGGCGAGACATCGCACGCGCTGGTCACATCTACGCCGACCGCCGGGTCAGCGATCCACGCAGCACCGACCGCACCAGCCCCTGATCGCGCCGTACCGGGATGAGCGGACCGGCGACGAGCCCGTAGTCGAACGCCCAGCGCGTCGTCGTGCCGTACGCCAGGCCGCCCGGTGAGGGCTTGCCGCATTAGCACGGCGGTGCCGAGCAGATGCGAGGCGCCGCCGCAGATCAGCGCGGCCCGGCCGAGCCCGGATAGGACGGCGTCCGAAGCGGGCGCGGCCACGACGATGAGCAGCACGGAGAGCATGAGCGACAGCCCGAGGACCCCCGGCGCAGCGACGGCGGCGGTGGGGCGGCTGATCGGGGTTCATGTGCTTTTCCTCAAACGGAAATGGCCCACCGTCCCCGATTCGGGGGCGGTGGGCCACGCGAGCTTGCGTCTACTCCGCCGACTGGCACCGGGACGGTGTTCGCCGGTTCAGGAAGTACGCGGGTCAGGTGGTGAGGCGAGAACCGGCAGGCCGATGTGCGCGGTCAGCGCCCGATTCGGCTCACTTCCGGCCCGGCATCTACTGGTTGGTGATAGTGACGTTGTCGAAGGCGGCAGCGGCGTTGTAGACGCGAACGCCCGACTTGCCGGACGGATGGGTGGCGTCGGTGACCGAGATCTTGGGAGAGGTCAAGTTGTCGACGTACACCTTGATCGACGAGCCGACGGCCACCACACGCAGGTGGTATTTCTGACCGGCGATGACCGGCAGCGGCGCTGCGCCGAGCAGCGTCCAGTTGTTGTCGGCCCGGCCGAGGATCACCCGCCCAGCCGGGGTGATCCCGGCGTAGTAGCCGCGGTAGGCGTCGGTTCCGATTCCCACGTCCGAGGCCCGGAACACCAGCCCGGCATCACCGATGCCCGACGTGACTCCTACGTCGAGGTCGTAGGTCGCGTTCACGTGGTTGTCGTCGAGCAGTGACTTGCCACCGTAGGAGGCAGTCGTCCGGTACTGGCCGCCACTGACCGACCAGGCCCCGCCGTACGTCTTCCAGCCGAGCGCGTTGCCGTCGGCGAAGTTGTCCTTTACGAGCATCTTCACCCGCTGGATCGTGCCGTCGGCGTTGAAGTTCATCCGGTCATACGCGACCTGCCGGGCGTTGCCGTTGGTCTCCGACAGCGGCCGGCGGTGGTAGAAGATGTACCAGGTGTCGGTGCCTGGGATGTTCAGCACCGAGTTGTGCCCGGCGCCGCGCGCTACCGCGGAATCCTGCGCCAGGACCTTGTCGAGGCGGGTGAAGGGGCCGGTGGGTGAGTCGGCCATCGCGTAGGCCACGGAGTAGTTGGGCCCGGTCCAGCCGCCTTCCGACCACATCAGGTAGTACTTGCCGTTCCGCTTGAACATCTGCGAGCCCTCGACGTACCCGCTCGGGGTGATCTCCTTGTACGTCGTGCCGTCGGCGAAGGTGCCGAGGCTCGTCATGTCGGCGTTCAGCTTGGCGACGTTGGCGTGCCCCCAGCCGCCGTAGTAGATGTACGCCTGCCCGTCGTCGTCGATGAAGACGTCCTGGTCGATGGGCTGGGCGCCGTTGACGAACTGCGCGATCAAGGGCCGCCCGATCGCGTCGGTGTACGGCCCCTCAGGCCGGTCGGCCACCGCCACCCCGATACCGCCGAGCTCGCTGTTGCTCTGGATGTCGTTGGCCGCGAAGTACAGGTAGTACTTGCCGTTGCGGGCGATCGGGGCGGGCGCCCAGACGGCGTACCGCGCCCAGCTCACGTTCGCGGTGGTGAGGACATTTGGGTGCTTGGTCCAGGTGATGAGGTCGGTTGAGGAGAAGGCGTCGAGATAGGTCTGTTCCGCGTACGGGCGGGAAGCGGTCGGGAACACGTAGAAGCGGTTGTTGTAGATCGTCACGTCGGGATCGGCGTACCACCCGGCCACGAACGGGTTGCCCGCCTCGGCGGTGGTGTAATCCGGTAGCGCGGCCGACGCCGGAGCAGCCGACGCCGGAGCGGCCGCCGCGGTGACAGCGAGCACCCCCGCGACGGCAACGAGCTTACTGAAGATGCGACCAAGTATCGACATTCAGCAATGCTTTCCAGTGTTGCTTGATGCCGTCAAGGGTCTGGTCGCATGACGAGGTGACTTGATCAGCCGGTCGTTGGACAATCAGGGTCTCGGTGTAATCCGCTCCCCTGGTGACTGAGGGGACCGGCGGGAGCTGCCGAGCGGAACGCGATGGGGCACCACCAGGTTGGTTAGGGTCTTTGCCAGTGGCCGCGCGACGTCCGCCAACTCCGCGACCTGCTCGACGTCGGAGACCCTGCGTGATGGCGGGATCCTCTGGCGAAGCGGCGTCGGCGAACTGCCGACGCCGTGACGGGAGGCCGGACTGGCGTCCCCGCGACGACAAGGACGCACCTGGCCCGGGGCGGCTTCAGTCGTCGCGTCCGGCGCCGCGATCGGGTGCGCTCATGTCTCCCGTCCCGGGCGTGCCGTCGGCGAGCCCGTAGCGCAGGAACACGGTGCTCTTCGGAGCGGCTACCGGCGGTTCGAGGAGTGTGAGGTTCGTGGGCACCGCGCCGCCGTCGAACACCTTCTTCCCGACGCCGAGCGCGATCGGGTGCACCCAGAGGTCGAGACGGTCGAAGAGTTTCTCGCGCAGAAGGGTCTGCACCAGGTTCAGGCTCCCGACGACCTTCACGTGCTCATGCCGGTCACGGATCTCGCGCACCGCGCCGGCCAGATCCGGGCCGAGGTGCGTGGACCCGGCCCACGAGAGGTCCGGCCTGCCGCGGGAGGCCACGTACTTCGGGACGCTATTGAAGAGCGCGGCGATTTCGTTGTCGTCGCCACCCTCCTGGAACGGCCAGTAGGCGGCGAAGATGTCATACGTTTGCCGACCGAGCAGGAGGGCGTCCGTGCCCTCGTATGCGGCACCGACCTGCGCCCCGGTGACCTCGTCGAGCAGGGGCGCCTGCCAGCCGCCGAACGGGAACCCCACTGGGTCCTCGTCGGGGCCGCCAGGCGCCTGCCCGACGAGGTCGAGGGTTGCGAACAGCTCGATGTGGATGAGGCCCATGCCTTCTCCCGATGAGTTGGTGGTATCGGTCGGAGGGTTAGCTGGTGTCATCCTGGCGCTCTATTGCGCTCGGTGGTGCCTTTTGCTGTGCGCGGGCGTGTCCGGGTTGGTGGCGGTCGAGCTATCCGTGCCCGTCTGCGCGGAGTCGCCTGAGCGGTTGCCGGGGCATCGGCCGGTAGGGGGTACGGACCGGGGCCAGCGTCCCTGGCGAATGGGTTGACGCCGTTGATCGTTCAGGCGGGGACTACTGGTCGGATCCGTCGTGTTGGGATCCGCCGCAACGACACCGCGAGGGTGCCAGGCTGCGCCGGGTGGCGGATCAGGTCGTAGTCACGGACCCAGACCGCGTACCAGGGCTCCGCCGGCGCGGCCCGCCGCATCTGACTGCCGGTGAGCGGGATCCCGGCCAGGGTGCGGTGCTCGCTGGTCCGATACCGGTCGCGCCGTCCGGCAAGCATCGGGCGCTGTACCTGGTGCAGCTGGGGCAGACGGCGGGGCTCGGCGATGCACTGGTACCCGAGGTCGGACTCCCTGGCGAACAGCACCACCCGCTCCGGCAGACGGTGCCCGCAGACCTGACACAGTCTGCTGGTCAGGCACTGGTGCTGCGCGACGTCGGCGACCTTGCCGAACAGGTACCGGCCGCCGCGGGTGGCCGGGGTGATCCACGGGACGACGAGTCCGCCGTGAAACGGTCGTCGGGCCAGATGGGCTGGGATGTCAGGCGTGCCGGTCACCGCGCCATGCCTTGAAGGTCGTCGCGGTGCAGGTCGGCGACGACGTCCGCCGCGTCGGTGACCGGTCGAATACGCCGGTCGGTGCGTAGCAGGGCGTGGCAGCCCGCCGACGTCAGCGACGTAACCGGGCCCGGCACGACCATGCCAACGCGCCCCCAGTCCGCGGCCTGCTGGAGCACCTCGCGCGCGCCGCTGCGCAGTGACGCCTCCACGACGACGGTGCCGGCGGTGACCGCGGCCAGCAGCTTGCGGTTGGCCTGCGCCCGTTCCCTGGTCGGTCGGGCGCCGGGCGGCCACGCGCTGAGCAGCAGGCTTCGATCGGCGAGACGCTCGAACAGCGCGCGGTGTGCGGTGGGGTGGATTTGGTCGATACCGTGGCCCAGGAGGGCGACGGCGTGACCGTCCGCGGCTGCTTGTAGGGCGGCCCCGTCGATGCCCAGCCCGCCGGTGGACACCACCGTCCAGGCGTGTTCGGTCAGGCCGGCGGCAAGGTAGCCGGCGATGTGGTTGCCGTAGCTGGTGCTGGCCCGCGACCCCACGATCGTGACCGACCGGTCGAACGACGGGTTGTGGGCGGGGCCGCGTGCCCACATGCAGACCGGCGCGGTGGCGCCGAGGTCCCGAAGCCCGGCGGGCCAGTCCGGGTCGCCGGGGATCACCACCCGTATGGGGCCGCGCTGGGCGGTGTCGACGGCGGCGGTTGCGGCTGCCCACAGGTGTACGTGTGGGAGGTGGCGCAGTTCGGCCCGCACGGGGAGCGACGCGGTTCCTGCGGACAGGAGGCGGTAGGTCGACACCGGTCCGTGTTCCGTGAGCAGGGCGTGCAGGCGGGTGTCGCCGGGTTCGTACAGCCACCCGAGCTGGCCTCTGGCGATCCATTCGTCGAAGTAGGCGCCCATCACGCGGCCCACCTTCCCGCCGCCCCGGCGCCGGCTGCCGCGAATGCGGCGGGCGGGCCCTTGACGTACTCGGTGCCGCAGGCCCCGTACCGGGGCTGCGCTCGTGCGGTCACTCGTCGGGCGGCTTTAGGCGTCCTGTCGGAACTTTCACGAGTTTGGTCCTGGTGGGTGCTCTTGCTGAGGTGTCGGAGGCTGGCACTCGGTGGGCTGACGGCCCTGCCCGTCCGCAACCGTCCATACCATTGCCGGCATGGCCGTCGCTCGCTTCCCCAGCATCGTCATCGACTGTCCCGATCCTGGTGCGCTCGCGAGGTTCTACGGCGCGATGTTGGATTGGGAGGTCGACGTCTCCTCAGATTGGGCAGAGGCCCGCGCGGAGTACGGTCAGTGCATCTCGTTCCAGCAGGTGAATGGGTACACGCCGCCGGCGTGGCCGGCCCAGGAACTGCCCCAGCAGATGCACCTCGATGTGATCGTTGACGACCTCGATGCCGCCGAGGCGGCAGTGCTCGATCTCGGCGCCACCAAACACCCGCATCAACCCGGTACGTCCTTTCGGGTCTTTCTCGACCCGGCAGGTCACCCCTTCTGCCTCTGCACGAACTGACCCGGACGGGCATTCCAAGCCCTGGCGGGCTCGGCGTGATTCTCGCGCTCACCGGCACGTCCAGGCGGCAACCGGTCCGGCTCGGTGGGACGCTGCGTAGCGCACGAATCGCGGCAATCGAGTACGGGCCCACCTGGGCCCGCTGTGCTGGCCGGGAGCGTGTCGGTGTACGTGATCGGGCAATGGATTGCTGGGGTGTCCACCAAAGAATCCAGGGTCAGCCATGAAAGACAGACCTCAGGCTGGGGTCCTCGACGCCCTGAAGCCCGAGTGGTAAGCGCGGTTTGAGCCGAGAAGCTATCGCTTCCGTGAGCGACGACAATGCCATCCTGCTCATACAAGCCGGCCGTACCCCGCGCCCAAGAGGTTCAGATGCCCTACCAAAGCCCTGCTGACTTTTGCGCCGAGTACACCAAGGCACACAATGAACCGATCCGCGTGACCCGCCTCGGTGTCGGCCGGACCCGCACCTGCCCCGACCTGGTCCTGGCCGACAAGGCCTACACCAGCCGCAGCAGCCGCAACCATCTACGCTCGCGCGGGATCAAGGCCTGTATCCCCAGCACGACCGACCAGGACGCCCACCGCAAGGCCAAAGGCTCCAAGGGCGGGCGCTCACCCGCCTTCGACAAGGACCTCTACCGGCTACGCCACGCTATCGAGAACGGCATCAACCGGCTCAAACGCCATCGCGGCGTCGCCACCCGCTACGACAAGTTCGCGGTCCGCTTCCAAGCCGTCCTGACCATCACGATCATCACCGAGTGGCTCTGACCGGCTTAATGAAAACGCCTGAGGCTCCCGGTAAGACAACAATCGACCAAGATCAGATGCCCCAACCGGGAGCCTCGCTGTGCTGTCTTACTCCGCCGCGATTCCGTTGTCCGCCCGCAGCCTGAACCACCTCGCGGGTCTCATCCGCCGCCACCGTGAACAGCGCAGATCCCGATGGCGGCGCCTTGATCCCGACCGGCAGGCACTGCTCGCGCTCGCCCACCTGCGCAACAGTGACACCCTGACCCGCCTGGCCTGCGGATTCGAGATCAGTTTTACGACGGCTTGGCGGTACGTCCGGGAAGCTGTCGACCTGCTTGCCGCCACCGCAGACGACCTGAACGCCGTGATGGACCGGATCCGCCGGCTGGCCTACGCGATCCTCGACGGAACTCTGATCCCGATCGACCGAGTTGCCAACCAGAGGCCCTACTACTCGGGAAAACACCGCCGTCACGGCCTGAACGCACAGGTCGTCGCCGACCCGGCAGGCCGGCTGGTCTGGGCCTCAGCTGCCCTGCCCGGCTCGGTCCACGACCTGACCGCGGCCCGCGCTCACGGCATCATCGACGCCCTGAACGGCGCCAACGTGGTGACCTTTGCCGATAAGGCATACCAAGGCGCCCGCGGCAGCATCCGCACACCGTTCAAACGCCACCGCTACCGACCGAAACTGCCGCGCTCGCAGAAGAAGGTCAACCGCGCTCACGCCCGGATCCCTGCCATCGGTGAACGTGCCAACGCCCCCCTCAAGACCTGGAAAGTTCTGACGAAACTGCGCTGTTGCCCACACCGCGCCACCGCGATCCTGCAGGCGATCCTGGTTTTGCACCACGTCGAGAACCCGACCTACGCAGGATAAAAGGGATCGTTGTTACACGGACGGATCCCAGGCGATGAGCTGATCGAAGATGCGACGGTCGCCTTCCAGCTCCAGCTTCAGAGAATCCGTCGGTATGCGGCCATAAAAGAACAGGACCAGATCACTGGCCGTACCCCGGGCGGAGACGTCGGCCGTGTCCGGGTCCGGGTCCTCGCTGGCAGCCGGCGCGCCGAGGCGGGCGGCCCATGCGCCGTCGCGGGACAGCCGAAGGCGCCAAGAGCGGCCCTCGGTGGCGTGGTAATCGACGACGGCGGGTTCGTGCGGCCAGGCGACATCCGTCGAGCAGAGGGTGAACTGGCAGTCGTCGAAGCCGTCGAGGGCGACCTCGTCCGGTAGCGGCTCCGGGTCCCCCACGGTGAGTTGGACGTCGTAGGTGTGCACCGCGATCTCCGGAACCTGGCGCCGAGCCCATGCACCGGAGGTTTCCGGTGACTGCGATTCACCCCAAAACGTCCAACAACCGCGGTCCGGGCCGGCCTCGCGCAGCGCGCTCGTCAGTCGCTCGACGGACTCGGTCCACCAGGCCAGGAGAGCCTCGCGTTCCCGAGGCGCACCCGTACCGTCCTCCCAAGCGGACTCGTCCGGGGGAGCGTCGGCCGGCCCTGCGGCGACGATGGCGGCCGACCTGCGGCGGCCCATGCCCAGGTGCTGCACGAGATCGAACAGCGTCCACCCCGGACAGCTCGGCACCGGCACGTCGAGGCTGGGCGCCGCAGCGACTGCGGCGCGGAAGGCGGTCGACCGTTCGTCAATCAGCCGCAGATGATCGGAGAACGTCAAAGTCTTTTGCATTCTGGCTTTCTACCAGTGTGCTCCGACAACCGGACAGCAATTTTCGCAGCCGACGCGGCGGGCACCGCGGCACTGGCGCGCCAGGATTCCACCTGCCGTGACCTGCACCTTCACGGTGAAAAAGGCTCAATCACGACGAAACCGATAAATCCGGCGCTCCGTCCACACTGGAAGTGTGTGACCAATATCAGCGAGACCCCGGACACGGCGCGTGTCGAAGCGCTCTGGTTCACCTGTGGCCACGACCCGGAGTCCGGATACTACGACGTTCATGAACGCACCGCCTTCGTCCTGGTCAACCGGCATGACGGATGGCGCCTGCACGCCGAAGAAGATCTCGGCTTGAGGTTCCCCCGGTTTGTCGGAGGGTTGGTTACCTGGCGCCGGTGGGCTCAGGCTGAATGATGGCCGTCTCGTCCTGTCGGGCTTGGTGGGCATGCCAGGCGGTCTCGTACTCGTCTGGGGATCGCCAGCCGAGGTCTTTCTGGATGCGGCGGGTGTTGTACCAGCCGTCGATGTAGCTGAAGATCGCGTTTTCTGCCTCGTCACGGGTCCGCCAGGAGTTTCGGTAGACCAGTTCGATCTTCAACGTCGACCAGAAGTTCTCCATCAGGGCGTTGTCGTAGCTGTCGCCGACGGAGCCCATGGAGGGCAGGATGCCGTTGTCGGTCAAGCGTTGCGCGAAGCGAAACGACGTGTAGTTCGAGCCCCTGTCCGAGTGGTGGATCAGTTGCCCGTCGCGGATGTCGCGGGACCAGATTCCGTATTCGAGGGCGCCGAGGATCAGGTCGGTGTCGCAGCGGTCGGAACACCGCCAGCCCACGATGTGGTTGGAGAACACGTCCCGCACCGCGGCCAGCCAGAACACACCTTCACCGCAGGGGATGCGGGTGGCGTCGGCGACCCACAGACGGTTCGGCGCCGCAGCGGTGAACTGCCGGTTGACCAGATCTGGTGCCGGTGTCGCCTTCGGGTTCGACCGGGTGGACGGGATGCGCCACTTCTTGCGCAGGCACGCGCCCTGCAGACCGTGCTCGCGCATCAACCGCTCGACCCGCTTGCGACTCACCCGGCGGCCTTGGCGGCGCAGCATGGCGTGCACCCGTGGGCTGCCGTAGGTGCCGCCCGAGACATCGTGGACCTCCGCGATCTCCACCGCCAGCTCGGCGTCCTTGCGTCGGCGAGCGGAGGGGTTGGCGGCCTGGGTGAGCCAGCCGTAGTAGGTGGAGGCGGCCACGCCGATGACCCGGAGGACGGGCTCGACCCCGAAGCGATCGCGTAGCTCGTCGACGAGCGTCACGACCGTCGCCGGGCCGGGTCGAGTTCCGAGGCGAAAAAAGCCGAAGCGGCCTTCAAGATCTCATTCGCCCGCTTCAACTCGGCGTTCTCCCGCCGCAGCCGGCGCAACTCCTCCAACTCCCCGCTGGTCGGCCGGTCGTCACGCTGACCTCGGTCGGCTTCGTCCTGGCGGATCCAGTTCCGCAACGCCTCGTGATGCACCCCAAGCTGGCGTGCCAGCTGGCGGATCACGGGCTTCGGGTCCGACTCCCGATACAAACGCACCGCACGTTCACGCAGCTCATCGGGATACTTCTTCGGTGCTGCCACGGATGACTCCCTTCAGCTCCATCAGAGCATGATCGAAAGCCTCCGAGCTACCGGGGGAACCTCAGCCTGAGTCCGACGTCGGATTCGCGTCGCGGCTCGCCAGGCACATCGTCCTCGTGTACACCAGCCACGGCGAAACGGTTCTCGACCTGGACGGCGACAACCACCTGCACGAGGCGGCCGTAGCAACCGGCCGCTCCTACCTTTCCGGATTCGACGCCACCCGCACAGACGGGCTCGACCAAACCGACCAGCAGGTCAGCCTAATCACCCTGCGTTGGCCACGCGCAGACCTCTCCCCCTCTGGCCACGCCGGCGGCCTGCTCGGCGCTAACCGGCTGCCGATAAGCGACGACGCGTGCGTGATCGTTGCGATCCAGCCCGGCAGCCTCGCCGAGCCAAACCAAGCGTTCGCCGACCATGCGCGCGCGCTGTGCACCGTCGCCGAGGCCGCCCGACTTACTCTCGTACTGCGAATCTCGGCCACCGGCGCACCCGGCAACGGCGACCGGTTTCTCTACTACGCCACCAAGACCGAAGTCACCCGCGCGGCCACTGAGGACACTACAGCCCCCACACAGCAAGTCCCGCACATCGACCTACTGCTCTTCCAAGCGAGGCGTGAACCGGTGTGACCCCGGTGCTGGCACCTCAGGCGTTCCGCGCAAACGGAGCGGTTCGAGCCACTCGGTCAGGCGGGAGGACGGCAGTGAAGTCGTCCAAGGTCAGGGCGAAGAGCACCAGGTTCAATAGAGTACGGCTGAACTCGTTCCTGGTAACGGCCGCTGGGGGCTGGCGGGTAGAAACGCGCCAACCCCCCAGCGGCTGCCGGTCAGTGACCCGCGCTCGTTCCGCCGTCGACGTGCAGGATCTCGCCGGTGACGAACGGGGCCGACTCGAGGTAGACGACGGCGTCGACGATGTCGCTCGTCTCGCCCATCCGACCGACCGGCTGCAGCCCGGCGAGCATTTCGTGGAGTTCGACCGGGTGCATCGGGGTCTTGATGACGCCCGGGGAGACGGCGTTCACCCGTACTCCTCTGGTCGCGTACTCGATGGCCAGGGACTTCGTGGCGGCACTGAGGCCACCCTTGGTCAGGGACGCGAGCACGGCCGGCACGCTGGAGTTGGGCTGGTCGACCACGCTCGCCGTGATGTTGACGATGTGGCCGCCACCGTTGGCGAGCAGGTGCGGCAGGACCCGTTGAGTGAACCGGAAGAACCCGGCGAGGTTGACGCCGAGGTAGAGGGCGAATTCCTCCTCGGTGTAGTCCGTGAACGGCTTGGCGATGAAGATGCCGGCATTGTTCACGAGTGAGTCGATGCGGCCGAAACGGTCCAGCGCCGCCGCGATCACACGGTCTGCCGTCTCGGCGTCCGCGACATCGCCCTGGACGGTGACGATGTCCGGGTCGCCGGACGCGCTGATCGTGCGCGAGGTGGCCGCGACGCCGTAGCCGAGTTTGCGGTAGGCGTCGACCAGGCCGGCGCCGATGCCCTGGGACGCACCGGTGACGACAACGACCTTTTGTCCCTGATTGGCGCTCATAGTGAACCTTTCGGTGGCTGATTGCCGTCTTGACGACCACTAGACGACTGGTCGGCTATGAAGCTAGACGACTGGTCGTGTATTTTCAAACCATGGGACGGACGAGTGACGCGCAAAACAAGATCCTCGACGCGGCGAAGATGCTGATCGAACAGCGGGGATATTCCGCGCTGGGCGTGGCGGAGATCTGCTCGACGGCCGGCGTGCCGAAGGGCAGCTTCTACTACTTCTTCGAGTCCAAGCAGGCTCTCGCGCTCACCGTCATCGACGATCACTGGGCAGCCCAGCGACAGCAGTGGGTGGAACTGCTCAGCAGCGATCACGACCCGTTGCGGCGCCTGCGAGACCTGTTCGAGGCGACGGAGAACGTGCAACGCACCGTACAGCAGAAGGCCGGCCTGGTCGTCGGTTGCCTGTTCGGCAACCTCGCCCTGGAACTCAGCAACCAAGCCGAGGAGATCCGCGACCGCCTACAGGAGATCTTCGAGGCCCAGATCGACCTGATCGAGCGGGTGGTCGTCGAGGCGAAAGACCTCGGACTGGCCGGCACCTCGATCGACGCGCGCGACGCCGCGCGCTCCATCATCGCACTGATGGAGGGACGCGCGATGTTCGCGAAACTGCTCAACGACCCGGCCCAACTCGAGGCGCTGTGGCGTAATTGTCTGGACCTGCTACAGGTGCCGACGCGGGCGCGGGCGAACTGAACGGCTGGCTGTCGCGTTGCGATCGGGCGAGCGGCAGGCGGCGGGAATCGGCCGGTCGGGGCCCCTCGGCGGCGGCAACCCACGAAACGATGAAGGCTGCGGCGCTTCCGCCGGCGGTGCGGCGCCTCCGATGGATGAACAGGGCCCCTGGCCGGCGGTGATGCCGGTCAGGGGCCCTGTCGACGCGGTCAGCCCGTGTCAGCCGTCGGACTCCGGCGACGGGATGTAGGCGCCGGGCACATCCTCCGGTGCCAGGATCTTGTCCTCGCCGGGGTACGGCTTGGTCCAGTCGTGCGCCTCGTACCACGCGAAGTGGTTCATCTGCGCCGGGTTCGCGAAGTCGGGCTTGGCGTCAGGCCCGGTCAGCCGCTGGCGCGACTTCCACTGATCCCACTGCGCGGCCACCTGCTGCTTGTCCGCCGGCACCGTCGCCGACGGCGCGGCCGCGGCGAGGGGGTTCTGCGGGGCCGGGGTGTCCAGGCCGCAGGCAGGCGGGGTCTTCAGGCCCGCGGTGAGCGAGGTCCGGTTGGGCAGCGCGGTGAACGGCGTGAAGTCCGGCTTCTTGGTGAAGGCCGCACGCATGGGGCTGGCGGCGCTGTCCTTCTGGTTCATCGGGTGGATCCCGAGGATCTGCTCGATGGTCCGGATCATCGTGATCTGCGTGTAGTAGTGGCTGTCGACGACGCCGCGCTGGGCCCAGGGGCTGATGATCTGGATCGGAGCGCGGTGGCCGTCGACGTGGTCGAGGCCGGCCTGGGAGTCGTCCTCGACAACGAAGATCGCCGAGTCCTTCCAGTACGGGCTGTGCGAGATCGTGTCGACGATCTTGCCGACCGCGAGGTCGTTGTCCGCGACCTGAGCGGCCCCGTTCGCCGGACCACCGGTGTGGTCGCTGGAGAGCCAGAACATGTTCAGGTTCGCCGGCCCGTTCTTCGCGAAGTCACGCTTCCAGATCTCGTACCGGTAGATGTCCGGGACGGCGGTGTCGAACTTCGGGAACCCGGGCACCGACACGCTGTTCAGTGACGGGATCGGCGAGGACGAGACCAGGTCGTAGGCCGTGTCCTGCCCGGTCGCCGCCATGTTCTTGGTGTCGCAGTACAGGTTCTGCCAGCTCGCGTCGGCCGGCTTGGTCAGGAACTGGTGGAACTCGCCGAAGTTCCGCACGCTCTTCCCGGCCGCCGTCGCGCCGGTCCAGATGAAGCCGGTCCGCTGGTGGCCGAGTGCGTCGTCCTCCGTGTCGTAGCTGCGGAGGTATTCGCCAGCCGTGGACTCGGTGTACTCCGGGTTGTCGGCCTGCATCAGCCAGTTGTGGCCCTCGGCCGAGTTCGTGCCGATGTCGTAGGTGTTGTCGTACAGCCCGAACTGCTTCGCCATCGCGTGCTGGTTCGGCGTCACGTTCTCGCCGTACTGCGCCAGCGACGGATCACCGTTGCCCCGCGCGTCGTCACCGAGGATCTGGTCGTAGGTCCGGTTCTCCTTGACGATCAGGAAGACGTGCTTGATCGTCGACGGGTCGCCGAGCCGCTGCGGCACCGGCTCCGCCTTCGCCTTGTTGCCCTTGGCCAGCTTGACCGAGCCGTTGGTCCAGCCGTTCTGGCTGAACACCTTGCCGGTCTGGGCCTTGATGTCCTTGTCGCTGGGCAACGTGAACCGCTGCAGGCTCGACGTCGTGTCGTGGGTGCCGTGCCCGGCGCTGTTGGTGGGGCGGCGGGCGTCGATCCCACGAGTGTTGGAGACCAGCACGTCGTCGCCGACGGTGGTGATCTCCGCGGGGAAGTAGTCCGTCGGCAGGAGGCCGACGTAGCTGACCGGCTCCAGCGGAGTCGTGTACCGGTAGACGGCGACCGCGTTGGCGCGGCCGAGCGTCACGAGCAGGTGACCGTCGTCGGTGAGCGTCACGGCGTCGGGCTCGTAGCCCACCGTCGCCTCCGGCCACGGCTGCGTGGCGATGGTCTGCACGACCTTGTTGCTCGCGGTGTCGATGACCGACACGTCGTTGGTCGCGGTGTTGGTGACGAACAGCGTCCCGTTCTTGACGTACAGGGCGGTCGGGTGCAGACCGACGTCGATGCTCCCGACGGCGGCGCCCGGGTCCGCCACGTCGATGACGCTGACCGTACCCGTGGTGGTGGCGGCGGTCACCGGGTCGGCCGGCACCTGGGTGTTGTAGGAGTTGATGGTGCTCTCGCCGGGCAGCGCCTTGCGGCCACCCTCGTTGCTGGCGTAGAGCTTGCCGCCGACCAACGCCAGGTCACGCGGGGCGTTGCCCACGGCCCAGCTCTGCCGGATGGCGCCGGTCGCCGTGTCGATGGCGACCACGCGGTTCTGGCCGTTGACGGCCGAGTACACGGTGGCGCCGTCGGGCGAGAACACGGCCTCGGCCACGAGCGCCTGCTTCGGCCCGTCCTTCGCGATCGCGATGGACGTCGGGTTGGCGAGCGTGCCGTCGGGGTTCACGGTGAACTTCGTGTAGCCGTCGGGCTGACCCAGCCAGAGCTGCGATCCGTCCGGCGAGTACGTGGGTCCTTCCTGGCCCACGTTGTTGCCGCTGATGCGCAAGTCAGCGGCCGCGTTGTTACCGACGAGCTGCTGCACCTTCCAGGTCTTCAGGTCCACGATGACCAGCGCCACCCCACCGTCGGCGACCGAGGCCGCCAGGTGGGTGCCGTCCGGGCTGACCGAGGACGACATGATCTTGCCGTTGTTGATGACGAGACGCTCGCCGATCGGGTCGACGTACTGGGCGTCGGACACGACCAGGCCCTTGTCGGTCACCTGGCCGACCTGATCGGTGCCGAACTGTTGCGTCTGGGCGAAAGCGATGCCGGTGCCGGCGGCGACGACGACAGCGGTGGTGCCTGCCGTCGCCAGGGGTAGCCGGCGGCCGATGCGTTGACGGAGAAGGCGGAACTGGTCCTTCTCCACACGCCGACGGCGGCGTGTTACCTGCATGGGATCATCCCTTCGTGGTGTGGAGCAGCTCGACGTTGCCGTCGAACTGCCAGAGCGGGTTCGGTGCGTCGCCGGTCGGCGTCTGCACCAGGAAGTAGCCGTTCACTTCCTTCGGTCCGTCGCCATCGGCCACGAACCGCCCGTCTGGGGTGACGTCGAGTTGGTAGATGGCCGACCCAGCGGCCTCGACGTCGGGGAGATGCCAGGAGACGACGCAGCGCCAGTCGTTACCGGGCCCTTCGGGGGCGAGCTTCCCGCCGCCCTTGTTGCACGTCGCCGTCGCCTTCAACTGCGCCTCGGTGACGGCGGGACGGTTGAGCTGCTCGGTCTGCATGCGGTAGAGGTGGGCGAACGCCGTGGCGACCGAGCGTTGCACCTTCTCCTGCTCGATCCCGGATCCGTTGGCCGGGGTCGTCACGGCGACCACCCCGACCGTCACGGCGAGCAACCCCACCAGCGGCAGGGCTCCGACGGTGAGCGCGCGGCGCCCGGAGCCGTCGTAGCTCAGGTTGGTGAAGGCGCGGCGCAGGAACAGCAGGTAGGCCAGGGCAGTCGCGGTCACGGCCCACACCAGGCTGACCACGATGCCGATCAGGAGCGGGCCGAGCTGCCCCGGGCTGGTGAACAGACCGTTCCAGGCGATGAAGGCAAAGCCGGGCAGTGCGAGGCGTACGGCGACGGGCAGCGGCAGCATCTGCGCGAGCTGCATCGCAAGCGCGACGAGCGCGGGCAGCAACAGCCCCATCGGCGAGCGTCCCAGCGCGACGGATCCGAGTAGCCCGACCGCGGCGAGGGCCAGGGTCGGGGCGAGCACGCAGACCCAGGCGAGCATTGTCGTCCCGGCGGCGTCCCCCGGGGTCAGCAGGTGGCCGTCGAGGCCGACCAGTGGCTGGTTGCCGACCGCCACAACCCCGCCGGCCGCGCTGGAACAGGCCAGCCCTACCACGAGCAGCAGAATGACGGTGAGGCTGGACAGCGCCTTTGCGGCGAAGATCCGTCGCGGTGACCGGACCGCCACGAGCAGGTGGCGCCAGGTGCCGAGCCGGTCCTCGGCGGCGAACACGTCGCCGGCGACCACCGAGGTCAGCAGCGGCAGCGCCCAGGTGCCGGCGAACCCGAGCGTCACCAGCGGTCCGGCCCACCCCGTGGCGTGCATCCACCGGCCGAAGAGAGTGTCGACGGGCAGAGAGCTCTGCTGGCTCACCGCCGCGACGAACAGCGCCGGCGCTATCCAGCAAGCGAGAACCAGCAGCCGGATCCGCCATTGCGAGACCAGCTTGACCAGTTCGAACCGGTAGCCGCGCGCCACCGAGACCCGGCGGGCGCCGACGGCACGGTCGGCAGCGATAGTCGCCGTCATCAGTTCTCCTCCTGCTGCTCGGTGAGGGCGAGGAACGCGGCCTCGAGCGGCGACACCACGGGTGCGAGCTCGCGCACTGCGACGCCCGCGTTCACGAGCCGCGCCACCAGTTCGTCGAGGGCGGACACCAACGCCCGTACGACGAGCACCTCGGCGTCCCGTCCCCCGGCCTCGTCGACATGAATACCGGCCGTGTCAGCGGCGAGTCGGCGGGCCGCCTGCGGGTCGGAGGTGCGCAGCCGATAGTCGAGCTCACGGTCCTCGGCGGCCAGCTTGCCCAGCGGGCCGGAGAAGACGACCCGTCCGGTGGCGAGGATGGTGACCTCGGAACAGAGCGCCTCGAGGTCGTCCATGCGGTGGCTGGAGAGCACGACGCTGGTTCCGTCAGCCGCGAGCCGGGTGAGGACACGGTGTACGTGTTTCTTGCCTGCCGGGTCGAGGCCGTTGGAAGGTTCGTCGAGCACGAGCAGCCGCGGCTTGGTGAGCAAGGCGGCGGCGAGCCCGAGCCGCTGACGCATGCCGAGGGAAAAGCCGCTCGCCCGGTCGTCGGCGACGTCGGTGAGCCCGACCTCGGCCAGCACGTCGTCGATCCCGGTCGTCCGCGCGTCCTGTCCGCGGAGAGCGGCCAGGGCGGCGAGGTTCTGCCGGGCGGTGAGCGAGGGATAGAGGCCGGGCCCGTCCACGAAGCCGGCGACGCCGTCGGGAGCCGCGAGCGCCCGCGCGAGCGGTGCACCCAGGATCTCGAGCCGACCGCTGTCGGCGACGGCCAAGCCCAGCAGGAGACCGAGCAATGTGGTCTTGCCAGCGCCGTTCGGCCCGACCAAGCCGTGAATCTGCCCCTGGGCCACGTCCAGATCGATGCCGTCGAGTGCGACCACATCGCCGAAACTCTTGGTGATCCCGCGAGCCCGGATTGCGAGTGGTGCGTCCATGAGCCCCTCCTTTCGTCGCCTTAGGCAACTTAGGGAGGACGAACGGCGCGGGCAGGGACGAATAGCTGAACGTTCATGGAACGGCAGACGACCAGAGCGCAGGGGTCGTGGACAGGTCCGCGGGTTCTCGCATCGGCGTCGGTCCTATTAGGAGTCACTTGGACGCCGCGGGTCGACCTCTCGGCCGACGGCAGCAGGCGATGAGAGCAGGGCCCGGCTCGATGGTGGTGAAGACCGCCGCGATCAGCCGGCGCGGCTGATCTTGAGAAGGGTCGCCATGTCGGCGACGCGGCGGGCCTGGTCGCGGGCCGTCTGCAGGGCCACCTCACCGGGCGCGCCGTCGCCGAATAATGGGAAGTGCCGTAGGGGTTGCCCGACTGGGAACTGGATCGGGTCGGGGTAGCAGGGAGCACGATGGTGCCGTGGTAGAACGTGTTCGTCAGCGCCAGGATGGGTCGCTTCCTGCCCGCCGTGGACGGTGCTGGAGTCGGTGAAGCCCGAGTACAGCTGGTCCGCGAGCTTGCGTTGAACCACAAGAGGCCTGTGGTGTCGATGGATGCCCTGAGCTGGCTGGCGGGGCTGCCATAGCGGGTAGGGGTACCGATCAGCACCGCGTCGGCCTACTCCAGGTCGTCGTGGCCGGCCTCGGCGACGTCGGCGGTGTCCATGAGATGTCTAACGAGCGGACCGGCGACGAGCCCGTAGCGGAACACTCAGCGCGTCGTCGTGCCGGGCCGCAGGTCGCCCATGGAGCCTGATCGCATCAGCACGGCGGTGCCGAGCAGATGCAAGGCACCGCCACCGATCAGCGCAGTCCGGCCGAGCCGGGACAGCACGGCGTCCGAAGCGAACGACGGTGAGCAGCACCGTGAGCATGACCAACAGCCCGAGGAACCCCACCGCAGCGACGGCGCCCCCGTACACGGCCCGGCCGAGAGCACGCAGCCGGCGGCCGACAGCAACAGCGCCAAGGCGGCCACCACCTGCAAGCCGGACTGCACACCGACCGCGAGCCCGTTGACCGAGCAAAAATCCCGGGTTGCGCCGCGCAAGCGGCCGGCAGGTACAGCGTCTTCCCGACAACGAGCGCGCCCCCAACGACGAGGGAGACGACGAACGCGGCGGTGAACGAAGCCCCACCATCCGGAGCGCCGAACATCGCCACCGCGGCGGAGGGCGCCGTACCGCGGCGTAGCTCCACCCTCAGCGCGCGCCTCACCGCGGCACCGTCCGCGCGCCGCGCAGAACCGCCGTAGACCCGGTCGATCGGGGAGTCGCCGCTGTCGCCGTCCCCACCGGCGGCGATCAGCTCGTCGGGGAGGCCGGTGAAGTCCAGCCGACCGCCGTCGACCAGGTTGACGCGGGTGCACGCCACGACGTCCTCGACCAGCGGCGTGTTGACCGGAACTACAGCGTCGAGGCCCAACTCCGCAGCAGTGTCCAAAGCGTCGGCGAGTGGCCCGCAAATCGAACACAGATTACCCCGCATTCCGATCACGGATAGTGCCGCATACCGAACGCCGACTGCTTCGCAGATCGAAACCGTGTCGGTTATCATGACGCCGTGCCCACACCGCATCTCATCCCCCGCCGCGCCGCCGCGCAGGTCAACGACGCCCTGGCCGACACCCGCGTCGTGCTGATCAGCGGAGCACGTCAAGCAGGCAAGAGCACCCTGGTTCGCATCGTCGCCGGTGATCGTCTCGCCGAGCGCCGTGATCTCGACCGGGCACAGGACCGCGCCGCGGCGCTCGCCGACCCGGTCGGCTTCGTGGACTCGCCCGAACTCCTGGTCATCGACGAGATCCAACGCGCTCCAGAACTGTTGCTGGCCATCAAGGCAGCCGTCGACGAGGATCCCCGTCCCGGCCGGTACCTGCTCACCGGCTCGTCTCACCTGTTCGGCATGGTGGCCGCCCCGGACGCCTTGCCCGGCCGGATGGAAACCGTCGAGCTCTGGCCTTTCTCTCAGGGCGAGCTCGAGGGAGCACCGGACGGATTCATCGATGCCGTCTTTGCGCTCGGTCCGGACCTGCGACACGAGTCGGAGGTGACCCGCGCCGACTACGCGGCTCGGATCGTGCGAGGCGGCCTACCCGAGGCCACGACCCGCACCGACCCACGCCGCCGCCAACGGTTCCTCGACGCCTACGTCCAGGCGCTCATCGACCGCGATGTGCGGCAGCTGTCCGACATCCAACACAAGGGCGAGCTACGCAAGCTGGTACGCCTCCTCGCGACCAGGTCCGCGACCATCATCGCCGCCAACTCCCTCGAATCCGCCCTCGGACTGAGCCGGCCAACGATCGCCCGCTACCTCCAAGCCCTGGAAGAGATCTTCCTGATCAAGCGGATCCCCGGCTGGTCCCGTAACCTCGGCACCCGCACCACCGCCGCGCCAAAACTGATCTTCGTCGACTCGGGCATCGCCGCCAACGAGACCGCGACCGATACCCGGGCGCTGCTCCGGCCGGGCGCGCCGTTCGGGCCACTACTCGAATCATTTGTCCTGTCCGAGTTGTCCCGCCAGCTCACCTGGTCCGAGCAGTTCGTCGACCTGTCCCACTACCGCGACCAGAGCAGGTACGAAGTCGACGCGGTGCTCGAAAACAGATCCGGGCGCGTCGTCGGGATCGAAGTCAAAGCAGCCACCACCGTCGGACCGGGCGACTTCCGCGGGCTACGCCGACTCGCCGACCGCCTCGGTGACGACTTCATCGCCGGCATCGTCCTCTACACCGGCACCTCGACGCTGCCGTTCGGCGACAAACTACGCGCCCTACCAGTCAGTGCCTTATGGCAGATTCCCGCCCCGCCAGCAGTCTGACCTCGCCCACCCCGCAGGTCGCTCGCAGTTGGTGAGGGCCCACCAATGTCCGAACGATGTGGTCTGCCGATCTTCGGCAAACAGCGCACATCATCGAAGATCAATAATGTTTCGTCCGCATACCTACCGTCGGCGCCGCCAGCGGAAAACCACGGAACGGCCATCCGGGATCGCTGCGGCCGGTCGTGGTTCTGACCATGGCGGTCCCAACTCCGACGCGGTGTTCGTGACTGAGCGCCGTGTCTGACGAGGACTTCCATCATCATGTAGGCGTTGAAAATGTCGGACATGCTCGGCTGAGCCGGGGTTTGAGTCGGCGTTTCTCAGCGTTGTGTCAGTGGCGATTTCGTATTGACCTGTCGAAATTCTCATGATCTTGGCCTGGCCGTGTTCCGGCGAGAAGGTTGGCGAATCCACGGAGTCCTCGACCGGCTCTTCGAAGAGGTCCTCGCGTTGGGCGCTGCGCGGCGAGCGCGAGGAGGACGCCGCGCTCCCGGTGAGCTGGCGGCGATCTGTAGAGCGCAGAGCTGACTGGACTCCTGTGATTCAACGCGCGCGGCGGTAATGCATGGCCACCGCGCCGTTGCGGAACGGCTCCGCCGAGAGCAGCTCGAGTTCGCGCGTGCCGGGCAGCCCGCCCTGGTACAGCGTCGGGCCGTGTCCGGCGATCCTGGGATGGACGAGCAGCTTGTACTCGTCGATCAGGTCCAGCCGGTCGAGCTCGGTCGCGAGCTTGCCGCTTCCGAGGAGGACCCCGGCTGGGGTCGCGTCCTTGAGCTTCTGCACGCCCTCGCGTAGATCGCCGGCGATGTGGTGGCTGTTGGTCCACGGGAAGTCCCGGCGTGTCGAGGACACCACGTATTTGGGTTTGGCCTCCAGCTTGACCGCCCACTCCCGAATGGCCGGCGGCGCCTCTTCGTCGCCGCGGGCGACGGCCGGCCAGTAGCTTTCCATCATCTCGTAGGTGACGCGACCCCAGAGCATCGCCCCGCCCTCGTCCATGAGACGGGTGAAGTGGGCGTGCGTCTCGTCGTCGGCGATCCCCTCCTGGTGGTCGACGCAACCGTCCAGGGTGAGGTTGAGGCTGAAGGTGAGGATTCCCATGGCCGGCGAGCCTAACGCCACTACAGCGTGCCGGCACGGAGGCTGATCACGTTTTCGCTCAACGCTTCTCCTCCGTTCGTCAGATCGGCGATGCCGAACCATGCGGCCTCGACAGCCAGACTCGCGTCGATCGGCCACGGACGCCGGTACCCGGCCAGGAATCGCACGTTATCCAGCAGTACCGCGCCGTAGCACGTCTCGAAGTCCCAGCCGCGCAATCCGGCCAGCTCCGCCGTCCGGCCGAAACCCTGCTGCACCAGCGGATCTGCCGACCGGCGCCCAGTGCTTGACGTCCCATCACCGTGACCCGGTCGTCCTGATGACGCATCAGCAGATCCGGAAGATGGCGTCGCAGCCCCGATTCGGTCTGCTCCTGGGGGCGGTCAGGTGAGTGTGTCGAGCAGCTGAAGACGTTGCGCCGACGTGGTGCCGTTCTCCGCGCCGCTGAAGATGATCCGCACCCCGGGGTCATCGGTCAGCCGGACCACCTCCTCGTTCAGGATCATGCTGCCGACCTGTGGATGGCGGTATTCGCGTACCGAGTGCGCGCAGTCGCTTACCGGATGCTCGGCCCAGATTCGGACGAAGTCGGGGCTGTGGACGCTCAGCTGGCCGATGAGTGCGTGTAGCTCCTGGTCGTCCGGGTATTGGGCGGCCGCGTGGCGTAGATAGGCGGTGATGTCCCTTGCTTGCGCTTCCCAGTCTGGGAAGAGGTCCCGGGCTGATGGGTCGAGGAACGTGATCCGGGCGATGTTGGGCTGCGGCTCACCGGACCCGCTGTTCGGTGCGGGCAGTCCCCACAGGGCGTAGCCGAGCCGGTTGCCGCCCAGCAGGTCGGCGTGTCGTCCCACGATGATCGCGGCCTGGGCGGCGGCCGCGTCGACGAGGGCCTGGACTGCGGGGCGTACCCGTTCCGGCTCGCCGGTACGGCGGCTGGTCCGTTCCGGCCGGGCCAGCCGGACCAGGTAGGCGCGCTCATCCGGGGCGAGTTTGAGCACGCGCGCCAGGGAATCCAGGACGGAATCCGAGATCTGGTGGCTCTCCCCCTGCTCCAGGCGGGTGTAGTAGTTCACGCTGATGCCTGCGAGTTGGGCCAGTTCCTCACGCCGGAGACCGGGCACACGGCGCTGGCCCCAGGAGGGCACACCTGCCTCCTGCGGAGTGAGGGCCGCCCGTCGGCTGCGCAGGAACGCGCCCAGTTCCGTCGACGACGACCAGGTGCCGTTCATCTCTCCAGTGTCACCGCGTATCGGGTGCACTGCCTGCCCATGTCGTGGATACCGTGGCATCTCGTACCCGGAGCCCTGCGATCGTCGACCGGGCGGCCACGCGAACATCCGAGCGTCCTGATCATCCCGCTCTGTCGGCTTTCTGTGGTCGCTTGGGTATCCACGGCATTGTCTGGTTGGCCCTCCCGGGCCGTCTCACACTGGCGATATGAACGATTCGCGCTCATACACCGGCACTTCCGCAAGGCACGTCGAGGCGGAACCGGATCTTTTCGTTGTCACCGCGTCCACCAGCGCCACCGGTTCAGCCGTGGCACGGGCCCTGCTGGACGGCGGATCGACAGTGGTAGCTGTGGGACGCGAGCATGACCGGCTGCGTCCGTACGCCGACTCCGGCGCCCTGACCTACCTCAGCGCGCTGGATGACCCGGACCGCCTCACCGCGCTCATGGCCAACGCCACCGGCGCGTTCGTCATGATCGCCCCGGGTTTCATCCCGGACAGCCCGGACTTCCAGGCCTACCAGCGGGCCGTGATCGCGGCTGAGGCGCACGCCGTACAGACCGCGCACCGTCACGGTCGGTTACGGCGTGTGGTGACCCTCAGCGGCTGGGCGGCCAACTACGGCGAGGCACGCGGGCCGGTATGGGGGCTGAGGCAACTTGAGCAGGCGATCGACGCCACGGGCGTACCGGCGGTCCACCTGCGGGCGGGATCGTTCATGGAGAACCTGCTGCCCGACATCGCCGCCATCCGGGCCACCGGCGCCACCGGCGGGCTGATTCCCCCCGACCTTCCCCTGCCGATGATCGCCACCGTGGATGTCGGCCGCGTCGCGGGCGAGTTCCTGCGTGGCGACCGCCCGTTCACGCCCGGGCCGGTGGAGGTGGTCGGCCCGGCCGACCGGACGCTCACCGAGGCCACCCGACTGATCGGCGCGGCTATCGGCGTGCGGGAGGCCCGGTACGACGTCCTGACCGCCGACGCCGTACGCGCCGGGTTGAAGGCCAACGGATTCTCCGACCACATGGCTGCCGCCATGGTCGACATGACCCTCGACGTGGCGGAACGCCGTATCCGCGTGCACCGCCCCGAAGGGACGATCACCACCGCGACCACCCTTGAGGAATTCGTCAGGGCAGCCGTCACCGCCGAGTGAACACACCCCAGACCCTGAACAGCAGAAAGCGGAATCCACCCATGCTCAGTCAGCCGACACAGGCGCCCGGCTTCCAGCGGTTCCGCATCGGGAACCGCCTGATCACCGCCCTGTACGACGGGTACGTGCCCATCCTCGCCGCGGACCTGCGAGGCATACCGGCAGAGCAGGTACGGGCTCGTCTCGCGGACGCTCACCTGGACGCGGAAGGCGACCTGTACACCGCGGTCATCGCCTTCCTCGTCGAGGAGGACGGCCGGTACGTCCTCGTCGACACCGGCAGCGGCGCGACACTCGGTCCGAACACCGGCCACCTGCTCGACAGCCTGTCCGCCGCCGGCGTCACCCCGGACGACATCGAGCACATCCTGATCACGCATCTGCACCCCGACCACTCCGGTGGACTCGTCACCGCGGACGGCGACGCCGTCTACCCACGCGCCACCGTCCACGTCGCATCCGACGACGTCGGGTACTGGCTCGACCGGGATCGGACCGGACAGGCCGAGGGCGTCCAACGCGACATCCATCAGGCGGCCACGGCCAGCCTGGCCCCGTACCAGCGGGCCGGTCGGCTGGACGCCTTCGAAACCACCAGCGTGCTGCCCGGCGTGCGGGCGCTCCACCAGCACGGCCACACGGCCGGCCACACCGGTTACCTGTTCGGCGACGGCGCGGAGACGGTGCTCTTCTGGGGAGACCTCGTGCACAGTCACACCGTCCAGCTGCCGCATCCGCAGGTGTCCATCGCGATCGACAACGCACCGGAGCTCGCCGTGGTCGCGCGAAGCGACGTGTTCGAACTGGTCACCGAGCGCCGCTGGTGGGTGGGGGCAGCCCACCTCCCTTTTCCCGGTGTGGGCCACCTGCGCCGCGCCGACGGCGCATACGCCTGGGTTCCCGCTCACTTCCGGCCCCTATAGGTGTGCCCTTCGAAGCGACGACAGGGCCGTGAACCTCCGCTGCTGGCGGCGCACGGCCCTTCACGTGAGGTGCTCGGTGCCGCGGCCCTCCCCCAGGGCAGGCCCACGCGGTGGCTCACGGCAAGCGTCGGGGCGTGCGCGGGCCGCAGGCTGTGATTTCCGCTGGGTTCTGCGGCGGCCGTTGCGGTGACCCGGGCCCGAGCGGCGTCGTGAGCTGCTCGGGCCCGGGTCACGTGGGTCACCGGGACCGTACCCCGTAGGCGCGGTAGACGATCTGCGTGACCTGGTTGCCGGCCCGGTCGGCGAGGGTGACGCGCAGCGCGACGTAGCCCGCGGCGGCCCGGTTCTCGACCATCACCTTGCCCAGCTGCCCCTCAGACCTGGCGGTTACCACGAGTGGCTGCCAGGTGCCGCCGTCGTTGTAGGACACCTCGACCTGCTTGACGTGGGTGCCCGCGGTGCCCCCACTGGGCCGGCCTCCGACCCCGATCAGCACCTTGGTCCGCGACCCCTTGACGGCCTGGTTGTATCCGTCGAGCCCGACGGCGGTCAGACGGGGCACGATGAGCGGGTTGTCGACGTACGAGTCGGTGCCCTCGGCGGTGAACCGCCACTCTGTGTCAATCCTGTTCGACAGGGTCGAGAAGGGCACGTCCCGACTGACGCTCGCCCGCAGGCTGTACGTCGACTTTTCGGTCGGCAGCCCGTACGCGTAGCCCCACTGGTCGGCTGGCCACTGGGTGATCTGCTGGCCGTCCCGGCTGAGGGTGAGTGTGCCTGACGCGGGGCTGAAGCCGAAGGTGTGCGGCTCGGCGTCGATGAACCATGGGATGCTCGGGATCGACATGAAGTCTTCGCGACGCGACCCGGTTGAGCTGTCCAACGACGGCCCGAGGATCGCGTTGTTCCAGGTCTCCTCGCTCTCCTGGTCCAGGCTGACGGTCTTCGTCGGCGCGAAGATCCAGTCGCCCCCGATCCGGATGTCGCTCTCGTACTGCCCGGGTGAGCGGTATTCGATGACGGTCGACGGATAGCTGACCGGGCCCTCGAAGGACAGCGTGGGCAGGCCACTGTCGCTGACCATGCCGACCGAGGCGAAGCCGCTGGAGGCGACGCCGGGAGCCTTGAAGTTCGTGACCACGCGGGCCAGTTCCTCCCTCGCCACCGTCCGCGTCGGTTTCGTCGGTACGCCCTTACGGACGTCAGCGATGCGGTAGTAGTACGGGCTCGGTGACTGCGCGCTCGATCCCTTCTTGTCGAAGACCGCCCGGGCGTTGTAGGTGACCGCCGGGTCGTCGAGCGGGAGCACGTAACTGGCGCCCTCCAGGCCGAAGGCGCCACCGTGCGCCAGACGCGTGCCCGCCACGTCGAGGGTGAGGTCCACGGAGGTCATGAGGTGCTCGGCCGAACGGTCGGAGACGTCGAGCCGGACCTGCTTACCGAGGCGGGCGTCGACGGTCACCGGCAGGATGGCCGTCTCGTCGGTCACCGTGATCGGCACGATCCCGTAGGTGAAGGTGACGTCATCCGGTCCGCCTGGGTAGACCGTGGTCAGCAGGTAGTGCCGGCCGGCGGGCAGCAGGGCCCGTGCCGTGCCTCCGGCGACGCTCAGCCAGGTCATCTCGCCGGTGTCACCGTTCACCGCGGCGACGCCGCCGTCGGCGACCTCGCCGAGCCGGTTGACCAGGTTCACCGAGACGTCGTAGCGCGCCTCCTGGTGGTACGTCAGGGCCGTCCGTGCGACCTGCGTCCCGTTGACGGTGGCGGTTAGCGCGCCGAGGTAGTAGGCCTCGTCCTCGCCCTGGCTGCCCATCGTGAGGGTAACCGAAGCGCTGCCTCCAGCCGGTACCTCCAGACGGGAGGTGTTCAGCGTGACCAGCGCGCTCGGCACCGACGACACGGCCAGGTCAAGCACGGCCGAGGTGCCCCCGTCATTGCGGTAGCTGACCGTGCGGGTTACGGGGGTGGTGGGGCGGGGCCAAGGCTGGTTGACGTTGACGGCACCGACACTCGGAGTGACCTGAGCGGCGATCGCCCGCGCGAGGTCCACCCGGCCGGTCCCGTACCGGGTCGACGGTGTGCTCTCCCAGGAGATCCCGGCCGCGCTGCTCGTCAGGGCCGCCTTGAGCTGTTGACCGGTCCAGTCGGGGTGCTGCTGGGCCAGGATCGCCGCCGCGCCGGCGACGTGTGGAGTGGCCATGGAGGTGCCGCTGAGCGTCCCGTAGCCGCCGCCGGGGACCGCCGCGGTGATGTTCACGCCAGGGGCGCTGATCTCCGGCTTCAACGCGGAGTCACCGGTGCGGGGGCCGCAGCTCGAGAAGCTGGCAATGTAGTCGTCGGCGGCGACCGCGGCCACGCTCAGCGCCGCGTCGGCGGTGCTGGGTGAGCCGACCGGATGGACGCCGTACACGCAGCCGTCGTTGCCCGCCGCGACGACGAAGAGCGCCCCGGTCTGGGCCGACAGGTCGTTCACCGCGGCTTCGAGCGGGTCGACACCGGGCGTGTCGATGCTGCCAAGGCTCATGTTGATGACCTTGGCGTGCACCTCGGTCGCCGCCCACTGCATACCGGCGAGGATCGCCGACCAGGGGCAACCGTCCTCGCCGCAGACCTTGCCCTCGGCCAGCTTCGCGCCGGGTGCCACACCCTTGAGCGACCCCTCGGAGGCGGCGCCGCTGCCCGCGATGGTCGAGGACACGTGGGTGCCGTGACCGATGTGATCGTCCACCGTGCCCTCGCCGACGAAGTCGGCGGAGGCGACGACCGCGTCCTTGAGGTCGGGGTGGTCGACGTCGTAGCCGGTGTCGAGAACCGCGACGGTGACACCGGTGCCGGTGAGCCCGGCCTGCCAGGCGGTGGGGGCGTTGATCTGGGGCACACTGCGGTCCAGCGACACGGCTATCTTGCGGTCCAGCCAGAGCTTGCCGAGATCGCCGCGCAGTCGATGCGCCGACTTCTCACCGCCGGTGACGGTGCGCCACATGCGGCCGGTGTCCTTCGGCGCCACGCGCACCGCGTTCAAGCCGAGCCGGGGAAGCGTACGGGTGGTCCGGGCGGTGTCGGAGAGCATGGCCCGCAGCATGTTGGACCGCTCGGCCGTGGCGGTCTTGCTGTACTGGGTGAGCAGCGGCAGCTCGCCGCCGTCGGTGGTGGTGGTGTTGTCGATCAGCGCTCCCAGGTCGAACAGCTGGGGGTCCAGACGATCGGTGGCGAGCAGGGTCAGCGCGTCGGAGGGGATGACCGAGACGCCGCCGTCGCCAGACGACCGGGTCAGGAACGTGATGTCCTCGCGCCCAGGGCCGGGGGTGACGCGGTACGAGGTGATCCCCTTCGGCCCGCGGGTGATGGCCACCGTGTCGCCGGTGACCAGAGCCACCGTGTGGTGTTCGAGTTGCTGCGGCGCACCGCCGGATGCGGCGACCGGCCGGGGTACAGCGACCGCCGGCGCTGGGGTCACGGCCGCCGAAGCGGCTATCCCCACCACCGTGAGGGCACCGGCTGCCACCCTCCGGGCGACATTCCGGGGCGACCGAGGTAGGTACACAGACATCGACCCTCTCTTCAGCTGACGAGCCCTGATCTGTCGTGACGTCACGACTGGCACCTGCCGACGACGTTCCGGCCGGGTCCTAGCGGAGATGAGCTCGGCAGAGTGTCACACTTGGCACCACCCCCGGCTAGATCACTTTGCGGCGCAGATGCGCCCTGACTCAGGTGCGCCATCATCCGTTCACCGCACCGCTCACCGCCGAACCGCCGCGTCCTGCACCCGCCCGATGGGAGGTTCCCACCTTGCTCGAGTCCGCCGGACTTAATGCTGCCGAGGAGTCGACCTACCTTGCGCTGCTGCGGCACGGCGCAGCCACCGTCGATCAGCTCGTCAGGCGCACGGGACGTGCCGCCACGCAGGTCAGCCGGGCGGTGACCGGTCTCCAGCGCAAGGGAATGGTGCACCGCACGCCACCACCGCACGGCCTGGTCGTGCCGGTTCCGCCCGACGAAGCGATCGACCAGCTGATCCAGCGCCGGCACTCCGAACTGGATCGGGTCCGCGAGGCGGCTCACACGCTGGCGGCCCAGACCCGCGACCGCACCGCCGGACGGCGTACCGGTGAACTCATCGAGATCGTCCAGGGCCAGGCGAGCGTGCAGCGCGCCTTCGACCGGGTGCAGCGGGTCGCCAGGGCGGAGGTACGACAGCTGGTCGCACCCCCGTACGCGGCCGCGAAACAGGTCAACAGCGTGCAGATGGAACGAGCGTCGCAGGTCACCTACCGCGTCGTCTACACGATCGAATCCCTCGACGACCCGGCCATCCTGGCGGCAACCACGGAGCACGTCCGTACCGGCGAACTGGCCCGCCTCGCGCCGACCGTGCCAACGAAGCTCGCCGTCGCCGACCACACGCTTGCGCTGCTTCCCCTGGTCTGGACCGACGCCGCACAGGACGCGGCGGTGCTCGTACATCCATGCGCGCTACTCGACGCGCTCGTCGCGCTCTTCGAGGGAGTGTGGGCCGCTGCGACCCCGTTGACGCTGTCCAGCGCCGACGAGCCCACCGCCCAACGCGAGATTTCCGACGAGGACCGCAAACTGCTGTCCCTGCTGGTCGCCGGGATGACCGACGAGGCAGCGGGGGCTCGCCTCGGGATGAGCCGCCGCACCGTTGTACGCCGGATGCAGCACCTGATGAAAACCGCGGGGGCGCAATCGCGCCTGCAGCTGGGGTGGCGTGCCCACGAGCGCGGCTGGCTGTCCAACACGTAAGCCCGGGTGGTCATCGCACGAAGGCCCACCAAGAACAACGGCGGAACGTGGAGGACCCCGGCGGCGGTTGCGGCTGCGGCGAACATCGAGGGGTACCCCATGGTGGGTGGGTTCGCCTTGTGGAGAATGCGGCGGGTGCGACTTGATCTGGACAGCATCGACTGGGCGTCGTTGACGCACGCGTACGGGAGTGCCGAGGACGTGCCTGACCTCATCCGTGACCTGCGGTCATCCGACGCCGAGATCCGTAGCGCGGCGATGTACGAGTTGTACGGCAACATCTATCACCAGGGCACCCGCTACGAGGCCACCGCATTCGCGGTCCCGTTCCTGCTGGAGCTGCTGGCCGACCCTGCCACGCCCGCCCGGAACGAAATCATTCAGCTGCTCTCCTGCCTCGCTGTCGGCTACCCGCCTTACGAGATACCCGCCAGCGGCTTCCCCATCGCCGAAATCCGCAATGACGTGGCCCAGGTCCCCGAGGAGACGTGGCGCCGCTGGTCGCAGGCGATGAAGGATTGGTACGAGGCCGTTAGTACAGGGCAGAGGCAGCCGCTTCCGCTCACGAAGCCCGAGCGGCGCCTGTTCGAGACCCGGCACACGCTCGCCGCATACGACGCCGTCCGGGCCGGCGTTCCGTTGTTGTTGGCATGCCTGGCTGACCCGGACACCGCGGTGGTCGGGGAAGCGATCCACGCCTTGGCTTGGTTTTCGGAGGAGATGACGTCGATCCGTCCCCGCCTGCTCGAAATCGCCTCCGACGGCAAGCGCCCGGCGCAGCTGGTGGGAGCGGCGCTGCTCGCGTTGGGACTGGTCGGCGGTCCGGTGACGCCGCCTGTAGCGGACCTGCTCGACAGGAACCTCGCCGGTACGGATCCCGACCTGAGGTGGGCAGCTGCTGTGGCCTGGGCACAGTTGGCTCGCGAAGACGCGCCGGACTCGGCGATAGCCGTGCTACGCGGATGGGCAACCATTCGCGAACAGGACACCGGGCAGACAATCTGGTCTGAGAGCCCCAACTACGTGGCACTCGAGGTACTCGACGCCTTCGCCGCGCCGGTGGCCGAGCAGGTGCGGTCGGAACTCGTTGCGGCGGTGCTCGCCGAGCAACCCACGTCGAACTGGCACAACCATTTCAACGTGGTGCTGGGGAGCGCGTTTCCGCAAATGGAGGCGGATCACGGCCGCGGCTTCGAGGAACTGACGGCGGCGCAGCGGGCGGTGGTCGCCTGGCTCATCGACAACCCGCATGTGTTCGGCTCGTCGGGGCCTCAAGGCCCGCTCCGCCAACACGGCCTGCCCACGACTCACGAGGCGCTACGCGCTTACGCCGGCCTGGACGGCTAGCGAACACAGCGGGCCGAAGGAACACGCTGGCCGCCGCCGACATGCTTCCCGATTCGCCAGTGCCTGCTGATCGCCCTGAACGGTGCGAGTGCTGCCGATCCGCGCGTGCGCGACGGCGGCGCAGCACGACGTCTATCAGCTACGCGAGTCAGGCACGCGGGCGGTCCGCCAGGTCTGGCCACGACTGCGCAGCTGGTAGCACCGGCCACCGGGGCACCAAGCAGGGGTCGAGGACGGCATCGCTCAGGCCTCCCCCATCGTGCCGACACTCGACTCGACAGCGCCGCCCGGCGTACGCCCGACGGCGTACCGGAACGCGTTGACGAGGCGGTAGCCCCCGGACGGGGTCCGGAACCGCCGGGCGGCGGCGATCACCGTGGGTGCCACGGTGACCGTGGTGGCTGAATCTTCGCCCAACAGCACGCCCTGGACGAGCGCGTCGTCATCGGGTGCGTGCCAGGGGACCTCGACGAGCCCCGCGAACACGACGTCGAGACCCACGGCGCCGAGCAGCTCGCCGAGACCACCAGGTTGCCATAGTCCGCCGACGGGTCTCGGCTGCTCGCCGGCAGCGTACGCGATGGCGTCCTCGATCGTGTTCAGGTCGTTGCGGGCGGTCTCCGCCCAGTTGGAGATCGCGACGAGGCCGCCGGGCGCCGCGACGCGGACGAACTCGGAGAGGGCGTCAAGGATGTCGTCGGCAAATTGCAGGGCGTTGAACGACGTCACCAGGTCGAACTCCCCGTCCGGCCAGGGAAGCTGCTCAGCATGGCCGAGCCGGATGTCGGCCCCAGTCGCCCGGGCGCGGGCGATCTCGACCATGCCGGGCGCAGGGTCGACGCCTGCCGTCGAGGCCCCGAGCCGGTCGAGGTACGCGAGGAGTTCGCCGCTGCCGCACCCCACGTCGAGCACGCGCGAGCCCGGACCGATCCCGCTCGCCTCGACCACGGCCCTCCAGGCGGGCTCGGGGAACCCGCCCCAGAGCTTCGCCCAGCCCGCGGCGACGGCGGACCAGCTGTCCAGATCCGTTCCGCCCATCCTGCTCCTCCATAAATTGACCGGGCGCATCCGAGCGGTGTGTCAGCCCGAGTTCAATTCCTGACCCGTTTTCCGCGCCGCCTTTTCGACGCTGGCAGGCGAGAGCCGTGGCTCAGCCGCCCAGCAAGATCGTCACGCAGGACCCGCCGGTAGTAGTCGTCCCGATGACTTCGGTACGACCAGCAAACCTCAGATAGGCGTTCATGCCCGAGTGGTTGGCAAAGGGCTATCCCGCCCGTAATCACGAAGCCCGATCCTGGCTCTCGCACGATGTTACCGGGTGGCCGACTTGGTGACGGTCACATTCGTCGACGTTGCGCTATCGTGAGCGCCACTCACGGCTAATATGCCGGCGCCCTTATTGGACTCGCCGAAGGCCGAGCGCATCCCGTCGGCGGACCGGCTGTCACCCGACAAGCGAGGGACGGGCAGGTCGCGAACCGGCCGGTCTACGTCATGGCGGTCACCGTCCACCGGCACCGGGACATCCTTGGGGATCTGGGCCCGCGACGGTGGCGAGGGCGCGAAGCAGTGGCTCCACGTGCTCACCGTTTTGGAGGAAGGATCCCGTTCGTCGGCGTGCCGATCGCCATCGGCAACTTCATCTACGACATCAAGGAGGGCAAGTCACCCAGCCAGGCGATCGTTTCCGGGGCCTTGAGTACGACCGCAGGCACGGCAACCGTCGCCGTCGTCGGCACGGCTCTCGGCGGTGCCGCAGGCAATGTGCCGGGTGCCATCACCGGAGGCCTGGTCGGACTTGGTGTCGGCACCCTCTCAGGCCTCGCCGTCGACGCGGCGTGGGAGAAGTGGATGCCAAGCGGGAATCGAGGAGCTCATGGACGACGCGTTGCGGAAGGGCTGGCACGCTGTCACCCCAGGCTGACCGCGCCGGGAGGTAGACCGCCGACCGACGGGTCACGAAGCCCTCTCCGCGATGATCGCGCCAGCATGACCGCACAGGTCAGCGAAGTCCTCGAGCCGGACACCGCTGTCCAGTCTGGCCAACGCTTCCGACTGGTTGATGAGGATCGACGAGTCGAGACCCGTCCGTTCCGGGTTCATCCGCGGGTTCGCCAGCCGCCAGCCCAGGGTGGTGGACACCAGTGCCGCGTCGCCGGCCGGATACGCCTTGTCCGGCTTGGGTAGCACCCAGGGCACCCGGCTCATTGACTCCACACCCCCGGCCAGCACCACGTCCGATTCGCCGAGGGCGATCTGCCGGGAGGCAACGATGGCGGCGTCCAGACTGGAGCCGCACAACCAGTTCACGGTCGTGGCCGGCACCGAGGTTGGCAGTCCGGCCGGCAGGCCGGCCATCCGGCGACTTTGCGGTTGTCCTCCCCGGCGCCGTTGGCGTTGCCCAACACGATCTCGTCGACGCGGTCCGGTTCTAGCGCGGGCGCCCGTTCGACCAGCGTCCGCAGCACGTGCGGCGCCAGGTCGTCCGGACGCACACCGGCCAGCGCACCGCCGTACTTCCCGACGGGGGTTCGTACGGCGTCGTACAGGTAGACGTCGGCGAGAATCCGTCAGCCCTCCTCGCCGATTGCGGCCGCGGGGGCAAGAACGATGTCGAACCACACCCGTGACCAGGTGTCGTCTCCCAGCTCGCGACCATCCGGGGTGGGGGTGCCCGCAGGCTGGGGCTCGAAGTCCATGACCAGCGAGTCCCGTACGCCGAAGACGCTGTCGCGGTCCAGCACCTCATCCCCACGAACGAAGATGTGTGTCACGAGGGTCCTGAATCCCTCCGCCTGGACCATGAAGTGCAGGTGCGCCGCCCGCATGGGGGACCGGCCGGTGGCGGTCAGCAGCTGGCCGACCGGGCCGTCGTCCGGGATCGCGTACGGCGTCGGGGCGATCCCCCAGAAGCGGTAGCTTCCGTCCGCGTCGCTGTACAGGTGGCCACGGGCGGCGACTCTGTCGTCGCCGTACTGGACGTCGTAGAGGCCGTCCTCGTCGGCCTCCCAGACCTCGATCCGTGCATGCGGCACCGGTTTGCCGTGCGTGTCGGTGACCGTGCCCTCCACCCAGCACGGTCTCCCGGATGCCCCGGCCGCGATGTCACCGCCGAGTTCGATCTCCGGCGAGCCTTCGACGAAGAACGGACCAAACACCGTCGCCTCGGTGGCGTTGCGGTATGCCTCGTTGTTGACGGTGATCGTTTGCATCGAGACGCCCAGGACGTCGGAGAGCAGGATGAACTCCTGCCGCCGGTCGTCGGTTATGTGCCCGGTAGCGGTGAGAAACTCGATGGCACGCTGCCATTCCTGCTCGGTCAGCCGCACCTCCCGCACGAAGGCGTGCAGGTGCCGGGTCAGCGCCTGTATCAGCTCCATGAGCCGTGGCTCCGGCGTGTTGTCGAACGACGCGACCACGCGTTCGACAAGCTGTGACTCGCGGTTCTGCTGCTCGATGCTCATCGAGTCTCTCTTCCGTCCCAGGCTCGTCGTAGCAGGCCCTCAAGGTTTTCCCTGTTGACCGGCGTCGGGTTGTTCGGCGGCACGGCCGCTAGGACAGCGTCGACGGCAGCCGGGATGTCGGTTTCGCGCAGCCCGTAGTCCCGTAGGGCGCGAGGTGCTCCCACCTGCTCCCGCAGGCGCTGCAGCCCGTGCAGGGCGGACGTCTCGCCGAAGGCCGCCGCTATCCGCTGCTCGGTGTCGGGGACTGACGGCGCGTTGAACGCAAGGACGTACGGCAGCACCACGGCGTGGGTCTGCGCGTGCGGAAGGTTGTACATCCCGCCTAGCACGTGACAGATCTTGTGGTGCAGCCCGGAGCCGGCCGAGGCGAACGCCACTGCGGCCAGGTAGGCCCCGTACAGCGTCTGCTCGCGCCCGTCGATGCCCTGGGGATCACGCACGACCTCGGGCAGTCCCTGACGAAGGGCACGGATGCCCTCGATCGCGAGCGCCTGGTCGATCGGGTCAGCCCGTGGCGCCCACATCGAGTCGACGCAGTGCGCCAGCGCGTTCAGCCCGGAGGCCACACTCAGCGGCACCGGCAGGGACAGCATCAGGCTGGCGTCGTAGACGACGGACTGCGGCAGCACGCGGGCGTCGACTCCGGTGATCTTGCGGCCGCCCTCGGTCAGCCCCCAGACATTGGTGGCCTCCGAGCCCGCGTACGTGGTCGGAACGGCGACGATGGGCAACCCGGTGGTCAGCGCCACTGCTTTGGCGAGGCCGGTGGTAGAGCCGCCGCCGACACTGATGAGGATGTCGACGTCGTGCTGCTCGGCTGCCCTGCGGGCCCGCTCGGCAACGTCGATGGGCACATGCATCACCACCTCGGTATGGCGCACCGCGGCCGGCGCGGCGGCCACCATCAGGTCGGCCAGCGAACCGTCGGCCTCTGCGGCGATCACCATCGGGCGGGCGGCGCCGAGCCGAGCAACCTCGTCGGCCACGTGACCCGCGGCCTGGTACGACGCGAACACCACCCGCTGCGGCAGCGCCTCATGGGTGAAGGTGACTCTCATGCGCCACCACGGCGGCCGAGGATCGCGGACATCGCCTCATGCAGCACCCGTTCCGGATCGGCGGACATCCGGATCGACCGCCAGCCGATGTGCTTGTCCGGGCGCACCAGAAGGGCACCGTCCTCGTCGACCTCCCGCACCCGCGCCCAGTCGTAGTACAGGTCGGTCACCTGACGCCCGGGGCCGATCACCACGGCTTCCAGCGGCACACCGAGTTCCTGGCCGACCTTCTCGGCAGCGGCCACCCACGGCTCCCCTGCGATGCCGGTCAACAGCGTGAACCGGGTCATCGGCGCCAAGTCGAGCGTGGAGACCTTGTGCTGGGCGTCGCCCACCCAGACGTGCGGCAGTCGGGATCCCGGGACCGTGGATGTCTCGTAGTACAGCTCCGGATCCCGCGCGGGTTCCGGCCGCCGAGTGCCGTCGGAGATCACCGCGTCGGAGTCGTAGAACTGCCCCAGCTCGACACCGTGGGCGTTGAACTCGTAATTCTTCAGCTCCATGGCCGACACCAGCGCGGCCCGCTTGGCCGCCCCCTCGGGGGTGTTGGCTTTGCGCTCCTCGATGCGCTCGGCCATCTCGGCCTCGTCCTTGGCGTCCATCAGGCCGAGTACCTCGAAGAACTGGACAAACTCCCGGCTGGACTTGTTCGCGCGCTGAACAATCTGCTTAGCCACCGGCGCCCGTTCCGCCGAGTAGGTCTCCAGCAGTGCAGGCGCGGCCTGCCCACGCAGGACGGCGGCCAGCTTCCAGGCGAGGTTGTAGGAGTCCTGGATCGAGGTGTTCGAACCCAGTCCGTTGCTCGGTGGGTGGCGGTGTATCGCATCCCCAGTACAGAACACCCGCCCCGCCTGCAGATGCGTCGCGTACATCTCGTTGTTGCCCCACAACGACGTGCCGGTGATTTCCACCTCTATGTCCGGCAGCCCAAGCAGGTTACGCACGATCTGGACGGCGGCGGCCTCGTCGACGGCCGGTGGAGGTTGGCTGATGTCATAGCCCCACACGATGAGCCACTCGTTCCACGGCCGGACCATGCGCACCAGCCCGGCCCCGATCCCGCCGACGTTCGAGCCGGGCTGGATCACCCAGTAGAGCACCGACGGTCGATGCCTGGAGTACGCCGAGATGTCGGCCTTGAAGGTGATGTTCATCGAGCCGGCGATGTCCATCGCACCCTCCATCGGAAGGTCGAGGTCTGCGGCGACCTTGGAGCGGGCGCCGTCGGCACCAATGAGGTACTTGGCCCGGATCGTGTACTCCTCGCCGGTAAGGCGGTCTCGAACCTCGACGTCGACGCCATCGGCGTCTTGCCGGTGCCCCAGGTACTCAGTGGAGAACCGGGCCTGAGTACCACGCGCTGCGGCGTTACGCACCAGGATCGGCTCCAGATAGGTCTGGGGAATGTCGACCGGCAGGCACGGTGACGCGAGTTGGTAGTCCGCCCGTCGGGCGGGATGCGTACCCCAGGTGAGGATCCGTCCGATTTCCTCGCCGGCGATCGAGGTGCAGAAGACGGTATCGCCCATCAAATCGTGAGCAGTGGCGTCGGCGAGCACCTGATCCTCGATGCCCACATCCCGGAAGATCTCCATCGTGCGCTGGTTAGTGATGTGCGCCCGCGGCGTGTTCGCTGTCCACTGGTACTTCGTGATCATGATGTTCGGAATCCCCAGCGTGGACAAAAACAGCGCCGCTCCTGCCCCTGCGGGGCCGGAGCCGACGACCACGACATCGGTCGTCACCATCGGTCCCCGGGGGAGCTGCGTCTCGGCCATCCCGTCGTTGAGCTCCACCATCAGTCAGCCCCTTCCACTGCATCGACTTGTGGCTCGGGCCACGTGCGCGAACAGTGTGTCGCGATGCTCCTCCACCTCGGCAAGTGCGAAGGCGGTAACACGGCGGAAATACGAAGGTGTGGCGGAATTCAGAGAACTAGGCAGTGACTAGAAGTGCGTGTAGCCATTCGTTGATCGCGTGGTCGAAGGCAGGTGGTCGGCGGCCGGCGGAGCCCGTTGGCCCGCCAGTGGGCGTCCTGGTCGACCTTGCTCGGGACGCAAGCCCTGATGCCACGGCGGCGCAAGTAGGTCCGGTTGGCGCGGGAGGCGTAGGCCCGGTCGGCGATCACGCGGTCGGGTCGCACGCGGGGACGGCCGACACCGAGAGACAGGGCACCCGGATGTCAGCCAGCACCGCGGCGAACTGCGGGCTGTCACCGCCATGCCCGGCGGTCAGCAGCATCGACAGCGGTAGCCACCCTGCTCACAGGCGCAAGGTGTGGCTTGGTGCCCCACCCGCCACGCGACCGGCCAAAGGCGCGGTCGCCGGGCTCGGCGCCCCGCCGGGCAGCTCGATGTCCTGATGCGGGCACCGACGTACACCGCCACCGGATGCCGTCAATCAGCTGCCGCTTGATCCACTGCGACGGTCGGCCCGGCCGCTTACCCGCAGGCAGCAGCGATTCCAACACCCTCCACTGGCCGTCGGTCAGATCGTGCCGCCTCATCACCGCTATGGTGGCCACCGAGGTCTCCGGTATTCAGGTTCTTCTCGGTCGATGAACCTCTACTGGAGACCTCGCTCTCTACCGATCCACCGACACGCCGCACCCGACTTCGAAACACTGCCTAGCCGAGCCGGCGCGCCCGGGCCTGCTGGCGCAGGTCCGTGGCGCGCATACCGAAGCGCGCCCGGAATGCCTGTGCGAAGTGGGTAGCCGAGCCGAAGCCGCAGCGTGCCGCGGCCTCACCGACTGGAATCTGTGGCGAGGACGCGAGCAGCGCACGGGCCCGTTCCAGCCGACGCGCCAACACGAACTGCGGAACAGTGGTGCCGGTGGCGGCGAACGCCCGGGAGAGATGGCGCTCGCTGATACCGATGCCGGCGGCGATCCGGGCAGCGGTCAAGCCACTGTCGGTTAGGTGATCCTCGATGAAGGTGCGCGCGTTGGCCAGATGGACCGTGCCGAGGTCGATCGGACGGCTGCCCGTCATGCTCGCGAGCAGGTCGAGCGCGATTCGTTCGTCGAGGGGTTCGCCTCCCTCGGGACGCAGGGCGCGGTCGATCAGCCTCGCGAGAGTCCGGGCCGCCACATCCCCTCTGTTGAAATCGCGCACCAACGGGGTGCTGAGCGAGCCGAGGCCGGTCAGATCCCGGAACAGTGGCCGCGGTACCGCGATCGCGAATTCCTCCAGATCACGCGAGAAGCCGCGCATGAAGGGACGATCTGCGTCGCAGATCAGGACCTGTCCAGGTCGCAGGGTGAGCACGCCGTCGTTGTGGTAAAAGAACGCCTCCCCCACGAGCGTCAGGTGGACCGCGACCGTGTCCGCTGGATCCTTGCGGATGACTTCGGCCGGACGTTCGACGACGTGCGGGTTGCAGCGGACGCGGGCCAGATGCATCTGCTCGAGCTGAAGGTTGAGCGCGGACGCGTCGAACGGCATCTCGCCCAGCGTATGACACCGCAGGCCGAACATCGCCTGCGAGCTGTGGTCCTCCCACAACGCGATCCTCTGTGCGCCCGGGAGCCCCACCGTGCTGAAGCTCATCGGCCGGGCCGTCGCCGAACCGGTTGTCACGGTCACCCCCGACTACGTTCGGCCTCGAATACTACAGCCATCAGATTGTGATACAGGGCACACCGGTCAGGCGTTGATCGTCGCGAATCCCCTCAGCCGGGCCCACCGTTAGCGGCGGGCCAACCTGAATCTTACAAATGTGCGGTCATCCCCATCTAACCTATGAGCTCTGGGACCGATCGGTCAATGTTGATGGTCAGCGGACCAGCTGGTGAAAGCCGGCAACAACTTTTCTGTAATACCAATTACCTCAAGACCGGCGTTTCGGTTGAGGAACGTGAAGGCATTCTCCACCTGCTCATCGTCGGCATAGCGCAGCCAGGTGGATTTTCTCAAGCAGAAGTTCGGACCCCTCGCCTTGGACATCGACGAGTGGCCCTTGACGCCGAGCTTCTTCGCCTCGTTGTAGAGCTGTTCCTTCGTCCGCCCCTGGGCGCCGCAGTGCGAGCGCTTACCGCCCCGGTGCCCGGACGACACGTCCTTACTCGAGGAGCGGCTCGCTGTGTGGGCCTCGCCGGAGCGCGCCCGCTCCTTGTCGACCGTACGGGCGGAGATCTCCTCGGCTCGATCGGGCGACTCGCCACGCTTCTTCGCGCTCGCCTTGATGTGCTCGTACTGCCGTTCCCTCTTGGGGCTCGATCCTGCCGGCATCGCCTGCCTCCGGTTCGTCGGTGCGGAGCGTTCACGGCGCCCGTCCGGCGGGCGCGCCGCCGACCGGGTCGCCGGGCTCACGCGACCGAGGTGCCCCGAACCCCACGCGGCGAAACCGGTCACCCAGCGGGGACGTCGGCTCAATCGGGAAGTGGCAGCTCGACCGGCTCGGCCGGGGCGCCGGCCGGCGCGGAGTGCTGCGGCGCGGGGCGGGGCGGCAGTCGCGAGTGCCGGTGGTGGCGCACCGCCACCTCGCAGGCGACGAGGCGGATCGGCGGGGGCGGCGTGGCGAAGGGGCCGGGACCCCAGCGCACCCAGAGCGCGACCCGGCCGGCGTCGCACTCGGCGAGCAGCTTCTCCACCGTACGGCGGCGGTCGGTGCGGTCCACCTCGATCACGACGGGACGAGCGCCGGTGCGCGCGCAGGCGACGTCCACGACCGAGTGCCGGTCCTGGTAGGGGGCGGGCAGCGGGACGACACTCGCGGCGCGCCGGTAGACCCGGAAGCCCTGGGCCTCGCCCCAGCCGGCGACGGCGTCGACGAGCAGCGCGGTGACCTCGTCGGTCGACCGGTCCACGAACGTGAGCCGGGCCAGGTGTGCCGCCAGCGAGGCGGCGAGCGCGTCGTCGTCCACCGTCCGCCCCGATCAGACCTGCCGTCGCGCCGAATTCTAGGCCACCGGCGGATTCCCACTCGGCGGCCTACCGGAAGCCGGCGTCGCGGGCGAGGAGGGCTGCCCGGACGCGGTCGGAGACCCGGAGCTTGGCGAACACCGCGGAGAGCTGGTTGCGGGCGGTCTTCTCGCTCAGGCCGAAGCGCCGGGCGATACGGGCGGTGACTGGACAAGAGGCTGATGTGAGCCAGACCACCTCGAAGCGGCTGAAGACGCGGCAGGAACTCGCGCGGCAACTCTGGGAGACCGTGACACTGCTGGCGATCCTGATCTGCCGCCCGAGAGCGTTCGAGTGTGCCGAGTTCGACGTGATGTTGCGCGAGGCGCGCGCCCAAGGTGCACGACTGGCTCGTGAACTATGTGGTGAAGAGGAGTCCGCACTCCGAGGAGCTGCGCGTGGCCTGGTTCGCCGATCCGGGTCCGGTGGTCGCGAGTGCCGGCTGGGCGCTGACCACCGAACGCGTGGCGGAGAAGCCAGGGGCGTCGACCTCGCGGGCGTGCTGGACGTCATCGAGGCGGAGATGAAAGACGTACCGGATCGCCTACAGTGGGCGGTGAACCATGCCTGGCTCGGATTGCGATCACGCATGCCGAGCAACTGCGCTCACGCCATCGACTTCGGAGAGCGACCCGGCCGTGAGCGCGGGCTCACGGCCGGGTCGGTTGCTCACGCCGGGCCGGATCGGAGTGCCTCGCGGAGGTTCTCTGCGGCGTCGGCCGGCTGGAGGTAGCCGGCGACGATGTTGCGGACATCGGTGGCCACCACGCGGGCGACGTAGCCGGCGTGCGTCGGGTAGAGATCGTCCAGGGTGGCCTCGTCGAACGGTTGGTAGGTGCCGAACAGCACGCAGAACGACTCGCCGGCGTTGTCGCCGGTGTTCAACGCGGTGGGGACGGCGACCTGCGACAGCCGGATCCCGCCGCGGGCCAGGCCGTGGGCGTCACGGGCCTTCGTGCCGTCGGGGTTGAACACCAGCGGCGGCGCGGTCGGCGGCGGGGTTCCCCGTTCGACCCAGCGCACGAGGTAGGCGTACGCGGCGGCGGTGACGTGGTGCATCGGCACCCGGCTGAACGGCGGCTGGGCGCAGGTGTACACCGGCGCGGCGCCCAGGTCGCGTTCCTGCATGGGTGCCCGGTAGACCTGGCCGTTGTAGCCGCTGTGCGCCGCACCGGCCACCTCCCACCGGCGGAACCGATCGGTGTCGGCGGGTCGGACGGGTGTCCGCACGTCGGTCTCGGACAGCACCTGGAACACGGGTTCGTCGCCGACCCGGGTCGGCGCGGAGCCCACGACGAAGGCGTACCCCTCGAACACCGGCCGCACCTGCGGCAGGACCCGGTCGTAGTAGACGGTCATCCGGCCGGCCGACTGCGAGGCGCCGATGGCCAGGACGGTGCGGGCCCGCAGCCGGCCCAGCGGCGAGACGCCGCGCGGGTCGGCGATGGCCTTTCCGGCCTGGGCGAAGATGTCGTACGAGAGTTCGTCGGCGACGTACCGGCCCCCGCCGGTGATGTCGAGCCGGCCGTACCGGGTCGGGCTCCAGCCGCGGAGCTGGTCGACGCCGACCCGCTGGGCGGAGACACCGATCCAGGCGTCGCCGGCCCGGATGGTGGACTCGGCGTTCCACAGCGCGTCGAGGTCGTACCCGGCCGTGACGTTCTGCCACTCGACCAGCGCGACGCCGCTGAACCGGCGCGGGTCGGCCGGCCGACGCACGATGAGCCGGGTCTCGTACGGCACATCGGTGGCGACCCGGTTGCCGACGGTGTCCCAGCCGTCGGCCACGCCGGAGAGATAGAACTCCTCCTCGACATAGCCCTTGGCCGCCAGGTCGTCCGGCGTCGAGAAGAAGGGGTAGGTGTCGGCCAGCCGCTCGGCGAGCGGGTCGCCCGGCACCGTTCCCGGTATCGGGCCGTGGACCGCGGCGCGGGCGATCGGCTCACGGTCACCGGTCGCCGAGGCGTGCACGGGTGCCGAGACGAGAAGTGTGGCGACCATGCTGGTGACCAGGCCGACAGCGAGGGCGGCAACGCGCCGTGGACGTGTCATGCCGGAGACTCCTTCACAACGGGCTTCCTGGCCGTACCATAAGCGGCCGTCGATGGAGTGGGAATCGACTGGCGGCAACCTGAGACGGCAGTCGCAGCGGCCGTTCAGCAGGCTTCGAGCACGGCGCGGGCGGCACGTTCCGCGGTGATCGGGTCGGCCCGCCGCCCCCTGATCAGCTCCGCGTACAGCATCGACTCGACGATCCGTACGTAGAGGAAAGCGGCGCCGTCGAGGTCGGCGGGCGACCAGGCGGGATCGGCGGCCGCGGCGGCAAGGATGGTCTTCTGCGCCTCGACGACCCGGACGTGCACACCGCCGGCCGGGGTGAACAGTACCCGCGCGGCCGTGACCGGCTCGGCGCGCAGGAAGGCCCGGAACGGCTGCGCCTGCCGCACGGCGACGGCGAACCGACGGGTGGTCTCGAGCACCCCGTCGACGCCGGTGGCGACGGTGTCGGCCCGAGCCTGGGCGAGCAGCCGATCCGCGAGGCGCCAGAGTACGTCGCCGAGCAGCCGGTCGCGGCTGTGCACGACCCGGTAGAGCGTGGCCCGACTGACCGCGAGACTGCCGGCGAGCGCGTCCATGTCGACGGTGGCGTGGCGGAGGAAGAAGGCGCATCCGCCCTGCACGACGCGTTCCGCGCTGACCACCCGCCGCGACGGCACCGGCATCCCCCGACGATAGCGTCGCGGCCGACGGCGTCTCTACCCGTGCGGCGGAAACACCGCTGCGCCGACCGACGCGCCGACGGGACGGGTCGTACGCGCCGGGCCGCGGCGGAGGACCCACCGGTACGCCTGGACGAGGCCCGTGGCGAACCCGACGGCCGATCCCCAGAGGAAGATCCGAAACCGGCGGTAGAGCGACTCGCCCCAGCGCGCGATGATGTCGTCGCGCCGCGCGTCGAGCCGCTGAGCCCAGGCCCGGCAGGTCAGGAAGTAGTTGTGCCTGTCGTCCTCCATGCCGAGCAGCTCGAACGGCGATCGAGCCACGTGTCGCAGGTAGGAGTGCAGCACCAGCGGGGCCGAGTTTCCCGGGTAGATGTACTGCTTGAAGAACGTGGACAGATGCTGTTTGCGACGCATGGCGAGGGCGTTGAGGTAGATGCGGCCACCGGGGCGCAGCAGCCGGGCGTACGCCTGAAGGGTGGCCCGGTAGTCGGGCAGGTGCTCGGTGACGCCCATGTTCACGATCGCGTCGAACGGCTCGGCGGCCCGGTACCGCAGGATGTGGTCCCTTACCACGGTGACCGGTAGCTCCTCCGGGCGAAGAGGTCGGTGAGGAAGCGCTCGGACTCGGCGGCCAGCGTGACGGTGGTGACCACAACGCCGCGCCGCGCCGCGTGCTCGGCGAACGCTCCCCAGCCGCCGCCGACAGCACCCGGTCTCCGGGACCGACGCCGATGGCGTCGAGCGCCAGATCGAGTTTGCGGGTCACGGCGTCCTCCAGCGCTTCGTCGTCCCGCTCGAAGACCCCCTGCGTGTAGCAGCGGTGCCGGGTGTCGAGGAAGGTCAGGAAGAAGTCGGACTCCTCGTCGTAGTGCCGGGAGATCGACCGCTGATCGTGGCCGTACCGCCCGTGCAGCAGAGCCGGAAGCCATCGGCTGAGGAAGGCGACCGGATGCACGTCGGAGAAGAACCGACGCATGGTCAGTGCGGCGGACAGATCACCCTCGACGTCGATGTGCCCGCCGAGGTACGCCAGGGCGACCTGGAGCTGGTCGAGGGAGCGCAGCGCCCGGTAACCGACCTGGTCGCGGACGACCAGAGTGAACCGGGGCGGCACGGTACCGGTGACCCCGAAGCGGTGGGTCGCGCCGTTGCCGACGACGAGCTCGAACGGCATGGGGGTGCGGTCGTGGAAGTAGTCCTCGTAGCGCCGGCCGACCGTGTCGGCCAAGGTCCGCCTCATGCGGTGATGGTCTCGCGGCTCCCCTGCTCCGGGACATCATCGCTCGACGAAACGCCCGGTCGAGGCCGACGGTGAACCGTCGACCGGCCGATTCGGTGACCGCTTGGGCGAGCAAATCCCCGGTGCCGCCCTGGGGCAGGTTCGCGGCGCAGCGCTGTCACAAACCGGCAGGCCCTCCTGTGTTCCTGTCGCCAGCCCCTGTTCGAAGGATGCGTGAGCGCCGACCACACACACCTGCCCCCAGGCGTCGAGGTAATCACGACCATGCCGGAGGCCACGGCCAAGATCCCGGCTGGCGCCGAGGCCAGGACCATCCGGGTCACCCTGCCTCCCGACGACCCCGGTGCGCCGCCGCACCGGCACCCGGGTCCGCTGCGCGGCGGGCGCGGGCGGCAGCCTCGGCCCCGGGAGGACCCCACGCGTGCGGGACGACCACGTCCCGGCGCCCCGCTTGCACCTCCGCATGAAAAGAGGCCCGCGCATGCGGGGGAGCAGAGGGCCGGGGCTGGTCCCGCTACTGGTCGCCGCCGCCCTCGCTGCCTCGGCGCGGCGTGATCGCACGGTCCGCCGGATGCGCCTGAATCCGCGCGACCGGGACCCGCCGCCCAGCCGGCCGGATCCAGTCAACCCACGGGCTCGGCCCTTGCCCGATCACCACCGGGTCCGCCGGCTCCTGAGCTGCCGTGAACTGTGCCCCGTCAGTCGGCGGGCTGGTTCCTGTGATGGCGCAGATAGTGCCGAGCGGCACGGACCCGGTTGCCACACACCGGAGAGCACCACTCACGGCGCGGCTGATCCTTGAGGAAGTAGAACAAACAGTTGGGTGCGTAGCAGGATTGCAGCTTGTCGCGGTCGGGGCCGGTGACCAGCGCGATGGCCTCGTGCGCGATCGACGCGAGCAGGCGCTGCGTGACGCTCGCTGATCCGACGGGGGCGAGTCCGAGGTTGCCGTCGCGCCGGACGAGCTGCGACCAGGTCGGCGCCTCGGCGGCGGCGCGGTTGACGATCGCGACCGCCTCGTCGAGGTCGAGGTCGGTCGACTGGGCGTATGGCCGGGTGTCGCCGGTGAGGTCGGCTGCGAGCCGCCTCAGCGCGTCACGCAACGCCCGGAATCGCTGGAGGTCGGCAGCGTCGGGTACGACGCTTTCCTCCGGCTGCTTGACTGCGGTAAGCCAGGCGGCCAGCTCACCGGGCGTAGTCAGCCCGTCATAGCGGCGGGTACGCGCGGCCCAGATGGTGTTCATCAGGCGAATCGGCGCCGGCTCGTTCGGCAGCAGCAGAGCCTGGGCAGCGTCCGGTTCTGCGCCGGGCGCGGTGGCGATCGGGTCCGCCGTCGCGGCTTCCGCCGTAGTTGACCGACGCTTCATACACCTAACGATAGCTCGGCCTTGCGGCGTTAGAAGCGTTCGCATGTCGCCCTTCTTCGGTACGCAGAGATCGCCGCAATAGGGGCGAGATGCCGTTGTTTCTCAAGGTCGAGCGGAGCCGGCCGCGAGTGCGGTGTGACGGCCTCGGCGATGGCGGCCGGCTCCGCTTCGGCGCACCCGTAGCCGCTCGGCACACGCGCGTCGGAGTTGTCCCGTTTTGCGCTGCATGCCGGGTCCAAGCTAGTCGTGGACAGCGCCTGCGGTCGGTGGCCCGATTCGACTCAGCCCCGGTACGCCTCGAGCAGTCGTAGCCACACCTCGCTGATCGTGGGGAACGTCGGGACCGCGTGCCACAGCCGGTCAATCGGTACCTGGCCGGCGACCGCAATCGTCGCCGAGTGCAGCAGCTCGGCGACACCTGGTCCGACGAAGGTTACGCCGAGCAGGTACTCGCCATCCAGATCGACGATGGCCCGCGCCTGCCCCTCGTATCCGTCCGCCCAGAGCAATGCCCCTGGCACCCGAGCCATATCGACGTCCACCACCCGAATCCGACGTCCGGTGCGTTCGGCCTGCTCCGCGGTCATCCCGACGGTTCCCGCCTCTGGATCGGTGAAGATGACCTGGGGGACGGCGTACTCGTCGGCGGTGGTCTGATGCAGGCCCCATGGGGTGTTGTCCAGGGGGCGGTTAGCGGCCCGGGCGGCGATTACGTCACCGACGATGCGAGCCTGGTACTTCCCTTGATGAGTGAGCAACGCCCGGTGGTTGATGTCCCCGATCGCGTACAGCCACTCACCCTCAACGCCGCGCACCGTGCAAGACGCATCCACGTCCAACCAAGTTCCAGGGAGCAGGCCAACCGTCTGCAGTCCGATGTCCTCGGTTAGCGGCTGCCGGCCGATCGCAAACAGGATCTCGTCGCACGTCATCTCGGAGTCATCATCCATGTGCACGGTCACAGGGCCATCCGGGTCGGGCCGGCGCAGTTCCGTCACCGACACTCCGGTACGCACCGTGATGCCGGCCTTCTCGAGCCCCTGCTTCACCCTCGCCCCGACGAACGGCTCCATCCTGGGCAGAAGTGAGGAAGTCCGGCTGATCAACACGACTTCGGCGCCCAGGCCCTGCCAGGCTGCGGCCATCTCCACTCCGACGGCGCCCCCGCCGACAACCGCCAAGCGGCGCGGCACAGTGTGGCTGTCCGTGGCCCGCCGGTTCGTCCACGGTCGCGCTTCGGCGATACCGGGGATGTCCGGCAACGCCGCCAGGCTGCCGGTGCCCAGGACGACGGCCAGTCGTGCGTTGACCATCACGACACGGTTGTCCGGCGTCTCCACCGCCACCCTACGGGGGCCGTCGAGCCGTCCGTGTCCACGAATCAGATCGGCACCGATGCCGTTGACCCACTGCGCCTGAGAGCTGTCGTTCCAGCCGGTCGTGTATTTCTCCCGCCGTTCGAACACTCCGGCCGGATCCAGCTGCCCGGTCACGGCCTGCCGGGCACCGTCCACCCGGCGGACGTCGGCGAGCGCGGCGACCGGCCGCAGCATCGCCTTGCTGGGAATGCACCCCCAGTACGAGCATTCGCCCCCGACCAGTTCCCGCTCCACCACGGCCACCGTGAGGCCCGCGGCCCGGACTCGGTCGGCAACTGTCTGGCCAACCGGGCCCGCTCCCAGCACTACGACGTCGTACTCGTCTCGTTCCGCCATTGTCTGCCCTTTCACTGCAACTTGTTCTTCGTTAATGAGCGCTGCGGCTCTTCCACTGAGGAGCCTCGGACTCCCGAGATCTCGGCCATCGACCCCGGTCACACTGAGAAGTCCAGACAGCGGTTCGCGTTGTATTCGCGATGGGTCCATACCGAACTCGCGGGTTTCCGCTTGCATCGGTGAGTCCCAAGGCGCGCCACTGTTGCCCCGTACGTCGACTGCACGAGGGGCACTCACGATTGCCACCGGTTCGGCCCGTCGGCCCGCAGCATGCAGCTGCCAGCGCCCCAGGCCGTCGTCGCGGTCACCAGCACTTGGCGTTGGCTGTCACGACCGAACGACGAGTTCCGCTGGCGTTGCGGGCAGGGCCGAGACCTCGATAAACCGTCGCCGCTTGGTGACCGGCCGGCACCTGGCCGTCGAGCGTGGAACGTGAGCGGGGCCAGGTGGGGCGTCCGGGTTCAGGGCGTGACGAGCGGGAAGTCGACGTCCGTGTCATTGGTGTTGTTGAAGAAGTTGGTGAACACGTTCAGGGCCACGTGCGCGACGACTTCGGCGATCTCCTTGTCGGTGAGGCCGGCGGCGCGGGCGGCGGCAACGTCCTCCTCTGCGGCGCCACGCTTCTGGTTGACAGCCAGGGCGAACGTGAGGATGGCGTCGGTCTTGGCGTCGGATGCGCCGCCCTTGCGGGCTTGCGCGATCTCGTCGGTGCTGAGGTGCAGGGCATGCTCCGCGCCGTAGCTGTGCGCTGAGAGGCAGTACTCGCAGCTGTTGGACTGCGCGATCGCCAGCGCGATGAGCTCGCGGGTCTTTGCGTTCAGGGTGGGACGCAGAGTGCGCGACAGGTCGAGATAGGCCCGGAGGACGGCCGGGCTGTTGGCCATCGCCTTGGTCATGTTCGGCGTTCCGCCCATCTGCTTCTGGACGTCGGCGAACAGCTCTGCGTTGGTGTCGGGCTCGAGGTGTGGCAGCCGGCTCATGGCAGCTTCCTTTCGGCTTCGCAACGGATCTCCGTTGACTGACGCCGCCAACCCTAGGGCGATTTTCTAACGGCTGCAAGCCGGGGAGGGCGTTAGATATACCGGCGAACCGGTCGATATGCCTCGAAGGCCCTGATCTACTCAGGGCACATTTCGATTATTTGGGGACAGAGTGACACCGCGCCCGGCTGGTTGGTTCTGACCGGTGAGGAGTGTGGAGCGCGCCGAAGTTCCGACGCGTTACAGCTAGCTGTTTCAGCAACTGTGTGGCTGCGGTGGGCTCCTCGTCGGCCTGGGCGAGGGCCAGGACCGGCTCAGCTAGAGCGGCCTGCCGGATGAGTCGCCGACCGATCGGTGTGGCTGGCGCCCTTCCCCCACGTCGCGCGTGGCATCCCCGCCATGGGGGCCGGCCCGCACACTACGGTCCATTCCGCCCCTTCGAAACCAGATAGCGCCGACGCGCGCCGCCGCCGGCCCATACCCCTGTCATTCAATTCACTTATAGCCGCCATAAGGGCACGGTTGCAGAGGGTCAGTTGAACCCGTTACCGTCGCACAGCCGGTCGATCGTCAGGCATGAACGCAATGAGGCCCAGGGCCAGGCCCGCTCAATCGTGATCATGCGAGCCACCAACCGAACATCGGCTGATTCCCAGGACTGATGGCCCCTGACGGCTGCACCCTCACCGGTCGAGGCCGATGCGCTCACCGCGATGCGTTCCGGTCCACCCCACGCTGCATCTACCGCTGATCCGGTCCATTACGTCCGCCAATCCACTCGATCGAGGGAGCATCATGACTCCGGAACGTGTTCGCATTACCGCTCTGCGCCGCGGCCACAAGGTGGCGCTGCTGTCGGCCGCGCTGGTAACCGCCGCGACGGCCGCCACGGGGGCCGCTCTCGGGCATGAGCTTTCCGCTCCGAGTGCGGCACTCGCCGCCTCGGGTCCGCAGGTCGTGGCCGATGTCGCGGCCGCCAAGGCCACAACCGCCGGGCCGGATCCGGCCGCGGCCACCACTCGAGATCCGGCTCCGGCGGCCCCGCCGGAGAAGATCCTGGGCACCTCGTTCGAGTATCAGATCAACTTCTACTACTGCGGCCCGGCCGCGGTGCACAACGCCCTGACCGCTCTCAACATCGACGCCAGCCAGGAGGAGCTCGCCGACGGGCTGGGCACCACGATCCACGGCACGGATTCCGCCTTCGACACGACCCGCATGCTCAACGGCGCGATTGGCGCCGACATGTACCAGACGAAGGAAATCACGGGCCAGGAAGCCACACCCGCTCAGATGGACCAACTGCAGGCTGACGTCGTACACGCCATCAGCAGTGGCCATGCCGTGGTGGCCAACGTCATCGGTGGCGCGACCGACGCCAGCGGGGTATGGCACGACTTCTCCGGCGGCCACTACGTCACCCTCGTCGGCTACAGCGACGACGGGCGTGCCGTGAAGGTCGCCGACGCGTCCGGCATGTACGGCTCCAACACCTACTGGATGAGCACGATCGACATGGCCAACTGGATCGCAACTCGCGGCTACTCTGCCTGATCGCACCACGTCCCTACACGGGAGACGCCGCTCGGGGATTTGCAGTTTCCGGCAGCGACGCGTCCATCAGCCAGCGCTCGCGCTGGCTGATGGACGCGGGCGGCTTGTCGGCGCGATCGCTTTCGGGGCGAAGTTGGACCGTCGGGCACGGAACGAAGCTCAACACCCTCCGTCCCTCCGCTGCCGCGGTCAGCACTGCCCTCTCCTCAGCATCCGCACTCTCGCGGGCTAGCGAGGTCACGGCGGCGACGCTGTTGCCCGGCTCGACTTCATCCGCCCTGGCCGCCCGGTGCCGGCGGTCAGGGTTCGTGGTGGCCGGCCCAGGAGCCGCGGACGTGGCCGATGTGGCGTCGCATCAGCGCTGCCGCGCCCGGCGCATCGCCGGCCACCACCAGATCGACGATCTGCTCGTGCTCGGCGGCCGAACGCCCCAGCTCGCCACGCTCGGCGAGTTCTTGCAGGCCGTACAGCCGGCTGCGGGCCCGTAGGTTGCCGACGACGTCGATGAGATGCCGGTTACCGGCGAGGGCGAGCAACGACAGGTGGAAACGCCTGTCGACTTCGACGTAGCCGATGAGGTCGCCGATTTCGGCGAGGCGCTCGACCTCCTTCGTCAGGGGACGCAGCTCCTCGACCGCCGCCCGGGTGGGCTCGTTGATGGCCCGGGCGATCTCGGCCACGGTGGGCACCTCGATCAGCGCGCGCAGCGAGGTGATCTCGTCCAGGTCCCGGTCGCTGAGCTCCTTGACCCGGAAGCCCTTGTTCCGAACGATCGTGACCAGTTCCTCGTTGGCGAGGTCGAGCATCGCTTCGCGGACCGGCGTGGCGGAGACACCGAACTGCTCTACGAGCATCGGCACGGAGTACAGCACGCCGGCGCGCAGCTGCCCGGTGATGACCGCGCCACGCAGGGCGTGGGCGATCTCCTGTCGAAGGTTGGGACGGCCCCCCAACTGCGGCAGCGAGAGCGCGTCCGGGGCCAGGCGCCCGGTGGCGTCCGTCACGGTCTCACTCCTTGTCCTCTTCATCGCAGCGCGAATCCCAGTCCGACGGGATCGTTGTCCTCAAGGACGAAATGGTGTTCGCCGGTGCGATAGGCCATCCCTCGCACCTCTGAAACGTAGGCCGGGCGGCCCTCTGCTTCCAGCTCCCGTACGACGCGGCCCAGGAATCGTGTTCCGATCACCGAGTCGTGCGTTAGCACCTGGTCAGGGGCGAGTTGCCCGGATGATGCTAGCAGCGCGATCCGCGCGGACGTGCCTGACCCGCACGGTGACCGGTCGACCTCCCCGTCGGCGAAGACGGTGATGTTGCGCTGGTGGGGGCCGCTGGACCGTCGGCCGAGATCCTCGAACAGGATCGTGCCGTAGACGCCGTCGAGCCGTGATTCGCTCGGATGCCGGGCCCATTCGGTTTCGTTGAGTTCCCATTTGATTTCACGGCCGAGTGCGAGCAGCTCACCGTAGTGCTCCGGGGTGACCGACAGCCCGAGGAGCGAGGCGTCGACGGAGGCGTAGATCCCGCCGCCGTAGCTGACGTCCGCGCGTACCGGGCCGCGGCTGGTGTTCACGATGATGTCCCGGCCCAGTACGTATGCGGGCACGTTGCGGAAGCTGACCTCGCGGACCTCGCCGGCGACACAGGTGACTGTGGCTGTGACGCGACCTGACGGTACGTCGATCACCACGTCGGTGTCCCCGTACGGGGTGGCGTCCACGAGGCCGCTGCGGACGGCCCACACACCCAGCGCGATGGTGCCGTGTCCGCACGCCGTCGAGTAGCCGTCCTTGTGCCAGAACAGCACTCCGAAGTGGGCGCCCTCGTCGTTCGGTGGCACGAGGAAGCAGCCGTACATGTCGGCGTGGCCACGAGGCTCGTTGACCAGAAGCCGCCGTACCGCGTCGACTTGTTCATCACGCTGAGCATGTTCGCGTCGTTGCAACACGGTGGTGCCGGAGATCTCCGGGACGCCTTCGGTGACGATGCGGAAGGGCTCTCCCGCCGTGTGGTAGTCGGTGGCACGAATGTCCCGCATCGCCTCAGGCCCCCAGGTACGCCTCGACCACGCGGGAGTCGCGCGCGAGTTCGCGGGCTGCTCCCTGCAGGGTGATCACGCCGTTCTCCACGACGTACGCGCGGTGCGCGATCTTGAGCGCGGCGCGGGCGTTCTGTTCGACGAGCAGCACCGAGGTGCCGTCGGCGTTGATCTGGCGGATCAGGTTCATGATCTGCGCCACCATGAGTGGTGCGAGCCCCATCGAGGGTTCGTCCAGCATCAGCAGTTTGGGTGCCGCGACCAGCGCGCGGCCGACGGCGAGCATCTGCTGCTCGCCGCCGGACAGGTTCCCGCCCTGCTGATTGCGCCGCTCGGCGAGCCGCGGCAGCAGGGTGTACACCTCGTCGATCCGGCGGCCGACCACGGCCTTGTCGCTCACCAGGTAGCCGCCGAGTTGCAGGTTCTCGTGGACGGTCAGCCGGGAGAAGATGCGGCGTCCCTCCGGCACGTGCACGATTCCGGCGCCGACGATCTCCCACGGCTTGGCCTTGGTGATGTCCCGGCCGAACGCGCGCACGGTGCCGCCGGTGGATCGCACCACCCCGGAGACGGTGGCGAGCGTACTGGTCTTGCCGGCGCCGTTGTTGCCGAGCAGGGTGATGATCTCGCCCTCGCCGACGGTCAGGGTCAGCCCCCGGAGGGCGTGGACGCGGCCATAGTGGACGTCGAGGCCGTCGATTTCGAGTGCCCAGCGGTCGGCGGCGTCACTCATGGCTGATCATCTCCTCGTTCGTGTCCTCCTCCTCGTCGTCGTCCTTGCCGAGGTACGCCTCGATCACGGCGGGGTCGCGGCGTACCTCCTCGGGAGTGCCGTCGGCGATCTCCCGGCCGAAGTTCAGTACGACGACGCGGCGCGAGACCTGCATGACGAGATCCATGTCGTGCTCGATGAGCACGATGGCGATGCCGAGCGCGCTGATGCGCTGCAGCAGGTCGAGCAGCTCGCCCTTCTCGCCGTAGTTGAGGCCGGCGGCGGGCTCGTCCAGCAGGAGCACCTTGGGTCCGCGGGCGAGGGCGCGGGCGATCTCGACACGGCGCTGCTCGCCGTACGGCAGGTTCCGCGCGAGACCACCGCGGTCGCCGCGCAGGCCCACGAAGTCGAGCCACCGGTTGGCCTCGTCGGTGGCCTCCCGTTCCGATCGCCGGAACCGGGGCGTGTGCAGTAGCGCGTCGAGGCCGTTCTGCCGCAGCCGCAGGTGCATCCCGGCGCGGACGTTGTCCAGCACCGTCAGCTCACCGAACAGGCGCAGGTTCTGGAAGGTACGTGACATCCCCCGGGCCGCGATCGCGGAGGGCCGCAGGCCGGTGATGTCCACGCCGTGCAACGTGATGGAGCCGCCGGTGGGCTTGTAGAAGCCCGTGATGCAGTTGAACGCGCTGGTCTTGCCGGCACCGTTGGGACCGACGACGGAGAGGACGTCGCCTTCGTAGACCTGGAAGGACAGCCCGTCGACGGCCTTCACGCCGCCGAAGTCGAGGTGCAAATCCTGCACCCGCAGCAGCGGTACGGAATCCCGCGTGCTCACGGCACTACCTCCTTGCCCTTGCGCACGTCATGTTCCTCGGCTCTGCGCCGGTCGCGCCGGGACTGCCGTTCCACGGCCCGCGCCGGCCACAGCCCCTGCCGACGGAAGATCATCACGATGATGAGCAGGATGCCGAAGACGAAGTACCGGTAGTCGGCGGCCTCCCGGAGAAGCTCGGGCAGCACGCTGATGAAGATGGCGCCGAGCACGACGCCGGGCGTGGAGCCCATGCCACCGAGCACGACGGCCATCAGGATGAGGGCCGACCACAGGAAGGTGAAACTCGGTGGGGAGATGGCGGACAGTTGGGCGCCGAAGAGGATGCCGGCGAGGCCACCCCAGATGGCGCCGCCGATGTAGGCGGCGAGTTTCACCCGGTACGTGTTGATGCCCATCGCCTCGGCGGCGTCCTCGTCCTCGCGGATGAACCGCCAGGCGCGGCCGAGCCGGCTGCGGCCGAGCCGCGCCGCGCCGAGGACGGCCAGGGCGACGACGACCACACAGGTGTAGTAGAGGCCGACCGGGCCGCTGAGGTCGACCCCGAGCAGCATGATGCCGGGGATCCCGTAGATGCCGGACGGCCCACCGGTGATGGTGAGGTTGTTCGCCGTGACCCGGATGATCTCCCCGAAGCCGAGCGTCACGATCGCCAGGTAGTCGCTGCGCAGCCGCAGGGTGGGCCCACCGATCACGATGCCGGCGACCACCGCCGCGACGATGACGACGGGCACGGTGGCCAGCAGCGGCCAGCCGTACCTGGTGGCGAGGATGCCGCTGACGTAGGCGCCGATGGCGAAGAACGCGGCGTACCCGAGATCGAGCAGGCCGCAGTAGCCGACGACGATGTTGAGGCCGACCGCGAGCATCACGAACAGCAGCGCGGAGGTCATCACCGACAGGGCGTAGTTGGTGGCGGTGATGAACGGCGCCAGCAACGCGACGGCCAGTCCGACCAGGCCGAGGTAGCGGTTCTGCTGGATGCGGTCGAAGAGCGCACGGGCGCGGGCGGGTGACGTGGCGAGGTTGGTGGTCATCAGACACGCTCCGTAACGCGCTCGCCGAGGATGCCGGTCGGGCGGAGCGTGAGGAAGATGATGAGGAAGCTGAAGGCGAAGACATCGCGCCACTGCCCGCCGATCCAGGCGGTGCCGATCGACTCGAGCAGGCCGAGCGTCAGGCCGCCGAGCATCGCGCCCTTGATGTTGCCGATGCCGCCGATGACGGCCGCGGTGAACGCCTTGAGCCCGATGATGAACCCCATCAGGAAGTCGATCTTCCCGTAGTAGCCGCCGGCCATCACGCCGGCGGCGCCGGCGAGGGCGGAGCCGATGAAGAAGGTACGCGCGATGACCGCGTCGACGTTGATGCCCATGTACAGGGCGGCCGTCGGGTCCTGGGAGATGGCGCGCATGGCCCGCCCGGTCTCGGTCCCCATGACGAGCCACTGGAGGCCGGCCATCAGCAGGATCGCGATCAGGATGAGACTGACCTGCTGGACGGTGATGCGGGCGCCGAGCAGATTGACCGGGTCGCCCGCCAACCGGACCGGGTAGACCTCGGGGTTGGGTCCGGCCACCAGCCGCATCCCGTACTCGAGCGCGAACGAGGCGCCCACCGCGGTGATCAGCACGGAGAGCCGGGGCGCGCCGCGCAGGGGACGGTAGGCGACCCGCTCGAGCACCAGGCCGGCCGTCCCGGTCACCAGCATCGAGATGATCATGACGATCAGCAGCGCCACGAAGCCGAGGCCGGTCGCCAGCCCGCCGGCGACGCTCAGGACGCCGAAACCGACGAACGCACCGAGCATGTACAGGTCGCCGTGGGCGAAGTTGAGGAGCCTGATGATGCCGTACACCATCGTGTAGCCCAGGGCGACCAGGGCGTAGAACGATCCGACGAAGAGACCGTTCCAGATGAGTTGGGTCATGGGAGTCCTTCGGGGCGGGGAACGCCCCGGCGGCGCACTCCTGGGAGGGCGCCGCCGGGAGCAGACGACCTACTGCAGGGTGTCCTCGAGGACGATCTTGCCGTTCTCCACCGTGAGGATCTGGAAGCCACCGCTGGAGAGCGTGTGCTCGGGCGTGAACTTCAGCGGCCCGGAGAACAGCTGGAAACCGTCGATCCCCTCGAGTGCCTTGATGACGGCGTCACCGTCGGTCGAGCCGGCCTTGTCGACCGCCTCGGCGGCCACCCGAACCGCGTCGTAGGCCTGGGTGGAGTACGGGCCGGGGGCGGCGCCGAACTTGCTCGTGTAGTCCACGATCCACTGGTCGGCGCCCTGGATCGTCTCCGGGGTCTGCGTCATGGTGGCGAAGACACCTTCGGCGGCCTCGGGGCCGGCGATGTCCACCAGCTTCTGATCGACCGACCCGTCGGCGACCATGATCTTGCCGTTGTAGCCCGCCTGCCGCAGCTGACGGATGATGAGGCCGCCCTCCTGGTAGTAGCCGGTCCAGTAGATGAAGTCCGGCTGTCCCTTGAGGATGGCGTTGACGTTGGCGCTGTAGTCGCTCTCCCCCGCGGTGACCGACTCGCGACCGGCGAGCGCCGGCGAGCCGGTCAGCAGCTTGGCGGTGGTGTCGGCGATGTCCTTGGAGTAGCTGGTGTTGTCGTCCATGAGGGCGACCTTGGTGGCGCCCACCTTCTTCATGAACTTCAGCGCCGCGTCGGACTGCTGAGCCCCGGTGCCGTTGATCAGGAAGACGTTCTTCTTGCGCTGCGCGACCAGTTCGTTGGAGTTGGCGGCCGGGATGAGCATGGGCACGCCGGCCTTCTCGAAGATCGGCAGCGTCGGGAGCGTCGCACCGGAGCAGTAGCCGCCGACCGAGATCTTCACGCCCGCGGTGACCAGCTTGTTGGCGCCGGCCGTGGCGCTCTTGGCGTCGCACGCCTCGTCCTCGACCTTGAGCTCGAGCTTGCGCCCGTCGACGCCGCCCTTGGCGTTGATCTCGTCGACGGCGAGTTGCGCGGCGTTCTTCATGTACGGGCCGATGGCCGAGCTGCTGCCCGACAGCGGAGTCAGCATGCCGAGGACGATCGGCCCATCGTCCGACTTCTCGCCCCCGCCCGAGGCGAGACCGTTGCCGCAGGCGGAGAGCATCATGGCCGCCACCGCCGCACTGCCCACGAGGGCGACTCGCGACAGCCGGCGGGTGAGGAATGACGTCATTGTCCAAACTCACTTCCCTCAGGACCGACACAGGGGACGGCCAGGTAGCGACTGGTAGCACTGCTGTGTGACGTAGCACTGCACTATGGCACACGACACAGGGTTGCTCCAGACGTGCATGTGGGGGTGTTACCGACGCGTGACTTGAGCCTCGCGGACTGCTATGTAATGTTTTACTGACCGTCCCGGAAGGACTCTCCGACATGACTGCCTCCCCCACTGTCCGTACCCGCCCCTGGCACGGCGTGCTCGTCGCGGCCGCCCTGCCCTACCGGGACGACCTGTCCGTGGACTTCGACGCGTACGCCGAGCACGTGCGGTGGCTGGCCGACAACGGCGCCCACGGAGTGACCCCGAACGGATCCCTGGGCGAGTACCAGGTGCTGACCGTCGAGGAGCGCACGAAGGTCGTCGAGGTGGCCGTCCAGGCCGCCCCCGAAGGCTTCGTCGTCATGCCCGGTGTGGGCGCCTACGGCGCCCTGGAGTCACGACGCTGGGCCGAGCAGGCGGCCGAGGCCGGCGCGCAGGCCGTCATGGCGCTCCCGCCGAACGCGTACCGCACGGACGAGCGGGCCGTCCTCGAGCACTACCGCGAGATCGCCAAGGCCGGCCTGCCGGTCACCGCGTACAACAACCCGATCGACACCAAGACCGACCTGACCCCCCGAATCCTGGCCACCCTGTACAACGAGGGCCTCATCGTGGGCGTCAAGGAGTTCAGCGGGGACGTGCGCCGGGCCTACGAGATCTCGGAACTCGCGCCCGGCCTGGACCTGATGATCGGCACCGACGACGTCGTGCTCGAGGTCGGCATCGCGGGCGCCAAGGGGTGGGTCGCCGGATACACCAACGCCTTCCCCCGCTCGACGGTCGCGCTGTACGAGGCCTCCGTGGCCGGGGACCTGGCAGCCGCGCTGCCGCTGTACCGGCTGCTGCATCCCCTGCTCCGCTGGGACTCGAAGACCGAATTCGTGCAGGCGATCAAGCTCTCCATGGACATCGTCGGCCGTAAGGGCGGCGTCTGCCGGCCGCCGCGGCAGCCGCTGGCCGCTGAGCAGGAGCGGGCGGTCCGCGCCGCAACCGAGGCAGCCCTCGAAGCCGGACTGGCCTGACACATGCCCGCCGACGACGTGTTCACGCGCGGTCTCACCGCCGCGCTCGCGACCGCGGATGCGTTGGAGGCCGGCCTGGTGAAGGTCACCGCACCGACTACCGGAGTCGACCTCCACCTGCCGTTCGGCATCGAAAAGGCGTCCAGCGTGGACGGCCGTGAGCGGGGCAAGGCCGCGCAGGTCCTCTTCACCTCCCTGCGCACCGCGCCTCTTGCCCCCGGCGAAGGAGTCTGATGCCCGGCGACGACGCTCTGGTCCTGACCGCCGAGGAAGAGTCGATGCTGGCCGGGGAGCAGGGCCCGGCCATCGCGATGTGCATGCGGCTGATCGTCGGGATGGCACGCGCGAACGGAGCCGAACGGTTGGTGCCGATCGAGTCGGCGCACGCTGACGGCTGCCTGTACCACGGCGTGGCGGGGCTGGAGTTCACGCAACGGCTGGTCTCCCTCGGCGCCCGGGTGCGGGTGCGTACGACACTCAACGTCGGCTCGCTCGATCTGCTGCATCCCGGGCTGGTACGCGCCGACGCGGAGGTGGCCGAGAACGGCCGGCGCCTGATGGACGCGCACGTGGCCCTCGGCTGCGAGCCGATCTGGTCGTGCGCGCCGTACCAGTCCGGCCACCGCCCGGCAGCGGGCAGCCACGTGGCGTGGGCGGAGTCGAACGCCATCGCCTTCGTCAACTCGGTACTCGGGGCGCGCACGGACCGGTACGGCGACTTCATCGACATCGCCGCCGGCGTCGCCGGCCGGGTCCCCTACTCGGGCCTGCACCTGCGGCGCAACCGCACCGCCGCGCTGGTGCTCGACTTCTCCAAGGTTCCCGCCGCGCTGCTCGACGACGACGTCGCCTGGCCCGCGATCGGGGCGCTGCTCGGGGAACTCGCCGGAACCCGGGTCGCGGCTCTCACCGGCCTGCCCGGCGACCTGACCGACGGCGGCGTCACCGAGGACCGGCTCAAGGCGCTCGGCGCCACCGCCGCGTCCGCCGGCGGCGTCGCGCTGTTCCACGTCGTGGGGGTGACCCCGGAAGCACCGACGCTCGACAGGGTACTCGGGCCCGGGGCCACCACCGTGCTGGTGACGGCACACGACCTCAGGCGAGCGCGCGACCGGCTCAGCAGCACCGCCACGACCTCACTCGACGCCGTCAGCCTCGGCACCCCGCACTTCTCGCTGTCCGAGTTCGCGGCGCTGGCGGGCGAGTTGCGTAACGGCCCGTCGTTCGCCTCGTCGGTCGACGTGTTCGTGTCGACCAGCCGGGCCGTGCTGGCCGAGGCGGAGGCACGCGGGTACGCCGACGCCGTACGCGACGCCGGTGGCCGCATCCTCACCGACACCTGCACGTATGTGACGCCCGTGCTGCGTGACGGAGTCCGCACCGTGATGACGAACTCGGGCAAGTGGGCCTGGTACGCGCCGGCCAACCTCGGGATCGACACCGTGTTGGGAAACCTGGCCGAGTGCGTCGCCTCGGCGAGAGCCGGGAGGGTGGTACGCGATGAGCGGCTCTGGGGATGATCCGGTGATGCTGGCTGGCCGCTCTCTTCATCCGGGAGCGGCGGACGGCGTCGTCCTCGCGCTCGACGAACCGCTCTCCTTCTGGGGCGGGCTCGACGCGCGCGGGCTGATCGTCGACGCCCACCATCCGCAGCGCGGCGTCACGGTCGCCGGGCAGGTCCTCGCGATGCAGGCCGGTCGCGGGTCCAGCTCCTCCACGGCGGTGCTCGCGGAGCTGATCCGGTCGGGGCACGCGCCGGCGGCCCTCCTGCTGGCCGAGTGCGACGCGATCCTGGTGATCGGGGCCCTCGTCGCCGCCGAGATCTACGGCACGAGCCTGCCCATCGTGCAGCTCACCGACGACGACCTGGCCCGACTGCACACCGGCGCCCAGGCCGCCGTCCTCGCCCACACCGCACCCCGCCCGGCGACCGTGATTGCGAAGACCCGATGACCGCGACGCTGCCGTACCTCGACGAGGCCGACGTCTTCGGCCTGGTGCCGTTCGCCGACGCCGTCGCCGCCCTGGCGAAGGCCCTGTCCGGCGGGCTCGACCCGCAGGCGTCGCTGCAGCGCTCCATCCACGACGTGCAGCACGGGCAGCTGCTGCTGATGCCCGCCGAGACCGCCACCGCCGTGGGCGTGAAGCTGAGCACGGTGGCTCCGGGCAACTCCGGCCGCGGCCTCCCCCGCATCCAGGCGCTGTACGTGCTCTACGACCGGGTCACGCTGACGCCGGTAGCGCTGCTGGACGGCACGGCCCTGACCACGTTGCGGACCCCCGCGGTTTCCGCGGTCGCGGTAGACCACCTCGCCGCACCCGAGGCGCGACACCTGGTCGTGCTCGGCTCCGGCCCACAGGCGTGGGGGCATGTGCAGGCGCTGCGCACTGTTCGCCCGCTCAGCGACGTCACAGTGGTGGGCCGGGACCCCGACCGCGCGGCGGCCCTGGTGGCCAAGGTTCGCGATAGCGGTCTGGACGCGCGCGTCGGCAGCCACGACGACGTCGCGGATGCGGACGTGCTGGTCTGCGCCACCACCGCCCGCCAGCCGCTCTTCGACGGCCGCCGGCTGCGCCCGGGAACCTGTGCGGTCGCGGTCGGCTCCCACGAGCCGGACGCCCGCGAACTCGACGACGCGACGATCGGCGCCGCCGAACGGGTGGTCGTCGAGTCCCGCCGCGTCGCGCTACGCGAAGCGGGTGACATCATCCAGGCCGTACGCGCCGGCGCCGTCGGCAAGGACAACCTCATCGAGCTTCGCGACGCGGTACGTCTGGCACCCACCACCAATTCATCGGTGTTCAAGAGCGTCGGCATGGGCTGGCAGGACCTCGTGGTGGCCGATCTGGCCCACCAGCGCTGGACGGAGCGAGGCCATGCCTCTCGTGCCGGAGGTCCTCGGCGCCCTCGCTCGTTGACGCGGTGAGCAAATCGCCTCGGACACAGCCACCGCGGACCTCGGTGATGAACGGAAGCCCGTCGCGCACGTGGAGGCCATAGCCCGTGATGCCCGCACGATCAGTCCGCGACACCAATGGCGCTACCTACCGGTGGGCCAGTTCGCCATGGCGAAGACTGCCATAGACAAACATCGCTTTGGGGGTGTCGGACACGAGTCGAAGTTTGCCACGGCCGAAGGATCGGTCATGGGTGCCGCCGCACACCCAATTTGCCTTCGGCACTCGCTCCGCTTGCGCCGCTCCTACGCCGGACAGCAGCACCGGGCCTCGCTGAACCAGCGATACAACAACGTGCCGCTTTCAGCGCGGTACGGACTGTCATAGCAAGTTGGGCCGCCCGACTCCCGGATCTGCCGAGGTGAGTCCATCGCTACTGTGCCGCTCGTCAGCGCCACACCTACAACAGCGCCTGTTCCAGTACGCGTCGGTGCTCGGCTGTCCACCGATGGGCCTCCCGAACGCCATCTACCGCGCCGAGCGCACGCAGCCGCACCATTGCCGGCTCGCCAGCGTCCGCAGCGGCCGAGATTCCCTTCCAACATCTGTCCTGCCACCACAGGATCGTTCGGACCAGTTCACTCCGAGCCGGCAAGTCGTACGTATCCGCGATCAACCGCACCAGCCGGGCGGTCTCGGTGACGTCCGCTCCCGGCCCCAGGCCGACATACTGCCAGCACACATGAGCAACGTCATGCACCCGAGCTCCGGGCGCCGCCAGGTCCCAATCGATGAAGGCCACTGGACGCAGGCCACACCCAAGGTCGCGGTAGACGGTGTTCTTCGGCGACAAGTCGTTGTGGCAGACGACCTCCTGATCACCAGCAAGGTCGCTACCTGCGGTCAGATCATGGAACTGGCGTACCAGGCCCGTTACGGCCGCCAAGCTCTCGTCGGATCGCACCTCAGCCGGCTGTGTCCCCTCCCAGGCAACATGCCCGTCCAGGAAGGTGAGGATCTCACGACCCCGATCATCGAGGCCGAGGTGACGCGGAGCCCCCGACCACTGGCAGCGCTCGAGATACCGCAGGAGATCCTGAACAAAGCCACCCGACGGCGAGGCGGACCGCCGCACCGTGTCGCCCACACGCACAACACCATTGACGAAACCGCCGGGCAGTTGCACCGGCTCATCACCGCTCAGTTCCATCACGTCGCCCCCGGCATCGGCGCTGTAGAGCATACTCATCTGCCGCGATCCGCGCGCTGCGGAGCGTGACCACCCAGTAGCCCTCGGAGTGGCCTGCGCATTGCCACCGGATCCGGAAAGTATCGCTCGGCGCCGGTACCATCCCAGCGCCAGCCCTCGACGATGGAGATGCAATGTCCGATACACCCCTGATTGACGCCCGCAACCCCGCCGACGTGGTGACCGGCCTGATTGATCAAGTCCTTGAGCTGGCTCGGACATGGACGCTTTGGGACGGTGAGCCACGGGCGGTGGACGACCGGATCTATAGCCCGCACAAGGCGATCCGGCGGGTCACCGACCATCTCATCGACCACCTAGCGGAGATCGAAGCACGGATCGCTGGCGTTCCGACGATCCCGGATCACTGGCACGCTTCCGCGATCACCACACCCGCCGATCTTGCACCGTTCACTTCCGAGGACCTAGACGAGGCACGCAGCCGACTGACCCGGCTCGCGCAGATCTACGATGTCCGACTCCGGTGCCTCTCGGAATCCGAACTCGATCAACGGCAAGGCGATGCTTGGTCAGTTCGGCAGATCGCCTTCCATCTCGAGGAGTCCCTCTACTATGCCAAGGCCGTAGGCAGCTTGAGCTAACGCATTGCCGCGACATGACGCTGGCCGGGCGGGGCTGACTTGGGCAAGACACCGGTATCCGGATCTGCCGCGCAGCGTGCGCGGTGGCGGGCTGTGGTCCGTCAGCACCAGTGGTCGCTTGATGGTCGGCTCGGTATCCGGAACTGCAGATGATAGTGCGGGTCCAGCTGAGCCCTCCGACGGCGGCTCGGCGATGGCTGGGAAGATCTCACTGTGGATCTTCAAGATGTGCTCGACAAGCAGGTCAACCTCCGCGACATTCCGGCCGTGGTAGCGGGACTCTCCGCCACGAGGACAAGAAGCGTGGCTACCCGCGGAGCGGTTCAGGTGACCGCGGATTCGTGCTTCCGAATCGCGTCGTTAACGAAGACCTTCACCTCCACCGCGCTCGTGCTGACACTGCGAGAGCACAACGTCCCGCTAAGCACCCCCGCCATCGAACTGCTTCCACACCTCGCGCCCGACTGGCGAGCCGATGCCAGCCTCACCGTCGAGCAGATCCTCGGGCAGGTCTCAGGGCTACGCGAGTCCGTGGACTCGACCGCCGTAGCCGCTCTGGGCGACGGGCACCACGCGCTCCACGAGGCAGCCCGGCTCGTAGTACGCGCCGGGAACGCATACGAGCCCGGGGCACACTGGTCCTACTACAACGGAAACTACTTCCTGGCCGGCGCGATCCTCGCGGCCCTCAACCGCGCTTCGTACGAGACGGCGTTGAAGAAGAAGCTGCTCGAACCTTGGCATCTCTCCCGCACAAGTTTCGACGCACCGCGCGACCCGGTCACCGGATGGGACGGGCCGACCGAGCTCCCACTCAGCGATTACCCACACTCGCGCCGCCCCAGCGGAGGCTTGTGGTCGTGCATCTCGGACCTCCTGGCACTTGGCGAAGGACTGCTCGACGACCGGGCCCTTCTGGCCGACATTCGCCGACCGCGTACCACGCCGGGCGACCCCATGACGTACGGCCTCGGATGGGCGCTTGGCCCCTCGGGCCAGATGTACCTCAACGGGCGCCTACCCGGATATCGCACCGCGATGCTACTGGTTCCCGACAAGGACTACGCGAGCGTTCTCCTCACCAACCAGCAGCACGCGCTCCCCGCCGTGGCGAGAGTCCTCAGCGACATGCAACAGCCCCTGACTGGGGACGACCTCGCAACAGACATTGACCGCTTCGCAGCCTGAGGTGCACTCACATGCCGCCGTCCGAGCGCTCAGCGTCGGCCACCTCGGTCCGTCCGTGGCATTCGTCAGGTGCGCCCTGCTCAGTCGACCATCACAGAGAAGACCGACGACACCGGCACTGGCCGGGCACACCGGGCGTCGTTCGACTGGGCGCGGGGTCGTCCTCGTAAGCACCAAGACAACGCCAATTGGCAACCTCACCCTCAACGCGTTGGCAACGTCCTCTGCGATGGAGACGACCCACCGCCAGCCGAGTGAGAAGGACGGGCATCATTCGGCGGTGCTGATCGGTGCTCCTCGCGTCCGGCGCAAGGAGCACCGATCAGGGCGCTCATCGCGTCCGGCGCGATCGCACGGCGATCGCCGCGCACACGAGGGCGATCAGCAGCGAGGCCACGGAAAGTCCGAGCGCCCACCGGCTTCCCGCATCCGACTGCGTAGTGGACGCGCTGTCCACGGCCACCGCCGCCTGCTCGGTACCCGCCGCCGGGGGCGATGCCGCATCCGCCTCGGCCACGAGCCGGAGCACCGGCGCGGGACGCTCCGGCTCGTCGGTACCGGAGGCTGGCTCCTGGATCCACCGCACGACCTCGCCGCTGCTGTAGTGCTGCAGCGTCTTGAACACCAGCTGGTCGGCCGCGGGCAGCGGTCCGGCGCTCACCGAGAACTCGTCGTACTCACCCGGTTTGATCGCTGACTGCGGATCCGCCGCAGTCCAGGTGATCTTGTCGATGACCTCGCTGATCTGCGCGCCGTGTGCCTCGATCGGTGTGGTCAGCTTCTTCTTCGTGATCTCGTACGACCAACCGGCGTGCGGCTTCACCGAGAGCGAGGCCAGCGGGGAGTCGGCCGGGAACTGCACCTCGACCTTGGTGGTGCTCGCGTCGTCGCTCTCGGTGGGAATCCGGAACGTCAGGGCCGCGTAACCGCCCTGGGTGGCCGTGCCCGGGTTGACCGTCACGTGGGCGAACGCCGCCGCCGGTAGCAGGCCGACGAGGAAGGCCGCCACCCCTACGGTTACGAGGCCACGTACAACTCGGCGAAGCATGTGCATCCTCCAGCTCTTCATTGGTCGGCGATCATGGCGTTGAACATGCGGATCACGGTCTCGTGGGTGCTTTGGCGCAGGTCTTGATCAGCCCAGCCGCCGCAACCGGCGAGCATTACTGGTCACCGCATTAGCCGAGGCGGGCCAGCGTGGTCTTCATCAACGCCTTGACCTTCTCGTCGGAGTCGGCGCGCTTGCCCACGGACTTGATCTGGGTGTAGCCGACGTAGATGATGGCGTTCGCCTTGCGCACCACGACGGTGACCAGGTCGTCGTAGGTCTCCGTGTTCACCTCCGGGGGCGAGGTGTGTACGAGATGCTGCGAGAACCCTTTCCACCCGTTGATCTCGATCGACCGGCTGCCGACCTTGTACTCACCGACCACGGTCGCCGGTCCGCCGAGCACGCTGAACGTCGCCGGGCACTTGTTGGCCTCGGCCACGACGGCGTTCATCGTGTCGTCCACGAGCGAGGAGCTTTGGAAGACCACCGCGCCCTGTGTCACGACCGGCAGCGACGACGGCCCCACGATCTGAGGCGCGACGACGGTCCGTCCGGTCGGATTCCCACCCACCGGCTCGATCGCCGGCTCCACAGCGACCTCGACGTTCTCGGAACGTTGGACGTACGGGCAGGTCGGGATGCTGTTCGGGGGCGTGTAGATGACGTGCGAGGAATGGCCCTCGTCCTCGATCTCGATCGCGCCCTCGCCCAGGTCCTTGGGGCTGACCAGGCCGGAGCGGACCGAGTCCACGGTGTAGGGGGGTTTGGTCACGGGTGCCGGGCCCTCGCTGGAGCAGCCCGCCAGGACGCCGAGGGCGAGCAAGCCGGCGGCGATCGCGGTGGATCGGCTCCGGGACGCCTTTCGGTCAGCGCCTCGCATGTGTGTTACCTACCTTTCAGCGTGCCGTGAACTGGACGCGCACGGGTGTCTCGTCGAAGTCGGAGACTCGGATGTCCAGCCGCAGCACCCACTCCCCGGGGAAGGGGATGGACATCGAGTTCGCCACGTAGTGGCCGGGTTCGGCCGCGGTGACGGTGACCGGCAGTGCCGGGACGTCGCGGTCGGGTGATTCGAGCCGGCCGGAGATCTCGGGTACCGCGACCAGCGAGCCGTCCGGGCCGGTGAGGTAGATGTCGGCCACGTTGTTGCCGGACCGCGCCGGCTCGATCTTCACCTCGACCGAGGCGTCCCGCAGCCCGGAGGCCGACTCGGCTGCGGCGGCGGGTATGGGAACGGTGGTATGCACCGGCGGCGCGTAGCTGGTGCGGGCCGGGGCGGTGTTGACGAGCACGGCCGTGATTGACACGACCGCGACCCCGAGCAGGATCTCTCCCACGACCGAACGGCGCAGCCGGCGCACCGCGGCGGCGGGGGCGGCGTCGAGGCCGAGAGGTTCGCGGCCGCGCCGCCGTACGAACCGCCGCGCTCCGGCGGCGAGACCCACCACGGCGAGGACGACGGCGAGCTTGCCGAGCAGCAGCCGACCGAAGTCGGTCGCGCCAAGCGCGGCCCACGTCCCCACCTGCCGCCAGGACAGGTAGACGCCGGTCGCCGCGATCACCGCGAAACAGACCTGCGCGAGCCCGGAGAACCTGCGCAGCGCGGGCTCCAGGGCGATGGCTCGGCTGGTCTCCCGCCTCCCGGCCGGGATGAGGACGCAGACCGCGAGCGTTATCAGGCCGCCCAGCCACAGCGCCATGGCGAGTAGATGCAGGCTGGTCGCCGGCACGGCCAGCCAGGTCTGCACGCCGGTCTGCGCGTGATCCGTCAGCGTCCAGGTCAGCGGCAGGGCGACGGCGCCGACCGTGGCGACCGCGGGCAGAACGATCCGGCCGGTGGCGCCGGCCGCTCCGGCCGTCCCGGTGGTCGCCGTCGCGATGGTCGCCGTCGCGATGGTCGCCGTCCCGGTGGTCGCCGTCGCGGTAGCAGCAGGAGCGGTGGCCGCCGTCGCGGTAGCAGCAGGAGCGGTGGCCGCCATCGCGGTGGTGGCAGAGCGTGACCGGTGGCGTACGACGAGCCCGAACGCCACGCCGAGGGCGAGCACGATCACCAGCCGGACCAGCAACGCGTGGCCCAATCGGGTGGACAGTGCCGCGCCGAGCAGGTCCGGGTCGAACACTCCGGCCAGCGACGTGCCGGCAGCGTACGGCCCCTGCATGAGCAGGACCACCACGGTGCCGGCGGCCAGCACGGCGAAACCTGACCAAACGATGCGCCGGCCGCGCCGGTCGGTACGGCCGGCGGGCCAGAGCACGGCCACGAACAGCGCGCCACCGAGGGCGAGGGCCATACCGAGAAAGGCCAGGGCACGGCCGACCGCGTCGACGACGACGACGCCACGGTGGGCGTCCTGCTCCACCGGGGCGGCCGTCGCGCTCGGATGGCCGATGCTGAACGTGAGCGCACCCGACACCACGTGCGAATCCGCGGAGGTGACCCGCCAGGCCAGGACGTACGTTCCCTCGGCCAGATCCGCGGGCAGGCCGACCCGCGCCGTGTTGGCCTTCCCGTCCGCGTGACCGACAGTCCCGATCGCCAGCTTCTCCGCGTTGGTGTCGAGCAGCTGGATCGACCGCTCGTTGAAGCTGACCGCCTCGTTGAAGCGGAACCGGACCTCAGCCGGGGGCGAGGCCAGCACCTCGCCGTCGACCGGCGAGGTCTCCACCAGGTAGGCGTGGGCGTACGCCGGCTGCGCGGTGGACGCGAGGTTCGTGGCCAGGCCGCCGGCCGCGACCAGGAGGACCACCGCCAGCCGCGTGACCAGCCGGGCCCAGCGATGGCCTGCGAGTTGAATGCTGTGCGTCATCCGCTAGTCCGTACGCAGCTTGCTGGCCAGGGTGAAAGTGCCGCCCCGGACCTGGGCGATGACGTAGTTGTCGTACGTCATCGAGTGATCGGCGGCGAAGCGGAGCACCCCGGTGAAGGTGGTGAAGTCCTCGAGCCGCGGGATGTTGTCGATGACCTTCGAGGGTGCCGTGTCCCCTGCCTGGCGCACCGCCTGCGCCAGCGCGCGGAGCGCGTCGTAGGCCTGCATGGCGTCACGACCCGGGTCCCGTCGGTAGCGGTCCTTGAAGCGTGCAGCCCACTCCGCGGCCGTCGGGAGAAGCTTCGGGCCCGCGGCCGTGGTGAGGAATGCGTCCTCGGCCGCCCCACCGGCCGCCTGCAGAAACTCGGGGCTGTCCGACTCGGAGGAGGCCATGAAATTGCCGGTGTAGCCGGCCTGGCGTAGTGCGCTCACCAGTCGTCCACCTGGTTGCGCTGCCCCCGTCCAGTAGACGAAGTCCGCCTTGGAGGCGATGACGGTGCCGGCAAGCTTCGCAAGATCCGGACCGTTGGTGCTCTGCCTGCTCACCGGCAGGCCGTCGGCTTTGATCCGATCGGTCACCAGGCCGGACAGCCGCTGTGCGGCCGGCGAGCCGTCATCGAGCACCGCCACCTGCTGCGTGCTCCGGTAGCCCATCCAGTGCACCGCGGCCAGCGCCTCCTGATAGACCGTCGCCTCCATCGGGAACACCGACGGCACCCCGGCTTCGATCAGCCGGTCGGCGCGGGCGGAGGAGACCAGGAACGGTGTGCCGGCCACGGCCACGGCCTTCGCCGCTGCCACCGCCGCGTCCTCACACAGCCCGCCGACCACCCCCACGACCTTCTTGGCGGCCAGCCCCGTCACGGCCTGCTCGCCGCTCGCCGGCGTGCAGCCGCCGTCCTCGACGACCACCTTCACCCGCCGCCCCAGAACCCCGCCCTGATCGTTGAGCTCAGCGGCAGCCAGCTGCGCCCCGTCGACGAGGTCCTGCCCACGCTCAGCCATCTCGCCGGACAGCGGGGCCAGCACCCCGAATGTGATCTCGCCCCGCAGCTTCGGGGCGCCCCCGCCCTCGTCCGAGCCGGAGCACGCGCCGAGTAGACCGCTCACCACCAGCGCGGCCGCGCCCAGCGCGACCGAGCGCACGGCACCTCTGCGTCGCACCGTTCTACCTCCAGATCCGTCACCACCGAAAGCCGGCCCGGGCGCAGCGGTCGCCGCGCTCGGGCCGGTGCTTTCGTTCAGACGGTTACTTGTCGCACGAGTTCCAACAGATCTTGTCGTCCGGCGCGCCGGCCAGCTTGCCGTCGAACCGCAGGACGTCGACGCCCCGGTTGTAGTCCGCGACGTAGACCAGCCCGTTGTGCCAGTAGACGGCCGACGCCGAACCGCCGGTCACACCCTGCCCTGCCGGCACCCGGAAGTAGCCGACCTGGGTCGGGTTCCTCGGGTCCGACACGTCGATGAAGCGGGTGCCCTGCCCGTACCATCCCTGCGCCACGATGTTGCCGTTCACCGTGAACCAGTGCGCGGAGCAGCTACCGGTGGTGGCTGAGCCCTCCTTGCCCCACGGCGACCAGTGGCTGATCAGGTCCAGCCGGAACGGGTTCTCCGGCGTGGAACGCCAACCCTCGCCGTCGTAGCTGCCCTTCAACGAGGCGATCTTGAACTCGCCCGCCCGAGAGCAGGTCGTGATGTTCTCGTTGGTGATGTAGAGCAGCTCGCCCTTGTCGAAGTCGCCGACCTTCTCCGTGTTGTGGTACGCGTTGTGGTCGAAGAAGTCGAAGAATTCAGTGCCCTCCGGGTTGGTGGCCACGACGGTCCCGCCTGCGTACGGCACCGGGTCGTACGCCGTTGCGACGCGGTTGCGCTTCTGCACCGGGTCGTAATGCCTGCCCTCGGTCCAGTAGCCGCGTACGCCACCCTCACCGGAGGCCCAAGCGATGCCGTTCTTGTCGACGTCGACGCTGTGCACGTAGTCGGTGACCCCGTCGTGCCGGCCGAGATCGACCGCCTGGTCGAAGGTGTACGGGTGCTTGATGTCGTGGATGTCGGTCACCCGCACCGGCACACCCTTCCAGGAGGGGTCCTGGCCTGGTGTCCCCGTGTTGGCCGGACCGACCGACCAGAGGTACTTGCAGTCGTTGATGCAGGTGGCCGTGTGCCCGGCCGGAATCGGGTGGAAGGTGACGACTTCCGGCTTCCACGGATTCTTGACATCGACGATGTACACGCCGGACTGACCGGTCGAGACGGTGCCACCGAAGCCACGCGGGTCCCGGGTGAGGAAGACCAGCTTGCGCTTCGGGTCGACGGTCATGTTCTCGCCTTCCCAGAACCTGTCCTGGGTGTCCCCCGGCAGGCGCAGCTCGGCCGCCGTGATCTTCGAGACCAGGGCCGGGTGCTTGGGGTCCTTCAGCGACCAGACGGCGAGACCGCCGGTGCCGTTGGCGAACATGAAGTCGTAGCCGTACTTGTTGTAGTTGATGAAGTTCAGCGCCGAGTAGCCGCTGACTCCCCTGACGTTGTCGATGAACGTGACGTTGCCTGCGACGGCGGTCGTCGGCTCATTGTGGACGTCATCCAGGACCGCCCCGCCGTGGGCGGAGTTGTCCGACGGGCTCGATCCCGGCCCGGCGGCAAATGCCGTGCCGGCTCCACCGAGCTGCACTGCCAGAGCCGCCGCCAGAGCGACTGCACCCGCGACGAGGGGCTTCGCTTTCACCACATTTCTCCCTTGGCATTTCTCCCTTGGTGACTCTCAGCGCAGCTTGGACACCGCGCAGCCGAAGAGCGCACGGGACATGACACTAAAGACGGCACAAGCGGGACGTCATGCTGCAGTTGTCGAGGAAGGCGGACCCACGGCTACGTCAATCGTCGTGATCATGCAACGCAGCACGTCAGCCGAGCTGTCGCGGCTCTGCGCCCCTACCGGGCGGCGCGCGCCGAACGCGGCGTACGGTGACCACCCGAGTACGTCGAGCATGCGCCCATGGCCGGCGCATGCGCGCGGGCCGGCGGGCACCTACGTCAAGCGCCGGACAGCCGGCGGGGAGCCGGCATCGGTACCGACCTCGTGCACGCCGCGCTGAGGGCGACGGCGGCGCGACCACCCGGGCCGAGCGGGAACCGCGGTGATCGCCGGGAAAACCGGCTCGACCGAGTCCGGCGGAACCTCGGACCGCGCCACTGGGACGGGTCATCGGCTGATCGCCTTGCGGCAGCGCCAGACCGCCAGGGTCAGCGCCACCCAGGCCAGCGTGGCCGCGACCGGATGGCGGAGCGACAACGCCTGCGGTGACGCCATCGCGGGACTGATGTTGCCGAAGTCGACCCGGACAGTTTGCACCACCGCCAAGACCGAGTGCCACTCCGCGACCGCCCGCAGGGCCGGCGGCAGGGTTGCCGGTGGCGATGAACGTGTTGGCCACGAAGGTCAGCGGGACAACCGCGATCAAAATCGCGTTGCCGAACACCTCGGGGCCGCCGAGGGCGGCACCGATCACCGCCAGCAGCCACGACAGGGCGTACGCAAACGGCAGCAGGGTGTAGCCGATCAGGGCGTCCGCGAGCGGCGGCCGGATGCGCCAACCGACGAGCAGCTTGGTCAGGGTCATCGGTCACGTCGAACCCGACCACGTGGCGACAGCTGTCCGGCGTGGATGTAGTGGAACTCGGAGCGTGACCGAAGTTGCGATCGCCGTCTGCAAAGGACAGCGAAAGGTTGACGACGACCATCGAACATAGCGTAACTAGGATCAATAATATAAGTCATTGATCTAGGTACCACATCTGAGTGTAGAGTCAGCGCTATCGGATCTACGTAAGGAGGTCACACCTCGACGTGACCCCGGTGGCCAAACGCCCAAACGCTAGGGCGTCCACCCGGCAGCCCCCAGGCCCTGCAACCGCCACAGTCGAGCACCAAAGCCGACGACGATCCACATCCGTCGGATGCAACACGGAGAGCTTGGCCTGTAGATCCGTTCCCGCCTGTCCGCGCACCCCTGGCGCGAGTGCCAGGGACGGAAAAAGGAGAACAATGGGCAAAGCACACGATCTGAGCCGCCGGAGTTTCCTCGGGGCGGCCGCCGGAACGGCTACGGCGGCGGCGATTGGCGCCACCGCGAGCCCGGCGATGGCAGCGGGTGGCGTCACCCATGGCCAACCCCAACCCGAGGGCCAGGCGGGCCCGACCGCAGCCGGTCATGGCGGCGAATCCGTCGCAGCGATCACCTACCGGACGACCTCCAGGCCCAGCTGGGTGCCCGACGACTTCGTGGCGCCGAAGAACGCGCGGCAGCAGTTCCTCACTATCGACGCCATCGACGGTTTCAAGGTCGACGCCGTGCTCTTCGAACCCCGTAACAAGAGGCCGAGCGACACCACGCTGGTGCTGAGGGTCCACGGCAGCGGCGGAAACTATCTGGGATTCGAGATGCCCGGGTTGTCGGCGGCGGGCTACGCCGTACTGGCGATCAACACCCGGCAGCACGACGACCACGGCGAGACGGACAACTTCTTCGACATCCGGAAGGACATCGAGGCCGCGTTCTTCACCGCCGTCGGTTTGGGATACAAGAAGATCGTCTTGAACGGTCGCAGCCTCGGCAACATCCAGGTCCAGTTCTACGCCGCCACCAACTGGGACCCCCGCATCCGCGGGGTCATCCTGCCGTCGATGTTCGCGAAACTGCCGTGGAAGTCGCGTCACCTCCTCACTCAGGACGAGCAGAACTACAATCAGCTCTTCGACGAGTCGATGCAGTTTCTGGCCGCGGGACGAGCTGATGAGATCCTGCCGACCGAGATGCGCGGCGGAGGCGGGAGCCCGAGCCGGACGGGTCCGGTGACCGGGCAGCACTTCCTGTCATACCGATGGGAGGCCACTAGCGCCGCGGACGGCACCTACTGGATCAAGCGCATTCCCTTCCCCATCCTCATGATGCGTGGCGACCAGGACACCACCATTCGGGACTTCGAGCCCAACTGGCTGCTGGCCGAGGCCAACTCCGAAGGCTCGCTGGTCCCCAGCATCAAGTTCGTGGAAATCCCCGGCGGCAGTCACAGCCTCAACGAGAACCCCGAGGCAGTACTCGAAGCGGAAGTGAGCTGGCTGAAGAGCCTGGGGCTCTGACCGAACTAGCCCGGGTTGCTCCAACCGTGGCCGGCCATTGGACCGCCGTTGTCGAGACCATCCGTGCCGATCCCTCGAACGGCCGGCGCCTGCCTCGACCGACGGCGGTCCGCTACGGTCTGACGCGTCGACACGACGACGGCCCAGGCGACACGCGTCAAACCGAGCCGATACGTGTAGACCGTCGCGGGACCAAAAGCCCAGCATCTCCTTGAGCGGGCGGAAAGTTCATGCCGCCAGGGCCGAGTAGGACGAGGGGTGTTCCACCGGACGCGGCCGCCAGCGCGGCAACGCGCCCCAGTGTCAGCCGGTCTCGGCCGAGCAGAGCCGCACTCACCACGGTGACAGACGGGGTAGGTGTAGGGGATCAGGGATAGATCGAGGCATCCATCAACTGGAGGGCCGAGAAGAACAGGCTCGGCTGAGCGGCGTACCCGACCGCTCCCAAACCGATGGCGGTGGCCAGCACACGGCGGCGTGCTGTCGCTCGGTGAGCCGTTCTCCCCCATTCTTCTCGGCCTCCCCTCCCCTCGCCGCAGACGCAGGAGCAGGAGCAGCGCCAGCCCGGCGCCGCGCGGCGCACTGAGCGCGGGTGTCATTCACCCCGGTAACGGACTGTCACCGGTGCGCGCGGGCAAGGCCAAAGAACCAGGGCCGAGCTGGCGCTCCACGTGCTCGCCGGTACGGGCGGCAGGACGCGTCATGGGTTGCCTACTACGACACGCTGCATCGACTGGGCCTTGCCGGCGCGGCCCGGACGAGGCCGAACACCTCGGGGCGTGGGCCGGCCGGGCTCGCTCCTGCGGCTGGTGGTGGCCGACTGTGTCGTGGTTTACCGGCCCGGGAGATCCGAACCGAGCCGGTCTCCGCAACGATGTACGAGCAGATCCGACTTCAGCCTCGCGGTGTGCGCTACCGCGACGGCTGGCAAGCGCTCCTGAGGTTGTGCCTGATCTGATGGCCGGAGGGTCGAGGCTTCACGAAGCCCGGCTGGCAGCAGCGCCCACCAGCCAGTCGTCTCTCCCACGTCGTCCGCCCACGGACAGAGCAACGCACGAGACATCGCGGGTGAGGCTAGGAGAAGGCGATTCCCACGTACTTACTCTCGAGGTATTCCTCGATTCCCTGGGTTCCGCCCTCCCTACCGAGGCCCGACGCCTTCATGCCGCCGAACGGCGCGGCCGGGTTGGAGATCACCCCCTGGTTGATGCCCACCATTCCTGTTTCGAGCCGCTCGGCCAATCGGATCGCCTTGTTCAGATCGCGGGTGAAGATGTAGGCAGCGAGACCATATTCGGTGTCGTTGGCGAGAGCTGCGGCCTGCTCGTCGTCGGAGAAGCTGGTGATCGGAGCGACCGGACCGAAGATCTCCTCCGACAGCAGTCGTGCGCCGACCGGCACGTCGACCAGAACCGTCGGCGCGTAGAAGAAGCCCTCACGCTCGAGACGACGGCCCCCGGTCAGAACCCGGGCTCCCTCCTTCGCCGCGTCCGACACCAGCCGCTCCACCTTCCGCACTGCAGCTTCGCTGACCAGTGGACCGGCCTGTGTCTCCTCGGCGGTCGCTGATCCGACGAGGAGAGCGCTCATGCGGTCGGCTAGGCGGTGCGAGAACTGCTCGACGACGGCCTCGTGCACGAGGAAGCGGTTCGCCGCGGTGCAGGCCTGGCCGCCATTGCGCATCTTCGCCAGCAATGCGCCTTCCACCGCAACGTCCAAGTCGACATCGTCGAAGACGATGAACGGGGCGTTTCCTCCGAGCTCCATGGACACGCGCAGCACGGAGTCCGCCGACTGGGCGATCAGACGCTTGCCGACAACCGTTGAGCCGGTGAACGTCAACTTGCGCAGACGCTGGTCGCGGATGACCGACTCGGCGACATCGCCGGCCCGGCTGGTGGTCACGACGTTGACCACGCCGTCGGGCACGCCGGCATCGACGAGGACCTGCGTCAGCGCAAGGGTGGTCAATGGTGCGAGTTCGGAAGGCTTGACCACGACCGTGCATCCGGCCGCCAACGCGGGCGCGATCTTGCGGGCGCCCATGGCGAGCGGGAAGTTCCACGGCGTGATGGCGAGAACCGGTCCGACCGGCTGTCGTATGGTGAGGATCCGGCTGCCGCCCGTGGGCGATTGCGAATATTCGCCACCGACACGGACAGCCTCCTCCGAGAACCACCGAAAGAACTCGGCGCCGTAGCCGACTTCGCCCCGGGCCTCGGAGATGGTCTTTCCCATCTCAAGTGCCATGACCGTGGCGAAGTCGTCGGCCCGTTCGCAGAGCAGGTCGTGCACCCTGCGCAGGATCTCGCCCCGGGTCCGTGATGGAACGGCGGCCCAGTGGTGCTGGGCTCGCGACGCCGCGGCCAAGGCCTCCATGCCGTGCTCCGGACCGGCATCGGTCACCGCGGCGAGCGGTTCGCCCGTGGACGGATCCCACACCTTGAATGTGGCGTCCGTGCTGACCCACGCGCCGTCGATGAACGACCCGGTGGGCACGGAGGACAACAGAAGGTGAGCCGCCTCCGTGGCACCGTCCATAATTTGCAGGGTGCCGGGGCGCTCAACCACGCTCGGCATGGAACTTCATGAAGTGGTTGACGGCAGCCTGGGCTACCTCGAGGTCTTCGCCGGCGGTGCCGGAGCTGATGCCGATGCCGCCGACCACCTGGTCGTCGACGACGACGGGGAGCCCACCGCCGATAACCGAGAATCGACCGCCGTTGGTGTTGTGGATGCCGAAGGTCGGCTCTCCGGGCACACAGAGCTGGTTGTAGATGTGCGTCCCCTTGCGAGCGGTGGCACCGGTGAAGGCCTTGTCGATCGCGGTGGCGATGCTGCTCACCTTGGCGCCGTCCATCTGCTCGAACATGATCAAGTGTCCGCTCTCGTCGGTCACCGCGATGCTCATCGGGATGCCGAGATCGACGGCGGCCTGACGGGCGCCCTCCACGAGCACGGCAGCGTCGTCTCGTCCGAGCCTGATGACGGTCAGCATCAGAGTTCCCCCACTATCTCTAGGTCGGTTGTCGCGAGGAGGGCACGCAGGTCGTCGAGGTCCGTCCCGGCCACCGGCGAGTAAGGCGGGTAGGGATCACCGGCCGGTACGCCCAGAAGATTCAGCGACGCCTTCATTGTTGACGTCAGGCCGTACCGCATCCACTTCGCCGGATACAGCGAGAACTGCCGTTGCAGCCGTACCGCCTCGGCAACGTCGCCCTTGAGGAACGCCTGCAGGAGCAGCGATGCGATCTTCGCGACGGGCGGCGGCAGCGTCACACCGGATCCGCCGAGCTGGAGGCTGATCAGCATCATCTGCACCGTGGTGAAGTAGTGCGCCAGGCCTCCCTGGTCGATCTCTTCGATCAGCCGCGCCACCCTCGAGAGATCGCGCGAGCTCTCCTTGACGAACCGGATGCTGTCCCGGCTCGCCAACGCGATGGTCGCTTCGGGAGACACGGTGGCTCCGGCCCCGGCGTTGAGGTAGAGCATGAGCGGCAACGATGTCTCGGCGGCCACGGCGTCGACATAACGCTCCAAATCCCGGGGTGAAGGCTCGCCGCCGAAGGGCCGCAGCGGCGCCAGCAGCTGCACGGCGCTCGCGCCCAGCTCCTCGGCAAAGTGAGCGAGGTCGACACTGACCTTGAACGACGGGTGGGAGACGCCGACCACGACCGGCCGGCGCCGATCGACGAACTCGACCGTTCTGCGGATCAGCTCCCGCCGCTGCGGGAGGTCGAGGTACTGGTATTCCTGCGCCTCCACGCCCGCCGCGATCACCATGGCGGCGTCACAGTCCTTCACCACATAGTCGACACCGTGCTTCAGCGCGTCGTAGTCCACGGTCAGCTCTGCGGTGAACGGGGTCAGCGGGGGAACCACGAGACCGGGGATGGTCATGACCGTGCTTGTCATACGAGCGACCCCCTCCGCTTCAGCTGGTCGACTTGGAAGCCCGCGACGGTCTTGTACCGCTCCGTGATCGCACGCAGCTCCTCGTCGGAGACAATGTCGCTCAGGCGCTCGAACGGCTTGTCGCCGCTGCGCTCGTGCACCTCGCGCAGGATCGCGTCCGGCGGGTTGGCCCGGTTCATGCGGACGACCTTGCCCGTTGCCTCGACACGCGTGACGTCGTACTCGTGGAGGGCCTCGTCGGTCACGCCATGGCGCTTGAAGCTGCCGGCGAGGTACCGCGCGTCGAGGATCGCCTGGCCTGCGCCGTTTGAGCCTCGCGGGTACATCGGGTGGGCGGCGTCACCCAGCAACGTCGCGCGACCGAAGGTCCACGTGGGAAGCGGGTCGCGGTCCACCATGGGGTAGATCAGAATCGGGTCGGTCTTCTGGAGCATGCCGGGCACGTCCAAAAAGTCGAAGTGCCAGTCCTTGAAGACCGGGAAGAAGTCCTCGAGCCTGCCCTTGGCGTTCCAGTCGTACAGGTCGGGTCGAGGCCGCTCCAGGGTCGCGACGAAGTTCGTCAGCTGGTTGCCCTGGCCGTCGATGTTGTTCCTGATCGGGTAGACCATGAGCTTGCCGACGCTCATCCAGCCCATGCGGACGGTGTTGGCCCCGCTCAGGAAGGGCGGCATGGGGGTCGCCCCGCGCCAGATGGTGAGGCCGGAGTAGATGGGGTCACCCTCGTCCGGATAGAACTGCTTGCGCAGCGCGGACTTGATGCCGTCGGCCCCGACGAGGACGGAGGCGCGGACCGAGGGAAGATCCTCGCCGTTCGGCCCGATGAAGTGGGCGGTGACCATGTCGTCACCGAGGTCGACGTGGGTGAGCCGGTGACCGGTGACGACGCTGTCCTCGCCGAGCCGCTCGCGTACGGCTTTCAGGAACACCATCTGCATGTCACCGCGGTGAAGAGAAAACTGCGGCCACGGGTAGCCGGCCGCTTCACCTGCGGGCTCGGTGAAGATGTGCTGACCGAACCGGTTGTAGTAGGACGCGTCCCTGGTGCGGATACCGACTTCGTCGAGCGCCGGCACCAGGCCGAGTTCGTCGAGTTCACGAACGGCGTGCGGTAGCAGGTTGATACCGACACCCACGGCCGTCAGCTCGGGCACCGCGTCGTACACGCGGCACTGTATGCCGATCTCCTTGAGGCTGAGGGCGAGGATCAGGCCACCCGCTCCTGCACCGACGATGAGAACCTCGGTGTCCTTCGTTGCATGGGTCATCCAGCGCTCCTATGGAGGAAATCACTGACCTTTATACGTTACCTAGATTAAATAAATGGCTGAGGAGGGTCAAGGGGCAAGGAGCGACGAGACGGCTGTGCGGCGGGCCGAGCTCTCGCATGCGCCAACGTTTGGCGGCGGGTGACACGTTCACGGGCGCCCGCGGGGCGGGGCGATCACGCCGGCGCCCCCGAAACGGCCTACACCAAGCCGACTCGCTCGCAGATCGCCCGAGCGCCGCCGCGCCCGCCCGCTACACGTCTACAACAGCAGGCTCGCGCCGCGCTCGGCGCTCGACCAGCCGCCAGCCCGCTTCACCAAGATCGCGGGCCGGAACACTCAACTCCCGGCCGCTTCTTCCTGTGCGTCGATGGCCGACTGGACGAGGCTCCTGATGGACTCCTGGTCGTCGGCGTTGAGCGGCACGCCGACGTAGAACGCCATGACAGTCAGGGCAGCCGCGCGGTCTTCCTCCGTCAGGTGCGACTGGAAGTAGGCCACGTCGCGCCGGACACCGTCGGACACCCTCGTGAGACACCGGCGCCCGTGCGCAGTCGCCTCCACCAGGATGACCCGGCGGTCCACCTCCGAGGGACGCCGGACGACCAACTCCTTGGCCTCGAGGTCTTGGACGAGCCGGGACGCGAAGGCACTCGTGACGTTGAGACGCTCAGCGATCCGGCTCACCGGCAGGGCTCCCTCGGTCACGCCGCCACCGAGGATCTGAATGAGCGCCTGGTGCTGCAACGGCTCGAGATCCGAGTTGCGGGCCACTTCATCGAAAATCCGGAAGGTGCGCCGGATGATGTAGCGAGCGCGTGCGACCCCCTCGAAGTAGGCATCCACCTCCGCGGGTTCCCCTCCAGGGCCGCCCCTGAGCGCGGAGATGGTGGCGGCGACGCCGCGGCCTACGTGCCCTGGGTTCCGTACTGATCGACGAGCCACTGCAATACCTACGCTTCTTAAAATCGTGGCCGGTCGGTCGCGCACGTGTCCATACACGTGCGCGATCGCGAATGCGCGGCCAGGCGTCAAATTCGCCTCCTGGGGCGCCCTGCTAACTTTATCGGAGGCTCCCCAGGGCTAACATTTGCCCGTCTGGCGATTCCTTGACGCGGGGTTCAGACGATCCACGGCCCTGACGGTGTAGCGGGTGCTGGCGTTGAACCACGGTCGCGCGGCAAGCTGCTGTCGCCGCAACGTTTCCCCCGCTGCACGGCGCTCCGGCGATTCGAGCGCAGACGCATCGGCGAGCCGGTGGATCGCCACCCGCGTCCACGGAGTGTTGGATTCCGTCACATCGACCAGGCTGACTCCGCGCCAGGCCGCGGCCTTGAGGAGCATGGGTGCGTGTTCCTCGCGGTACCACGCGTCGAGCTCGTTAAGGTCGCTCCGCGGTGCCGAGAACGCCACGACGAAGAGCAGTGGGGCCCCGGTTTTGACGTCGCCGTGCTCCTGGATGACGTCCCCGGTGACCCTGACGAATTGGTCCAGTCCCCCCATCCGCGTCTGCGTGGTCGCGGCCGTCCTGCCCTGCAGGGCTCGATACGCCTCTGTGCTCAGCGCATCCAGACTCTCAAGGTCGTAGATCAGCAGACCCATGTCATGATCGTCTTCGGAGACGTACCTATGGGCGTCGAGAAAGCCCGGCATCGCCAATCGTCCGGTGACGTGCTCGGCCTCGTACCACGTGAAAAAGTCGTCGATGTCGTCGGCCTTCGGGCGGAGGACCGCGAGAAGTACTGCGCTCACAGCTGCAGCTCCTTGGTATTGTTGTGTGTCGTTGTGTTAAGAAAGCGGCTCTAGGCGGCTCCTCGCGTACCGTCGGCACCGACCCGAGCGGCCTCGGACCCACTGGCGTCGTGGCCACGCCTACCGAACCGCTTCCAGCAGGCCGTGATGACAACGAGTACTACCGTGAGGGCGCACAGGTACGACCACGCGCCGCCGTAGCCGGCCGGCGAGTCGACGAACATGCCGAAAGTGAGCGGCCCGACCATGAAACCGGCATAGAGCCCCAGTGAGGTCCAACCGGTGGCGCGGCCCACCGAGCCGCTGGGCGCGTTGCGCACCACCGTCATCATGATCACGACGTTCGCAGCCAACGCACTGGCTCCGAAGATCGCGGCGCCCACCCAGACCATCAGGCCACTGACGGCGGCGGCGAGACCGCATACCGCCAAGCCCACGCCCGTCAGGACCGCCAGCCCGGTCAGAAGCGACGGCGTATCGAGGATGCGGTCCATCACCCGCCCCCAAACAAGCCGTGCCAGCACGCCGGTCCCGCCAAGGGTGGCCGAGACCAGCCCGGCCTCGCTCACCGAGTGGCCGAGCACGTCGTGGGCATAGAGCGGCAGGTACACGTTCGTTGCCTGGATGGCGGCACCGGTCACCAGCGCGTAGATGGTCAACCACCACACACTGGGGTCCATGGCCGCACGTGGGACGCCGGCCCGCGCGGCGCGTGGAGCCGCGGGGCCTACGACCCACCGGGTGGCCGCGAACCCGAGGACCGCCAACACCCCGCAGAGCAGAATCGCAACGCGCCAGCCGAGCATCACGGCCAGTCCTGGGAGCGCGAGACCCGCCAGCAGTTGGCTTGCCTGCACTCCTGACTGTTTCGCTCCAACGACGAGCCCTTGTCGCCCGACGGTCACCGTGCCGGCCACCGCGAGGTTCGTCGCAGGGTTGGAGGTGGCCACCGCCATGCCGGCGAGACCCACGCCGAGCACCAGTGGGACCAGCGAGTGCGACATGCTCACGGCCACCATGGCCGCCCCGGCACAGACGAAGGTGAGCCGAAGCATCCGTTGGGCACCGAGGTGGTCGGTGAGCCGCCCGAACCCGGGGGTGCTGGCGGCTGCGGTACCGAAGGCGACAAGCCAGAGGCCGCCGAACTCGGTCGCCGACAACCCGAGGTCGGAGACGACCAAGGGACCCAGCGCGCTCAGGGCGTAGTGCGTGAGCGGACCGACCCCCATGCCCAGCGCGAGGTAGCCGGCGAGGACCGGTTCATAGGCGGTCGACGCAGTGCGGCCGTGCCCTCTCATGCGCTCGCGTGCGGCTCTCGCACGCTCTCGAGCAGGGACGTCCTGCGCAGGAACGTCCGCTGCGCCTCTGGGCTGCTCGCGATGGCGCGCAGCTCGTCGAGGCGCTGGGCTCGCACGACCGGGTCCTTCTCCTCGAGGCGCTTCTTGTTGCTCACGGTCTGCTGCTGTACATAGCGGATGTTGAGGTCCCGCCGGCGGCTTTCGTAGGCGTCGAGCACGTCCTCGTTGCGGGAACCGCGGAAGTTGTCCAACGCCTCGAGGAGCTCGACGGCGTCGTGGATTCCGCAATTGAGCCCGAGGCCACCGATCGGGTTGTTCACGTGGGCCGCGTCGCCGGCGAGGAAGGCCCTGCCGACCCTGAACCGGGCCGCCACGCGCTGATGCACCCGGTAAATTTTGCGGTGCACGATCTCACCCTGCGACGCGCCGGGACAGATACGCTCGAGCCGCTGCATGGACGCCTCGTCGCTAAGTGCCTGTTCGTCGGACTCCCCGACCGATGTGGGAAGTACGACCCGCCAGCGTCCCTTCAGGTCCTCGCCTGCGACCTTGAAGAGGTTCGACCACTCGAACGGGTCCGCGAAGTAGCTGCGGTAGCTGCAGGACATGGCATCGGCGAAGTCGAAGAGGGTGGTCAGCACCACGAACCGCTCCGGCCAGGTGTAGCCCTCGAACTCGATGCCGAGCCCCTTGCGCACCGCACTGCGGCCGCCGTCGCACCCGATGACCCAGTCGCCCGTGAGTCGGACTGGCCCGTCGGCGGCCTGCGCATGGACGACGACGGAGTCGGCCGTCTGCTCCAGATTCGTGAATGTGCAGCCTAGCCGCACGTCGACGTTCGGCATCTCCGCGAGCTTTTGCAGGCCGATGCGGGCGAGCTTGTGCTGCTCGGTCTGCACGACGAAGGGGAACCTCGTTTCGTCGCGAAGGACGTCGTGGTCGAGCCGTGCAACGAGACTCCGGCTCGGCTTGTCCCAGAAGTCGAAGTGACGGGCGAGCAGGCCGACGCTGATCAACTCGTCGACCAGGCCCAGGTCGTCGAGCATCTCGAGGGTCGAGGGGTGCAGGGTGGAGGCTCGCGGGTCGTCCAGGACCTGCTGCGCGGCCTCCAGCACGGTCACCTCGAAGCCGCTTCGCGAGGCGGCGAGGGCGGCCACGACACCGACCGGGCCCCCGCCGACGACGATCACGTGCCCCATGTCATCCACACTCTTTCGTTCGGGCCGGAGAGAACCACGGGAAGAGCCCGTCCGGGAGCGAGTCCAGGAACTCGAGGGTCTCGTCGAGGGTCACCACGTCGGCGTATTTCTGATGCATGTCCAGCAGGTTCACGCGGTGCGAAAGCTGCACGCGGTCGAAGGTGCAGTCGGCGACCACGGCCATCCGGTAGTTGTTGGAGAACCCGTCGATGACGGTGGCCCGCACGCAGCCACTGGTCGTGGCGCCGCACACCAGGACGGAGTCGGCCTTCAGCTGCACCAGCAGACTGTTGAGTTGTGTGGCGAAGAAGGCGCTGGGCTTCGGCTTCGAGATGACGATGTCGGGATCCTGCGGAGCTATCTGCTCCATGATCTGGTTGCCACGCCCCCGTCTGAGGACTGCGTCCTCAGCTCGCCGGCGGTTCTTGTCCGCCCAGCGGCCGGAGTCCAGTCCGTCGGGACGGGGATCCTGGCCCGTGCTGTAGATGACCGGGACCCCGCGCTGCCGAGCGGCAGCGGTGAGCCTGCCGATGTCCGGCAGCGCGTCCCAGGCACGCTCGCCGCAGCTGTTGCGCCACGACCTGATGGAGTCCAGGATCGGCTCGGGGCGGTCGCCACAGAAGTTGTAGTTGACGTCGACGACCAGCAGGACCGGGCGCTCGCCGAAGCCGGCGCGCTGTCCGTAGCCTGCCGCTTCGAAGATCGCGCGCTCATGCTCGTCGAGCAGGCCTTCCAGTACGTCGATGTGGATCGCGGCGGTCACTCCGGGTCCCGCCCGCCGCTGACGCCGGCGTACCAAGGGGCGACCCGCGACTCGAGCCAGCCGACCCCCCGCGTCAGACCGATGCCGAGCACCATCAGGACGACCACCGGGACGAACAGCGCCGATGTGTCGAACCGCTGGCCGGCGTTGATGATCAAACCGCCGAGTCCACCGATCGAGGTGAAGAACTCGGCAATCACGATGCCGATGACGGCGCGTCCGATGCCCAGGCGTAGGCCCGTCATGATGTGAGGCACCGTCGCGGGCAGGATGATCTTCCGCATGATGGCGGTCTCGCTGGCCATGAAGGACTTGCCGACCTCGAGGAGGGGCCTGGAGACGGCGTTCACCCCGGCCCAGGTACTGATCACGATCGGGAAGACCGTCATCACCACGACGACCGCCACCTTGACGGTGAAGCCGAGTCCGAACCAGAGGATCAGCAGGGGGATGAACGCCACCATCGGCATGGCGTAGCCGCCCGTCACATAGATGCCGAGGGCCGCCTGCACGGCCCGGTACCGGCCGAGCAGCAGGCCGATGGGGATGCCGGCGACAGCAGCGATCAGGTAGCCGAACAGCAGTGGCTTGAGGCTGTCGAGCAGTGCCGTGACGAGCGTCCCGTCGGCGATCTGATCGCGGAACGAGACGGCGATGGCCGTCGGGTACGAGGCGAAGATCGGGTTCATCCGTCGCCCGAAGATCTCCCACGCCGCTAGGAGGACCAACAGGGAGGCGATGGTCACCATCGTGTAGGTGTGTCGGCCGCGCGGGGCCCCCCGCCGCTTCGCGAGAGAGGTGGGGCCGGGTCCCTGGCGGGTGGATGTGCGCTTTTGCGCTAGGGAAGTCATCGGTCCCCTCCTCGATCGCGGCCCTGCGAGTCGATGCCGTGCGGCGTCTCACCGTTCTCGTGGACCCGGGCCATGAGCCGGCGCCAGATCTCGTACCTCGTGTGGGCGAATTCGTCGAGACCGCGGATCGCGAACAGGTCCTCGCGTGGCCCGGAAATCGGGATGTCGAAGATGTGATCCACACGGCCTGGGTTCGGCGACATCAGCACGACCCGGTCCGCGAGCAGAACGGCTTCGTCCAGGTCGTGCGTGACGAAGATGATTGTCTTGCCGGTCTCGCGGTGAACGCGCAGCACCTCGAGCTGGAGGCCCTCGCGGGTCTGCGCGTCCAGCGCTCCGAAGGGCTCGTCCATGAGAAGCACCTGCGGCTCGATGCTGAGCGCGCGGGCCAGACCGACACGCTGCTTCATGCCACCGGAAAGCTGGTTGGGGCGCCGGTCCATCGCCGCGCCCAGGCCCACGAGTTCGAGCTTCTCGCGGGCGATCCGTCGACGCTCGGCCTTCGGCACGCCCTTCACCTCGAGCCCGAACTCGACATTCTGAAGGGCCGTCCGCCACGGGAAGAGCTCGGCGTGCTGGAAGACCAGACCGCGGTCATAGCCGCAACCAGTGACTACCTTGTCGCCCACCGTCACGGTGCCGCTCGTCGCCCGCTCCAGCCCCATGATGATGCGCAGCAAGGTGGTCTTGCCGCACCCGCTCAAGCCGGTCAGGGCGACGATCTCGCCGTCGTTGATTGACAACGACACCTGGTCCAGGGCCTTCAGGGGCCGACTTCCCTTGCGATCCGAGACGGTGAACTCCTTGCAGACGCTGTCGATGACGACCCTCGGCTGCGACCTGGCCGGTGGAGTTGTCGGAAGGCTTGCCTGCGTCTTCCCGACGGTGCTGCTTGCCTGCATGGCGTCAGCCCTCCAAACGCTTCAGCGCGGCCTGCTGGTACGAGTCGTCGACGAGGGACTTCACATCGATCGACTTCTTGAGATCACCGGAATCCTGTAGCACCTTCTCCAGGTACTCGAGCTTGTTCATGTCGATGCCGCCGTCGGGGTCGACCAGCTTCTTCTCGACGATGACGTCGTGGGTGAACGTGACCATGGGGTCGTCCGGGCTCAACTTCAGCGCTTCCGCGGAGACCTTCTTGGCTTCGTCCGGGTGCTCGTACGCGTACCGCAGACCCTCGATCAGGCCGGCCAGGTACCCGGTGGCCAGCTCGCCCTTCTTCTTGAGGCTGTCCTCGCGAGCTATGATCATGAAGCGCGGATAGTCGGGGATGATGTCGGCGGAGAGGCCGAGGACGTTCACGCCGTCCTTCTCGGCCCGCGGGATGTAGTCCGTGGCATCGGCCGTCGCGTCAACCGTGCCCGCCACCACGGCCCGGTATCGGTCGGGGTTGCCGCCCGCGTTCACCGTCCGGACCGACGTCCAGTCGACGCCGGCGTCTTTCAGCATCAGCTTGGCAACGAGCGCTGGAAGTCCTGTCGGCGACGAGATGCCCACGCTCTTACCCTTGAGGTCCGACAGAGAGTCGTACTTCTTATTGGCGAAGATCGCGAAAGGGTTGCCCTCCATCGAGGAACCGATCACCTTCGCGTCGAGGCCTCCTCGCTGCGCGGCGATGTAGAGTCCGCCGGGGCTCTGCTCGATGGCGTCGACCTCGCCGGAAGCCAGCGCCGGGTAGACCTGCTCCGCACTCTTGAGCTCGACGAACTCGACGTTGACGCCCTGCTTCTTGTAAAAGCCCTTTGCCTGCGCCATGCGCAAGAAGCCGCAGTCGCTCGTGCAGGGCATGACACCTACCTTCCAGGTGGTGTCGTTCGATGCACTGCCCTTGCCGGCTCCAGCGCTGCATCCACTGAGCATCGTGGCCACGCTGATGGCGAAGACAGCTGCGAGGCGGGGGACGGCTCTCAGCTTCATCGGGGGACTCCCTAACCGGTGGTTAAGCCAGGTGAATTAGTTCGGTTGAATTGGTGACCTACTTCGGCGATTCGTGACCGACGACGCTGTTCGGTGGCGTGGGACGAGGTGGCGGCATTCTCGGGGGTTCAGCCGCTCCTCGCCGCCGGCGGCTTAAGCCTCGTACCTGACCTCGAAGGTGAGGCATCCCTCCTCGGACTTCCACGGGCCGTGCTTCATGCCGGGCGGGCGACACGCGTAGTCCCCCGCGGTGAACGTCTGGCCCAACCGCAGGTCGGTGATGGAGCCCTCCAGGATGTAGACCTCCTCCCAGAAGTCGTGAGACTGCACGCCATTCGGCGTCGTGTCCGTCTGCGGCTCGAAGCGGAGGATCCGCGTCGCCACGCCGCGCTCCGGGTCGCGGGCGAGGACTCTTTCGGTCAGCTGGGGCACCACACCCTCACAGGGTGTGAACGCGGTCTTTTCAATGGAGACGAACTCCAGCTCGGGCTTCGGCATGTCTTCCTCTCGGAGGTGTCTACGGTGGGCGATGGTCAGGAACGCTGTGGAGCGGCGCGGCGCCTCTTCACGAGGACCACAGGGGGGCGAACTCCCGGGCGACCGCTCGCGCGAAGGAGCCGCCGGCGCCTGGCAGGGCAGCGCGCCGCGCGAAGTCCTGCAGGCTCGCGACGGCGCTGTCGTTGATGGCAGAGTTGTAGAAGGGAAGGTCCCGCCTTACGAGGTTCGCGATCAGCCCGGTCTCCATCGGCGGGAAGAGGCCGTCGGCGACCTTCTCGGCCAGAGACGGATCCTCCCGGAGCGCCCGCTGTGCGCGGACGATCGCGCGGACGGCGGCTGAGACGACCTCTGGCGACTCGGCAGCCAGCCTCCGCGACGTCATGAGGGCGGGGAACGTGAAGCCGGCGGCTTCTCCGTCGCAGCGCCGTGCGTCGAAGATGACCTTGCCGATGCCGTCGCGAACCGCGACCTCGGCGCCCATGCCGTTGGCCCAGAACGCGTCGATGCGGCCTTGCTCGAGCGCCTGTGCCGCGGTGACGCCGAACGAGACGCTGGGGGCGTCAGCGCCCGGAACCGGAGCGATATCGATCCGAGCCTCTTCGAGATCGAGGCCGGCACCGATCAGGAGCTGGCGGAGTCCTGTGTCGGGGCCCGGCGCCGCGCCGATCCGCACGTCGCGGAGCGATGTCCACGAGCCCGCGTCAACGTGCGAGTCCGCCGCCACAACGAGGTACCAGTACATGTTGTTCGACAGCGCGGCGACGAGTGTCGTGTCGTCCCACGCTCGCACGTCGTACAGCGGCGCATGCGCGGCACCCGCCAAGAAGTCGATCTCGCCATCGCGCAGCGCGGCGGCCGCGTCGGTGACCGGGAAGAGCAGTTCCAGCGTGACGTCGAGGCCTTCCTCGCGCATGAGGCCAAGCTCCACCGCCGCAACGGCAGGAAAGTACGAGTTCGAGATCAGGTCGGGAACAGCCAGTCGCATCTCGCGCTCCTCGGTCGGTTGTGATTTAGTTAATCTAGGTACGGTACCTAGAGTCAAGGACTTCGGCGGATACTGCCGCGACGGACTTCCGGCCCACTGGCCCGCTCCGTACGACGTCGTGGCGGAGAGGGCACGCATGCACGACCCGACGCAGCGCACCGACCTGTCGGACGTCTTTGGCTCGCTGGCCGCGCGGGCCCCGCGCCTCCTGATCGACAACGAGTGGGTCGCACCCGCCTCCGGGGCCGTGCGCCGCACAACGAATCCGTCCACCGGCACCGAGTTCGCCAGTTACGCCGTCGCCGGTCCGGCCGACGTCGCCGCCGCGGTCGACGCGGCCAGGGACGCCCAGCGAACCTGGGCGCGCACGACGCTCGCTGAGCGAGGTCGTCACTTCGAGCGCCTCGCGCTGGCCATCGAGGACCGCGCCCACGAGATCGCCTTGGTGGACGCGATCGACGCCGGGCTGCCCGTCCAGCGAATGTTCGGCGATATCGCCGGGGCGACCAGGTCGCTACGAGGTTGGCCAGGGCTCGCAAGCGCACTACGAGGTGACGTCCTGCCCGACGAGAACACCCTGCACTACACGCGGTACAAGCCGTACGGAGTCGTGGCCAAGATCGTGGCCTACAACCACCCGTTCCTGTTCGCCGTCAAAGGCAGCCTGGCGGCGCTCATCGCGGGCAACGCCGTAGTCCTGAAGGTCGCTGACCAAACGCCCATGTCGACGCTACTTCTTGGAGACCTGGTCCGGGAGACCTTCCCCCCGGGGGTCTTCAACATCATCACCGGCGACGCGCACACCGGCGACGCGCTGGTCACGCATCCTGACGTCCGCCGCATCGGTTTCACCGGCAGCGCAGCGACAGGCCGCCTCATCCAGCGCCGTGCGGCCGAAGACGCCGTGCGATCGGTGTCGCTGGAGCTGGGCGGCAAGAACCCAATGATCGTCTTCGCGGACGTCGACGTGGCGCGCACCGCCCGTGAGGTCGTGAAGGCGATGAATCTACGCGCCAACGCCGGCCAGTCGTGCGGCTCCACGTCACGTTTGTTCGTCCACGCCGACGTGCACGACGCGTTCGTCGAGGAGTTGGCCCGTGAGTTTTCCGCCCTGACGCTGGGACCGGCGTACGACCCCGCCGTCGACATGGGCCCTCTGATCAGCGCCCGTCACGCCGACAGAACACGGGACTTCATCAAAGGAGCGGCCGCGGAGGGCGCAACCCTGGTCTCGGGCGGACTCGACGACCCCCGGGTTCCCCGGGAGGGCTTCTTCGTCGCTCCGACCGTCTTCACCGAGGTCGAACCCGATTCGAGGATCGCGCAAGAGGAGGTCTTCGGCCCGGTGGTGTCCGTGTTCCGCTGGCGCGACTACTCGACGATGTTGCGCGATGTGAACAGCGTCGAGTACGGACTCACCGCGAGCATCTGGACGAATGACGTGCGCAACGCGCTCCGATTGGCCGATGACGTGGAAGTGGGTTACGTCTGGGTCAACGACAGCACGACGCACTACTGGGGCACGCCCTTCGGCGGATGGAAGAACAGCGGCCTCGGACGGGAGGAGTGCGTCGAGGAGCTGTTGAGCTACCTGCAGGCCAAGAGCGTCCACGTGAAGCTCGGCGCCTGATGCAGCCCCAAAGAACGGTGCTCTGCATGAGAACCGACGACGAACGGAGTGGATCGGCATGAAAACAGCCTTGGTGCAGGTCGCCAGCCCTCTCGACGAGCCGGTCGAGGGCCGCATCGAGCGCGTCGGTGACCTTGTTACCGGCCTCACCGACGTCGACCTGGTGGTCCTCCCCGAGTTGTGGGCCCCCGGCTACTTCGCATTCGACCGCTATGACGAACTTGCGCAGCACCTCGACGGACCGCTTCTCTCCACGATCAGGGGCTGGGCCCGAGCGCTCGGGGCGCACTTGCACGCCGGAAGCGTGCTCGAACGGGACCCAACCGGTCGCCTTCACAACACCGCCGTGCTCGTCGACCCGACCGGTGAGATGCTGCTGGACTACCGCAAGATCCACGTGTTCGGCTATCAGTCCCTCGAGTCGAAACTCCTCAGCGCCGGTCAGCGAGCGGACGTGGCGGACACCGCCATCGGCCAGGTCGGCATGACGACCTGCTACGACCTCCGCTTCCCAGAGCTGTACCGGCACCTCGTCGACCAGGGCGCAGAACTCGTCATCGTGCCAGCCGCGTGGCCGGCCGCACGCCTTGAGCATTGGAAGCTCTTCACCCGAACCCGTGCGGTCGAGAACCAGGTGTTCATGCTGGCCTGCAACGCCGCCGGGCAGCAGGGCAACGTCGAGCTGGCCGGCCACAGCGTCGTGGTCGACCCCTGGGGACGCGTGCTGGCCGAAGCAGGCTCCGGCGAGGAGATCCTGCACGCGAAGATCGACCGCACCGCGGTCACGGAAACACGACGCGAGTTCCCTGTGCTTCAAGACCGCCGGCTACGCAATCAGGCGACCTTCAGCTGACCAGCTTTCCATCTCGTTTACACGAACCAAAGGGAAGGACATCTCGTGCCTGACACGCCCCTGATCACTCTGACGGTCGCCGGTACAGCCGACCAGATCCACCTCTCCGACCCCAGACTCATCGTGGCGGGCTACACCGGCCGCGACCGCCAAGCGGTCCAAGCACACATTGACGAACTCGCTCACATCGGCGTCACACCGCCACCGCGCGTCCCGATGTTCTACGAGCTGAACGCTGACCTCCTGACGACGGACGCCTCCGTCAACGTAGCCGGCGACAAAACCTCTGGAGAGGTGGAGCCGGTTCTGGTTTTCCACGCAGGCCGCTTCTACCTTGGTGTTGGCAGTGACCACACGGACCGCGAACTCGAAACCCAGAGCATCGCCAACTCGAAGGCGGCGGCGCCCAAACCGATCGGCGCAACCGTGGTGCCCTTGACGTCCGTCGAGGAGCGATGGGACGACATCGTCGTGACGTGCCGCACCGATCACCAGCTGTACCAGCAGGGCCGCCTGGCGGCGATGCTGTCGCCCCACCAACTGCTCGACAAATTAGAGGCCAGCGGCACGGGGCTCACGGCGGACACGGTGATGTTCTGCGGGACCCTGCCGTTGTTGACCGGAAAGTTCGTCTACGGGACCAGCTACGAGATGGAGATGCACCTGCCCGACGGCCGGTCACTGACGCACGCCTACCAGGTGAAGAACGGGACCGTCTGATCGGGTCGGCGATCAAGAGTGCTCGACCGCTTCCGGTGCGGCTGTGGTTTCTGAAGGGCGATGCCCGGGCTTGGATGTGATTCGGCGGAGTTCGTCGACGCCTGATGCGCTCAGGGGCGGGTACGGGAGGCCCGACGTCGTGGGGGCCGTGCGGCCGTTCGGCACGGCCCCGAACGTCACTGTCGGCCGTTCAGCCTCCAGGCCCAAAATCCACGGGTTGAGTACAGCGGATGCCGCTGAAGCTGCCGGATAGAGCCAAAGCGGGCTGGTGCGCCCGCGCCCGGGTGGTGCACGCTATCGCCGTCCGCGAGGACGCCGACGCGACTGCAGTCCTGCGTTGGAGTCGTGAGGTCATCAAGCGCCTCACGGTTGAGCGAGACGACGAACGAAGTAGTCGCCTCACCAACGAGCCCGACCGGTGGGAGCCCGCTCAGCTTTCGCCTCAGGGCCGCAGAGACGTGCTCGCCGCCAGCGGCCTAACTGATGCGCCCGAACTCGATCTGCTCGTGCCCGCCGGACACCGTCGTCGCGTGGCCGTCCGTCCCTTCGGGGCAAGACGGGTTGATGCCGCTCCAGACGTTCATCGACCTGGCCAAGCTGCGCGTCCTCCGTCCTGCGACCAGCAACGCACCCACGGACGTCCTGTCAACGCGCCCGGCCAACCGGCGCGCCGCCGGAACCGAAAGGTTCCGGCGAGCCCTGAACGCTCTCGCGCAACTGGAGGGACCCCTGCCCGTGAAGATGCTTCGCCGGCACCTGTTGGAACTCGCCGTGCTCCGGGCAGATGATCGTCGCCGTGGCCTGGCTGTTGACGTACTGAACTAACGAGTAGTCGTACCTGTCGCCGTGCTTCTCACGGGCTCGGGCGATGAACTCAGCGCCGGTGAGTCGTTCTGCCACGGGCCTACGCAGCCACAACACCCGGACTCGCCCCGTCCACGCGCGGGCGTGCGGTATACGACTCAGAGCCAGCCGCGGCGTTCCGCCAGGCTGCCGGCTTGGAACCGGCTCGACGCTCCGAGCTCGGTCATCAGGCGCTGAAGCCGGCGGTAGGTGGTCCGAGTGCTCCAGCCGTTCACGCGCGCGATGGCTGAGTCGGTCAACCCCGCCATCATCATCTTGCAAAGGGACCGGGTTTCCTCGTCCGGCCCTGGGACGCCCCCGTCGAGCGGGGCGGCCTGGGCCCATTCGCCCTCGAACAGGGCTTCGAGGGCGGTGAGCAGCGGGGAGCGCCGCACGAGGTAGGCGAACTGCAGGCCGCTGCGGCTGAGGTCGAACGGGATGAGGGCGTCCTGGTCGTCGCGGATGATCAGCTTGATGGGCAGGGTCGGCCGGGTTCGGGCTTCTTCGCCGCCGCGCACGGCGGGCAGGATGTCGGTTTCCAGCTTCTGGGGCCAGGTGACCGCGTCCAGGCTGTAGATCACGCGGTGCGTCACGCCGTCGTTCTGGTGGCGGGCGATCTGCGCCTGGGTGTTCCTGGCGGCGCCTTCACCCCCGGGCGCCTCGTAGTAGGGCGGCGTGTCGAACACCCGGACCTGATGGTGCGCCTCGGATTCCAGGTGGGCGACGGCCGCGGCGATCGTTTCCCGGTCGGTCAACTGCTCGATCACGAGCTCGGGGCTCATCCGGTGCGCGCTGCGGTGGATCTCCGACAGCGAGTGGACTTTGGCGCGCGCTGCGCTCAGCTCGCGTTCCCGCTGCTGCACGAGCTGGTTGATCGCGATGTCCGGGGGAGCGGCCAGGTACCGCGCCGGCCTGCCGCTGCGGGCCACCAGGTGCTTCGCGCAGAGCGCGGCGAGGGTCCGCTGCAAGGGGCCCACCGGGGTTAACAGGTGGTCGGCGAGCGTCGCGACCGTCGAGCCCGGCAGGGCGACCAGCGCTTCGTAGACCCGCTCCTCGTCAGCGGACAACCCCAGGACCGCGAGCTCCATTGTCGAGATTGTGCCAGGTGGCAGTGAGCAGCCACGAGGGAATCTTGTGGCGGGTGATGCCGGCTGGCACTGTTCGGCCGCAGTGGCGCTCATCGACGTGCGCCGACGCGGAAAGGAACCCCGCTATTGAAAACCTCACGCATGCGTCGCGCCATCGCGACGGCCGCCTGCCTCGCGTTGTCGCTCAGCTCGATCATCGTTCCCGGCGAGGCGTCGGCCGCTCCCGGCGGAACATCGAAACGCGCGGCCCCGCAGACCCACACCGTCACCCTGATCACCGGCGATGTCGTCACGGTGAACGCGACCGGTGACGCCGGTGACAGCGGGGGGACGATCTCGGTCGAGGGACCGGACGGCGAACCCGCCGACGCGAGGATCCTGGCCTCGGCGGGAGACGTGTACGTCTACCCGTACTCGGCGGTGTCCTACCTTGCCAAGGGGGTGCTCGACCGGCGGCTCTTCAACGTCACGGAACTGATCGCCGACGGCTACGACGACGCTCACCGCGGCGACCTGCCCCTGATCGTCTCCTACACCGCCCAGTCGCCGGGGTTCCGCGCGAACACCGCCCCGCGGGGATCGGCGCTGGTCCGAACGCTCCCGAGTCTCGACGGCGCCGCCATCACCGCCAGCCACGCGAACGCGCGAGACTTCTGGGCCGCGGTGACGGCAGGAACGCCCGCGGCGGGAGTGGCCCGATCCGCAGCCCCGACGTTCGCGAACGGCATCAAGCAGATCTGGCTCGACGGCAAGGTCCACCCGGACCTGGCCGAATCGGTCGGGCAGATCGGCGCGCCGGAGGTCTGGGCCGGCGGCGACACCGGGCAGGGCGTCGACGTCGCGGTCCTCGACACGGGTGTGGACGAAGGCCACCCCGATCTGGCCGGACGCATCGTCGACACCCGCAGCTTCATCCCCGGCGAGGGCGTCGAGGACGTCCACGGCCACGGCACCCACGTCGCCTCCACCATCGCCGGTACGGGTGCCGCGTCCGGTGGCACGGAGAAGGGTGTCGCCCCCGGCGCTCGCCTGCACATCGGGAAGGTGCTGGCGAACTCCGGCTCCGGCACCGACTCCCAAGTCCTCGCCGGCATGGAGTGGGCGGCGGTGGAGGAACAGGCCAAGATCATCAACATGAGCCTGGGTTCGCAGGAGCCCTCCGACGGCACGGATCCGTTGTCGCAGGCCGTGAACCGGCTCAGTGCGCAGACCGGCGCGCTGTTCGTGATCGCGGCGGGCAATACCTCCGGCCCCGGCACCGTCAGCTCGCCCGGTGCCGCCGACGCGGCCCTCACCGTGGGCGCGGTGGACAGCGGTGACCGCCTCGCCGAGTTCTCGAGCCAGGGTCCCCGAGTCGGCGACGGCGCGCTCAAGCCGGAGATCACCGCCCCCGGCGTCGACATCCTGGCGGCGCGGTCGCAGTACACCTCCGAAGGGGATGGCCCCTACCAGACGATGAGCGGCACGTCGATGTCCACGCCGCACGTGGTCGGTGCCGCCGCGCTACTCGCCTCGAAGCACCCCGAGCTCACCGGCGCCCAGTTGAAGGACCTGCTGACCAGCACCGCCAAGCAGACCCCCGACTACACCGCGTTCCAGGCCGGCAGCGGCCGCGTGGACGTCGCAGCCGCCGCCCGCGCCGGGATCTTCGCTTCGGCCACCGCGTCCGCCGGGCAGAACGCGGCCGACCCCGTCAGCCGCCCGGTGACGTACACCAACCTCGGCGCCACGCCGGTGACGCTCGCCCTGTCGATCGCGGCGCCCGGCGTGCCCGAGGGGATGTTCCGGCTCTCGACCGACCGGGTCACCGTGCCCGCGCACGGCACCGCCTCGGTCACCATGACCATCGACCCGCACGCCGCATCCGGCGGCTCCAACGGTTTCAGCGCCCAGATCCTGGCCACCGGACCGGACGGCGGGCTCGCCGCGCACACGGCGGTCTCGCTCGGCGCGCTGGCGCACCGGATGACCATCAGCGTCAAGGACACCGCGGGCGCACCCGCGTCCGCCTTCGTCATCGTGCTCCGGGCGGGCGATCCGACCCCGATTCCGGTCCCGGTCGATGGCACCGTCAGCTTCTACACTCCGGAAGACCAGTACTCGGCTCTCGGTTATCTGACCGTGCCCGGCGCCCACGGTTCGAATTCACAGGGGCTGGCGCTGCTCGGCGATCCCGACTTCACGTTCGACGGGGACCGCACGATCACGCTGGACGCCCGCCACGTCCGGCTGGTCGACGAGACCACCCCACAGCCGGGCGTCCCCAGCTACCTGCGGCTCGAGTACTCGCGGATGCTCCACGAGGACGGCCGCTGGCACGACTTCGGTCTCGCTGGCACGGGCTTCGACAGCCTGTGGATCCAGCCACAGGGCAAGGTGACGCACGGCGACTTCGTCCTCGGTGCGAGGTGGCGCAAGGAGCAGCCGGCGCTGACGGTGTCCGTGCGGGGGACCGAATACACCGATGTCCTCCGGCAGGCGGGCGTCACTCCGCTGCCCGAAGGGACCCGCACCCTGCCGCTCGTCTTCGCGGGTGCCGGGGCGCCCGCGGACTACGCGGACCTCGGCGCGCGGGGCAAGGCTGTGGTCATCCAGCGCGCCCCGTCGGCGACCCCGGCCGCGCTCGCCGAGGCGGCGGCGGACGCCGGCGCCGCGCTGCTGCTGGTAGCCAACGACCGTCCCGGGCGGCAGCGCCTGTACTTCGGGACGGACGCGCTCGACGTCGGGCTCCTCAGCCCCGACGAGGGCGCGAGGCTGATCGCCCAAGCCCAGCGGCCCGGCGCGATGCTGCGCACGGAGTCACACGCGACGCCGGCCTACCTCTACGACCTCATGCACACCTGGCACAACGAGGTGCCGAAGGACATGGTCGTGCGCGCGTCGGGCAGGAACCTCGCGCGCATCGACGAGACGTTCGCCGGCGCCGTCCCCAGTGGAGCCGGTCAGGAATGGCGGTACGATTTCCCGGCGTACTCGGAGTGGGGGATCGGGAACTACGTCGCCATGGCCGCCAGCGGCCGCCGCACGGACTGGGTCACCACCGACGGCGCGAACCGGTGGGGCCACGAGGTCTACGACGGCCTCCTAAGCCAGTGGGGCGTCAGCCGGACGTACGAACCCGGCACCGTGTCGAGAGACGAGTGGTTCACGCCCATCCAGCGGCCTTACCTCAACAACAACTACCTCGGGCCGACGCGTACGGACGACCAGATGCGGATCGACGTGCCGGGGTACGGCAACGCCGACCACGTCGGCGCGCTCTCGGACCGGCAGCACGCGAGTCAGACCGTGACCCTCTACCAGGGTGACACCCAGCTGGGCACGTCCGACAACGGACTCATCATCTATCCCACGGCCCCCAGCGCCGGACCGCTGCCGTACCGCCTGGTCGTCGTGAACCAGCGTGACGCGTCCGTCAGCCCCTACTCGTCCTCGACCACGACAGAGTGGAGGTTCACCTCCGCCGCCCCGAAGGTCAGCGGCCAACGGGACCTGCTCCCGTTGCTGCAGATCCGCTACGACGTCGACCCGGACGCCTCCGGGTCCGTGCGCCGCAACGCGACATTCGGCGTGACGGTCGAACAACGCGCTCCCGTATCGGTCGGCCTGACCCCGGTATCAGTCGGTGGCGGTGGCACTCCTCGCTCGCCCCGCGTGGAGGTCTCCTACGACGACGGCACCACCTGGTCCCGTCTCTCCGACGACCGCCAGGGCGCCTACCGACTGGACGCACCGAAAAAGGCGCAGTTCGCCTCGCTGCGCGTAACCGCCACCGACTCCGCCGGCAACTCCGTCACCCAGACAATCCTCCGCGCCCTCGGACTCCGCTAACCTCCTTGTCCCTTTGCTGACGTCCCGGATTCACTGTGGGGTGTCCCTGGTCCCGAACAACACTTGGCGATGCGCCAAGCTCGTTGAGCGGATTGCCATGGGACACCCCACCATCCGTCGAGGGACGCGATCGCTGGTGGCACGCTCACCGGCACCATCACCGGCCTGGCCAGCCCGACCGGCCTCGCGATCACGCCCGACGACAGCCGGGTCTACGCGGCGCTCTCCAGCTCCAACGAGATCGCCGAGATCGACGCCGCCACCCTCGCCGTCACCCGACGGATCGACCTGTCCGCGTACCCGTCCCCTACCAACCTGTCGCTGGACGGCGACCGGCTCTGGGTGGGCTACGGCGTGAAGGGCAGCTACGGCGGGCGGCGTCCTCAGCCTCGACCTGTCCGCCGCGGCATCCGCGCCGGTCCAGGTCGCCGACCGGATGTACGGCGCGCCGCTGGTCGCGGGAGCCGGCACCACGGTCGCCATCGGCGAGTCCGGCCTCAGCCCCAGCAACCTGCGGGTGTACGACGTGAGCACGACACCGGCGACGCTACGCGGAATCATCAACGGCTCTGACAACGGTTTGTGGGACCTGAACGACCTCACCATCACGCCGGACGGCTCGCAGGCGATCACCGTCTTCCCCGGCTCTGGCGTGGACGTATGGGACACCACCACGCTGACCAAGGTCCGCACCTACGGTTCCCGGTCGGAGTACCCGGGCGCCCCGCGGTCCGTCGCCCGCAGCGCGGACGGCGCATACCTCGCCGCCGCCTTCGACGGCGACGCCTACGGCCCCTACGCCGCCGTGTACGACTCGACCAGCGCCACCCGCACCTACCAGACCACCATCACGAACAACGCCACGCTGGTCGCCGGCAGCCTCTCCGTCATGGATCACAATCTCTTCGCCCTGCAGAAGGACCGGCAGCGCAACCGGTACTACCTGTGGCGAGTGGCGGGGGCCACCCTGCCGGCGTCCACACTGACCCTCTCCCCCGCCGGCACGGCGACCGCGATCGAGCCGTTCTCCCTGACCGGCCGGCTCACCCTCCTGATGGCACCGCCGCCGGCGAGCAGCCGATCGAGATCAGCCGCACCCTGCCCGACGGCACCACGGCGGTCGTCGGCACCGTCAGCACCGCCGCGGACGGCACCTTCACCGCCACGGACATCCCGCCGGTCGGTGGCAGGGGCTACACCGCGATCTGGGACGGCAGCCCGACCGCCCGCTGGTCGAAGACCACCACCAAGGTCAACGTGGCGGCGCATGCCACCTCACTGAGCCTGACCGGCCACAGCACTGGGAACACCACCAAGTCGCTCACCCTCACCGGTCGGCTGAGCACCGCCGGCGGCGTCCCCACCCCAGCCGGGTCGTTTTCGGTGTGGCGGGTGGTCACCAACCGCAACGGCACCACCGTCCTGGACCTGGCCCCGGCGACGCTCGCCACCGACGACTCGTTCACCATCACCGACACGCCCCCGGTAGGCGGCACGTACACGTACCACGCCCGGTACGACGGCAACGCCACGTTCTCGCTCTCGCACGTCGCCTACGACGTCGTGATTCGGGGTGGCGCCAGCTGACTCGGTGAGCCGTGATGGCACCCGTCCGGCCCAACACCGGACGGGCGCCACCGTCACCCCCGACGGCCATCGCGAAAATGGTCCGTGGGCCGCGATTTGTTCAACCTGTCACCCGACGGTCACTCCGACGGTCGCCGGCGGCCCTACCTCTCGAGCGCTGAAGGGGCAAACTGGTTCCCTTCTTCTTGACAGGGCCAGAAGATGTTGCGGTGGGCCAATGACGTTCAATACCGCACCTCCGGACCGTCGACGGCACCGGTCTCGACGCGTGTGGCGTTGTCCAGGCTCGCTGGACTCGAGTCGATCGAGGGGCAGTGGAAGATCAGCACGTCCTCGTGGGTGATCAGGTGCAGCGGTGTGCCGCCAGCGCGGGCCTTGCGCACGGCTTGGAGTTGAAAGAACGGCGGGCGGGCGACGAGGTGCCCGTCGCGGACCGCGGCGAGAAGGGCGACGCACCGCTCGGTCGGCGTCAGGCAGGCGCGGAGGCCAGCGGCGATGACCGCGGACGGCAGGTCGACAAGCTGTCCGTCCTTGGGCCACGGGAGTGCCGTGACCACGATGGTGCCGCCGGGGCTTCGGGGGGTGTCAGTATCAAATCTGGCGATGGCTGCGTGCCACAGCGTAGCCGTTATTGCGCCGCACTAATTCTTCTTCCAAAGGGATACTCTCATAGTCACATGCTCTGGAGTATTCATCGAATTCGCCTCTCCACCGGTCATGGCTTTCATGACAACAAGGGCAACTCCTTGGTCCGTCGTGGTGCAGATTATGACTCCTGGCCTGATTTCACCCTTGTTGTATCCAGGGTAAAGTTCCTTGCCGTCCCAGCCGCCGGACAGGGCTGCCTCGGAGCACTTTTCAGGGCTTGCGGGTTGCTCGTCTAGGAGGGTCGCGTCGCCGTACGAGTCGAAGTAGCCCCATACGCAGTTGTTGTATAGCATGTCGTATTTTATGCGCTGGCCACTCTCCTTCGCGGCTGTCAGTTCATTGTCGAGATCCTCTTTTAGATAGCTCCTGGACGTTCCGCCCTCGAAGTCCACCACCCAGGTACTTGCGCAATCGGGCAAATTCATTCCGAATTGTCTACCGCTGAACACTGGAGAAAAAGCTGAATCTGCCGAAGTATTTGGTGTGGCCGCACCTGCGGCCGGAGGGGTGGCTCCTACGGTTGCGCCCGGCGGTGGAGTAACGGGCAAGCCAGGGCGAGAGGAGGTGGAGCGTTGTGACGGCGAGGCCGCGGCACCCGGGCTGTCACCGGAGCTCACCACTGCAGTGCCGACAACCGTGATTACTGCTGCCGCGACAACTCCGATGACGCCGATGACTGCGCCCTTGACTGTTGGGTCCTGCAGGCCGAACCAGTGTCGTGCGTCAGGACTTCCACCGCCCCGTATCGCCTGCGGTTGAGGCGGCTCAGCTTGCTGCGAGCTGCTGAAGTTGATGTCCGGCCGCTCGGGCATGTCCAGACCCCTTGGTGGCGTGGCGTTATGGGCAGAGAACACGGTCGTCAGGACGAAGAGGATAGTGCAGCCAGCCGGCAAAGGATGGCCGTCCGGTCACCGGATCCCCGGGTTGCGGCCGTCCAAAAGTCCACTATGGGCGGTGCCCTCAACCCTCGTTAAGGCCTGACCACGGTGGGTGGAGAAAGAAGAAGCGCCTTCTGATCAGGGAAGATGGGGCTTGTTGAAGGTCCTGGTCGGCTGCTCGTCGACCCGGCCGACGCCACCGGGTTGACCAGCGCCTTCAGTGAGGCTCTAGTACGGCAGCCGCCGTTCGGAATCATGGCTGAAGTTCGAGGTTGAGGCGGCGTGTGTAGTGGGCTCGCCGAGCTCGGGCTTGATGCTGGCGCCGCCAGCCTGACCAGTGCAAACGGTGGGCGAGATCGGTGATCGGGCGGATGATGCAGGCGTTGATCAGGCGGCGGACCTCGTTGACCGTCAGCTTGATCAGCCCGGTGCCGGTCGGGTCGTCGTCGGTCGCGTCGGCGGGGCAGATGGCCAGGACGGCGAGGGCGGCCAGAGCGAGGGTGGTGAAGCGATGCCAGGAGTCCCAGCGGCGGACCTGGTGCTGGTCCAGGCCGACCTGGCTCTTGGCCGCCTGAAAGGCTTCTTCGACGGTCCAGCGGATGCCGGCGACGCGAACGAGTTGGGCGAGGGTGGCCGGCTTGGGGGTCCAGCAGCGGTAGAAGGCCAACTCACCGGTGGTGGTGTTGCGGCGGATCAGGAGGCTGTGCCGACCGCCGTCGTCGGGGTCAGCGTCGGTGCACACGTTGTCGAGCCACGCCCAGTCGTAGAAGCGGGGACCCTTCGATCCGGCACCGGCTGAGCGGCGCTGCCACGCCGATGCCGGTAGTTCGGCGGCGACCCGGTCGGCGCGAACTCGGGTCTTGCCGCCGTCGAGTGGCACCAAATGGCTGCAGGACACCGCAAGGACGTAGCCGATCTCGTGTTCGCGCAGGCCAGCGCGGAAGGCGGCGCTGTTGCCGTATGCCTCGTCCGCGGCGGCCCAGCCTGCCGGCACCCCGGCGTCCAGCGCGGCGGTGATCATTTCAGCGGCCAACTCTGGCTTGGTGGCGAACTCGATCTCGTCGGGCACGCCGGCGGCCTGGCAGCGGTCGCGGTCGTCGGTCCACGACGCCGGCAGATACACCCGCCGGTCGATCAGGGTGTGCCCATCGACGCCGGCGTAGCCGAGGAACACCCCGACCTGGCTGTTCTCGATCCGCCCGGCCGTGCCGGTGTACTGCCGCTGCACCCCACCGTGTGGGTGCCTTTCTTCAGATCACCGGTCTCGTCAACCACCAAGACCGCGTCCGGACCGCCGAACCGGTCGACGATCAGCTGCCGCACGTCATCACGGACGGCGTCGGCGTCCCACACCGCCCGGTACAGCAGCCGCTGCATCGCGTCCGGCCGGACATGCCCGGCCTGCTCGGCCAACTGCCAACACGTCTTGACCTCAAGATCGGACAGCAGCCCCGTCACGAACTGTCCCGCCGCACGACGCGGCTCCACCCGCCCGAACCGACCCGCGAAGCACCCCAGCACCTCGCCCAGCACCCGCTCCCACCGACCAACAGCTACGCTGTGGCACGCGGCCACCGCAAGATCTGATGTTGTGTCCACAACGCACAGACGATCACGCGGTGGCCGCCTCGCGTCCACCCCAGTTCACCAGCACGATCTCAAACGGCGGCTGCCGTACTAGCCTCGGCCCTTCGTTAAGGGCTGTCCAAGGTGTGGGCGGAGAACGAAGAAGTGCCTTCTGATCAGGGACGATAGGGCTTGTCGAAGGTCCTGATCGTCCCATCACGGAAGGCACTTGCTGGGTGAAGGCTACCGCAACACGTCCGAGGATCGTGGTGACCGGCGACGGGCGGGGCGTGGTCGGTCACGCCGGTGCACGGCTGCTCGCCGATCTTGCCGACGCGACCGGGTTGACCAGCGCATTCAGTCAGGCCCTCGCCGGTCTGCGGCGACGGCGGGGCGGCCACGCCCCGGGTCGGATCGCCGTCGATTTGGCGGTGATGCTGGCCGACGGCGGCGAAGCGATCGCCGATCTCGCGGTGCTGCGGGATCAAGCTGCCCTGTTCGGGCCGGTCGCCTCTGATCCGACGGCGTGGCGGCTGTTGTCGCAACTGGACGAGGTCCTGCTGGCCCAGTTGCGGGCGGCACGGGCTCAGGCCCGCGAGGTGGCCTGGGCCCAGCATGCCGAGGTTCACGGCCAAGCTTTCCCGCAGGTCAGCGTGGCCGGTCAGCAGGTGGCGGGCCTGGTCCTGGACTTGGACGCCTCGATCCTGATCTGCCACTCCGAGAAGGAAGCCGCGACCCGCACGTGGAAGAAGACGTTCGGGTATCACCCGTTGTTCTGCTTCCTGGACAACACCGGCGAGGCACTGGCCGGCCTGCTGCGCGAGGGCAGGGCCGGGTCGAACACCACCGCCGACCACATCACCGTGCTTGATCAGGCCTTGGCCCAGATCCCAGATGAGCACCGGCACGGCATCCCGATCCTGATCCGCAGTGACTCCGCAGGCTCCAGCCACGGCTTCCTCGCCCACCTCCGCGGCCTGCGCGAGCAGCACCTCGACGTCCGGTTCTCCGTCGGCGCCGCGATCACCGAACCCGTCCGGCAGGCCATCACCGCCGCCGCCGGCTGGGTTCCCGCCCTCGACACCGATGGGGAACTACGCGAGCACGCCGAGATCTGCGAGATCACCGGACGGTTCGACGCCGCCGGCTGGCCCGATGGCACCCGGTTCATCGTCCGCCGCGAACGCCCGCACCCCGGCGCCCAACTGTCGCTGTTCGACACCATCGAAGGCTGGCGGCACCAACTGATCGCCACCGACACCCCGCCCGGCCAGGGCAGCATCCAGTTCCTGGAGGCACGCCACCGGGCCCACGCCCGCGTCGAGGACCGCATTCGCTGCGGCAAGAACACCGGTTTCGGCCGGTTCCCGTCCCGCGTCTTCGCGATCAACCAGGCCTGGCTGCAGCTCGCGCTGGCCGGCATCGACCTGCTCGCCTGGACCCAGAACCTGCTCCTCGACGGCGACCTCGCCACAGCCGAACCGAAGAAGCTGCGCTACCGGCTGCTCCACGTCGCTGCCCGCCTCACCCGCACCGCCCGACGGACCCGCCTCGCCATCGCCGCCGGCTGGCCCTGGACGAATCAGCTGATCAACGCGTTCGGCCGCCTCGCCGCACTACCACGCCCCGCCGGCTGAACCCCGACTTCGACGTCCCAACCAGCAGCACACGGAGGAACCCGGCCCACGCGCCGGGCCATCACCATGCCCGCCCCGAGCACGAGCACCCTCAAACCAAACTCATCGAGACATGACTATCAAAGCAGGCTGAGATGAAAGACCGAGGCTAGCTGGCGCCGGTTGCGAACGCCAGGAAGGGGCTGGGCTGTCCGCTCCACGACACGTGCAGCGCCTCCCGTGTCCGCGTACTCGCCACGAACAGCAGGCACCGCTCCCGAAGCAGGTCACTCTCGTGCTGCATCGGATCCACCTCGGCCGGCGTGACCTCCTTCGCGAACGGCACTGACCGCGCCGTGACACCGACCACCGCCACGCACCGGAACTCCAGCCCCTTCATCGCGTGCATGGTGGCGAGCCGCACCCCGTCGACGTCCGCGCCAGGCTGATCCCGCACCCGCACAGAAGGAATCCCTGCGGCAGCCAACTCGTCCTGCACGTTGCCCAACGTGATGTTGAACCTGGCGCACACCGCGATCTCGCTGGCCGCCACGCCCTGCTTCAGCCACTCCTCCACCCGCTCGACGAGCGCCGCGATCTCGGCCTGGCTCGTCGGGTACCCGGCAGCGTGGGGCCGCTTGCCGTGCAGCAGCGACCGGTACCCGGCGAGGCTGTCGTCGCCATCGCCGCCGAGGTCCTCGACCCGCGACCCGACGAGCACGCCGGTCGACCACGTGAGGATCTCCTCGGTGCTGCGGTAGTTGACCCGCAGGCGACTGCTGCGTCCGCTGACGGAGATGCCGAGCGCGTTCAGCGAGACGCGGGAGTCGTAGATCCGCTGGTGCGGGTCGCCGGTGATGAAAAGGTCGTCCGGGCCGGGCGCCACCGCCGCCCGCAGCACCCGCCACTGCGCGGGATGCAGGTCCTGCGCCTCGTCGACCACGACGTGGTCGTACCCGTGGTCGGTGAGGTCAGCGCCGTCGAGCAGCTGCGCCGCCCGCGCACAGATCTGCAGGTGGGTGGCGGTGCCGGCGGCGGACAGCTCCTTCTGGAACATGTTCACGGCGTCCCACACCCGGTCGCGCTGCCGCGGGCCGAGCGCGGACCCTCTCCCCCGCCGGCTGGCCGCACGGTACTCCTCGCGGCTCTGCACGTTGTGGGCGAGGATCACGTGCCGGAACTCCTGGGCAAGGAACTGCTCGGTCCATGGCAGGTTCAGCCTGCGGCACACCCGTCGCCAGACCTGTCGCTCGTCTACGTCGCCGATCGGGGTCGGCACCCGCCCGGTGAGGGCCCGCACGGTGCGGTGCGCGAACGCGTTCACCGTGGTCACTTCCACCCGTGCCAGCTGCTCCTCGTCGTCGAGGAGCAGCGCCAGGTTCTCCCGCAGTGTCGCGGCCAGGGCATTGGTGTACGTGGTGAGCAGCACCCGGCTGTCGGGCGTACGGGAGAGCAGGTGTTTGACCCGGTGCAGCGCCACCACCGTCTTGCCCGTGCCCGGCCCACCGGTCACCTGGACCGGCCCATTGTAGGAGACCCGGTAGGCGACCCGCCGCTGCGACGGGTGCAGGAAAACCCGCCAGGCGGCGAACGGCTTGTCGAGGATCTCGGCGAGTTCGTCCGGCCGGGTCACCAGGGTGATGCGGTTGGCGGTGTTGGCGATCGCGACCGCCAGGCTCTCGCTGGGCTCCGGCGTCGCGTCCGCCGGTCGGCGCTCGGCCACCACGTCGCGGTAGACCTCTTCCGGCGTGAAGCCCTCGGCGAGGTACTGCAGCACCTCGAACTGGTCCTCGGGCAGCAGCGTGCCGAACGCGTCCAACTGCCGCTTGTCGATGATCGTGCGTACCGCCCGGAGCACCTGGTCGTCGATGCCGAGGTGACGCAGCACCGTGTCGGAGTGACGGGCGAAGAGCAGGCTCGGGGCCTCCGCGGCGGCTTTCTCCAGCGCCGGGGTGAGCTGCTCGATGGCGACGACGTTGCGGACCTCCAGCGCCCGGGTCGCCGTGTTCACCGTGTAGAGGCGCTTCGCGGCCCAGGTGTACGCGTCGTCGTGCGGCACGACGTTGAGCAGCAGGAACGTGTCGCTGCCGTCGTCGGGCGCCAGCACCACCCCGCGCCAGAAGTCGGTGACCCGGATGGTCCGCATCCGCGGGTCCCGGGCGTTGTTCACCGACTCCAGATGCAGGCCCTTGTCGGCGTGCAGCTCGGCGATGCTGAGCTGCTGGAACTTCTCCATCGCCTTGCGTACGCCGGCCTTCACCGGCTTCTCCAGGACGTCGTAGCTCTGCCAAAAGCTGTTGGCGAAGGCGAGCTGCGGCACGGCGCGACCTCCTGTGATTGAACGAGGCGGTGGGTGCGACCCTATCGGGCTACCGGGTGCGTCGAAGTGGACCCTATCGACGGGGTTGATGCGGACCGACGCTATCGGTTCCTGGCCGGCTGGGTAACCGTACGTGAGCTGTCCCCAATCCGACAGTGATTCATCATCTCTTGGATTCGGCGGGCTTCAATATCCACACTGGTGTATGGCCCGCTCGGACGGTACGCCAGACGCAAGCCGGACTCGCCCCTCACTACCCCGGCCGCAGGTACGCGCGCCCGACGGCTTTCCCCCGTCGCTGCAGCCCTTGCTGGCGCGGATCGCCGACCGGCGTGCCACCCGCACCGAGGCGACCCTGCAGGCCGACATCCGGCAGCTTCTGCTGGCCGGTGATTTCGGGCTCTCCGACGGCCACCTCGACGACGTCGATCTCGAGGCTCCGGCTGGTGGCGGCCGACGCATCGACATCGAAGTCGGCTACACCATCATCGAGGTGAAGCGACGGCTCCAGACCGGGCGCCCGCTGTTGGAGGCCGAACGGCAGCTCGGCGGCTACGTTCGGTCGCGGAGCCTGGAGAGCGGCCAGCGATACGTCGGCATTCTCACCGACGGCGCCACCTGGCGCGCGTACCAGCTGGCCGGCGACGCTCTGGCTCTCATCGACACCCAAGTTTTGGCCGCCAGTCGCCCCGACGGGCTGGCCCTGTTCTACTGGCTGGAAGGCGTGCTGGCGACGAGCCAGCGGGTCCGGCCGGCTCCCGCCGAGGTGGCTCGCCGGCTCGGCGCGCAGAGCACCTCCCACAAGCTGGATCGCGCCGCGCTCGCCGCGCTGTACTCGGAGCATGAACATCTGCCGACCGTCGAGTTGAAGCGGGAGCTGTGGGCGAAGCTGCTGGACAGCGCCCTGGGCACCCAGTTCGTCGACAAACCGGACCTGTTCGTCGAGCACACGCTGCTGATGAACAGCGCGTACATCATCGCGCACCTGGTCGTCGGCATCGACGCCCTGGAGTTGCAGCCGCAGGACCTCATCACCGGGCAACGGTTCGACCGGGCCCGCGTTCTGGGCGTGGTCGAACACGATTTCTTCGGCTGGACCACCGAGGTCCCCGGCGGTCGCGAGTTCATCCAGGGGCTCACCCGGCGGCTGGCCCGGTTCGACTGGCTGCGGGCCGACCACGACATCCTCAAGGTGCTCTACGAGTCGATGATCGGACCGGATACGCGCAAGCGGATGGGCGAGTACTACACGCCCGACTGGCTCGCGGAGCACCTCGTCGACACCGTCGTCACCGATCCGCTGCGGCAACGGGTGCTGGATCCCGCCTGCGGTTCCGGCACCTTCCTCTTCCACGCCGTACGCCGGTATCTCGCCGCCGCCGAGACCGAGGGCGTGCCGCTGGATGTCGCGCTGACGCGGCTCACCCACCACGTGGTCGGCGTCGACCTGCACCCCGTCGCCGTGGCGCTGGCGCGCGTGACCTACCTGCTCGCCATCGGCCACCAGCGGCTGACCGACCAGCGGGGCGCCATCACCATCCCGGTCTATCTCGGCGACAGCATGCAGTGGCGGGAACGCCGGGACCTCTTCACCGAGGAGCACGTACGGATCAGTGCCGGCTACAACGCCAGCAAGGAAGAGGAGTGGCTGCGCTTCCCCAGAACCCTGCTCGACGAACCGAGCCGCTTCGACCAGATCGTCGCGGGGCTCGCCACCATCGCAGCTAAGCCGCGAGACCCGGACAACCCGCCGTCGCTGGAGGCGTTCTTCCATCACCTGCAGATCGCGCCGGACGACCAGCCGATGATCCGCGGCACCTTCGAGGCGATGTGCCGGCTGCACGACGAGGGCCGCGACCACATCTGGAGTTACTACCTGCGCAACCTCGCCCGACCGGTCTGGTTGGCAATGGACGGCAACCGGGTGGACGTACTCATCGGCAACCCGCCGTGGCTCTCCTACCGCCACATGCCGACGGACATGCAAGCGATGTTCAAAAGGCTCTCTCGTGACCGGGGACTGTGGCGTGGTAGTCAGTTCGCGACGCAGCAGGACCTCTCCGCTCTCTTCGTCGCCAGGACGATCCAGCAGTACCTCCGCGACGGTGGCGCGTTCGCTTTCGTCCTGCCCAACGCCGTACTCGATCGCGAGCACTTCGAGGGTTTCCGCAGCGGCTGGTACGAAGACAACGCCGAGCCGACCGCGGTTGCCTTCACCGGCTCCTGGGACCTGCGTCGCCTGCGTCCCCACCCTTTTCCGCGGGGCGCCAGTGTCGTCTTCGGCTACAAGGCAGCCACGGGCAGCCCCCGCCGCCTTCCATCGGTCACCGAGCGGTGGACGGGGCGCCTCGGTGCCGATGCCAGGAGGTGGGAACAGGCCGCGCCGTCCATTCACCGGGAGCCTGCCGCCTTGGGGCAGGCGTTCCTCTACGAGTCACCGTATAGGGCACACGTGCACAACGGCGCGACGATCTTCCCCAAGATTCTCTTCTTCGTCGAGACGGACTCCGGCGGACGGCTTGGGCTTGGTGCCGGCCGTCACGTCGTACGGTCTGCGCGCAGCAACATGGAGAATCCCCCGTGGAAGGATCTGCCCGCTCTCGAAGGCGTGGTGGAGAGCGAGTTCATCCGGTCGGTGCTGCTCGGCGAGACACTGCTGCCGTATCGGATCCTGCCGGCGAAGAAGGCGGTGCTCCCGCTCGACGGTTCCACCCTGATGACCGGGGCCGGTTCCCGGCTCGACTACTACTTCGGTCTGGCCGAATGGTGGCGGAAGGCGGAAGTAATCTGGGAGGCGCATCGCAGCAGCGCACGTCTGACTCTGGCCGAGCAGCTCGACTTCCGACACAAGCTGACCGCGCAGCTCCCCGCACCGCCGCTTCGGTTGGCCTATTGCGCCTCCGGGATGCACGTCGCCGCCGCCATCGTCGACGACCCGACCGCGGTCATCGAGCACGCGCTCTACTACTGCGCGATCGACAGCCGGGCGGAAGGCCACTACCTCAGCGCGATCCTGAACAGCCCCGCTCTCACCACGCTCGCCCGTCCGCTGATGTCATACAGCAAGGACGAGCGGCACATCGACAAACACGTGTGGAAACTACCCATCCCCCGGTACGACGACGCCGACCGGGCGCACCGACGGCTCGCAGAACTCGGCCAGGACCAGTGTCAGTTCGTGGCCGGACTCGACCTTGAGGAGGGACGGAGCTTCGTGACTTTACGTCGGCGGGTCCGAGCCGCACTCGCAGACCACCCGGCGACTCAAGAGATCGAGGCCGCCGTCACGGAGATGCTGGGCTGATGGGCGTTTCGCCTGCTGCCGGGTCGCAGGAACGGTCGATACTGCTCAGGGCACCCGACGCCGCACCCGCCTAGGCACCGGGCTTCTCCCTTGAGCAAGTAAGCGGTGGCTCAGTCATGCGGACGCATCACCCACCCGACGAAAGCGCCGCGACCCGGGCCAGCACCGGGCGCAAGGCGCCGTCCTGGCCGTCCGGGCCGATCTCGACACCTTCGAGCCACACCCACTCGCCGTCGTACCACTCGCTGAGGTCCGGCCGGACCCGCACGACCCGGAGCCGGAGCGGGCCGTCCGCGTACCGGTGGTCGTTTTCGGCGAACTGGACCACGTCACCGGGGGCGACGGGCACGCGCGGAACGACCGGCACGCGGGCTACCGCGACCGACGCCGCCTCGGCCGGGCCGTGTGGGCGGGCCGGCGGCTGCGGTCCCGGTCGGGCGGCCAGCGCCGCCCGACGCGCCCGCAGGATCAGCCGGTTGCGGATCTGTGCGGGCGACAGGTCGAAGACGTTCATCGCCAGTACGTCCGCAGGCAGCGCACGATGATCGAGTCGGCCCAGGCTGCCCGGGGGCAGGTGCCGTCGGCGCGGCAGTCCGGGCATTTTCTGGTACGGGCATCCTCGGTAGGGCTACGCCAGTGCAGCTCGGCCAGCCGGTTTGCCCTGGCGAGTTCAGTAGGCGTCACGAAGAGGTCGTCGCCCGTCTCCGACCGCGCGGGTCGGGCCGGGTCACCGCCGGGCGGTGCCTTGTCGGCTGGCGTCGGGAACCTTCCCCGGTTCCGCTCGCCGCGCCGGTCCGGTTCGTAGCCGCCCGCACGCTGGTTCCGCGTCGGGGACGCCACCGGCCGCTCCTCGGGGCGCTCGTAGACGAGCGCGCCGTCGCAGCGGGAGGTTTCCCGCAGCTCCGGTACGAGGTGCTCGACCGCCAGCCGCCGAAACCGCCCGGGCCCGTCCCCGTCCGGCACCGCCTGCCCGGTCAGGTCGAGCACGACCTTCCGAGGCCGCAAGAACCACTTCCACCGCATATCCATGCCCCTCCCCTCGCCGCCCCCGCCACGACGAACAGAGTCTACGACACCTATAAAGCCTGTAAAGACAGGACGGGGATGCTTTACATGATCCTTCGCGTGGGTGCTTCCCTGATCCCATGCCGTACGCCCAGCCGCTCTGGCGCCAGATCAGAGATGATCTACGCGCCAAGATCCGGGCTGGCATCTACCCGCCGGGCAGTAAGCTTCCGTCCGCGCGACTCCTCGCCGAGGAGTACGACACGAGCCATGTGACAGTACGGCGCGCCTTGGACTCGATGATCGAGCTTGACGAACTGGTCGGCCGCACGGGCATCGGCGTCTTCGTCGCCGACACGTCGGAGCAGGCGTAGGGATGGATCGCCCTGCGGCACGCGAACCGTCAGGTCATGTCGAGCCGCTCGAACGGTAACTCGCTAAGGCTTGCTCGCGTGGGACGAGCCGTGGGCGGAGAACCTCGTCCAGAAGCTTCGCATCGGTCGGTGGCAGCGTCAGCAGGGCGCGTCGAAGATAGATGCTCCACGCCGCCGGCTTGGGAAAGGCTGTCAGCCGCTCCACGAGCGGCTGCAACTCGACCCCACCGGGATACGGCACGATTCCCTCGATGCTCAGGTCGCAGCCCGACACGAACCTGCGGCCCGCGATCTCGATCGGCCGGTCCAGCGTTCGGACCGCGCTCTTTACCGTTGCCACGCCGATGATCCGCCCACGATCACGTGTCGGGTTGTGCCATGCGCCCCTCGTCGAGTACAGGAAGAGCATGTCCCCCACCGCGAGCGCCGCGACCTCTGCGCGGTGTAGCGGGAAAGGCGATTCGCTGCTCCCACAGGACCCAGGCGATGGCATCCAGCTCTCCGAGGATCGACAGGTACGACCGGTTCATGGTCAGAAATCAGCCTCCCGCAGCAGGTCGTTCGGATCCCATACCTGCTCGGCAATGCGGCGGTACAGGTCACACCGCTCTTCCAGGTCGGCCTTTGTGAACTTGGGATGCGGGTGGAATGGCAGGCCGCTGTCCTGAACGAACTGGAGGAAACCCGGGTTGTGCTCATAACACTGTGGAACCAGCGACCGGGCGAGGAGATTCTGCGCGTTGTAGTGCGGAAGCTTCTCGTCGTACGGGTCGTCACCGTAGCTCGCGTTAAAGCTCTTCGGCAGCAGGAGCAGGCCACCGACGCGGTTTCGGTGCTCGGCGAAGTCGGTGGGATGACCGAACTCGTCGGCGTGTCGCTCCGGGTGGTCAGCCCAGATGTGCTCGACCTCGTACCGGACCTTTCCCGCGTTCACGTAATCGGTGTACCGCGACGGTAGGCCAGACCTCGTCTCGACGTAGTCGGTCAGCCGGGCGAGCATACGGTGAAGCGCGTAGCGGTTCTGCTGGTGGACCCTCAGCCGGTCGTTGCTGGCAAAGGTCTCAGACTCCCGCATCAACACCCCGTGCAGTCGCTCACCGAGCGGCCCCACATCCAAGCCACGGATCTCTCGCATCACTATGAACATTGCGTACTGCAGGGTGGAGTAGGCGATGCTGCGGAAGTTCCACAACCGCCAGGCCAGCAGGATGTCAACGAACCGAGCCACGAGCCGAACCTTGTGCCAGGCGACCGTCTGGTCGTCGTCCGGGGTCAGTGGGGCCAACAGCAGCATGTTCTGCAGCGTGAAACCGTGGTCGGCGTTGTACATCACGTGTTCCAGGCCATCGACCGGGCCGCTTGAGGCATTCACCAGGCGCAGGTACCAGCGGCTGTAGAAGTCGAAATCACGCTCGATGAAACGGATGTACTGGTCGCTAAGGGATGTCTCGTAACTCGTCGGTTGGTCCATGTTGGATCATGTCGGGGTGCAGGTGATCTCGGCGGCCCACCCGGAGTGGATCTTCCCGTTCACCGGGCTGCGACCCGCCCAGTTCCGCAGGCTGGTCCGCCTGGTCGCCGAACGTGGCGGGGACGCGATCGCTGACGGTCGGCCGGGCCGGCAGTGGTCTCTCGACCTCGCCGATCGGGTGTTGCTGGTGGCCGCGTACTGGCGGACGAACCTGACGATGCGGCAGATCGGACCGCTGTTCGGGGTGTCGCACTCCGCAGCGCATCGGGTCATCGACACTCTCGGCCCGCTGCTGGCCCTGGCGCCGGTGCGCCGGCGGCGGGTCGACCAGATCACGATCGTCGACGGCACGCTGATCCCGACCCGGGACCACCGGCTGGCCGCACCGAGCAAGAACTACCGCTACAGCACGAACCTGCAGGTCGCCATCGACGCCCACACCCGCCTCGTGGTCGCCCTCGGTGATCCGCAGCCCGGCAACCGCAACGACACGATCGTCTACCGCACCTCCGGCATCGACCAGAAACTCGCCAGACGGGCGGTCATGGCCGACGGCGCCTACCGCGGCAACCCGGAAGTGATCATCCCGTACCGCAAGCCCACCGACGGCAGCGAACTACCCGACTGGAAGACCGACCTGAACAAGCAACACCGCAGGGTCCGAGCCCAGGTCGAACACGCCCTGGCCCGCATGAAGTGCTTCAAGATCCTGCGCGACTACCGCCGCGCCGCCCACACATTGACCGACACCGCTTCCGGCATCGCCCATCTCCACAACATCATCCTCGAGGGGTGACACCAGCGCCGTTGCCGCGCAACGCCTTCACCGAGTTACGAGACATCGTTTAGCTGATCCGCGACAACTTTTCCGCACGCAAACGGCCGTTCACGTAGGCATGTGACCGTGCCGTCATACCGCTGCCACAGGGATCTGTCCGGATCAGGGTGTAGCCGAGCTCGTCCAGCGCGCAATGGATGACTTCGGCGTCGCCGGGGTGCAGCAGTTCGGCAGTTTCCTGGTCGTCCCACTCCCCCGCGTTGTCCACGGCCAAGACAGCCATGTCCTTGAAGTTGCTGATGACGACGTGCAGCTGGCGGCCGGTCGAACTAGCCAGGATCGGGATGGTGATCACGCCGTGGAAGCTTGCGTCCTGCGCCGGGTCGACCACGCACTGACCACAGAAGGCGGCGTTAATGGTTTCAGCGAGCTGGTTGAATCGCGCGTTGACACGGTCATAGCGGTAACCCGGAGGAGACTGCAGGTGGTCAGGGTCGTCGTGTGTCCGTAGCAGCTGCCACGTCTGGGCCTCATCGGCGAGCATCAGATCACTGTGCCCCTGACGCACTATCGCCGTGCTCCCTGCCGAAGGGCGGTAGACAACGGAAACCTCTCGAGGAGAATCTCCTCGTCGCGCCGTCGTGACCTTCCAGCTGTCTCGGACGCCGGCGAGGGTCCGCTCCGACGACGGCACAGCTGAAACCCCTGAGGCCTGCGTCAACGTCATCACAGCCATCCGCTGGTCCCGGCGATGACAGCGATGGCTTTCGTAAAGCTCCGGCGGACCTTGTCGCATTAGGTATCGTGCGCGGAGTGCATGTTCCGGTCGACGAATCGTGGCGGCGGATCATTACCTGGTTGTCGCGGCACGCACCGGTGACCGCGGGGGCGATCCGCCCACCCGCGGGCGCTGCGGAGGTCCTCCGCACCGAAGCGGCTGTGGGTCGCCCCCTGCCGGCTGACCTGCGCGCCTGGTGGCGGCTGATGGACGGCATCGCCGACGCCAACTACCCGGCCGGGTTCCCGATCCCCTCGCATTACCTTCCGCTGCCGGTAGCCGGAGTACGCGAACGATTCTCCGACCTCTCACGGTTCGCCGACCAGGACTGCTGCGGCCCAGGCGGTGCACATGCCACAGCGGCCGGCGAGCCCTCGTTCGGGTTCTGCACCGCCACCATCCCGATCTGCCGGGATTTAGCCGGTGACGTGCTCGTGGTCGACCTCCGCGATGGTGCGCGCCACGGCTGCATCATGTCGTGGTGGGCCGAGGAAGGCTACGTCGAGACGGACTGGGACGGGACGGCGGCCATGCTCGCCGACACCGCCGACCAGCTCGACGACCCGACGCGGACTGAAATCGCAGAAGGCGGCTGGCTCCAGTGGAATTAGGGTCCGGGTCGACGACCCCGGCCGGCCTGCGGCGGGCCCAGACGACGACCGGCGGCTTGGGGGATCCGTCCGGATATAACACCGGTATACGGACGGATCGCCGCTGCTGGATCGCTACCTGGACTCCGCTGGCGGCACGGACGTGCTCGACCAGGTTGATCGCCGTCTTCGGTTGCAAGCGCTGTCCGCCCCCAGCGCGGGGCCGGGATCGGCAGCGTCGACCGGCTCCGGCTGGCCCCGGTGCCACTGGTGCCGGAGGTGCGACTTGTCATGGCCGAGGACGCGATCCTCCTCTGGGCACGACTCGAAGCCGAGGCGGGGCGCGTCCTCCCGCCACCGTTCGGGGCGTCAGCCTGGAGCGGCGTGCAGGTTCTCGCGCGTTACATCCTCGATCACCGGGACACCGTGGCCGGTTGCCATGTCCTCGACGTCGCATCCGGCTCCGGACTGGTTGCTATCGCCGCGGCGATCGCCGGCGCCGCCAAAGTCACCGCCAACGACATCGACCCCCACTCGATCGCGGCAATCAACGCCAACACCCACGCCAACGGCGTCGAGTCGCTCGCTACGGCTGAGCGCTCCCGCGTCCCTGTTGAAGATGGCGGCGCTGACGACACTGCCTACGACGCCTAGCACGGAGAGCGACGAGGCCGCCGATGACGACGCGCACGATCGGTGGCAGATGTGCGCAGTCGCTGGTCAGTTGACGGTCACGACGACCTTGCCGAGGGCGCGTCCGTTACCCACATGGGCCAACGCCTCGGGCACCTCGTCGAGGGTGAAGACGCGGTCGATGTGAATGGCGAGGTCGCCCGTGGCGCAAAGGTCGGCCACCGGTTCGAAGTGCGTCGGCCCTTCCTTGACGGCAAGCACGCCCAGCCGGCGGTGCGTGAGCCGGCCAGCCACCGCGCCGATCGTCAGTACGCGCAGCAGCGCCGAGACCGATCCGCCGACGCATCGGTAACGGCCGCCGGGGGCTAGTGCCCGGCGGTAGGCGAACACCGACTGGTGCGCGACCAGATCGAGGATGAGGTTGTACGGGCCGCTGCGGGTGAAGTCCTGGCTGCGGTAGTCGATCACCTCGTCTGCGCCGACCGACCGCATGAAGTCGAGCTTGCCCGCGTTGTCGACGGCGGCCACCTGGGCGCCGAGTCGCTTGGCGAGCTGGATCGCGAATGAGCCCGACCCTCCGCCAGCACCGTTGATCAGGACCCGCTTCCCGGCTGCGGCGCCCTCAGTTCCCTGCCACGCGATCACGCCCGCCTGCGGAATCGCCGACGCCTCGGCAAAGGTCAGTGCGGCGGGCTTACGGGCCAGCACCGACTCTGGAGCGATCGCGTACTCGGCGAAACCGCCCTTGAGCATGAGGTTGTCGCCGTACACATCGTCACCGGGTCGGAACCGGGTGACTGCCGGGCCTACCGCATCGACCCATCCGGCGATGTCCGAGCCGAGGGTCTGGCGTGCCGGGGAGCGCAGCCCACCAATGCGCGAATACAGTGGCGAGCCTTGCAGTGTCTCCCAATCGCTCAGATTGACCGAGGTCGCCGCAATCTTGACGAGCACCTGCCGGGCAGCGGGAGACGGCTTGGGGACGTTCTCGATCCGCAACACGTCAGGAGGCCCGTACCGGTTGTACACGATCGCTCTCATCCGCGTACCCCTAGACCTTGGTGGAGGTAGGCCAGCCGCAGTACCCGACGCGTCCAGAGCCAGCAACTACGCCTCTTGGTAGCACACAGGCACGAGCAGCTGACCCGCAACCTCGGCGGTGGTCGCGCCGCCGGCCCGGTCGACCGGCGCTGCGGTCATGCGGACGACCGCTCGTCACTGCGCCGTGGGCGGCTCGACGGCGCCCACAGTCGGAGCCTGGCCACAGTCGGCGCTAGGTCGGGATCCAGGTCGAACAGTTCCCGCTCGGTGCGGTACAGGCGGCCACCGGCTCGGCGCACCGCCGCGCTCAACTCCTGCGGGTCGACGCCGCGCAGGCACACGGCGAGATAACCGAGCTTCTCGTACGCCTGCGCGAGCCACAACGCCGGACGCCGGTCGAGACCGGGTGCGGTGAGTGGCGGCACGCCCGGCCGGAGACGGACGAGAAGCATGTGGAACGTCTTCATGGACGTGTGGCGGATGATCATCCCGAGATGCGCGATGTCGACCCACGGGACGCGCACCGTATCCGGGCCGAGCCCGACGACCATGCCGGAAGGGCCGATGACCAGGGTCCGCGGTGGAGGCTGAGACATGCTGAGCAGGAGGAGACCCTGGGTTAATCCGAGCCCTGCCACTATCCAGAAACCCCGGGCCGACTCGAGTGCCAACCAGATGGCGAGCGGCACGACGAGGAGCAGCCCGATTCGAGCGTGGCCATGAACCGTGTGAATGCCGGGCTGTACGGCGGTTGGCCACTGAAGGTGATCTCCTTCGGCGGAGCGGCGTCGATTCGAGCCGACCGGTGCCTCCTCGGGCCAAGGCGAGGTTCCCGGCGGAGTTGCCCGCTCGCCGCTGCGGGCGGGGGCAGGCCCCGCTCGGCCAGTTCACGGTCGACCTGGTCGTAGATCTCGTCGAGGGTCAGCGGCTCCGGCCATTGGAGCACACGCAGCAGAGCCCCGGTGAACGCCGTGTGGGTCTCGCGCGCGGGCGCGTACCGGAGCGTTCGCGCTGGTCGAGGTAAGGGTGTATGAGCCGGCGAGGACCAACTGCCCGGCGATCAACCCGTCCGGAGCCGACATCGCCTCGATCGCGCGGCCGGAGAAGCAGCAGTCCGGGATCAGGACCCGGTTGGCGGCGGAGCTGGTCGCGAGATCATGCTTGATCAGCTCCACCGGCACGGCACTGTAACCCGGCAAGTGGGTCTGATCTGCGGAAATGTGGCGCTTGGACATCGGGAGGCTTCCGGTTCGACGCCCGAGGGGGATGTCCGTCACCGTCCCTCGGGCCAGCGCTGGGTGGCTTCATCGGGGGCGACGGTATGGGCAGCATCGACGGCAGGACTGGGCTGGAAGACGTCGCCAATCTCCCCGGGTCCGCTGGGTCTGGTGCGCCTGGCACCTCTGAGGCGCCGTACCGCCTCGGCTCCGGCCGCTCCCGCCGCGCCTCCCGCCGCAAGCAGCCCCGCGATCAGTGGCCATGGAGTACGACGACGACGCTTCACGGCTTGTTGCCTTTTGGGAGCACGACGAAGAGGAACGGCTGGTTGCCTCTTCAGGTACCTCTGCGCTGTCATCACCTCATTGTCGGCACCCGCGCCGGGCCAGGTAGCTAAATCGAGGCCCGCAAATCTGGCTAACCCTGCCCCCGCGTTGGTGGCGGGACGAGGGTGGCGGTCAGGTGCTGCTGCCGGCGCGGGACATGGCCATCATTCGACTACGCAACCCCACCGAAGGACGCGCCTCCTTCGACCTGAAGAAGGCCTCCGGCAAGACATCGACGGAAGCCGTGCGCGCCCTGAAACGACGCCTGTCGGACATCATCTACCGGCACATGATCAACGACGCCGCGGCGACCGCGGCGGCGGGCCCGGAAGGACAACGGGGAACGACTACAGACTCCAGCGTGACCAACTCGCATCCCCAAGCCGGTTCTTCGGAGAAGTCACTTCCCGGACCCGCCGAGACTCAGCTTAAACCCGCGCTGCCGACGGTGTCTTGACGCAGATGGGAGCCATGAGCGTGTGTGCTGGAGCTCGTCAACCCTCAGATCCGGCGAACGGCGCCGGGCGTTTGAAAAGCCGAAGCAGGCGGGCAGCGACTTCGCCGTCACCTCGGATGGTGACGTCGGCGGCATGCAGTGGCATGCCGCCGAAGGTGAGCGAGCGGAACAACGTGATGCTGGTTTCGATCACCAGCTCGGGATCGGCATCATTAGCGCGGGCCACGTCGAGCCGTCCGTTGTCGACAGTGAGGAGCAGGATGTCGTCGTCGAGACGAAGCTGGCACCGCACGCTAAAGTCGCGCGCCGCGGTCGGGTCGAAGGTGGTCTTCATCGCGAGGGCCAGCGCATCAACGCTCAGCTCTGCTGATGAAGCCAGCGGGCTCCGGCTGCCCCACTTAGCCAGCTGCAGCAGAGCGGGCTCGAGTGCCCGTCCCCATTCGGTCAGCTCATAGGTCCAAGCGCTCGTGGGCGGACCGAGACGCCGCCGGCGTACTACCTGGGCCTCCTCCAGCTCGACAAGTCGGGAGGTGAGCATGCTCTGGCTAGCGCCGGGCAGGCCGCGCCGCAAGTCGGTGAAGCGCTTTGGCCCGAGCAGCAACTCGCGGACAACCAACAACGCCCACCGGTCGCCGACCAGGTTAAGCGCCCGGGCCAGACCGCAGGGATCGTCATATGCTCTCGCCACCTGCTCAGCGTATCGCTATCACACTGCACGGTGCTAAATTCGCACCGTGACGACATACATTCTGATCCCTGGCGCCGGCGGCGCCGCCTGGTACTGGCACCGGCTGGTCCCCCTACTGCATCAGCGCGGCCACGAAGCGATCGCCGTCGACCTCCCGGCCGGAGATGACAACGCGGGACTGCAGGAGTACGCAGACACGGTGGTGGACGCGGCAGGTCAACGGAAAGACCTGGTGGTGGTGGCTCAGTCGATGGGCGGCCTGACCGCCCCGTTGGTCTGTGGTCGGTTGCCGGTCTCACGGCTGGTCCTGGTCAACGCCATGATTCCGGCGCCCGGTGAGAGCGGCCGCGATTGGTGGACCAACAACGGCCAGGAGCAGGCCCGCCGTGAGTGCGACCTGCGCGAGGGTCGTCTCGCGGAGGGGCCGTTCGATCCGCTAGTGTACTTCTTCCACGACGTACCAGAGGACATCACCGAAGAGGCCATGGCGGGCGAGTCACCGCAGTCCGGAACGCCGTTCGAGCAGCCTTGGCCGCTGGACGCGTGGCCGGGCGTACCAACCGAGGTGCTAAGCAGCCGCGAGGACCGACTGTTCCCGGTCGAGTTCCAGATCCGGATAGCCCAGCATCGCCTTGGCGTCACGCCCAAGACCCTGCCCGGCGGCCATTTGGTGGCGCTCAGCCAGCCCGAGGCATTGGCTGCCGCATTGGAACGGTGAGCTACCGCAACTGCTCATCGACGATGACCGAACGTCTCGTCGGCGGCTAACCTGCCGCCCCTCGATCGCAGAGCCCTGTCGCACATCGTTTGGGCGGATGCGGGCGTTGCCGTGGACGCCCTGAGCAGCAGGCGGTGCAGTGCCGTGCGCATCGCTCAACACAGCCACCCATAGGGTGGCTTGATATTCAGCTTCGCCGCGGTCCCTGAACGACTGGAGGTCACGTTGCCCTCGATCGATGACTTCACGACCTGGGAGCCGCTGCTGAGGCTTGTACGGGCCGGCAACGCGCAGAGCCTCGCCGCCCCGGGCGGCCATGTGGCGGGAATGATCAGCCGTGGCGCGTGGAGTGTGCCGCTGCCCCGGCGGATGCCGCCGCCTGGCCGAGCGGCCCAGGTCGAGGACATGCAGGACGAGTTCGACGCGGTAAATCGGGTGCGAAGCGCGTTGACGGACGACGGTCTTGACAGCATCTCGTTCGTGGTGGAGATGTCGTCGTCTGGGCAGACCGCGCTGCACCTGCTCAATTTCGGCCCCGCTGCGGAAGTCGGCCTCGGGCCGTACCCGGGTTCGCTCATCCTGGTTGAGGGCTCGGTCCCTGAGCCATGGCGTCGTCTTCCCGATCCGGTACCCGGGGCGGTGCCGGCCCCGTCAGTGGATCTGTCGTTGCTGGAGCGGACGCTCCGCGAGCGAATCCCGGACGCTACCGGTGCGACCGAGGCGGAGATCGCAGCTGCGGAAACCCGGCTCGGCGTTGCGATACCCGACGAGCTCAAGGTGCTCTACCGGGTAACGCGGGCACAGTGGCAGGACTGGGGTGACGACTACGCCGCAGCGGAGCGCGTGTCCCGAGCTGTCGGCTGCGAGCTCTTCCCGCTCGACGAGCTGTACATCGCCGACGCGGCGTCCCGTCCGTGCCCGTGGCGATTCGGGGCGACAGAGGCGGTGCTCACCCCGTCCGACGCCGCGGTGCAGGGGTTGGTCGGCTCACCCGGCTGGATCGCATTCGGCGACAACGGCGGAGGCGACCGGATCGCGATCGACCTGACACCTGGCCCACGCGGCCACGTAGGCCAGATCATTGTGCTCGATCATGAGCAGAGCGTCGGCGCCAGCCTGCTCGCCGACTCCCTCACCGACATGGTGGTGAGGGAAAGCACAGACTGGTACGCCGGCCACCGCGAAGACCAGCTACCGCTCGTCGCCAGGGTCAACATCCGGAGCCTGACAAGTATCGAGGCCGCCGCCCACCCCGAGTTGGAGGTCTTGCGCATCGGTGTCTGGGACGGCGAGCCGCTTAGCCTCGCCCCCGTCACCGGGTTGCCGCGCCTGCGAACCCTTACCGCCTACCCCGGCACGCTCGCCGACCCGCTGGAAATCGCCAAGCTGACCGGGCTGGAGTTCTTGGAACTCGGGCCGGAGGAGTGGCGGGTCCTCCTGGATGCCGGGGGTGTTCCACGCAACCTATCGGCGGCCGCGATCGAGGTCCACGGCGAGCGGCCCGTGCTCCCGATCGTGGCCATCGCCAACGAGATCCTCGCCCTCTGGGACCGCCCCCCGATCGCCCAGACGATCCTCGAAGGCCATCTCACCGGTGGGAGGTAGTTGACGACCGTGCGGGGTGCGGTGGGTGCTGGTGGCCGTGAGCCATCGGCCGGCCGCCAGCGAGCCTGCCCTCCGCCGGACCGTCGGAGCCGGCCGGCGGCGTGAGCACGTCGGCGCACTCCTGGCCGTGACGGTTGCCGCCCTTGCACGCCTGATTCGGGCAGGGATTCGGTTCCGGGTCCGCTGCCCGCACGTCGGCCAAAACTTGCACCTTGCAAACTGATTGATGCATGCCGATACTCGGAGGGGTCCTCGAGAGACATCGATCGAGCAGGCGACATGTCTCCCGATCACGCCCATGGGCCACGATCCAACGGGCCTTGCCACTCCTGAGGAGGAGCCAGTGGGGAACAAGCTCAGTCCATTCGCCCGATCCGCCCGGTTACTCGCCGCCGCCGTCGGTGCGATCGCCACCACCGCCTTCGTACTGCCGACCGCCGCAATGGCGTCCCCTCAGGACTTCACTGCCAACCAACTCGCCGAGGTCAACGACGCGGTGCATCGCTCGGGCGTCGAGGGCATCGCCTGGCACGTTGACCCGGCATCCGGCCGTGTCGTCGTGACCGCCGATGACACCGTCTCGCCCGCTGAGATTGCAACGATCAAGCAGACCGCCGGCACCAAGGCCGGTGCGATCCGTGTCGAGCGGGCCTCCGGGGTCTTCAGCCCGCTGTTGTCCGCCGGGGACGCCATCTACGGCGGCGGATACCGATGCTCCCTCGGCTTCAACGTCGTCAGCGGCACCACCTACTACTTCCTCACCGCCGGGCACTGCGGAGACGTGGCCAACACCTGGTACAGCAATGCCAGCCAGAGCACTCTGATCGGCCCGACCGTCAGCTCCAGTTTCCCGGGCAATGACTACGCGCTGGTCCGCTACGACAACACCTCGCTCAGCCACCCCGGCGGGTTCACAGTCGCGGACGCCTACGTGGGGGAATCCGTCAAGCGGACCGGGTCGACCACCGGCACTCACAGCGGAACCGTCACCGCGCTCAACGTCTCGGTACGCTACTCCGGCAAGGGCGGCGGCACCGTGAGCGGCATGATCCAGACCAACGTGTGTGCCGATCACGGTGACTCGGGCGGCCCACTCTATGACGGCTCGAAGGCGCTCGGCCTCACCTCGGGCGGCAGCGGTGACTGCACGACCGGTGGCACCACCTTCTACCAGCCCGTACGCGAGGCAGCCAATGCGTACGGTGTGACCGTCTACTGACAAGCCAATCCGGCGGTCGGTGAGGGCGGGGGGCCATGGCTCGATGCCCTTGCCGACCGCCGGTTCCGACCGTCGATCGGCGCGGTGACGTTCCCCTCTCAATGGAAGCAGTGAGCACGGCCTCGGGGATCCACAAGCCGCGTTACCCTTCTGCACGCCTCTCCAGACCCATGACGTGGAGCCATGCCGCAGTGTTCACAGCCTCCGGCTGCCCAGCCATCGCCGGTTGTGCCAACTCCGTGCGGGTGCCACGTCCTGCCGTGGCCGCTGTCAGCACTCCGCACTTCGTGCTCGACCGGGAACAGCCGTTGCGACTGAAGCCCGGTTCTGGAGCGCGGTGCTCGGCGACCCAATCACCTACGTGGATGAGAACTTCGTGGTCGTATCGGCCAACACCGCGACGTCCGGGCTGGCGTTTCAAAGCGCCACCGAACTGACGCCGCCGACGTGGCCGGAGCCGACAGTGCCGCAGCAGATGCATCTCGACGTGATGGTCGACGACCAGGTGACCGCCGGCGAGGCACTGCTCGCGCTCGGCGCGCGGCGGTTGCCCGGCGATCATGTGTATGCCGACCCCGCCGGTCATCCCTTCTTCTGCTTGATCAGGCGCCCCGCCTGGGCGCCGCCGGTGAACTGAGCTCAGCGCTGACGCGTCCTGGCAACTTCGAGCTCCTCCGTCACCCTTACGGGAGCGGTGCGTCCCACCGGCCCTGACTCTGATGACACCCGACGAGGACGATGCAGGCAGCCGGACGATGCCCGACGGGTTGTGGGACGCACTGAGCACCCGCATCGTTCAGTTAGGTGCATCCTGGTCATGCTGCCCGCCGTCCGGTGGGCATGGGCCGACTTGCCCGGCTCCCCCGACGCCGCACCTGTCGGTTCCATCATTTTGAACTGGTTTCGCCGGACCCTATTCCGACAGTGAGTTCCCCATCGGAGGTAGTGATGAGAGTGCTTGTGGCGGGCGCCTCTGGCGTCCTCGGAAGACACATGAGCATGGCTCTGGCCGACGCCGGTCACCACGTGATCGGCATGACTCGGTCGCCCGCCGGCACCGAGCAGCTCGGCAGGATGGGCGTTGAGCCGTTGGTGGCGGATCTGATGGACCGCGACGCTCTACTCCATGCCGTTGACGGCCTGCAGGCAGACGCGGCCATCCACGCGGCAACCGCGCTGCGCAAAGTGCCGATGCGGCACCAGGACATGGCCGCCACCAACGCGCTGCGTGTCCAGGGCACCCGCAACCTCATCGAGGCGGCCCAGTCAATCGGTGCCCGCCGGCTCATCGTCGAGTCGATGCATTTCGGGTACGGCTATGGCGATTTCGGCGACCGGACGATCACCGAAACCAACACCCCGTTCGCGCCGCCTGGGCGCACGCCAGCGCTGGAGCACCACCTGCAAGGCTTCCGGGTCAAGGAGCACCTCGCCCTGCACACCGACGGCGTGGATGGCATCTCGCTGCGTTTCGGCGCCCTCTACGGCCCCGGATTCGGTTATGGCGGCACGGACCAGATCGTCACGATGCTGCGCAAGCGCCGGCTGCCTGTCGTGCCCGACCGTCGTCCGGGCCTGCTGCCGTGGACCCACCTCGCCGACGCTGGTGCGGCCACCGTCGCAGCCCTGGAACGCGGCACGCCCGGCCAGGCCTACCACATCGTCGACGACGAGCCGGCATCCATGAACGCGCACGTGCGGTTCCTGGCGGCCGCGTTCGGCACGCCGAAGCCGATGACCGTACCGCTATCGCTCGTGCGGGTCATCGGGCCGTACCTGCACGCGTTCCTGACTTCGGCGGCGCGCCTTTCGAACGACAAGGCCAAGCGAGAGCTCGGCTGGACACCGGCGTACCCCACCTACCGTGACGGCATCCGTAGTCTCGCCACCGACTAGGGCGTGTCCTGCCGATCTTGTAGTGGTTGATCGTTGACGATGTGCCGGTGGTGCGTCGTGGCGAGTTGACCGATGAGGCGTGGGCGGTGATCGCGCCGCTGCTTCCGCAGCCGGGTGGTGCTCGGGGGCGGTGGCGAGATCATCGCCAGGTGATCAACGGGATCCTGTGGAAGCTGCGCACGGGTGCGCCGTGGCGTGACCTGCCGGAGCGCTTCGGACCGTGGAAGACCTGCCACGA
>NZ_JBFAAL010000017.1:0-80459 GCF_040639715.1 Micromonospora sp. NPDC023737
CGTGCGCCCCGGCCGCGGCGTGGGGGGGGGCGGGGGGGGGGGGGGTGCTCCCGCGCGCCGGGGGGGCCCCCGGCCCGCCCCCCCCGCCGCGCCCCCCCCCACGGCCGCTTGTCGTCGTGGCCGCGCCCGCTCGGCGTGCGGTGGCCGGCGACCGTGGCTGCTCTCGGCGGGTCGGTGCAGGTCCGGCGTGTCGCGGGTGCGACTTGCCCGGCACCGGCGCCGGACGGGTGGGAAATCCCGCGGGCGGGTACGACCACGCCGACAATGACCTGGTCGAGCGTTGGGAGGCCGAATGAACCGACCCGTCGTGGTGGGAGTGGACGGATCTCCGGCGAGCCTCGTCGCGGCCGAGGAGGCGGCCCGTGCGGCGGCGCGGCGGCAGCTTCCGCTGCACCTGGTGCACGGGTACCTGCATCCGCTCGGCTACGGGGTGCCGCTCAATCCGTACGACCTGGGTGTGCCGGCGCCGACCGGGGCCGCGCAGCAGATGTTGGAGCGGACGGCGGCGGAGCTGGCCGGCGACCGGCCTGGGCTGCACGTCGAGGTACGGCAGGTGGCCGGTGGCCCGGCCGCAGCCCTCGTCGAGGAGTCCCACCACGCGGAACTGGTGGTGGTGGGCAGCCGGGGCCTGGGCGGCTTCACCGGTCTGCTGCTCGGCTCGGTGGGCGCGCAGGTCGTCGCGCACGCGCACTGCCCGGTGCTGGTGGTACGCCCGGCCGACGGGCCGGTGCCCGTGCTGGGCCCGGTGCTCGTCGGCGTCGACGGATCGGAGTCCGCGTCGTTGGCGGTCCGCTATGCCACCGAGGAGGCCGTCCGGCGCGGCGCCGAGCTGGTGCTCGTGCACGTGGCGACAGGTGAGCGTGCCGATGCGGTGGGGGCGCAGACCCGGCGGGCGGGCGGGGCGACGTCCCCGGAAGAGGAGCCGCTGGTCGCCGCCGTCGCCGCGGCCCGGGCCGAGCACCCCGACCTGGCCGTCACTGGCCGGACGGTCCGTGCGGCGTCGGCCGAGCAGGCGCTGATCGAGGCGAGCCGGGACGCGGCGCTGGTGGTGGTGGGCACCCAGGGCCGGGGCGGCTTCACCGGCATGCTGCTCGGCTCGGTGAGCCAGGCGCTGGTGCAGCACGCCCACTGCCCGGTGCTCGTCGCCCACCCGTATCGACGGGCGGGCTGACGAGCGTCGCGTGGCCGCCCTCGACGTACCCGTCGGCGGCGCGGCCCCGGGGTCAGGGTTCGCGCCGGTTGAGCAGCTCCTCGAAGCTGGTCGTCAGCGCGAACGGGTCGGACGGCCCGGTGGACACCGGCCGCCGGTGCACCTGCTCGGCGAGTTCGGCGGCGGCCCGCTCGATCCGGGACCGCAGCGCGGCGTCGGCCGTCCCGCTCGCCCAGTCCTCCGGGGCGGCGAAGACCGATGTCGGCACCACCACCGCGTGCAGGTAGGCGAAAAGCGGTCGCATCGCGTGCTCCATGGCCAGTGAGTGCCGGGCGGTGCCGCCGGTCGCGGCGATCAGCACCGGTCGGTCCGTCAACGCGTCCGCCTCGATCAGATCGAAGAAGGACTTGAACAGCCCGTTGTAGGACGCGTTGAAGATCGGCGTGACCGCGATCACTCCGTCGGCGCCGGTCACCGTGTCGAGCACCGCACGCAGCGACTCGGACGGAAAACCGGTGATCAGGTGGTTCGTCACGTCGTGGGCGTGCTCGCGCAGGACGACGTGACGCAGTTCGGCGGTCTCGCCCCGGCCGACCAGCTCGTCGCGCGTGGCGGCGGCGAGCTGGTCGGCGAGCAGTCGGGTCGAGGACGGCTGGCTGAGGCCGGCCGAGACCACAGCGAGGGTGCGCTGGGTCATCGGTTCGCCTCCGGCGCCTTGCCCGTCACGTCGTCGACGGCGTGGACGGTGCTGTCCTTGGCTCCGCCCGCCTTGGCGACGAGCGAGGCGTGGGTGGGCGCCTCCGGCACGTGCGCCGGACGCAGCGAGTCGAACTCCTTGCGCAGCACGGGGATGACCTCCTCGCCGAGGATGTCGAGCTGCTCCAGCACGGTCTTCAGCGGCAACCCGGCGTGGTCGATGAGGAAGAGCTGACGCTGGTAGTCGCCCACGTAGTCGCGGAAGGACAGCGTGCGGTCGATCACCTGCTGCGGGCTGCCGACGGTCAGCGGGGTCTCCGTGGTGAACTCCTCGAGCGACGGCCCGTGCCCGTAGACCGGGGCGTTGTCGAAGTACGGCCGGAACTCACGTACCGCGTCCTGCGAGTTCTTCCGCATGAAGACCTGTCCGCCGAGGCCGACGATGGCCTGGTCGGCGGAGCCGTGGCCGTAGTGCTCGAAGCGCTGCCGGTAGAGGTTGACCAGCCGCTGGGTGTGCTCCTTCGGCCAGAAGATGTGGTTGTGGAAGAAGCCGTCACCGTAGTACGCGGCCTGCTCGGCGATCTCGGGGCTGCGGATCGAGCCGTGCCACACGAACGGCGGTACGCCGTCGAGCGGGCGAGGCGTCGAGGTGAACGACTGCAGCGGGCTGCGGAAGCGTCCCTTCCAGTCGACCACGTCCTCCCGCCACAGCCGGTGCAGCAGGTCGTAGTTCTCGATGGCGAGCGGGATGCCGTTGCGGATGTCCTGGCCGAACCACGGGTAGACCGGGCCGGTGTTGCCGCGGCCCATCATCAGGTCGACCCGACCGTCGGACAGGTGCTGCAGCATCGCGTAGTCCTCCGCGATCTTCACCGGGTCGTTGGTGGTGATCAGCGTGGTCGCGGTGGAGAGCATCAGCCGCTCGGTACGCGCCGCGATGTAACCGAGGATGGTCGTCGGCGACGAGGGCACGAACGGCGGGTTGTGGTGCTCGCCCGTGGCGAACACGTCGAGCCCCACCTCTTCGGCCTTCAACGCGATGGCCACCATCGCCTTGATCCGCTCATGCTCGGTCGGCTCCCGACCGTTGGTCGGGTCGACAGTTACGTCACCGACGGTGAAGACTCCGAACTGCATGACATGCTCCTCGGGTTGTTGGCCGCGGCCCGGCGGCCGTTACGCACCCGACAACATACTTGACGACTCAATAATTCCAACAATGGACCACCATGGTGGTGGCCGTCACCCCACCGGTCGCGGGTCCTTGCGGCGGCCAAGGACTACCCCGCTCGAAGCCACTCACGCTGCCCGCCAGCACCGCCGAATCTCGCGCGGCGACTCCCCCGGTACCCTTGCCCCACGATGACGTACCCCTGGCTCCAGGCACCTGCCGCACAGGTCGAGACGACCGCCCGAACCCTGCTCGGCTGGACCGTGTCGGCCAACGGCGTCCGGATCCGGCTCACCGAGGTCGAGGCGTACGCCGGCACCGGCGAGGATCCGGCCTCACACGCCCACCGGGGGCCGACGCCACGCAACGAGGTCATGTTCGGACCGGCGGGACACGTCTACGTGTACTTCGTGTTCGGTATGCACTGGTGCATGAACATCGTGTGCGGCCGTGAGGGTGAGGCCGCCGCCGTCCTGCTGCGCGCCGGAGCGGTGACCGAAGGGCTGGAGATCGCCCGGGAGCGCCGCGGCAACGCCCCGGATCGTGACCTCGCTCGCGGTCCGGCACGGCTCGTCACGGCGCTCGGACTCGGCCGCGACGCCAACGGCACGTCGGCCCTGGACGGCTCCGGGCCGATGCTCCTGACCCCGCCGCCGGTGCCCGTCGACCCGTCCCTGATCGCCGCCGGACCGCGCGTCGGAGTCGCTGCGGCACACGACACACCCTGGCGGTTCTGGCTGGTGGGCGAGGAGAGTGTGAGCCCGTACCGGCGCCACGTCCCGCGCCGCCGCCGGCCCGTCCTGCCGGTCTGAGCTGCCGGTTCCGCGATCGGGTCGGCCCGGCCGGCCGCCACGCCCAGCACAGCATCGCCGACGCGTCTCCGCTGCGCCGCCCGCGGTTGCGGGTGGTGGCCCCACCTCCGGCGACACCTGGACGGCCGCCCGGAACGGGAGGTCTGCGGAGAGGAAGTCCGCCGGCATCGGCTGCTCGGAAAACGTGGCTGGCCCTGGACTGCCTCGGACCCTCGATCTTCAACAAGCTGTTGACAAGGAAGTGTTACTAGGGGTCCAATGGACGGCATGGCCACGTTGAACAACGATCCGTTCACCGCCCCGGACGCTGCCCAGGCTCGCGCCCACCGCAACTACGCGGCGCTGCTGCGCATCGCGGAACGGCATGCGGGCACCGACGCCCGCCGCCGGCGGTACGCCCACCCCGACGTCCCGGACGCCTACGAATCGGCGACCCTGGTGATGGCGCTCGCGGGCGGGGCGGAACTGGAACCGGGTGAGGAACCGGTCGACCAGGCCGACCTGATGGCCGCGCTCACCCTGATCCCGCACGTCCGGACAGAGGTGGACGTGCTGGAGACCGGCCTCTTGCAGGCGGCCCGCGGCCGCGGAATGACCTGGCAGGCGATCGCCTTCGGGCTCGGCCTGGGCAGCGCGCAGGCCGCGCAGCAGCGCTACGACCGCCTCACCGCGCGCACCGCCGACTAAGGCCTGTTTCATAGACCGTGCCCGGCCAGGTGAGGACCGGCGCGTTGTCGGCCGTCCGGGTACAACACCGGTGTCCGGACGAACCTCCGCCTTGCCGGACCGCCGCCGGGGCCTCGGCTCGCTCGGCCGAGCCTTATGAAACAGGCCTTAAGGGCGGCGGATCCTGGTACGCCCGGACCTTCAGCCGGCACTTGCAGGCCAGGTTCCATCAAGACCGCAGTGGGAGCCGACCCGACAGGAGAGCGTGATGCGACGCGAGGAGATGCTGGCGTACTGCCTGGCGAAGCCCGGTGCCTGGCTGGACCAGCCGTGGGAGGACGACGAGGTGGTCAAGGTGGGCAGCCGGATCTTCGCGTTCCTCGGCTCTCTCAAGACCGACCCCACTGTGGGCGTGAAGTGCGGCCCGAGCCGGGAGGCGGCCGACGAATGGCTGCACCGACACCCGGCGGACGCCCGGGTGATGCCCTACATCGGACGGTCCGGCTGGAACACTCTCCGGCTCGACGGCGGGATCGACGACGAGGAGCTGATCGAGGCGGTCGACGCGTCGTACGACGCGGTGGTGGCGAAGCTGCCGAAGCGGGAACGGCCCACCGGCTGAACGGCCCCGGCGCCGAGCGGATTCAGGGAAGCTGCCGTCCCGGCGAACGCTGAGGCGGCAGCTTCCCTGATGTCATGCGGATCCGGGCAGCCGGGCTCAGCGGGGAACGACCCGCTCGGCGGCCCACTCCCGCCAGCCGGCCAGCTTGTCGGCAGCGGTGGCCAGCTGGTCCGCCACCGGCCCGGGGCCGGTGGAGCCGGGCGTGGTCCGGGCGGCGAGCGCCGAACGGACGGAGAGCACGTCACGCACCGACGGGTCGAGATGCTCGCTGACCGCGGCCAGGTCGGCGTCGGAGACCTCGTCCAGCGCGCAGTCGCGGGCCACACAGAGCGCGACCAGCCGCCCGGTGATCTCATGCGCGTCGCGGAACGGCACGCCCCTGCGGACGAGCCAGTCGGCGACCTCGGTGGCCAGCGAATACCCCACCGGAGCGGCGGCGACCAGCCGGTCGACCCGTACCGTCATCGTGGAGATCATCCCCGCGAGGGCCGGCAGCAGCAGCTCAAGCGTGTCGACCGCGTCGAAGGCCGGCTCCTTGTCCTCCTGCATGTCCCGGTCGTAGGTCATCGGCAGGCCCTTGAGCATGGTGAGCACGCTCATCAGCCCGCCGACCAGCCGGCCGGACTTACCGCGGGCCAGCTCAGCGATGTCCGCGTTCTTCTTCTGCGGCATGATCGAGGAGCCGGTGGCGAACGCGTCGTCCAGCTCCACCCAGCCGAACTCGTGCGACGTCCAGAGCACCACCTCCTCGCCGAGGCGGGACAGGTGCACCCCGATCATCGCGGTGACGAAGAGGAACTCGGCGACGAAGTCCCGGTCGGCGACCGCGTCCATCGAGTTGGCGAACGACGTGCGGAAGCCCAGCTCCTTGGAGACCGCCACCGGATCCAGCGGCAGACCCGAGCCGGCGAGCGCGCCCGCGCCGAGCGGGCTGATCGCGGCCCGCTCGTCCCAGTCGCGCATCCGCTCCAGATCCCGCAGCAGCGGCTGAACGTGGGCGAGCAGCCAGTGGCCGAAGGTGACCGGCTGCGCGTGCTGAAGGTGCGTCATGCCGGGAGCGGCCGTGTCCACGTGCCGCTCGGCCTGCTCGACCAACGCCTCCGCCAGCTCCACCAGCCGGGCGGCCACGCCCCGCGCGTGGTCGCGCAGGTAGAGCCGCAGATCGGTGGCGACCTGGTCGTTGCGCGACCGGCCGGCGCGAAGCTTCCCGCCCAGGCTGCCGAGCCGCTCCAACAGGCCGCGCTCCAGCGCGGTGTGCACGTCCTCGTCGTCCACCGTCGGGCGGAACTGCCCCGAGGCGCAGGCCGCCTCCAGGTCGTCCAGCGCCGCGAGGATCTTCCCCAGTTCCTCCGGGTCGAGCAGGCCGGCGCCGGCCAGGACCCGGGCGTGCGCCCGAGAGCCGGCGATGTCGTACGGGGCCAGCCGCCAGTCGAACTGCACGCTCACCGACAGCCGGGCCAGGGCCTCCGCGGGGCCGCCGGCGAACCGGCCGCCCCACAGGCTCGTCCGATTCGTGGCGGCGCTGTTCTCGGTCAGGCTCTTGTCGTCCACCGGACCCATTGTGGCAGTGCTCACCTTTCGCTCCCGACTGCGGGGCTCACTCGCTGCGCTCGCTCACTCCTCGCGTTCGCAGTGCTCACCTCCCGCCTCCCGACTGCGGGGCTCACTCGCTGCGCTCGCTCACTCCTCGCGTTCGCAGTGCTCACCGTTCGCCGAGCCGGGCGTCCCGGGCCGCGGCCATCCGGCTGGGCAGACCCCACAGCTGCACGAAACCCTTGGCGAGGGACTGGTCGAACGTGTCGCCGGTGTCGTAGGTGGCCATGCCGAAGTCGTACAGGCTGGCCTCGGAGCGCCGGCCGGTGACGGTGGCCCGACCGCCGTGCAGGGTCAGCCGCACCTCGCCGGTGACGTGCCGCTGGGCGTCGTCGATGAACGCGTCCAGCGACCGCTTCAGCGGGGAGAACCAGAGGCCGTCGTAGACGAGCTCGCCCCAACGCTGGTCGACACCGCGCTTGAACCGGGCCAGGTCCCGCTCGACGGTCACGTTCTCCAGCTCCTGGTGAGCCGTGATCAGCGCGATCGCGCCCGGCGCCTCGTACACCTCACGGCTCTTGATGCCCACCAGACGGTCCTCGACCATGTCGAGCCGGCCAACACCCTGCGCGCCCGCCCGCCGATTCAGCTCCAGGATCGCCTGGTACGGCGTGACCGTCTCACCGTCCACGGCGACCGGCACACCCGCGTCGAACGTGATGACGACCTCGTCGGCGTCGCGAGGCTCGCTCGGGTCGGCCGTGTAGGAGTACAGGTCCTCGATCGGCCCGTTCCAGATGTCCTCCAGGAAGCCGGTCTCCACCGCGCGGCCGAACAGGTTCTGGTCGATGGAGTACGGCGACTTGGCCGACACGTCGATCGGCAGCCCCTTCTCCTCGGCGAACGCGATCGCCTTGTCCCGGGTCCAGGCGTAGTCCCGGGCCGGAGCGATGATCCTCAGGTCGGGTGCGAGCGCGCCCAGGCCGACCTCGAAGCGGACCTGGTCGTTGCCCTTGCCGGTGCAGCCGTGCGACACGATCGTGCCGCCGTGCTTGCGCGCCGCGGTCACCAGGTGCTTGACGATCAGCGGCCGGGACAACGCGGAGACCAGCGGGTAACGGTCCATGTAGAGGGCGTTGGCGCGGATAGCCGGCAGGCAGTACTCGGCGGCGAACTCGTCGCGCGCGTCCACCACCTCGGACTCCACGGCGCCGCAGTCCAGGGCCCGCTGCCGGATGACGTTCATGTCCTCGCCGCCCTGGCCGACGTCGACCGCGACCGCGATCACCTCGGCGCCGGTCTGCTCGGCCAGGTACGGAATGGCGACGGAGGTGTCCAGACCCCCGGAGTACGCCAGGACGACCCGCTCGGTCATGGTGTGTTGCTCCCTTCAACGTTCTCTTCGCGGCGGGCCCAGCCGGCGAGTTTCTCGCCGAGCACGGCTCCACCGTCGGCCTCGCGGGCCACGACGAGGATGGTGTCGTCGCCGGCGATCGTGCCGACGACCTCGGGCAGGCCCGCTCGGTCCAACGCGCTGGCCAGGTAGTGCGCTGCGCCCGGCGGGGTCCGCAGCACGGCGATGTTGCCGCTGGAGTCGACCCCGTTGAGCAGCTCGTGCAGCAGCCGCACCAGGCGGGCCGGGGCGGCCTCGGCGTCACGCAGCGGCCGGTGGCCGTCCTCCGGGATCACGTAGACGCCACGTCCGTCGCCGCCGCGCACGGTCGCCGCGCCGAGTTCCTTCAGGTCCCGGGAGAGGGTGGCCTGGGTGACCTGGATGCCGTCACCGGCGAGCAGGTCGGCCAGCTCGGGCTGCGAGTGGATCGCCTTGTCCCGGATCAGCTCGACGATGCGGGCGTGCCGGGCGGCGCGAGTCAGCGGGGCGGTCATGTGGTCTCCCTGGTCACGGTGGCGTCGGGCGCCGCCGCGTCCGGGGCCGGGGGCGTGGCCTCGATGAGGAACGTGAGCAGCGCCTTCTGGGCGTGCAGCCGATTCTCCGCCTGATCGAAGACCGCGCTCTGCGGGCCGTCGAGCACCTCGTCGGTGATCTCCTCGCCCCGGTGCGCGGGCAGGCAGTGCAGCACGATCGCGCCCGGCGCCGCCTGCGCGAGCAGCTCGGCGTTGACCTGGTACGGCAGGAACGGCGTGTTGCGGTCCAGCCCGTCGTCCTCCTGCCCCATCGAGGTCCAGGTGTCGGTGGCGATCACGTCGGCCCCCTTGACCGCCTCGGCCGGGTCGGTCAGCACACTCACCGAACCGCCGGTGCCGACCGCGATCTCCGCGGCCCGGGCCACCACCACCGGATCGGCGGAGAACCCGACCGGCCCGGCCACCCGTACGTGCATGCCGGCGGTCGCCCCCGCGAGCAGGTACGAGTTGGCCATGTTGTTGGCTGCGTCGCCGACGTACGCGAGGGTCCGGCCGGCGGTGCCGCCGAAGCGTTCCCGGACGGTGAGCAGGTCGGCCAGGAGCTGGCACGGGTGGTAGCCGTCGGTGAGCGCGTTGACCACCGGCACGCTCGCCCCGACGGCGATCTCGGCGATGCGATCGTCGCCGTAGGTGCGCATCACGATCGCCGTGACGTAGCGGGAGAGCACCCGGGCGGCGTCGGCGAGGGTCTCGCCCCGGCCGAAGTGGGTGCCCTGTGTGTCCACGATGAGCGGGTGACCGCCCAGCTCGGCGATGCCGACGTCGAAGGAGGTCCGGGTACGCAGGCTCTGCTTGTCGAAGAGCACCGCCACCGAACGGGGCCCGGTCAGCGGCTGGTACCGGAACCGGTCCGCCTTCATCCGGGCGGCGAGCTCCAGCACCGTCGCCTGCTCGGCGGGGCTCAGGTCGTCGTCACGCAGGAAGTGCCGGATCATGCCGTCGTCTCCGGGGCGGTCGTGGTGGTCATCGGGGAAACCGTCGAGGGGGCGACCCCGGACGGGGACCGGTCCGTGGCGGCGGCGGGCGCGGTGGTGTCGAGGGCGGCGGGAAGGGCCGCCAGGAACGCGTCCACCTGTTCCGCGGTGAGGATCAGCGGCGGGGCGAGCCGGAGCACGTCCGGCTGCACCGGGTTCACCAGGAAACCGGCCTCGCGCAGCGCCTCGGCGAGCACCCGCGACACCGGCGCGGTGAGCACCACGCCGAGCAGCAGGCCGGCTCCGCGTACGCCGGAGACGAGCGGGTGACCGAGCGCCTCGACACCCCGGCGCAGTCGCTCGCCGACCCGCTTGACGTGGTCGAGCAGGCCCTCGTGCGCGATGGTGCTCACCACCGCGAGCGCGGCGGCGCAGCTGACCGGGTTGCCGCCGAACGTGGTGCCGTGCGAGCCGGGGGTGAGCAGCTCGGCCGCGCGGCCGAAGGCCAGCGTGGCACCGAGCGGCAGCCCACCGCCGAGGCCCTTGGCCAGCGTGACCAGGTCCGGTTCCACGCTCTCGGCCTGGTGGGCGAACCAGTGCCCGGTACGCCCGATGCCGGTCTGCACCTCGTCGAGCACCAGCAGCGCGCCGTGCCGCGCGGTGATCCGCCGGGCCGCGGCGAGGTAGCCGGCCGGCGGCACGACGACGCCGCTCTCACCCTGGATGGGCTCCAGGATCACCATCGCGGTGGCGTCGGTGACGGCCGCCTCCAGCGCGGCCACGTCGCCGTACCCGACGTGGGTGACCTCGCCGGGCAGCGGGCGGAACGGGTCGGTCTTGGCCGGCTGCCCGGTGAGCGCGAGGGCGCCCATGGTCCGGCCGTGGAAGCCGCCCGACGTGGCGACCATATGGGTACGACCGGTCATCCGGGAGATCTTGAACGCCGCCTCGTTTGCCTCCGCGCCCGAGTTGGCGAAGAAGACCCGGCCGGGGCGGCCGGCGAGCGCGAGCAGCAGCTCGGCCAGGGCGACCGGCGGCTCGGCGACGTAGAGGTTGGAGACGTGACCGAGTGTCGCGACCTGCTTCGACACGGCAGCGACCACGGCGGGGTGGGCGTGGCCGAGGGCGTTGACCGCGATACCGCCGACCAGGTCGACGTACTCCCGGCCGTCCTCGTCGACCACGACGGCGCCGGAGCCCGCGACCAGGGCCAGCGGCGGAGTGCCGTAGTTGTCCATCATGGACTGGCTCCACCGCTGCACCAGCGTGCTCATGACTCGATCACCATCGTTCCGAACCCTTCCGAGGTGAAGACCTCCAGCAACGTGGAGTGGGCGACCCTGCCGTCGACGACGTGCGCGGCGGGCACTCCCCCGCGCACCGCCCGCAGGCAGGCCTCCATCTTGGGCACCATCCCCGACTCGAGTGTGGGCAGCAGCTTCGCCAGATCGTCGGCGTCGATCTCGGAGATCAGGCTCGTGGTGTCCGGCCAGTTCGCGTAGAGGCCGGCGACGTCGGTGAGCACGACCAGCTTGCGGGCCTCCAGCGCGATCGCGAGCGCGGCGGCGGCGGTGTCCGCGTTGAGGTTGTGCAGCACCCCGTCGGCGTCCGGCGCGACGGTCGAGATCACCGGGATCCGCCCGGCCGCTATGAGGTCGGTGACCGCGGAGACGTCGACCGACTCCACGTCACCCACCTGGCCGACGTCGACCGGTTCGCCGTCCACGTACGCCGGGCGGCGCACCGCCGTGAACAGTCCCGCGTCCTCGCCGGAGAGTCCGACCGCGAACGGGCCGTGCGCGTTGATCAGCCCGACCAGTTCCCGCCCGACCTGACCGACCAGCACCATCCGGACGACCTGCATCGCCTCGGGGGTGGTGACCCGCAGTCCGCCGCGGAACTCGCTGACGATGCCGAGCCGGCCGAGCATGGCCGAGATCTGCGGTCCGCCGCCGTGCACGACGACCGGCTTCAGGCCGACGTAGCGCAGGAAGACCATGTCGGCCGCGAAGGCGCGCTGCAGCTCGGGATCGACCATGGCGTTGCCGCCGTACTTGATCACGACGGTCGAGCCGGAGAAGCGGGCCAGCCAGGGCAGCGCCTCGATCAGCGTGGCTGCCTTGGCCTGGGAACGGGTGAGGTCGGCGGAGAGGGTCATGCTCCTGCCCGCCTTCCGTTCGCGACCGCGGGACTCCGCTCCGCCGCGTTGCTCGCGCTCATGACGAGTAGGCCGAGTTCTCGTGGACGTACGCGTGGGAGAGGTCGTTGGTCCAGACGGTGGCCACGGCGGTCCCGGAGCGCAGGTCGATCCGGATGGTCACGTCCCGCCCGGTGAGGTCGACCTTCGAGCGGTCCTCGGCGGCGGCGCCGTCGCGGCACACCCAGACCCCGTTGACCGCGACGTCGATTCTGTCCGGTTCGAACGCGGCCTCGGTGGTGCCGACGGCGGCGAGGATCCGTCCCCAGTTCGGGTCGTTGCCGAACAGCGCGGTCTTGACCAGGTTGTTGCGGGCCACCGCGCGGCCCACCTCGACCGCGTCGTCCTCGCTCGCCGCGCCGACCACCTCGATGGCGATCTGCTTGGTGGCGCCCTCCGCGTCGGCGATGAGCTGCTGTGCCAGGTCGTGGCAGGCGGCGGTGACCGCGGCGGTCAGCTCGCCCGGGGCGGGCGTGACCCCGGACGCGCCGCTGGCCAGCAACAACACGGTGTCGTTGGTGGACATGCAGCCGTCGGAGTCGATCCGGTCGAACGTCACCCGGCACGCCTCACGCAGCGCGATGGCGAGCGTCTCGGAGTCGGCGACGGCATCGGTGGTGACGACGCACAACATGGTCGCCAGGGCCGGAGCGAGCATGCCCGCGCCCTTGGCCATTCCGCCCACGGTCCATCCGGCGCCCTGCGTCACCGTCGTCTTCGGCCGGGTGTCCGTCGTCATGATCGCCTCGGCGGCGGGGGCGCCGCCGGCCGGCGACAGCGTTCGTACGGCGTCGTCCACTCCGGCGAGCAGCGCGGTCATCGGCAGCCGCTCACCGATCAGGCCGGTCGAGCAGACCGCCACCTCACCCGCCCCGAGGTCCAGGGCCGGCTCGGCGGCGGTGAGGGCGGCGGCGACGTGCTCGGCGGTGGCGTGGGTGTCCTGGAACCCGGCCGGGCCGGTGCAGGCGTTCGCGCCACCCGAGTTGAGCACGACGGCGCGGACGGGCCCGCCGCGTACGACCTGCTGGGTCCAGAGCACCGGCGCGGCCTTCACCCGGTTGGCGGTGAAGACACCGGCGACGGCCGCGTCCGGACCGTCGTTGACCACCAGCGCCACGTCCGCGGCGCCGCTGGCCTTGAGCCCGGCGGCCACACCCGCCGCCCGGAATCCCTGCGGAGCGGTGACACTCATGGCGCCACCCCGTACACCGACAGGCCGGTGGTCTCCGGCAGGCCGAACATCAGGTTGGCGTTCTGCACGGCCTGACCGGCCGCGCCCTTGCCGAGGTTGTCGAGCGCGCTCACCACGATCAAGCGGCGGGAGTCGACGTCGACGGTGGCCTGCAGGTGGCAGGAGTTGGAGCCGAGCGTGGCGGCCGTGTGCGGCCAGCGCCCCTCGGGGAGCACGTGCACGAACGGCGCTTCGGCGTACGCCTCGGCGAGCACCGCCTGCGGGTCGACCCCGCGGGCGGGCACCGCGGTGACCGTGGCGAGGATGCCACGCGGCATCGGGGCGAGCACCGGGGTGAGGGAGAGGCCCGTCGCGCGGGTCGCCTGCTTGATCTCGGGCACGTGCTGGTGGGTGCCGACCCGGTAGGGCGACAGGTCGCCCATCACCTCGCTGGCCAGCAGGTGCGCCTTGGCGCCCCGGCCCGCGCCGGAGGTACCCGAGGCGGCGACCACGACCACGTCGTCCGGCCGGGCGGCGCCGGCGGCGATCAGCGGGGCGAGCGCCAGGCTGATGGCGGCGGCGTAGCAGCCGGTGTTGGCCACCCGCGTCGAGGAGGCGATCAGCTCGCGCTGCCCGGGCAGCTCCGGCAGGCCGTAGGTCCACTGGCCGGCGTGCGTGCCGCCGTAGTACTGCGCCCACTGGTACGGGTCGGCCAGCCGGTGGTCGGCGCCGAGGTCGACGATGCGCACCTCGGCCGGCAGCTGAGCGGCGAGCGCGGCCGACTCGCCGTGCGGCAGGGCCAGGAAGACCAGGTCCGCGTCCGCGAGGGCTTCCGGTCCCGACGCGCCGAGCACCAGGTCGAGCCCGGCCAGCTGCGGATGCACCACGTCGACCCGGTGCCCGGCCTGGCTGTGCGCGGTGGCGGCGACCAGCTCGAACTCCGGGTGCCCGGCGATCAGGCGCAGCAGCTCGCCGCCGGCGTAGCCGCTCGCTCCCCCGACCGCAACTCGGATCCCCATACTCACCTCCGCATGACTATGCAGTCAAACCTAGCAGCGGTGATCTCGGACCGCAAGTTCATGCAGTCCACTGCATGAGAATTACACAGCTGGTGGGAGCGCTCCCATCTGTCGCCGGAGTCGTCGGGCCGACTTGTGCGAACGGACTGGTCGCGCGTTCCCGAGCCGAGGTTCGCCGGGCGGATCAGCCGGCAGAGCCCGAAGGCCGACTCGGTGCCGCCCGGTCAGCGGCGTTCAGTCCCGCACGGCCAAGCGCGATCTCGAACTCCACGACGTCCGCCCCGGTCAGGGCCGTAGGCGCGGCCGGACGACCACCCCGAGCACGTCCGGCTCCGCGAGGTAACCCCACTCCCGCGAGTCGTGGCTGAACGGCGGGTTGTCCCCGAGTACGACCAGGTGCCCCGGCGGCACCTCCCGCTCCGGGCGCTGCCCGAGCAGCGGTACCCGGTCCACCGGCACCGGGTCGCCGGGTACCGCGTACGCCCGCTTGATGAGCAGGCCGGGCTCTCCGTCACCGGGCCGGGTGGGGTGACCGGCGGTCATCGCCGACGGCGCCACCACCACGACCACGTCACCGGATCGGACCTCGGCCAGCGGCACCCGCCGGGCCAGCACCCGGTCGCCGGGGCGCAGCGTCGGTTCCATGCTGTGACCCACCACCGAGACCAGAATCAGGTGCCGGCGGGCCCAGAGCAGGCCGGTGGTGGCCGCCACGAACACGACGGCCACCACCACCCAACCGATCACCGGCACCGGATCAGGCGCCGCGCAGGGTGGCGCCGAAACGCTCGGCGGCCACCGCCACCGCCGCGTCCCGGGCGGCCACCGCCTCCTCCACCGTGAGCGTGCGGTCCAGCGCCCGGAAGGTGAGCTTGTACGCCAACGACTTACGCTCCGGCCCGAGCTGGTCGGAGGTGTAGACGTCGAAGAGACGTACGTCCTCCAGCAGCTCGCCGGCACCTTCGACGAGTGCCTGCTGCACCTGCGCCGCCGGCACCGACCCGTCCACCACCAGCGCCACGTCGATCAGCGCCGGCGGGAAACCGGACACCGCCGGGGCCGACAGCACCGGCGCGGCGGGCAGCAGGTCGAGGTTCAGCTCCACGGCGCTGGTACGGCGGGGCAGTTCCAGCGCCGCGACCACCGTCGGGTGCAGCTCGCCGGCGTGCCCGACGACGATGCCGTCGACCAGCAGCTCGGCGCAGCGACCCGGATGCCACGGCGCGTACTCGGCGGCCCGCACCTCGACCCGATCGGTCGGGATGCCGGCGGCGGCCAGCACCGTCCGCCCGGCCTCGACCGCGTCCGCCCACCCGGCCGCGCGTCCGTCGCCCCACCAGCCGGACAGCTCGATCTCGCCGGCCAGCACCGCGGCGAGGTGCCGGGGCTGCGCGGGCACCACCGCGTCGGCGGCGGCGAACTCCGCGTCGGTCGGCCGCCGGTCCACCCCCATCGCCGGCGGGCTGCCCACGCCGGGTCGCGGGTGGAAGACCGCCCCGATCTCGTAGAGCGCGAGATCGCGGTGGCCCCGGCCGAGGTTGCGCTTGAGCACACCGAGCAGCGGGCCGAGCAGCGTCGTGCGCAGCATCGGCTCCTCGTCGGAGAGCGGGTTGGCCAGCCGCACCGCGGGTCGGCGCGGGTCGTCGGCCGGCAGGCCGAGCAGGTCGGGAAGCTCCGGCGAGACGAACGGGTGGGCGAGCACCTCGACGTACCCGCGGTCGGCCAGCGCCCGGGCGATCGTCCGGCGCCGGCGCTGCTGCCAGGTCAGGCCGCGGCCGGCCGGCGCCACCGGCAGCACCGACGGCACCTTGTCGTACCCGTCGAGGCGTACCACCTCCTCGACCAGGTCGGCGGGGTCGGTGAGGTCGGGACGCCAGCTCGGCGGGGTGACGGTGAGCGCCACCCCGGCGCCGGCGACCACACCGACCGAGCCCGGGTCCTCGGCGAGCCGGTCGGCGCCCTGCGCCACCGTGCAGCCGACCTGCTCCAGCAGGGCCACCACCCGCGCCGGCGGGTAGTCGACGCCGATCCGCCGGGTCGGCAGGTCCGCCGCCAGGGTGATCGGGGTACGCGGGGCCACGTGGTTGAGGTCCAGGATCTCGTCGCTCACGGTGCCGCCGCCGTGCTCGGTGAGCAGCCGTACCGCCCGCTCCAGGGCGACCAGCGGCAGGGCCGGGTCGACGCCCCGCTCCCACCGCTTGGCGGCCTCGCTGAACAGCTTGTGTCGGCGGGCCGTGCGTCCCACCATCACCGGGTCCCAGTGGGCGGCCTCGAACAGCACGTCGGTCGTGCCGCTGACGACCTCGCTGGTCTCGCCACCCATCACCGCGGCGAGCGAGATCGGCCCACTGTCGTCGCAGATCACCATGTCCTCGGCGGCGAGGACACGGTCGACACCGTCCAGGGTGGTCAGCTTCTCCCCCGCCTCGGCGCGGCGGACCACCAGCGGCCCGGTGATCCGGTCGGCGTCGAAGGCGTGCATCGGCTGGCCCAACTCGAGCATCACGTAGTTGGTGATGTCGACCGGCAGCGAGATGCTCCGGATGCCGGCGGTGGTGAGCCGCCGCTGCATCCAGGCGGGCGTGGGCGCGCTCGGGTCGACGCCGCGGACCAGCCGGGCGGCGAACCGGTCGCAGCCCACCGTGTCCCGCACCTGGACCGGGTACGCGGGCTGGGGCGTGCCGCCGGGCGCGGGCGCCAGGCCCGGGTCGCGGAACGGCACCCCGAACGCGTGTGACAGTTCGCGGGCCAGACCGCGCAGGCTCAGCGCGTACCCCCGGTCCGGGGTGATCTCCAGCTCGAGCACGACCTCGTCGAGGCCGACCACCGGCCGGGCGTCGTCGCCGGGCTTGGCCGGGCTCTCCTTCGGCAGCACCAGGATGCCGTCGTGGTCGTCGCCGATGCCCAGCTCACGGACCGAGCAGATCATGCCGTTGGAGACCCGCCCGTACGTCTTGCGCGAGCCGATGGCGAAGCCACCGGGCAGCACCCCGCCGGGGAGGATGACGACCACCCGGTCACCGGGGGCGAAGTTGCGCGCACCGCAGACGATCTCCTGCGGCTCACCGGTGCCGTTCGCGGCCCCGACGTCGACCCGGACGAACCGGATCGGCTTCTTGAAACCGGTCAGCTCCTCGATCTCCAGAACCTCACCGACCACCAGCGACCCGGTGACGTTCTCCCGCAGGTCGGTCACCGAGTCGACCTCGATGCCGAGGTCGACCAGGGCCTGCGTCAGGTCACCGGTGGACAGGTCGGCGGGGAGGTCGACGTACTCCCGCAGCCAGCTGACAGAAACTCGCATGACTCAGACCACCGTCTCCGTAACTCGTGCCCGCATCGCCTACGCCTCGGTCCCGAGCGCCCGGCTGAACCGGACGTCGCCCTCGAAGAGGTGGCGGATGTCGCTGACTCCGTGCCGGACCATCAGGGTCCGGTCGATGCCCATGCCGAACGCGAAGCCCGAGTAGACCTCCGGGTCGATTCCGCAGGCGCGCAGCACCCGGGGATTGACCATCCCGCAGCCGCCCCACTCGACCCACTGCGGGCCGTCGCGGTGCTCCGGGAACCACACGTCGAACTCGGCCGACGGCTCCGTGAACGGGAAGTAGTGCGGCCGCCACCGGGTCTTCGCGTCCGGGCCGAAGATCGCCTTGGCGAAGTGGTCGAGCGTGCCGCGCAGGTGGGCCATGGTGATGCCCTTGTCCACCACCAGGCCCTCCGCCTGGTGGAAGACGGGGCTGTGGGTGGCGTCCACCTCGTCGGTGCGGTAGACCCGGCCGGGGCAGATCACGTAGATCGGCGGCTTACGGCTGAGCATCGTCCGGGTCTGCACGTTCGACGTGTGCGTACGCAGCACCAGGCCCGAGCGGTCCGCGGGGTCGACGTAGAACGTGTCCATCAGCCCGCGCGCCGGGTGGTCGGCGGGGATGTTGAGCGCGTCGAAGTTGACCCACTCCAGCTCGACCTCGGGCCCCTCGGCCACCTCGTAGCCCATCCCGACGAACAGGTCGCTGATCTGCTCCATCAGCGTGCTCAGCGGGTGCCGCGCGCCGCGGGGCCGCCGGTCGTACGGCAGCGTCACGTCGACGCGCTCGGCGACCAGCACCCGCTCGGCGTGCTCGCGCTCCAGCGCCTCGGCCCGGGCCGCGTACGCGGTCTCGATCGCACGGCGGGCCTCGTTGACCCGCTTACCTGCGTCGGACTTGGCGGCCGGCGGCAGCGCGCCGATCTCCCGGCGGGCCAGGGACACCGGCGCCCGGTCACCGAGATGCGCCGGGCGAAGCGCGGTCAACGCATCGGGATCGGTGGCGGCGATGAACGCCTTCTCGGCGTCGGCCACGGCCGCGACAAGCGCGGCGGGGTCGAGCAGGGCGACCTGCTTCGGGTCGTACGGATCGTTGCGGTAGGTCATGGCGTACGGGTACTCCCTCACGGCGGCGCCGACCCTCCGGGGGGTGGCTAAGCGAGTCTACGGACGCGCGGCTTCGCCGCAGCCCGCCGGTGGGAGTTACGCAGGGAGCAGGTGTCAGGCCCGCCGCCCGCCGGCACCGGCGGGCTGGCTAAACGAACGCCGTGGCGCGTTCATGGACGGCTGGTCTCCCCGGTCGTGACGTCCGCGCGACCGGAGCCCGGTCGGCGCTGTGCTTTCGCTGAAGAGTACAGGCAGACGGCCGCAGCCGCAGCCAGGTTCAGGCTCTCGGCGCGCCCGTGCAGCGGCACCCGGACCCGGGCGTCGGCGGCCTCGGTGAGTGCCTGCGGCAGCCCGTGCGCCTCGGAGCCGAACAGCCAGGCGGTGGGCACGGCAAGCCGGCCCGCGTCGGCCAGGTCGTCGAGGTCCTCCTCGCCGTAGCCGGTGGTGGCGAGCACCGCGAACCCGGCGGCACGCAACACGGCGACCACCTCGACCGGATCGTCGGCGCGGACCACGTCGACGTGGAACAGGCTGCCCGCGGAGGCGCGCACGCACTTGCCGTTGTACGGGTCGACGGCGTCCCCGGCGAACACCACAGTGCCGGCCCCCGCCGCGTCGGCGGTGCGCAGCACCGTGCCGGCGTTACCCGGGTCGCGGATCTCGGCGAGCACCGCGACCAGCCCGGGCCGACGGTCGAGGGCCCGGTCCAGCGGCACGTCGAGGTGCCGGCAGACGGCCACCAGGCCCTGCGGGGCCACCGTCTCGGCGAGCGCGACGAGCGCGTCGTCGGTCACCTCGGAGACCGGCACGTCGCCGCCGGCGGCCAGGGCCGCCAACTCGGCGTACCGGTCGAGGGCGGCCGGGGTGCCGAACAGCTCGGTGACCACGCCGGGAACGGCGAGCGCCTCGCGCACGGCCTGCGGGCCCTCGGCGAGGAAGCGGCCGGTGGCTTCGCGGTCGCGGCGCCGGTGCAGCCGGCGGGCGGCGACCACCCGGGGCGTACGCGGGGTGAAGAGCATCTTCTCCTCGATCCTTGCAGCGAGGCGCCCCCCGTCGGGGTCGACGAGGGGCGCCTCAGACGCAGGGGATCAGGCGGCCTGAGCCGCCGCACCGCCGGTGCCCTCGGCCGCGACCGCGGCCCGGGCCACCTCGACGATCGCCGCGAACGCGGCGGCGTCGTTGACGGCCAGGTCGGCCAGGATCTTCCGGTCGACCTCGATGCCGGCCAGCTTGAGGCCCTGGATCAGGCGGTTGTAGGTCATCCCGTTGGCGCGGGCGCCCGCGTTGATCCGCTGGATCCAGAGCTGCCGGAAGTCGCCCTTGCGGTCGCGACGGTCCCGGTAGGAGTACTGCATCGAGTGCAGCACCTGCTCCTTGGCCTTGCGGTAGAGGCGGGAGCGCTGACCGCGGTAGCCGCTCGCGGTCTCCAGCAGGGTACGGCGCTTCTTCTGGGCGTTCACAGCCCGCTTGACCCGTGCCATCTCAACTCCTTCTTACGTCGGGTGGCGCGCGTCAGCGGCCGAGCAGCTTCTTGATGCGCTTCACGTCGGCCTTGGCCAGCACGACGGTGCCGGTCAGCCGGCGGGTCTGGGTGGAGGGCTTCTTCTCCAGGTTGTGCCGGAGGCCGGCCTGCTGGGCAACGATCTTGCCCTTGCCGGTCACCTTGACCCGCTTGCCCATACCCGTGTGGCTCTTCATCTTCGGCATGTGGAACGTCTTCTCCCCTGTTACTCGCCGCTGTTGTCGGCGACTGCGCCGGTCTCACCGGCTGCTGCGGTCTCGCCGGCCTCGGGGGTGGCAGACCCTTCGGCCCGCTCCCGGGGCGCGCCGCCACGGGAGGCGGTCGCGGCGACCGCGGCTGCCTTGGTGGCGCGGTGCGGCGCGAGCACCATGATCATGTTTCGGCCGTCCTGCTTCGGAGCGGCCTCGACGTACCCCAGCTCCGAGATCTCCGACTCGAGCCGACGCAGGAGCCGGTAACCCAGCTCCGGCCGACTCTGCTCGCGACCGCGGAACATGATCGTCACCTTGACCTTGTCGCCGGCCTTGAGGAACCGCACCACGTGACCCTTCTTGGTCTCGTAGTCGTGCGGATCGATCTTCGGCCGGAGCTTCATCTCCTTGATGACGGTCTGCTGCTGGTTACGCCGCGCTTCGCGCGCCTTCAGTGCGCTCTCGTACTTGAACTTGCCGAAGTCCATGAGCTTGCACACCGGCGGGCGCGCCATCGGCGCAACCTCGACCAGGTCCAGATCGACGTCCGCGGCCAGCTGAAGGGCGCGCTCCAGTGGGACGATGCCCACCTGCTCACCCTCGGGGCCGACCAGTCGGACCTCACGTGCCCGGATCTGCTCGTTCACGCGTGGTTCGACGCTGATGGGGCCTCCTCGAGTCGAGTATTTGCTAGGTGCCGACCCTGCGGCTCCCGGGCGGGAGCCGACCCGGAAAGCAGAAGGCCCCGGCAGATGCCAGGGCCTGCTCGACCGGTCGGCACGATCAAATGATCGCGCATCCGGCGCCGGGACATGCCCGGAACCGGTGACCGGACCCGGCCACCGTCGCGGCGACTCGGGTGGGAGCAGGCGCTCCACTTTCATGACCGCCCGATCTATGCGGACAGCCTGGTCGACTCGACAACACTACACCCTCCCCACACCTCCACCCAAACCACCCCGCGGACCCCCCACTCTTTCCCGGAAAGAGCGCCCATTCCGCGCAGAATGGCCACTCTTTCCGGGAAAGAGTGGCCATCGCCCGTGGGGGTGGGGAAGGGGCTAGTGGTTGGGGGCGCTCTGGGTCAGGCGGGCCAGGTGTGCCTGGTGCAGGCGACGCAACGCCCGTACCCCCTCGACGGCCAGCTCCTTGTCGGCGGCCTGGAGGGCGACCATCGGCATCAGGTCGTCGTCGTGCAGCTCCAGGCTGGCCCAGGGCGCGCCCCGGTCGAAGCGGATGCCGCGTACGACCTCCCACGGCAGCTCGTACGACCCGACCAGGTTGCGCACCCGGACACCCCGCGCGTCGGCCTCCACCCGGGGGCGGGTGAACAGCAGGATGCCGAGCGCGCCGAAGATGCCGAGACCGACCATGGCGAGCTGGTCGCCACGCTGGAAGGTGCCGTAGCCGTCCCCGGTCGGGCCGTGCAGGGAAGTCGCCACCACGGAGAAGACCATCAGCAGGACGGCCGCGGATGCCCAGCAGATCACCCGGATGCGCCGGGGCCGCAGACGGATCAGCTCGGGTTCGCTCACCCCACCAGTCTGCCACCCGCCTCCGGCACGTCCGCCGCCGCCACGCTGCCCACGCCCACGACGGCCCGGACGGTGGCCGGTGCGAGCCGGCGCGGTTGCCGGGACGATGGGACGGCACGACGGCCGGCTCAGCCGCCGGCGACGGCCGGGAGGACGGCCGCCCCGGCCGACGTACGACGATCGGAAGGGGGAGCGAAACCGGGCTCGGCGACGCGTAGGGCTCAGATCCGGGGCCGCTCGACAGGGCCGCGACGAGGACGGCTCGGCCACGCAACAGACCTCGGCGACGGCTACCGCGGCCTCAGCGCCGGCGGGTGCGGCGACCTGCGACGACGACCGCGAGCAGGGTCAGCCCGGCCCCGACCAGCACGGCGGGCTTGGCGCCGGGGCCGCCGGGCAGGAACTCGTCCAGCAGCAACGCCCCGCCGAGCTGACCGGCCACCAGGGCCAGTCCGGTGCGCAGCACCCCCGCAGAGCGGACCCCGACCACCAGGCCGGCCACGATGCCCACGCCCAGCAGGCCGCCCGTGTAGAGGTACCAGGCGTCCGGCCAGCTGGCGGGCGGTGCGGTGAGCGCGCCGGCGACGGCCGCCACCAGCAGCACCGCCGGCGTGCTGACCACGAAGTTGACCGCCACGCCGGCGGCGGCTGAGCCGGCCGCGGAGACCCGACCGTTCAACGCGGACTGCAGCGCCACCCCGACCCCACCGGCGACCGCGAGCAGGACCAGCCCGACGGCCAGCTCCCCCACCGGCTGACCGACCTGGGCCAGCGCCACCGCCGCCACGCCGAGCAGCCCGCCGGCGATCCGGGGCCCGGTGAGCGCCAGCCGGCCGACCGGGGCGAGGCCGGCCCGGTCCACCGCCAACCCGCCCAGGCTTCCGCCGGCGACCTGGGCGATGGTGAAGACGGCGACGCCGAGCACGGGCACCACGTACGCGCCGAGCACCACGATCGCCGCGCCCCCCAACCCACCCAGGTAGGACCACCAGGGCAGCCGCGCCCGGCGCAGCGCGGCGAGCCCGGTACGCATCGACGGCAGGACCACCAACCCGAGCGCCACCAGCAGGGTGCCGCCGAGGTTGTTGACCACCGCGGCAAGGGTCGGCGCGCCGACCCGGACGCCCAACTCACCGTTGGCCGCGCCCTGCGCCGCCGACGCGACACCGGCGACGGCCACGAGGGAGAGGGCCACCCACACCGGCAGCGGCCTCGTGGCCGGCGGGACCGGTCGCGACGACGCGACGCCCGGGACGGCCGGTGCCGAACCGGACCCGGCCGGCGGCACGGGCTCCGGACCGGGCGACCGTGGACCGGGCTGCGCCGGCGGCGACGCCGCGCCGGGTGCCGGCCAGGACGGGGTCGGCTCCGGCAGGGCCGCCGGAGGCGTCGCGGTCACAGCCGACAGGCGTGGATGTTGGTGACGAGGATCGCCCGGGCGCCGAGCTCGTAGAGCTCGTCCATGATCCGGTGTACGTCGTCGCGGAGCACCATCGCCTGCACCGCGACCCAGCCCTCCCGGTGCAACGGTGACACGGTCGGCGATTCGATGCCCGGGGTGAGCGAGCTCGCCCGGTCCAGCAGACCGGCCGGCACGTCGTACGCGAGCATCACGTAGCGGCGGGCCACCAGCACCCCGTGCAGACGGCGCAGCAGCTGCTCGGCCTGCGGGTGCGCGGCGGCGCCGGCTTGGCGTACGAGCACCGCCGACGAGCGCAGCAGCGGCTCGCCGAAGACGACGAGGCCGGCCTGGCGCAGGGTCGCACCGGTCTCGACCACGTCCGCCACCACGTCGGCGACCCCCAGCCGTACGGCGTTCTCCACCGCGCCGTCGAGCCGGATCACGTCGGCCTTCACGTCCAGCTCGCTGAGGTGCCGCTGGACCAGCCCCGGGTACGCGGTGGCGACCCGGTGCCCGCCCAGGTCCTGCACGGAGTCGATGTCCTCGGGGCGGGCGGCGAACCGGAAGGTGGCCTGGCCGAAGGCGAGGTCCATCACCTCCTCGGCCACCGCGCCCGAGTCGATGAGCAGGTCCCGGCCGGTGATGCCGAGGTCCAGGTCACCGGAGCCGACGTAGGTGGCGATGTCCTTCGGGCGCAGGTAGAAGAACTCGATGTCGTTGGGCTCGTCCCGGCAGACCAGGTCCTTCGGGTCGGTGCGCTGGCGGTAGCCCGCCTCGCGCAGCATCTGGGCGGCCGGCTCGGCGAGGGTGCCCTTGTTGGGAATGGCGACACGCAGCATGACGGAGTGCTCCTAGCAGTCGGTTCCGGTCGACGACGGGACGCACTCACAGATGTCGGTAGACGTCCTTCAGTTCGAGACCGGTGGCGAGCATCAGCACCTGGGTCTGGTAGAGCAGCTGGGAGATCTCCTCGGCGGCCCGCTCCCGGCCCTCGTGCTCGGCGGCCATCCACGACTCGGCCGCCTCCTCGACGACCTTCTTGCCGATGAAGTGCACGCCCCGCTCGAGCGCGGCGACGGTGCCCGAGCCGGGAGTGCCGGCGGCGGCCTTGGCCTGCAGCTCGGCGAACAACTCCTCGAACGTCTTCACGCCGCGATTGTTCCAGCTTCCCGAACCGTTGGCGTGCCCCGGGTCGACGCACGGCGTTTTCCTGACGTCCCCGCGCCCGGCGGCTCGGACCTGTCCGGTGTCAGCCCGCCGTCGACGCGAGGAAATCCCGCACCACTTCGCGGAACTCAGCCGGGCGGGCGGTGTGCACCGCGTGCCCGCCGTCGATCCGGACCAGCCGGGCGGTGGGAATCCGGCCGGCCATCCGAGCCAGCTCACGCTGCGGCAGATGGCTGGTGGCCCCGCCGGAGACCAGCAGCGTCGGCGACGTGATCTGCGTCAACCTCTCCCACCACTCGGGAGGCGGGTCGTTCAACTCGGCCACCACCGCCGTCCGGGCCGCCCAGTCGTACGGCGGGTCCACGGCGGGACGGTCGGGCAGCCGCAGGCCCAGCGGCACCGGTGGTGGCGGCTCCGCCAGCACCAGCGCGGCGACCCGCTCCGGGTGCGCCTGCGCGAGCAGGTAGGCTGCCACCGCGCCGGAGGAGTGCCCGAGCACCGTGACCCGGGGCAGTGAGACGGTGTCGAGGAAGGCCAGCAGGTCGTCGCGCATCAACTCCAGCCCGTACCGGCCGGGACGGTCGGTCGCCCCGAAACCGCGCAGGTCCGGGGCGTACGTCCGGACGCCGTCGAGTGCGCCGGCCAGCCCGGACCAGGTCGCGCCGGTCGTCCCACCGCCGTGCAGCGCGACCAGTGCCCGCCCGTCGGCCGGGCCCCAGACGCGGTACGCCACCCGCAGGGCGGGCAGCCGGGCGTACTCGATCCGGCTCATCCCGCGAGTCTGGCAGAGCCGACCGGGACGCGACGAGCGGCGGCCCCGGGTGATCGTTCCCCCGAGGCCGCCGCACGCGCGTTGCCGGGCCGGTCAGCCCGTGAAACCGACCCGGTGGCCGTTGGCGGCGCCGACCGACCGGACGGCCAGCGCCGCGTCGAGCGCGGCGACGGTGGCCGCCCAGCCCTTGTCCTCCGCCGAGCCGGGCAGGCCGGCCCGGTCCCGGGCCTGCTCCAGGTTCTCCACGGTGAGCACACCGTGCGCGACCGGCTTGCCCTCGTCGAGCGCGACCCGGGTCAGCCCGTCGGTGACCGAACGGGAGACGTACTCGAAGTGGGCGGTGGCGCCGCGGATCACCACGCCGAGCGCGACCACCACGTCGAAGCGCCGCGCCATGGCCTGAGCCACCACCGGGATCTCGACCGACCCGGCGACCCGGGCGACCACCGCGCGGGCACCGCACGCCTCGGCGGCGGCGACCGCCCGTTCGACCATGTGGTCGGTCAACTCGCCGTGCCAACGCGCGGCGACCACACCCACCGTCATTCCGGCCGCGTCGACGGGCGCCGTCGTGGGCTCCCCGAATCCCGCCATGTCTATGCTCCGATCTCGTCACCGGCAGGCACCTTGCCGACCGGTGCCTCCGTGACGTCGTCCAACTCCAACAGGTGTCCCATCCGGTCCCGCTTGGTACGCAGGTACCGCACGTTCTCCGGGTGGGGACGCACCGGCAGCGGTTCCCGGCCGGTGATCGTCAGGCCGTACCCCTCCAGCCCGGCCCGCTTCGCCGGGTTGTTGGTGAGCAGCCGCATGGACCGCACCCCGAGGTCGTAGAGAATCTGCGCGCCGGTGCCGTAGTCCCGGGCGTCGGCCGGCAGGCCGAGGTCCAGGTTGGCGTCCACGGTGTCCCGGCCCAGGTCCTGAAGCTGGTAGGCCTGAAGCTTGTGCAGCAGTCCGATGCCCCGCCCCTCGTGGCCGCGCATGTAGAGCACCACTCCGCGTCCCTCCCGGGCGACCCGGGCCAGCGCGGCGTCGAGCTGCGGACCGCAGTCGCAGCGCAGCGAGCCGAAGACGTCTCCGGTGAGGCACTCGGAGTGCACCCGGACCACGACGTCCTGCCCGTCGCCGATCTCGCCGTACACCATCGCGACGTGCTCGGCCGCGTCGTGCGTGCTGCGGTACCCGATCGCCCGGAAGACCCCGTGCCGGGTCGGCATCCGCGCGTCGGCGACCTGCTCGATCTGCTTCTCCGTCCGCCGCCGGTACGCGATCAGGTCGGCGATGGTGATCATCGTCAGCGAGTGCTCGGCGGAGAACTTCTCCAGGTCCGGCACCCGCATCATGGTGCCGTCGTCGTTGACCATCTCGCAGAGCACGCCGGCCGGGTGCAGGCCGGCCAACCGGGTGAGGTCGATGGCCGCCTCGGTGTGCCCGGGACGGCGCAGCACCCCGCCCTGCCGGGCCCGCAGCGGCACCACGTGCCCCGGCCGGGCCAGGTCGGCCGGCCCGGTGCTCGGGTTGGCGAGCAGCCGGATCGTGTGTGCCCGGTCGGCCGCCGAGATGCCGGTGGTGACCCCCTCCCGGGCGTCCACGGTCACCGTGTACGCGGTGCCCCGCCGGTCCTGGTTGGTGTGGTGCATCGGCGGCAGGTCGAGTCGGTCGGCCTCGCTCTCGACGAGCGGTACGCAGATGAAACCGGACGTGTGCCGGACCATGAACGCGACCAGCTCCGGAGTGGCCAGCTCGGCCGCGAAGATCAGATCGCCCTCGTTCTCGCGGTCGGCGTCGTCTACCACGACGACGGGCCGCCCCGCGGCGATGTCCGCGATCGCCTGCTCGATGGTGCCAAAGGTGGTCATGCCACGGCCTCCGGGTAGGTGGACGGGATCGAAGAGCGGACCGGCCGCAGCGCCTGCGACGTACGCCACCGGCTGGCGAAGCCCCAGACGCAGAACGCGCCGTAGTTGCGGTACTCGGCCGCCCGCGCGTCGAGCAGCGAACCCCGCGCGCTCATCAGCCGACCTTGCCGGGTGAGCCGACCCCGTCGGGGCCGGTGATCGAGACGCCGGGCAGCGTCGCGGGCTCGCCGGCGGCCAACCGGTCGCCGAGCAGTCGCTCGACGTACTTGGCCACCACGTCCACCTCGAGGTTCACCGGGTCGCCCACCTGGCGTGCGCCGAGGGTGGTGAGCTTCAGCGTCGTGGGGATCAGCCCCACCGAGAACCAGTCCGGGCCGACGGCGGCCACGGTCAGGGACACACCGTCGACCGTGATCGAGCCCTTCTCCACCACGTACCGGGACAGGTGCGCGGGAAGCCGGAAACGGACCGTCTCCCACTGCTCCGCCGGCTCCCGGGAGAGCACCTCGCCGACTCCGTCGACGTGCCCCTGCACCAGGTGCCCACCGAGCCGGCTGCCCAGCGTCGCGGCCCGCTCCAGGTTCAGCGGGGCGCCGGGGCGCAGCGTGCCGAGCGCGGAGCGGCGCAGGGTCTCACCCATCACGTCCGCCGTGAAGACTCCCTCGTCGACGTCGACGACCGTCAGGCAGACGCCGTTGACGGAGATGGAGTCACCGTGGCGGGCGTCCTCGGTGACCAGCGGGCCGCGGACGGCGACCAGCGCCGAGTCGCCCGCGGTCGCCGTCACAGCGACCACCTCACCCAGCTCTTCGACGATGCCGGTGAACATGTCAGCCCTCCCTCTTACGGGGCAGCGCGGTGATCCGTAGATCCGGACCGATCTGCGTAACGTCGATCAACTCAAGATCGATGGCCTCAGCGATGGTCGTCACACCCGCGTCGATGAGCGCGGCCGGTCCGGCGCCGAGCAGCCGGGGCGCGACGTAACCGACGATCTTGTCGACCAGCCCCTGCGCCAGGAACGCACCGGCCAGCCGGGGACCGCCCTCCAGCAGGACCGCCCGCACGCCGCGCTGGTGCAGCTCGGCGAGGAGCGCCGGCAGGTCGACCCGGCCGTCCTTGCCGGCGCCGACCTCCGCCACGGTGGCGATCCAGGTCCGGGCCGCGCCGTCGCGGACCCGGGCGTCGGCGGGGGTACGTCCCTCGCTGTCCACCACCACCCGCAGTGGCTGGCGGATGGCGAGGCTGCCGTCGCGCAGGTTCCGGGCGGTGAGCCGGGGATCGTCGGCGAGTACGGTGCCCACCCCGGCGACGACCGCGTCGACGGTGCCACGCAGCGCGTGCACGTCGATCCGGGCGGCCTCCGAGGTGATCCACATGCTGGTGCCGTCGGCCGCCGCCGACCGCCCGTCCAGCGTCGCGGCGTACTTCCAGGTCACGTACGGCCAGCCCCGGCGCATCGAGGTCAGCCAGGCGATGTTGCCGGCCTCCGCCTCGTTGGTGCGTACGCCCAGGTCGACCCGGACGCCGGCGGCGCGCAGGGTGGCGGCGCCGCCCGAGGCCACCGGGTTCGGATCGGGCACGGCGATCACCACCCGGGCGACCCCGGCCTGGATGAGCGCGAGACTGCAGGGGCCGGTGCGACCGGTGTGGTCGCAGGGCTCCAGCGTGACCACCGCGGTGCCGCCCCGGGCGCGTTCGCCGGCCTGCGCGAGCGCGACGATCTCGGCGTGCGGGCCGCCCGCGTACGCGTGGAAACCTTCACCGACGACCTCGCCGTCCGCGTCGAGCAGCACGCACCCGACCACCGGATTGGGGCTGGTGGTGCCGAGTCCACGCGCACCGAGTTCGATCGCACGACGCATCGCCTCGTCGACGGAGACGCTCGCCATTCGCCTTGTCCCTGCCTTCTCGCTCGCCGTTGGCGCGCGGGCGGGGTCGGGAGGCGGCATCGGGCCGCGGGCGTGCGGCGGCGGAGATCCGGGTACGGCGCAGCCGACCCGCAGGGGTGACACGGCACGCCGAGATCGGCGGCCGGGCACACCCGTCCGTCCCGCGCGCTGTCTCCCATCCGGACTGTCTGGGGGCGGGATGTCCCGCTCCCAACCGTCGGCCCTGGATTCACACCAGGTCCACCGGGCGGCAGAGCCGACCGGGTCGCGGGCTGACCACGGTCTCGCCGTGGATCACCGCCGGTTCGGAATTTCACCGAGTCCCGCCAGCGCGTGGTGGGTACAGGGAAGTCTTACACGCCGAGCGGCTGCCGCCGCCACCTGCGCGAGGTAGTTCACACCGGGCTGGGCCGGCTCAGGTGACCCCACGGCGCCGGTCGACCGCCACGTACGACCCGGGTTGGCTCTTGGCCACCGACTTCATCTCGCTGGCGACCGCGATGACCTCGAGCGGGTCGGTGAAGCGTCTGCCGGCGTCGGAGAGGGAGACGCCGATCGAGAGGGTGACCAGCGCGGCCCGGCGGATGTTGCCCCGCCGGTCCTTGAGCTCGACGTAGCCACGCTCCCGGTCGATCGGGTCGTAGAGCGAGTCGGCCGCCTTCTCGAAATCCACCACGGCCTGCGAGGTCAGCGGCCGGATCTGGTCCGGGGCGCAAACGATGACGAAGTCGTCGCCGCCGACGTGACCGAGGAACGCCGGCGGCAGCCCGACGGAGACCACTGCCCGGTGCACGCTGCGCGCCAGGGCCGAGATGAAGTCGTCGCCACGGACGAAGCCGTACCGGTCGTTGACGCTCTTGAACCGGTCGATGTCGATGTATCCGACGGCGTAGTCGGCGCCGCTGCGTACCCGGTCGGAGATCTCCCGCCGGATCCGGCTGTTTCCCGGCAGGCCGGTCAGCGGCGAGACCTCGCGGAACTCCTTGTTGCGGCGCAGGGTGGAGCTGACCCGGGCCACCAGCTCGGCGGTGTCGAACGGCTTGACCAGGTAGTCGTCGGCGCCCGCGCTGAGGCCGTGCACCTTGTCGACGGTCATCCCCTTGGCCGTCAGCATGATCACCGGCAGCGCCGAGGTCATCGGGTCGGCGCGCAGCCGCCGGGTCAGCTCGAGCCCGTCGATCCGGGGCATCATCAGGTCGACCACCGCGAGGTCCGGCCGCTGCCGCTCGATCACCTCGAGCGCCTCCTGGCCGTCCGCGGCGTGGATCACCTCGAAGCCGTGCAACCGGAGGTTGAACTCGACGAAGCGTGCGATGTCCTCGTCATCGTCGACGACGAGGATGACGTCCGGTCGCTCCTCCGCCGTGTCCACGTCAGGCCCCGGAGGTCGCGCGTTCCGCGAGGGCCCGCAGCCGGCGTACGGCCTCGGCGGGATCGTCGGCGCCGTAGACCGCGGTGCCGGCCACGAAGGCGTCGGCCCCGGCCGCGGCGGCCTGCTCGATGGTGTCGGCGGCGATCCCGCCGTCGACCTCGATGCGCAGTTCCAGGTGCCCGGCGGCGACGTGCCGGCGGGCGGCGCGCACCTTCTCCAGCAGTTGCGGAATGAAACGCTGCCCGCCGAAACCGGCCTTGATCGTCATGATCAGCAGGGTGTCGAAACTCGGCAGCAGGTCGAGGTACGGCTCGATCGGGGTGTCCCGGTCGATCGCCAGCCCGGCCTTCGCCCCGGCCGAGCGCAGGTCCTTGGCCAGCGCCACCGGGTCGTCGCACGCCTCGGCGTGGAAGGTGACGTTGTACGCCCCGGCGTCGGCGTAGCCGGGTGCCCACCGTCGCGGATCCTCGATCATCAGGTGTACGTCGAACGGCAGTTCGGTGGCCGCCCGGAGGCTCTGCACCACCGGCAGCCCGATGGTCAGGTTCGGCACGAAGTGGTTGTCCATGACGTCGACGTGCAGCCAGTCGGCGGCACCCTCGACGGCACGGACCTCATCGGCGAGGTGGGCGAAATCGGCGGCGAGGATGCTCGGCGCGACGATCGGCGGCGGTACGGTCACCGGGCAAGTGTACGAACGCCGCGGCCGCCCACCGCCAGCACGGCTCCCCGGCGCCGCGCGGAGCGCGGGCCGAGTGCGACCAGCGGGCGCGGGAGGTGCTCGGCGGCCACTGGCACGCCGCCCGGGTGACGCCGAACGTCGCACTCCCGTCCGAGGCGGCGTGCACGGGCGGCGCCCGCTGGTTCCGCTGAGCGGTACCAACAGCATCGACAACACCCGCCCGACCATCCGCGCCGCCAGTCTGCGCGGCGCGCCGATCGGCTCACCCGGTCGATGCGCGGGGTGGGGCCACAGGGATCACCAGCGATCTGAGTGCCGGTGCCGTATGCTCCTGCGCCGTGGCGCAACCGGTCGATGATCGCCGGTGGGTGTGACCACGGTCGGCGGGGAGGTCGGCGGATGCGACGGTGGTGGACGGCGGCCGTGGTGAGCACGGTGGCGGTACTGGGACTCGCCGGGTGCGCCCCGGCCGGTCTCGACACGGAACTCACCGATGACTGGCCCACGTTCGCCGCGGCCGAGGCGTTCGTCCCCGAGCCGGGAGTCTGCCACCTCGCCATCCAGGACGTCGGCTATCTCAGCGCCTACAACCCCGTCGAGTGCGGCGAGTCGCACCGGACGGAGACGCTGCACGTCGGCACGCTCACCGGTGCGGGCGCGAAGCGGAGCACGCCGCCACCGACCGGCTCGGTGGGCATGCGCGCCGCCCGCACCGAATGCGACCGGGAGGTCAACAAGGCGGTCGGCGCCGACTGGCGCTCCGGCCGGCTCAACGTCGACGTGGTCTTCCCGTCACCCGATGCGTGGACCGGCGGGGCCCGGTGGTTCCGGTGCGACGTCAGCGAGATCGCGAGCCTCGACAAGCCTGACATCGACGTCCGCTCGGGGAGCCTGCGAGGCGCCCTGAAGGGCACCTCCAAGCTGGCGTACGGCTGCTTCGACCCGAAGCTGGTCAAGGAGGAGATCGAGGAGATGGTCCCGAAGGCCTGCACCGCCAAGCACCACGCCGAGTTCGTCGGCGTCTACCAGGCGCCGGACATCAGCTACGACGAGTTCACCGGCACCACCCTCAACGCGCACAAGGCGTGCCGGAAGCTGATCGCCTCGTACGTCAAGGTGCCGAACGACTCCGACATGCAGTATCGGGCCGGGACGATCTTCTACCACCCGTTCGAGGAAGCCTGGAAGAACGGCAACCGTGGCGTGCAGTGCTTCCTCTGGGTCAGTGACCGCGCCCTCACCCGCTCGATGAAGGGCGCCGGCAACAAGGGCCTCCCGGTCCGCTGACCGCTGCCGTCCCCACCCGGCACCGGCCTATTTCACGGAAAGAGTGGCCTTCGCGGATGCGGAGGCCACTCTTTCCGTGAAAGTGCGCGCCGGGTGCGCGCCGTGCAGGTGTGCGCGCCGTGCAGGTGCGCGCCGGGAGAGAGGCGGCGGCGGAGCCGCCGTGGAGGTGCGCGGCGGGTCAGCCGCGGCGGAGGACGGCCAGGAACATCGCGTCGGTGCCGTGCCGGTGCGGCCACAACTGCACGGTCGGGCCGTCACCCAGCCCCGGCATGCCGGCCGGCAGCAGCGGGCGGGCGTCGACGAAGTCGACCGGGACACCGGAACGGCGGGCCGCCTCGGTCACCGTCACGTGCGTCTCCACCGTGTGCGGCGAGCAGGTGACGTAGGCGACGACGCCGCCGGGGCGTACCGCACGCAGCGCCGCCCCGAGCAGCTCGCGCTGCAGCCGGGTCAGCGCGGAGAGATCCGACGGTTGCCGGCGCCAGCGGGACTCCGGGCGACGCCGCAACGAACCCAGGCCGGTGCAGGGAGCGTCGACCAGGACCCGGTCGAAGTGCTCCTCCGGCAGCTTCGGGTCCTGCCCGACGGTACGGCCGTCCGTGTGCAGCACGGTCACCGGCAGATCCCGGGTGGCCTGGGCGACCAGCCGGGCCCGGTGCTCGGCCACCTCGACGGCGGTCAACCGGGCACCGCGCTCGGCGGCGATGGCGCCGAGCAGGCCGGCCTTGCCGCCCGGCCCGGCGCAGAGGTCGAGCCAGCGACCGTCCGGGCCGTCCAGCGGCGCGAGCGTCAACGCGGTCGCCACCAGCTGGGAGCCCTCGTCCTGCACGTGGGCCCGCCCGTCGGCCACCGCCGCCAGGTCACCGGGGGCGCCGCCGCTCAGGTACACGGCGTACGGCGAGAAGGCGCCCGGCGCGCCACCGACCTCGTCGGCCAGCTCCACCGCGTCGACACGCCCCGGGCGGGCGCACAGGTGCACCGGCGGCCGCTCGTTGTCCTCGATCAGCAGCCGGGTCGTCTCACCGAGGTCACCGCCCAGCGCCTCGGCGAACGCCCGCACCACCCACTGCGGGTGGCTGTAGGCGAGCGCCAGGTGCCCGATCGGGTCGCTCTCCATGCTCGGTGCGAGCCGCTGCACCCAGGCGTCGGCGTCCCGCTCGGCGACCTCCCGCAGCACCGCGTTGGCGAAGCCGGTGGCGCCCGGCCCGACCATGCGGACCAGGTCGACCGTGGAGGAGACCGCCGCGTGCGCCGGCACCCGGGTGTGCAGCAGCTGGTACGCCCCGAGGCGCAGCGCGTCCCGCACCGGCGGGTCGATCCGCTGCACGTCCCGCCCGGCTGCCGCGGTCAGGATCGCGTCCAGGGTGCCGAGGTGGCGCAGCGTGCCGTACGTCAGTTCGGTGGCGAACGCCGCGTCCCGGCCGACCAGCCCCTCCTCGCGGAGGATGGCCGGCAGGACCAGGTTGGCGAACGCGTCGTCCCGGTGCACCGCGGCGACCGCCTCGTACGCGGCCTGCCGCGGGCGGTCCACGGCCGGCCGGCCACCGCGGCCGGCGCGCCGGTCCGTGCCGGCACGCGCGGACCAGCGCCCGCCCGGGGCCGGTCGCCCGCCGGCGGGCCGGTCACGTCGACCGCGTGCGCCCCACTGGCCATCGCCGGGGCTGGCCGGGCGGAGGTCCGACCGCTCGTCGGGCGAACCCTCGTCGCGTACCGGTCCGGGGCTGCTCATGCTAGGTCCTCTCCGGCCGCGACCCGGGCACCGCGTGCCCAGTCGGTCGCTGGCATGGCCCGCTTGCCCGCGGCCCGCACCTCGCCCAGCCGTACCGGGGTGGTGGCGGTGCCGACGAGCACGCGCGACTTCTCGACAAGCAGCTCACCGGGCTTGAGCGCGGGGGCGTCCGGCACCGGAACGACCGGGCCCAGCTTGATCCGCTCGCCGCGGAACGTGCTCCACGGGCCGGGCGCCGGGGTGCAGGCGCGGACCCGCCGGTCCACCGCGAAGGCCGGGTCGGTCCAGCGCACCCGGGCGTCGTCCACGGTCAGCTTCGGGGCCAGCGAGACCCCGTCGGCCGGCTGCGGTTCGGCCCGGGCACTGCCGTCCTCGATCGCGTCGAGCACCGCGACGAGCAGACCCGATCCGGAAACGGCGAGCCGATCGAGCAGGTCACCCGAGGTGTCGGTCGGGCGGATCTCGTCGGTCAGCGTGCCGTAGACCGGTCCGGTGTCCAGCCCTTCCTCGAGCTGGAAGACGCTGGCCCCGGTCAGCTCGTCGCCGTGCAGCACGGCGTGCTGCACGGGCGCCGCGCCACGCCAGGCCGGCAGCAGGGAGAAATGCAGGTTGACCCAGCCGTGCCGGGGGATCTCCAGCGCGGCCGGCGGAACCAGCGCCCCGTACGCGACCACGGGCACGCAGTCCGGCGCGAGCTCGCGCAGACGGGCCAGGAACTCGGGCTCGCGGGGACGGGCCGGCGTGAGCACTTCGACGCCGTGCTCGTCCGCCCATGCCCCGACCGGAGATCGGGACAGGCCCCGCCCGCGCCCGGCGGGCGCGTCGGGACGGGTGACCACGGCCACCAACTCGTGCCGGGAGGCGGCGACGGCGGCCACTGACGGGACCGCGACGGCCGGTGTGCCGGCGAAGATCACACGCATCGGACGATCACCCACCCAGGCCGAAGGGGCTGCCGGCCGAGCCGTGCGGGTTGAGCTTGACCACCGGCGGTGCGGCAGGGTCGTACCACTCCGCCTGGCGGATCGCCTTCATCGCCTCCTTGCGCCCGGCCTGGTCGAGCCGGTCGACGAAGAGCACGCCGTCGAGGTGGTCGGTCTCGTGCTGCACGCAGCGGGCCATCAGCCCGGTGCCGACGATCTGCATCGGGTCGCCGTAGCCGTTGAAGCCCTTGGCGATCACGTTCTGCCGGCGCTTGGTGTCGAAGTAGAGCCCGGGGATGGAGAGGCAGCCCTCCGGGCCGTCCTGCTCCTCCTCGTCGGGGAACTCGAGTACCGGATTGACCAGGTGGCCGAGGACGTCGTCGACGTCGAAGGTGAACACCCGCAGACCCACCCCGAGCTGCGGCGCGGCCAGGCCGGCGCCGTTCTGCTCACGCATGGTGTCGGTCAGGTCGGCGATGAGCCGGCGCAGCTCGACGTCGAAGTCGACCACCGGGTCGGCCGGCGTGCGCAGCACCGGATCCCCGAACAGACGGATGGGCTGGACGGTCACGCGGGACGGCTCCTTAGGGTGGGACGATCATCGAGGCCGTACCAGTCTACGGAGTGCCGCCGCCGGACCCGGCCGGCGTACGGTGATCGATCGGCGCGGGTGTGCAGAGCGTCACGTCCGGCGGCGTCGGACGCGGGAATCCGTCGATCCAGGCCGGCGCGGCGGGAGCCGGGCGGCCGTGCCTTCCGCCGGTCAGGCGCCGTGGCCCGGCTCGCCGGCGAGCACCGCGTCCCCGCCGAGCAGGGCGTGCTCGGGCAGCGGCAGCTCGATGCCGTGCGCGGCCTCCCAGTCGTAGACCTTGCCGGGGCTGACCTGCGCGGTGAAGTACTCCACCGCGCTCATGCCGCCGACGACCGGCTCGTCCACCTCGGCGACGAGCTGCGCGGGCACGAGGTTGAAGCCACTCTGTAGTGCGGCGCTGAGCCGCCGGTGCCCGTCGACCACGAAGAAGTACTCACCGGTGTAGCCGATCCGCAGCGGCTCCATCGCCTCGTCGCCCGCACCGGCAACCTTGCCCACGAACTCCGAGTCCCAGAGTCCGCGCAGGGTGGCGATGTCCTCGGTCGGGTAGACCCGGGCCGGATCGAGCAGCAGCAGCGGCGGCTCGTCCCGCAGCACGTCGGCGCCGAGCGTCCCCTCGTACGCCGCGATCACGTGCTCGATCACCTCCTCGGGCGTGGCCCGGGTGGTGTCGCAGATGAGGTCGTAGTTGCGCAGCCGCGCCTTGTCCACCCCGTAGCGGATGATGAACCGGCCCCGCTCGCTCTCGCTGCGCTCGCGGAGCTTGGCCTTGGCCTCCTCCTGCGAGGCGTAGCTCTCCGCCGGCCCGGACGGGCGGGCGAGCACCCGGCGGGCGGCCTCGCCCGGCTCGGTGATCATGTGCACCTTGAGCGCGTCGGTGAAGAAGTGCCAGGCCAGGCGGGAGTCCATGACGAGGCTCTCACCGGAGGCGGCGATGTCCCGCTGGAGCTGGTCGACGTAGCCGTCGACCGCCTGGTCGAGCTCGGCGTGCAGGTTGAGCTGGAGGGCGGTCATCTGCCGCTCCTGCGCCATCTGCCGGTACAGGTCGCCGACGCTGACCCGGCGCAGGCCCAGCCGCTTGGCGATCTCGATCGACACGGTGCTCTTTCCGCTGCCGAGGTCACCGTTGAAGACGATCGACTGACGAACGGTCACGACTGGTCCACCCCTGATCACCGGAGACTCGAACTCATCGTCCTGGCGTGGCCTCGACGCATTCCCCCATCGTCGTGCCATGGTCCGCCCGGCATGACGGGCGATGCTACCACCCAATAATCGGGCTCCCGCCGGACGCGGCGTGCGACATTGCCTGGCCCACCCTCCTGCGCACCTTCCCAGAAAGCGTGGCTGTTCAGCGCCGAACGGCCACACCTTCCGGGAACAAGTGCCCCAGCGGGAGGCGGAGGAACCGGATGGGGTCAGAAGAGGTCGAGGGGATCGACCTGGAGGCGGACCGGGTCGGCGGCCTTACGGGCGCTGCGCGCGCCGACGGCGGCGTGCAACGCGCCGGCCAGCGCGGCGGCCCGCGCGCGGGGCACCCGCACCAGCATCCGTTCCCGCTCACCGTCGGCCGGGACCGGACCGAGCACCTCCGCCTCGTCGGGCAGTCGCGCCTCGTCGAGCAGGTCGGCCACGGCCGCGGGCAGCCCGGTCACGCTGGCCATCCGGACGGCGGGCGGGAAGCCCAGTTCGCGCCGCTCGGCCAACTCGCGGGCCGCGAACCAGCCGGCGTCCCATCGCAGCAGCGCCTGCACCGGCGCGAGCGCGCCGTCGGCGACCACCACCACGCGGCCGCCGGCTCCGGCGGGTCGGGCCAGCGCCGCCGCCGTCAGCCAGCGCCGCAGCGCCTCCTCCCCGGCGCGCAGGTCGGCCCGGGTGAGCAGCGCCCACGAGTCGAGCAGCAGCACCGTCCCGTAGCCGCCCTCGGCCACCGGTTCGGCGCCCGGCGTGGCGATCACCAGACCCGCCCCGCCGGGCACGGTGGCGAGCACCTCGTCGCGACCGGACGTGCGGACCGGCACGCCGGGAAAGGCCCGTCCCAGCTCCTCGGCGGTGCGCCGGGCGCCGGTGACCGCGGCCCGCAGCCGCCGTCCACCGCATTCGGGACAGGCGTACGCGGCGGCGACCCGGCCGCACCAGCGGCAGGCGGGCGGGGCCGTCGCGGAGGGCAGCGCGAGCGGACCGGCGCAGTGCGGGCAACGGGCCGGCATGCGGCACTGCGCGCAGGAGAGCGAGGGCAGGTAGCCGCGGCGGGGCACCTGCACCAGCACCGGCAGGTCGGCACGGAGCGCTTCCCGGGCCGCCGTCCAGGCCAGGCTGGGCAGCCGCGCCGTGGCCGCTCCGGGATCACGGGCCAGCTGCGGGTCGTCGCCCGTCGGCGCGATCGCGGGCGTACGCGTCCGCACGGTGGCCCGGTCGGCGACCACCTCCCGCGCCCACCCGGTCTCCAGCAGCAGCTGCGCCTCGGCCGTGCGGGCGAACCCGCCCACCAGCGCACCGGCCTCGGCCAGCTGGGCCCGGGTGAGCAGCACCTCGCGGGTGTGCGGGTACGGGGCCCGTGGTTCGGCGTGCAGGTCGTCCCCGTCGTCCCAGATCGCGACGAGGCCCAGCCGCTCGACCGGGGCGAACATCGCGGCCCGGGTGCCGATCACCACCGGGACGTCGCCCCGCCGTGCCGCGAGGAAGGCCCGGTAACGGCGGGCCGGGCCGAGCGCCGCCGAGAGACAGACGTGCCGCCCCGGGCCGAGCACGGCGCCCATCGCCGCGTCGAGGCGGTCGAGGTCACGGTTGTCGGCGACCACCACCACGGCGCCCCGGCCGCCGGCGACGGTCGCGGCGACCGCCTCGGCGTAGCGGGTCGCCCAGTCCTCCCCCGCCAGCGCGGACCAGACCGCCCGGGGCGCCCGCCCGTCGGCCAGCGCCCGCAGGTAGGCCGGACCGGCCGGGTAGTCGCGCCACCCGCCGTGCCCGGGCTCCGTAGGAGGTCTGCGCTGTGCGGGCGGGACCGGCGCGGACACGTCCGGAGCGGGCCGGCCGGTCGCGGACTCTTCGGCATCGGGCAGGGCCGACACGGGCGCGGGCGCGGGTAGGGCCGACACGGGCGCGGGCAGGCCCGACACGGACAGGGCCACCCCGAGATCACGCGCCGCCGGCACCGGCGTGACGGCCGGGGCCGCCTCGGTCTCCGGCCCGGCGGGCGGGGTCGTCTCCGGCCCGGCGGCGCGCTCCGGGCGTGCCTCCTTCTCCACCCGGGCATGCCGCGGCGGTACGGCGAGTCGGAGCACGTCGGCGAGGCTTCCGGCGTACCGGTCGGCGACCGCCCGGGCCAGTCGGGCCACCTCCGGGGACAGCACCGGCTCCGGGGAGACGACCTTCTCCAGGTACGCCAGGCGGGGGTGGTCGGAACTGTCGACCCGTTCCAGGAGCCAGCCGTCCACCAGTTGCCCGGCGAAGCGGACCTTCACCCGGGTGCCCGGCACCGCCTGCTGGTCCAGCGCGGCCGGGACCAGGTAGTCGAAGAGCCGGTCCAGATGGGCCAGGGGGACGTCCACGCAGACGCGTGCGACCGGCGACCCGTCAGCGGGTCGCCGGTCGTTGCGCGTGGTTCTGGTCAGGCTCCTGCGGCCGACTTGAGGTCGGCGGCCCGCTCGGTGCTCTCCCAGGTCAGCGCCGGCAACTCCCGGCCGAAGTGGCCGTACGCCGCGGTCTGCTGGTAGATCGGGCGGAGCAGGTCCAGGTCTCGGATGATCGCGGCCGGGCGCAGGTCGAAGACCTCGGAGACGGCCTTCTCGATCGAGGCCACCGGCACGGTCTCGGTGCCGAACGTCTCGATGAAGAGGCTGACCGGGTGCGCCTTGCCGATCGCGTACGCGACCTGCGCCTCGCAGCGCTCGGCGAGGCCGGCGGCGACGACGTTCTTGGCCACCCAGCGCATCGCGTACGCGGCCGAACGGTCCACCTTCGAGGGGTCCTTGCCGGAGAACGCCCCACCGCCGTGGCGGGCGTACCCGCCGTAGGTGTCGACGATGATCTTGCGGCCGGTCAGGCCCGCGTCGCCCATCGGGCCGCCGATCTCGAACCGGCCGGTCGGGTTGACCAGCAGCCGGTAACCCTCGGTGTCCAGGCCCAGGCTCTCCAGCTCCGGAGCGATGACGTGCTCGCGGATGTCCGGGGTGAGCAGCGACTCCAGCGAGATGTCCGCGGCGTGCTGGCTGGAGACCACCACGGTGTTCAGCCGGACCGGGCGCAGCCCCTCGTACTCGATGGTGACCTGCGTCTTGCCGTCCGGCCGAAGGTACGGGATCGTGCCGTCCTTGCGTACCGCGGCCAGCCGGCGGGCCAGCCGGTGGGCGAGGGCGATCGGCAGCGGCATCAGCTCCGGCGTCTCGGAGCAGGCGAAGCCGAACATCATGCCCTGGTCACCGGCGCCCTGCGCGTCCAGCGCGCTCTCCGACGCCCCGGTACGCAGCTCGAAGGCGTTGTCGACGCCCTGCGCGATGTCCTCCGACTGGGCGCCGATGGAGACGCTGACTCCGCACGACGCGCCGTCGAAGCCCTTCTTCGACGAGTCGTAACCGATGTCGAGGATGGTCTTGCGGACGATGGTCGGGATGTCCGCGTACGCCTTGGTGGTGACCTCACCGGCGATGTGCACCTGGCCGGTGGTGATGAGGGTCTCCACCGCGACCCGGCTGCGCGGGTCCTGGGTGAGCAACGCGTCGAGGATGCCGTCGCTGATCTGGTCGGCGATCTTGTCCGGGTGGCCTTCCGTGACCGATTCGGACGTGAAGAGGCGGCGTGTCACGGCACTCCTAAGCGTGTGGAAGTCGTTCGGCGGAAGTCTAGTCACCACGGTCCGTGGCGGCGGAGTCGGTCGTGTCCGATTCCACCCTCACGGGCGACCGGGCAACCGCGTCACGACGAGGTCCCAGACGCCGTCGGCGAGGTCCCCCTTGGACTGTTCGGGCATCCGGGTGACCGATCCGTCGGCGCCGATGACGGTCGCCGCGTTGGTGTCGGCACCGAAGACCTTGTCCGTACCCACCTCGTTGATGACGATGAGGTCGGCTCGTTTCCGGGCCAGCTTGACTCGGCCGTTCGCCTCGGCGTCACCGGTCTCCGCGGCGAACACCACCAGCACCTGCTCCGGCCGGCGGCGCTCGCCGAGCTCGGCGGCGATGTCCGGGTTGGTGACGAGCTCGATGGTGGGCGCGCTGCCGTCGTCCGCCTTCTTGATTTTGCCAGGCGCGTAGACGGCCGGGCGGAAATCGGCCGGAGCCGCGGCCATCACCACCGCGTCGGCCTCGGCGGCCGCCTTCATTGTGGCCTCCCGCAGCTCCGCGGTCGTGCCCACGCGGACGAGATCGACCCCCGCCGGGTCGGGCAACGACACGTTGGCCGAGATCAGGGTCACCTGGGCACCGCGGGCCACCGCCGTGCGGGCGAACGCGTAGCCCTGCTTGCCGGAGGAACGGTTGCCCAGGAAGCGGACCGGATCCAGCGGCTCACGGGTGCCGCCGGCGGTGACCACCACCCGGCGCCCGGCCAGGTCGGCGGGGGCGCCGACGCCCCGCGCCAGCACCCGGCGGGCGACCGCGAAGATCTCGGCCGGATCGGGGAGGCGGCCCTTGCCGGTGTCGACGCCGGTCAGGCGTCCGACCGCCGGTTCGACGACCAGGACGCCCCGGGAGCGCAGCGTGGCGACGTTGGCCACGGTGGCCGGGTGCTCCCACATCTCGGTGTGCATGGCCGGGGCCAGCACCACCGGGCAACGAGCGGTGAGCAACGTGTTGGTGAGCAGGTCGTCGGCGAGGCCGTGTGCGGCCTTGGCGAGCAGGTCGGCCGTGGCCGGCGCGACCACGACGAGGTCGGCGTGCTGCCCGAGGCGCACGTGCGGCACCTCGTGCACGTCGGACCAGACGTCGTCGGCGACCGGCTGCCCGGAGAGCGCCGCCCAGGTCGGCGCCCCGACGAAGCGGAGCGCCGACGCGGTCGGCACGACCCGGACCCGGTGGCCCGATTCGGTGAAGAGCCGCAGCAGCTCACACGCCTTGTAGGCGGCGATGCCGCCACCGACCCCGAGGATGATCTCGGCGGACATCGCGGTGCGGTGGTACTACGGCTGGTCGGTCGGCTCGGCGGTGAGCAGCCCGGCGTTGATCTCGCGCATGGCGATGGAGAGCGGCTTCTCCTGCGGGGTGGTCTCGACCAGCGGGCCGACGTACTCCAGCAGGCCCTCACCGAGCTGGCTGTAGTACGCGTTGACCTGACGGGCCCGCTTGGCCGCGAAGATGACGAGCGCGTACTTCGACGTCGTCTTTTCGAGGAGTTCGTCGATCGGCGGGTTGGTGATGCCCTCGGGGTTGGTGGCGATGGATCCCACGAATTACCTCTGCGTCTGTCGAACCGCGCAAGCGGTGCGGACTGGCGACCGCGGCCGACTCGTGAACCGCGGCCGACTCCGGTCCGCGCGGCGCGAGAGGCTCCTAGCCCCGCACGCGCGGGCCGGCCGGAGTCGGATAAGAAGAACCGAGAAAGCCTACCAGCTCATCTGCCACGCGATCGGTCAGGTCGTGCGTGAGGGCGAGTTCGAAGGCGGCGGCGACGGCCGGATCCGGCCGGTGTCCCGGGGGGCCGAGCAGTACCAGCCGGGTGTCGGCGAGGCGTTCCCGGACGGCCAGAGCGCCCGGGATGTCGAGCGGCAGTAACACCAGCTGCCCGGCGGCGAGCCGGGAGCGCAGTGGTTCGTACGGAGTGCCGCGCCGGTACGGGCCGGCCCGGGACCACTCCAGCAGGCCACCCGTGGCGATCAGCCGGTCGAACCCGGCGGGGGTCAGGAAGACCCGGTCCACCCCGTCGACCTCGCCGTCGCGGCGGGGTCGGGTGGTCGCCGGAACCGGCCGCCACACAGCGGGCGAGCGCGCCCGGACGAGCTCGACGACACTCTCCCGGCCCATGCCCGACGGGCCGGCCAGGACAGTGAGCCAAACCGCCGGACGCGCCGCGCCTTCCGTGCTCACTGCTTGTTTCTACACGCTGCCGCACTCAGTTGGCGGCGAACTCTCCAAGCAGTGCCTTGCGCTGCTGCTCGCCGAGGCCCCGCAGGCGGCGGCTGTCGGCGATCTTGAGCTTCTCCATGATCTGGGTGGCCCGGATCTTGCCGATGCCCGGCATCGCCTGCAGGACGGCCGACACCTTCAGCTTGCCCACGACGTCGTCGGACTCGGCCCGCTCGAGAACGGCTCCGAGGGTGGTCTTGCCCTGCTTGAGCTGCTCCTTCAGCTCAGCACGGGCCTTGCGGATCTCCGCGGCCTTCTCCAGCGCGGCAGCGCGCTGCTCGGGGGTCAGTGACGGGAGCGGCACCAGTTCTCCTCAGGTCCCTATAGCGGCGGGCGGGACGCACCACCGCACTGTGAAACGTGGTGTCGCTGTGAACCAAGGGGTCCGTGGTTCCCAGCGCGGGGAAAACTAGCGGTCGCCGGACGTTTCGGCAACGTGGACGCGCGATGATCATCGCAAAGTGACCGAGCCGTCAGTCAGCCCGCGACGGGTAGAACGGCCTTGCACGCGGCCAGCGCGCGGTCCGCCGCGGCGCGCAGCGCGGCCACGTCCGGGCCCGCGCCCAACACCTCGCGGGAGTACGACGGGAGCACCGCGGGCAGGCTCGCGCCGAAGACGGTACGCAGATCGGCGGCGGTCGCGCCCTGCGCGCCGAGGCCCGGCGCGAGCAACGGACCGCCGACGCGGGACAGGTCGTGACCGGTGTCGCCGATGGTCGCCCCGACCACCAGCCCGAAGCTGCCGAGCGGCTCCGCACCGGCGTTGAGCTGGGAAATCTCGTCGATCACGGTCTGCGCGACGGTCCGCCCGTCGGAGGTGCGGGCATGCTGCACCTCGGGTCCCTCCGGGTTCGAGGTGAGGGCGAGCACGAAGACGCCGCCGCCGTGCTCGGCGGCGAGCTCGAACATCGGAGCCAGCGAACCTACTCCCAGGTAGGGGCTCGCGGTCACCGCGTCGACATACAGCGGCCTGGATGGGTCGAGGTACGCCTCGGCGTACGCGCGGACGGTCGAGCCGATGTCGCCGCGCTTGATGTCGAGGAGAACGAGCGAGCCGCGATCCCGCAACTGTCGGATAGTTGACTCAAGAATCGCGACACCTCGGGCACCGAATCGCTCGAAGAATGCCGACTGAGGCTTGACCACCGCAACCCGGTCACCGAGGGCGTCAACGACGGTCCGGGCGAACCGGTCGAGCCCGTCCACGTCGTCCGACAGCCCCCACCGGGCCAGCAGCCCGGGGTGCGGATCGATTCCGACGCAGAGCGGCCCCCGCTCCGCCACGGCCCGGTGTAACCGGGCGCCGAAGGTCTCCATCCCCTTGCTTCCCCTCTCTCGTGGTCACCACGGACGGCCCGATGCCGCCCGCGTACGCCTCTCCGCCGCCCCGGCGGCCCGCATCGCGCCCCGCCCGGCCACGCTGCTCCACGGCCGCTTGAGCGGCCCGCACGACCCGTTCGCCGGCCCGTGCGGACGTCCGGTCCGCTCCGCGCCCGCCGGACCGGCCGCCACCGCCCTCACGAGGGCGCGATCCCTGGTCGGCAAGCGCGGCCGCCCGGCATGGACAAGACCTCGCACGGGCGCTGCCGGAGCCGCTCGCCGGCCACCGCGGCCCCCGCCCGCCGCCCCGCCGCCGACCGCCGGCCATCGCCCATGCCGCCGTCCGACCGCCGACCACCGCCGTCGGCCACCCCGCCGTTCGACCGCCGGCCGGCGCCGTCGCCCACCCGGCGTACCGCCGGGCGACGCGGGCGAGCCGGTTGCCGGATAACCGGGCGTCGACGTGGGTCGTGCATTCCGTCGGCGGGCCTCCCGAGGGCGGGCCGCCGGGGCACGGCGTACGACGACGACGCCGGTGCGGTCGGCAACGGCTCTGCCGACCGGAAGCACAGCCGGCGTCACGCCGCCCGGCACGGCGGCGATCACGGTGCCGGGCCGGACGCCGCCCGGACCGATCCGTGCGGGCGCGAGGCGGCACCCGCTGGGCGCGGGTCGGCTCGCGCCCGGTGTGCGCCCGCTGGACGCCAGCCGACCCGCACCCCGCACGAGCCAACCCCCGCGGGGCGCGGGCCGGGCAGCGTACGGCGCGAGCCGGTGTCCGGGGGTTGCCCGGCGGGGCACCGGCGTCGCGCCCGCGCTCATCGAGCCGGCAGCCGCGCCGGTGTCGCCGCGCGCACCGCGGCACGGACCAGGGCGGGGCCCCGGTAGATGAAGCCGGTGTAGAGCTGGACCAGGCTGGCGCCGGCGTCGAACATCCGCGCCGCGTCGTCCGGGTCGAGGACACCGCCCACCCCGATCACCGGCAGCCGTCCACCCGTCTCGCGATGCACGAAGGAGACCACCTCCCGGGCCCGCGCCCCGAGCGGCCGCCCGGAGAGACCGCCGGTCTCCGCGCCTCGCGCCCGGTCGGCGTCGGCCAGACCGCCCCGGGCGAGAGTGGTGTTGGTGGCGATCACCCCGGCAGCGCCCCGCGCGAGGCAGACCTCCAGCAGTTCGGCGATCGCCGGTTCGGTGAGGTCCGGGGCGATCTTCACGAGCACCGGCTTCTCCCCCACCAACGCGGCGAGCAGCGCGTCCAGATGGGACCGGTCCTGTAGGGACCGCAGACCCGGGGTGTTCGGTGAGGACACGTTGACCGCGAAGTAGTCGCCGTACCCCTTCAGCGCCTGGTAGGAGGCGAGGTAGTCCTCGACGGCCTCGTCCAGCGGGGTCACCTTGGACTTACCGAGCGAGATCCCCAACGGCACGCCGAGCGGCCGGGGCAACGCCGCCAGGCCGGCGGCCAGCGCCTCGGCCCCGGAGTTGTTGAATCCCATCCGGTTCACGATCGCCTCGCTGTCGCGCAGCCGGAACAGCCGGGGTCGCGGGTTGCCCGGCTGGCCGTGGGCCGTCACCGTGCCGACCTCGACGAAGCCGAACCCCAGCGCCGGCCATGCGGGCAGCGCCACACCGTCCTTGTCCATCCCGGCGGCCAGGCCGACCGGGTTGGGGAACTCCACCCCGAACACGGTGCGCGGGGCGCGTGCCGCGTACCGGGCCCGCATCGCCGCCAGCAACGCCGGCCGGCGGGACACCACGGCCAGCCGGCGCAGCGTCCACTCGTGCGCGGCCTCGGCGTCCCCGCCCCCGATCCGGAACAGCACGGGCCGTACGACGCGCTCGAACATCACCATGCCCGACCGCCCGGAATCCGGTCGATCATGAAGTTGTCGCCCGCCGGTGCGGCGTGTCGCGACAACAACTTCATGATCAACGGGTCTGGCCGGGGAGGGGCGGTGGGTGCGGGGGTCAGTGGGGTCACTGGGCCGCCCGCAGGGCGGCGTGCAGCTCCTGGAGGGGACGGACCCGCATGTCGCCCCGGATGCGGGCCTCGATGCCCATCACCGCGGCCGCCGCGCCGGGCACCGTGGTGATGCACGGGATGTCCGCGGTGACCGCCGCGCTGCGGATCTCGTAGCCGTCGGAGCGGGCGCTCGCGCCGGAGCCCTGCGGGGTGTTCAACACCAGGGCCACGTCACCGCCGAGGATCATCGAGACCGCGTCCTCGCCCTCACCCGCCTCGTAGTGCTTGCGGATCTGCTCGCACGCGATGCCGTGGCGGCGCAGCACCTCGGCCGTGCCGGTGGTGGCGACGATCTCGAAGCCCAGGTCGGCCAGCCGCTTGATCGGGAAGATCATGGCGCGCTTGTCCCGGTTGGCCACCGAGACGAAGATCCGGCCCCCGGTCGGCAGCGAGCCGTACGCGGCCGACTGCGACTTGGCGAAGGCGTGCCCGAAGTTCGTGTCGATGCCCATCACCTCGCCGGTGGACTTCATCTCCGGGCCGAGCAGCGAGTCGATGCCCTTTCCGGTCGGCGTCCGGAACCGCTTGAACGGCAGCACCGCCTCCTTCACCGCGATCGGCGCGTCCGCCGGCATCGTGCCGCCGTCCCCGGTCGCCGGGAGCAACCCCTCGGCACGCAACTCGGCGATCGTCGCGCCGAGCGCGATCCGGGCCGCCGCCTTGGCCAGCGGCACGGCGGTCGCCTTCGAGACGAACGGGACGGTACGCGAGGCCCGCGGGTTCGCCTCCAGCACGTAGAGCACGTCGTCCTTGAGCGCGTACTGCACGTTCAGCAGGCCGCGTACGCCGATGCCCCGGGCGATCGACTCCGTGTACCGGCGGACCTCGGCCAGGTGCGAGCCGGCCAGGGTGATCGGCGGCAGGGTGCAGGACGAGTCTCCGGAGTGGATGCCGGCCTCCTCGATGTGCTCCATGACACCGCCGAGGTAGACCTCACCGTCGGCGTCGCAGAGCGCGTCCACATCGATCTCGACGGCGTCGTCGAGGAACCGGTCCACCAGCACCGGGTGGTTCGGCGAGATGTCGGTGGCCCGTCCGATGTAGCCGCGCAGCGTCGCGTCGTCGTAGACGATCTCCATGCCGCGCCCGCCGAGCACGTAGGACGGGCGGACCAGCACCGGGTAGCCGATCTCGTCGGCGATCGCCTTCGCCTCGTCGTACGAGGTCGCCATGCCGTACGACGGCGCGCGCAGCCCGGCCCGGGTCAGCAGGGCGCCGAAGGCCCCCCGCTCCTCGGCCAGGTGGATCGACTCCGGGGAGGTGCCCACCACGGGTACTCCGGCGTCCTTGAGCCGCTGCGCCAGCCCCAGCGGGGTCTGCCCGCCCAGCTGCACGATCACGCCGACCACGCCCGGCCCGCCGGCCGCCTTGCCGGAGGTGTCCTCCGCGTGCCAGACCTCCAGCACGTCCTCGAAGGTGAGCGGCTCGAAGTAGAGCCGGTCGGCGGTGTCGTAGTCGGTGGAGACGGTCTCCGGGTTGCAGTTGACCATGACGGTCTCGTAGCCGCCGGTGCCGGCACCACCCGCCGGGGCGGCACGCAGCGCCTGGACCGCGTGCACGCAGGAGTAGTCGAACTCGATGCCCTGCCCGATCCGGTTCGGTCCGGAGCCGAGGATCAGCACCTTCGGCCGCGCCGACCCGACCACCTCGGTCTCCAGGTCGTACGACGAGTAGTGGTACGGCGTGGTCGCCTCGAACTCGGCCGCGCAGGTGTCCACGGTCTTGTACACCGGCCGGATGTCGAGCCGGTGCCGCAGCGTCCGTACCCCGTCCTCGGCGGCCAGTTCCGGACGCAGTGCGGCCAGCTGCCGGTCGGAGAGGCCGGCCCGCTTCGCGCGGCGCAGCAGCTCGGCGTCGAGCACCGGCGCGTCCACGATCTCCGCACGCAGCTCGACCAGGCCGGCGATCTGGTCCAGGAACCACGGGTCGATCCCGCCGGACGCGGCGGCCACCTCGGCGATCGAGGCGCCCAGCCGCAGTGCCCGCTCGACGGTGTAGAGCCGCCCGTCGTGCGGCGTACGCAGCGCGGCGAGGGTGTTCTCCCTGGTGGCCCCCACCGGGTCCGGCACGGTCCAGAAGCCGCCCGCCTTGGTCTCCATCGAGCGCATCGCCTTGTTCAGGGCCTCGGTGAAGTTGCGCCCGAGGCTCATCGCCTCGCCCACCGACTTCATGGTGGTGGTCAGCTCCGCGTCCGCGCCCGGGAACTTCTCGAACGCGAATCGCGGGATCTTGACGACCACGTAGTCCAGCGTCGGCTCGAACGCCGCCGGGGTCTTCAGCGTGATGTCGTTGGGGATCTCGTCCAGGGTGTAGCCGATGGCCAGCTTCGCGGCGATCTTCGCGATCGGGAAGCCGGTCGCCTTGGACGCCAACGCCGAGGAGCGCGACACCCGCGGGTTCATCTCGATGACCACGATCCGCCCGTCGGCCGGGTTCACCGCGAACTGGATGTTGCAGCCACCGGTGTCCACCCCGACCTCGCGCAGCACGGCGATGCCGAGGTCACGCAGGCGCTGGTACTCCCGGTCGGTGAGCGTCATGGCCGGGGCCACGGTGACGCTGTCGCCGGTGTGCACGCCCATCGGGTCGACGTTCTCGATCGAGCAGACCACCACCACGTTGTCGTGGCGGTCGCGCATGAGTTCGAGCTCGTACTCCTTCCAGCCGAGCACGCTCTCCTCGATGAGCACCTCGTGCACCGGGCTCGCGGCCAGGCCGTCGCCCGCGATGCGCTCCAGGTCCTCCTGCGTGTGGGCCATACCGGAGCCGAGGCCGCCCATCGTGAACGACGGCCGGATCACCACGGGCAGGCCCAGCTCGGCGACGGTCTCCCGGACCTCGTCCATGGAGTGGCAGACACGCGAACGCGGCACCAGCGTCGACGGGTCCGCGTAGCCGAGGCGGGCACCCGCCTTCGCCACGATGTCCTTGAACAGCTGCCGGTCCTCGCCGCGGTTGATCGCGTCGATGTTGGCCCCGATCAGCTCGACGCCGTACTTCTCCAGCACCCCGGCCTCGTGCAGGGCGACCGCGGTGTTCAGCGCGGTCTGCCCGCCTAGGGTCGGCAGGATCGCGTCCGGACGTTCCTTGGCGATGACCAGCTCGACGAACTCCGGGGTGATCGGCTCGACGTACGTGGCGTCGGCGAACTCCGGGTCGGTCATGATCGTGGCCGGGTTCGAGTTGACCAGGCTGACCCGGATCCCCTCGCTGCGCAGCACCCGGCACGCCTGGGTGCCGGAGTAGTCGAACTCGCAGGCCTGCCCGATGACGATCGGCCCCGAGCCGATGACCAGGATGTGCTTCAGGTCGCTCCGCTTGGGCATCAGTTTCCGCCTTCGCTGTGGTTCCGGTAGAGGCCACGGCCCTCGCTGCGCCCCTGGCCGAGGGCACGGCCCTCGATCAATTCGGCGAAGCGGTCGAAGAGGTAGTCCGCGTCGTGCGGACCCGCCGCCGCCTCCGGGTGGTACTGCACCGTGAACGCGGGCACGTCCTTGGCCCGCAGCCCCTCGACCACGTTGTCGTTGAGGCAGACGTGCGAGACCTCGACTCCGCCGAACTCGGTGTCGATCACCTGGTCGGGGACCACCGCGCCGGACCCGGCTCCGGGCACCTGCACCGCGCTGAGCTCCTGTTCGCGGCCCGGCCAGGCGACCGCGAAGCCGTGGTTGTGGCTGGTGACCTCGACCTTGCCGGTCGACCGGTCCAGCACCGGCTGGTTGATGCCCCGGTGGCCGTAACCGAGCTTGTAGGTGCCGAAGCCGAGCGCCCGCCCGAGGATCTGGCTGCCGAAGCAGATGCCGAAGAGCGGGATCCGCCGGCTCAACACCTCGCGGGCGAGCGCCACCGGACCGTCGGCGGTCGCCGGGTCACCCGGCCCGGGTGAGAAGAAGACCGCGTCCGCGCCGGTCGCGAGCAGCTCGTCGATGGTGGACGCGGCGGGCAGCACGTGCGTGGTGACCCCGCGGGCCGCCAGCCGGCGCGGCACGTTGCGCTTGATGCCGAGGTCCAGCGCGGCGACCGTGAACCGGTGCTCGCCCTCGGCCTGCACCACGTACCGCTCGGCGGTGGTCACCTCGGCGGAGAGGTCCGCGCCGACCATCTCCGGAGCCTGGCGGACCCGGGCCAGCAGCGCCCGCGGGTCGTCCTCGACGCTGGAGATGCCGACCCGCATCGCTCCGCGCTCACGCAGGTGCCGGGTCAGCGCCCGAGTGTCCACGCCCGCGATACCGACCACACCCTCGGCGGCGAGCCGGTCCTCGAGCCCGCCGCTGGCCCGCCAGTTGGAGCCGATCCGGGCCGGGTCGCGCACCACGTACCCGGCGACCCAGATCCGGGACGACTCGTCGTCCTCGCCGTTGACCCCGGTGTTGCCGATGTGCGGCGCCGTCTGCACCACCACCTGACGGTGGTAGGAGGGGTCGGTGAGGGTCTCCTGGTAGCCGGTCATGCCGGTGTTGAAGACCGCCTCGCCGAAGGTCTCCCCGACGCTGCCGTACGCCTCGCCCTGGAACGTCCGCCCATCCTCGAGAACCAGGATCGCCGGCCTGCGCTTCACCATGCCGCGTTCCCCTCGATCCGGACTGCGGGGCTCCGCTCCGCTGCACTCCTCGCTCGGATCATTTGACAGCCTTTCCGTCCAGAACCGTCGGCTCACCGCGCAGGAAGGTCGCCACGACGCGACCCGGCAGCGACATGCCGGCGTACGGGGTGTTGCGGCTCAGACTGGCCAGCTCACCGGGCTCGACCACGCGGCGCGCCGCCGGGTCGACCAGGGTGAGGTTGGCCGGCACACCGGGTGCCGGGTCGAGCCCGTGGGACTCCAGCCCGGCGATCCGGGCCGGGGTGCGGGACATGCGCTCGGCGATCAGGTCCCAGCGGGGGCCGAGCACCTCCAGCGCGATCGACAGCGCCGTCTCCAGGCCGAGCATGCCCGGCCGGGCGTACGCCCACTCGCACTCCTTGTCCTCCACCGCGTGCGGCGCGTGGTCGGTGGCGACGATGTCGATCACGCCGTCCACCAGCGCGGCGCGCAGCGCGGTGACGTCCTCGTCGGTGCGCAGCGGTGGGTTGACCTTGTAGACCGGGTCGTACGTCTCGGCCCGGACGTCGGTAAGCAGCAGATGGTGCGGGGTCACCTCGGCGGTGACCCGTACGCCGCGGGCCTTGGCCTGGCGCAGCACCTCCACGCTGCCGGCGGTGGAGACGTGGCAGACGTGCAGGCGGCTCCCGACGTGCTCGGCGAGGAGCACGTCGCGCGCGATGATCGCCTCCTCGGCCACGGCCGGCCAGCCGGTGAGCCCGAGGCGCGTCGAGACCGCACCCTCGTGCATCTGCGCGCCCTCGGTGAGGCGCGGCTCCTCGGCGTGCTGGGCGATGACCCCGTCGAACGCCTTGACGTACTCCAACGCGCGGCGCATCAGCCGCGGGTCGGCCACGCAGTGCCCGTCGTCGGAGAAGATCCGCACCCGGGCCGCGGAGTCGGCCATGGCGCCGAGCTCGGCGAGGCGCTCCCCGGCCAGCCCGACGGTGACCGCGCCGATCGGTTGCACGTCGACCAGGCCGGCCTCACGGCCGAGCCGCCAGACCTGCTCGACGACGCCGGCGGTGTCGGCGACCGGGGAGGTGTTCGCCATCGCGCAGACCGCCGTGTACCCGCCGAGCGCCGCCGCGCGGGAGCCGGACTCGACCGTCTCCGCGTCCTCGCGTCCGGGCTCGCGCAGGTGGGTGTGCAGGTCGACCAGGCCGGGCAGGGCGACCAGCCCGGCGGCGTCGATCACCGTGGCGCCGTCGGCCGCCAGGCCGGCGCCGGTCCGGGCGACCACGCCGTCGCGGATCAGCAGATCGGTCGGCGCGGCGCCGAGCAGGCTGACCTCCTTGATGAGGTACGCGGTCATGCGTTGTTCCCCCCGAGCAGCAGATAGAGGACGGCCATCCGGACGGAGACCCCGTTGGTGACCTGTTCGACGATGGTGGAGCGGGCCGAGTCGGCCACCTCGGGCGTGATCTCCATGCCCCGGTTCATCGGTCCGGGGTGCATGACGATCGCGTGCTCGGGCAGCCGGCGCATCCGCTGCCCGTCCAGCCCGTAGCGGCGGGCGTACTCGCGGGCGGAGGGGAAGTAGGAGTCGCTCATCCGCTCCCGCTGCACCCGCAGCATCATCACCACGTCCGACGTCGGCAGCACCGCGTCGAGGTCGTAGCAGACGGTGATGTCGGGTGCCTGCGCCGCGCCTCCGCCCGAGGTGTTCGCCCCGGTCGCCCTGGTCGCCCAGTCGACCGGGATCAGCGTCGGCGGACCGACCAGGGTCACCTTCGCGCCGAGGGTGGAGAGCAACAGCACGTTGGAGCGGGCCACCCGGCTGTGCAGCACGTCGCCGACGACCGTCACGGACAGCCCGGCGAGCCGCCCCAACCGCGAGCGCATGGTGTACGCGTCGAGCAGTGCCTGGGTGGGGTGCTCGTGGGTGCCGTCGCCGGCGTTGACCACCGAACCGTCGACCCACTCGGCCAGCCGGTGCGGGGCACCGGAGGCGGGGTGCCGGACGACCACCGCGTCGGCGCCCATCGCCTGGAGGGTGAGCGCCGTGTCCTTCAGGCTCTCCCCCTTGGCGACGCTGGAGCCCTTGGCGGAAAAGTTGATCACGTCGGCGCTGAGCCGCTTCGCGGCCGCCTCGAACGAGATCCGGGTCCGGGTGGAGTCCTCGTAGAAGAGGTTCACCACCGTCCGCCCGCGCAGCGCGGGCAGCTTCTTGACCTCGCGGCCGGCGACCGTGGCCATCTCGGCGGCGGTGTCCAGGATCCGGGTCGCGGTGGCGGCGTCGAGGTCGGCGCCGGAGAGCAGGTGCCGGATCATGAGGTGGTACCTCCGTAGAGCTTGACCCCGTCCGTGCCGTCGGTCTCGGCGAGCGTCACCTTGACGCTCTCGGCCAGTGAGGTCGGGATGTTCTTGCCCACGTAGTCGGCGCGGATGGGCAACTCCCGGTGGCCGCGGTCGACCAGGACGGCGAGCTGCACCGAGGCCGGGCGGCCCACGTCGTTGAGCGCGTCGAGCGCGGCCCGGACCGTCCGGCCGGAGAAGAGCACGTCGTCGACGAGGATGACCCGCTTGCCGTCGATGCCGCCGGCCGGCAGCTGGGTGGGGCCGATCGCGCGGGTGGCGTGCCGGCGCAGATCGTCGCGGTAGAGAGTGATGTCGAGCACACCGACCGGCACGGCCACGTCCTCGAAGGTGCTGATCCGGGCGGCGAGCCGTCGTGCGAGCGGGGCACCCCGGGTGGGAATGCCGAGCAGGACGGTGTCAGCGGCGCCCTGGGTCTTCTCCAGGATCTGGTGGGCGATGCGGTCGACCACGCGCTGGACGTCGGCGCTGGCGAGGATCACCTTCACCGAGGGTTGCCGCGCAGGTGGTGATTCGGCAGCCGGTGGGCAGGCCACGGCAGACCTCCTTCCCCGCCTCACGGGACGGGTCGTTAAAGGACGTCGGACACCTTCGTCGCCGGCCACGGACGGCCCACGCGAAAGCTTCACGCCACGTTACCAGTGGTCACCGGGCCGGCCACCGCCGGCCACTGACCACCGGGTCAGCGTGGCGGAACGGCGAAGACTTCCCGCACGCTCCCCAACGGTAAGGTCACGAACACTTGACCAGGTGTCGCAATCCCCGTACCGTCACGCTCCGTAGCGAATAGCTGGGAGAACCCCCGCAGCACTGGGAGTGTCCGAATGCCCTCTGAATACGCCAAGTCTCTGGGCGCCCGCCTGCGCTCGATCCGCCAGCAGCAGGGGCTGTCCCTGCAGGGGGTGGAGGAGAAGTCGAACGGGCGGTGGAAGGCCGTGGTGGTCGGCTCGTACGAGCGCGGTGACCGGGCCGTCACGGTGTCCCGCCTGGCCGAGCTGGCCGACTTCTACCGCGTGCCGGTGTCCGAACTGCTGCCCGACGGCAGTGGGGTCCGTCACGAGCCCACCAGCAAGATCGTGCTGGACCTGGAGCGGCTCTACGACGAGGCCTCTGAGGACCTGGCCTACGTCGCCCGCTACGCGCGCGCCATCCAGCAGCAGCGTGGCGACTACAACGGGCGGGTGCTCTCGATCCGCGCCGACGACCTGCGCGCGCTGGCGATCGTCTACGACGCCTCGCCGTCCGGTCTGATCGAGCGGCTCACCGAACACGGCGTGCTCGTCGCCGACCCCCGGGCGTTCTTCGCATCCTGATCGCCTGACCAGCAGAAAGGGCCCGTGCCGTACGGCACGGGCCCTTTCTGTTCCGCTGTCCGGTGCGGCGTTGCACGCTGTTCCGCCAATCCGCGCCTGATTCCGGGGTTCACGTCGGCCGGATGTCCGGTGGAGCCCGAACGGCGTCCCGGCCGGAACGGTCCGGTTCGAACCGCTCGGCCGGGAGACGGTCAGCGGGTGGCGTACTCCGCGATCCGACCGAGCAACCCGTTGAGGAAGCGCGGGGAGTCGTCGGTCGACATCTGCCGAGCCAGCTCGACGGCCTCGCTGATCGCCACGGCGTCGTCGATCTCGTCGAGGTAGAGCAACTCGTAGACGGCGATCCGGGCGAGGTTGCGGTCGACCGCGGGCATCCGCTCGAGCGTCCACCCCTCGGCGTAGCTGGCGATCAGCTCGTCGATCCGGTCGAGGTGGTCGGCGACCCCCTCGACCAGCCCCACCGCGTAACCCAGGTGCTCCGGGTGGGGCCGTTCGATGCGCTCGAGGTAGCCGGCCAGCACCTCCACGGGCGGGCGGTCGCGCAGGTCGGCCTCGAAGAGCACGTCCAGTGCCCGCTTACGCGCCTTGCGGCGCGCCGGCATCTGCTGCTTGGGACCCTCGGCCATCAGGCGCGGCCGAGGTAACGGCCGTCCCGAGTGTCGACCTTGATCTTCTCGCCGGTGGTGATGAACAGCGGCACCTGGACGGTCGCCCCGGTTTCGACGGTGGCCGGCTTGTTACCGCCCGTGGAGCGGTCACCCTGCAGACCCGGCTCGGTGTAGGTGACCTCGAGCACGACGCTGGTCGGCAGCTCGATGTACAGCGGCACGCTCTCGTGGGTGGCGACGGTCGCCTCGGCCTCGGGCAGCAGGTAGTTGGCCGCCTCGCCGACGGTGCCGCCCGGGACGGTGATCTGGTCGTACGTCTCCAGGTCCATGAAGACGTAGTCCTCGCCATCGGCGTAGAGGTACTGCATCGTGCGCTTGTCGACGGTCGCCGTCTCGACCTTGGTGCCCGCGTTGAAGGTCTTGTCGACCACCTTGCCGGAGAGCACGTTCTTCAGCGTGGTGCGCACGAACGCACCACCCTTACCAGGCTTGACGTGCTGGAACTCGACAACGGACCAGAGCTCTCCGTCGAGGTTGAGTACCAGGCCGTTCTTCAGGTCGTTGGTGGTGGCCATTTCCTGCCTTGATCATCAATTGGCGGACAGACCTGCAAAGTCTACTAGTCCCGCCAGGGCAGGGCCTCGCTCCACCCGTCCCGCGGCTGCGCTCGCGGTTCCCGGCCCGCCCAACCCGGCCCGGCCCGTCCCGTCCCCCGTGATCAATGTCACTCTGGGTGCTTTACCGCACGCCGCCCGGCACCATCCACCGCTCCCTTTGCTCTGCACCCACCGACGCGCCAGTAACGGACGGTGACAGCCCATCCACCGACCAGGACGACCCCGCCCGGCTGAGCACCAGGTCATCGGGGTGGTGCGGATAGGGGTGCAGAGCAAAGGCGGCGAAGCATGGGGTCGGCGGCGCAGCGATCGTCACTCAAAGTGACGGCGCATGGTAGTCGCGGTGCGTGAATTGCGGCCTCGACGGTGGGCGTGGGCCGGAGGGGCCAGGCCGGGGCCGGAGGGGCCGGGCCGGGGCCGGAGGGGCCGGGCCGGAGGGGCCGGGCCGGAGGGGCCGGGGACCGGGCAGGGCGTCAGCGGGTGGCGGTGCTGGTGGCCAGGTGCTGCAGGGCCAGGCGGTAGCCGTCGAGGCCCAGCCCGCAGATCACCCCGGTCGCGACCGCGGAGACCACCGAATGGTGCCGGAACTCCTCACGAGTGTGGATGTTGGAGATGTGCACCTCGATCAGCGGCCCGCGCAGCATCGCGCAGGCGTCGCGGACGGCGTACGAGTAGTGCGACCACGCCGCCGGGTTGAGCACCACTGCGGCGCCCTCGTCCGCGGCGGCGTGCAGCCAGGCGAGCAGCTCGTGCTCGGCGTCGGTCTGCCGCACCGTGACGTCGAGGCCGAGCTCCCGGCCGGTCGACTCGCAGAGCGCCACGAGGTCGGCGTAGGTGCTCGCCCCGTACACGTCTGGCTCACGGGTGCCCAGCCGGCCGAGGTTCGGCCCGTTCAGCACGTGCACCTTCACGGCTGCGCCACCTCCGCGTACGCGGCGTGCAGCAGGGCGTCGTCCGGGCCCTCCAGGATCGCCGGGCGGGCCAGGCCGTCCAGCACCACGAAACGCAGCCGACTTCCCCGGGCCTTCTTGTCTACCCGCATCGCGGCCAGCAGCTGCGGCCAGGCGTCCGCCGGGTAGCTGGTGGGCAGGCCGAGCGCGGCCATCGCCGTACGATGCCGACGGGCGGTGGGCTCGTCGAGCCGGCCGGCGAGCCGGGCCAGCGCACCCGCGTAGACCACGCCGACGGCGACCGCGTGCCCGTGCCGCCAGCGGTAGCCTTCCACCTTCTCGATCGCGTGCGCCAGGGTGTGGCCGTAGTTGAGCACCTCGCGGACGCCGGACTCGCGCAGGTCACCGGAGACCACGTCGGCCTTCACCCGGATCGCCCGCTCGATCAGCTCACGGGTCACCGCACCGGTCGGGTCGACGGCCGCCGCCGGGTTCGCCTCGACCAGGTCGAGGATCACCGGGTCCGCGATGAAGCCGCACTTCACCACCTCGGCGAGCCCCGCCGCCAGGTCGGCCGACGGCAGGCTGTCCAGGGTGGCCAGGTCGCAGATCACCCCGACCGGCGGGTGGAACGCGCCGACCAGGTTCTTGCCCGCGGCGGTGTTGATTCCGGTCTTGCCGCCCACCGCGGCGTCGACCATCCCGAGCAACGACGTGGCCACCGGCACCCAGCGCACGCCACGCAGCCAGCAGGCGGCGACGAAGCCCGCCAGGTCGGTGACCGCACCGCCGCCCACCCCGACCACCGCGTCGGTACGGGTGAAGCCGGCGTCGCCGAGCCGGTCCCAGCAGGCCGCGGCGACCTCGACCCGCTTGCCTGCCTCCGCGTCCGGCACCTCGATCGGCATCGGTGCGATGCCGGCCGCCCGCAGCCGCTCGCCGAGCGCATCGGTCAGTTCCTTGAGCGGTGGGGCGTGCAGCAGCGCCACCCGGGTCGCCCCGGGCAGCAGGCCGGGCACGGTGTCGAGCAGGTCGCGTCCCACCAGCACGTCGTACGACTGCTCGCCGCCGACCGGGATCCGGGTCACCTCGTCCATCGCGGGCAGCCTAGTCGAGCCGACCGGCACCGGCGACGTCAGCGCTGCTTGAGCAACGCATGGATCTCCGCCGCGATCTCCGCCGGGCTCCGCCCGTCGGTGCGCACGGTCGCCGTGGCGACCTCCTCGTAGAGCGGGCGGCGCTGGTCCATCAGGTGCTTGAGGGTCGCCCGCGGATTGATCGCCAGCAGCGGGCGACCGGCGCCGAGCCCGACCCGCTTGACCGCGTCCGGCAGCTCGACGGAGAGGAACACCACCGGGTGCCCCACCAGGGCGGCGCGGGTCTCCTCGGCGAGCACCGCGCCGCCACCGAGCGCCAGCACACCCGGGCAGGAGGCGAGCGCCGCGGCCACCGCAGCGCGTTCGAGCGCACGGAAGTGCGCCTCACCCTCGTCGATGAAGATCTCCGGGATCGGCTTGCCGGCCATCCGCTCGATGTCCACGTCGGTGTCGCGGAACTCCACCCCGAGCCCGGCGGCGAGCGCCTGTCCGACCGTGGTCTTGCCCGAGCCGGGCGCGCCGACCAGTACGCAGACCGGCCGGGTCACCCCGGCTGCCGCCGCCCCGGTCACCGGATCACCAGCGCGTCCAGGTAGCCGGCCAGGTTGCGGCGGATCTCGGCGACGGAGTCGCCGCCGAACTTCTCCATGGTCGCCTCGGCGAGCACCAGGGCGACCATCGCCTCGGCCACCACGGCGGCGGCCGGGACCGCGCACACGTCCGACCGCTGGTTGATCGCCGTGGCCGGCTCGCCGGTGGTGACGTCGACCGTGGCCAGGGCGCGGTTCAGCGACGAGATCGGCTTCATCGCGGCCTTGACCCGGAGCGGCTCACCCGTGGTGATGCCGCCCTCCAGTCCGCCGGCCCGATCGGTGACCCGCCGTACGCCGGTGGCCGTGCCGATGATCTCGTCGTGCGCGGCGGAGCCCCGCGACCGGGCCTGCTGCCAGCCGTCGCCGATCTCCACACCCTTGATCGCCTGGATGGACATCAGCGCGGCGGCGAGCCGGGCGTCGAGCTTGCGGTCCCACTGGACGTGGCTGCCCAGGCCCGGCGGCACTCCGTACGCCAGCACCTCGACCACACCCCCGAGGGTGTCGGCGTCCTTCTTCGCGGCGTCGACCTCGGCGACCATTCGCGCGCTCGCCTCCGAGTCGAGGCACCGCAGCGGGTCGGCGTCGATCCGCTCGGCGTCCTCCGGGCGCGGCCGCAGTCCGGGCTTCGCGGCGACCGAGCCCAGCTCCACCACGTGCGAGACGATCTCGATGCCGAGGGTCTGCTTCACCAGCGCCTTGGCGACGGCGCCGACGGCGACCCGGGCCGCGGTCTCGCGGGCGCTGGCCCGCTCCAGGATCGGCCGCGCGTCGCGGTGGCCGTACTTCTGCATGCCGGCGAGGTCCGCGTGCCCGGGTCGGGGGCGGGTGAGCGGGGCGTTTCGCGCCTGCCCGGCCAGCTCCTCCGGGTCGACCGGATCGGCGGCCATCACCGTGTGCCACTTGGGCCACTCGGAGTTGCCCACTCGGATGGCCACCGGGCTGCCGATGGTGAGGCCGTGCCGCAGGCCGCCGATGATCTCGACCTCGTCCTGCTCGAACGACATCCGGGCACCCCGGCCGTAGCCGAGCCGGCGGCGGGCCAGCTCGGCGGAGATGTCGCCGGTGGTCACCTCGACCCCGGCGGGCACCCCCTCGAGCAGCGCGACGAGGGCGGGTCCGTGCGATTCACCTGCGGTCAGCCAGCGCAACACAGGCGCAAGTTTGTCACGCCGTGTGGTCGGTCCGGTGCGGTGCCCACCCCGTCCCGCCCTGCGGACAGCCACGTCCGCAGGGCGGCCGGGAACGCGCCCGGCCCGCCTCGACCACCCGACAGCGGAGAACCGTCGGGTGCCGCTCCTCCGGGCACGGGCACCGCCGACCCGGATCACGAAGCCCTGATCGCGATCAGCGACTTGGTGAGACCCACCAGGCGCTCGCTGCGGATGGTGGCGTCCGGGAAGAGGTAGCGCAGCTCCGCCCGACCGATCAGCTCCGTGGTCAGGACCTGTCGCATCGCCGCCTCATAGGACTTGCCCGGGGTATACGCCAGCGGCCATCTGCGGGCGACGACCACCCGCGCCGACACCGGCAGGAACTGCATGCCGGGCGCCACCCAGTGGGGCTCGATCGGGAAGTACCGGTAGGGGGTCTGCACCCAGTACGCGGGCGCCAGCTCGCGGATCGCCTCCGCCATGCGCCGACGCCGTTCGTGCCCGCCGACGTGCTCCAGCACGCTGTTGCTGAAGACGAGGTCGTAGCGGCGGCTCAGGATGGCCTTCGGCAGTTCGCACGCGTCGGCGTGATCCGCCTCAGCCCACTCGGGCAGCTTCGCCGGGAGCGGTTCCAGGTTGACGACGTGGACGCGGGCCGGCCGGATCGGCACCCGGGCCCAGCTCTCCACCCGCCCGCCGAGGTCGAGCACGCTCATCTCGGCGAGGTGGGGGAACGCCTCCGACAGCCAGAGCGCGCGCCGCGCGCGCCGCTTCGCGCCGAGCGATGTAGGCGAGTCGACCAGACGGAACCTGAGCGAGTGAAGTGCCATGGGCCGGGATCCTTCTCTGCGAGGTCGGGGTGGGGCCGTGCCCGATGCGGGCGGCGCGCGCAGTCGACGGGTGTGGCTCAGAGGCCCCGACCGCGCTTGTGCAACGTCCGCAGAACGGCGTCGGCGCGCACCACCCGGCCGGCCACGGCCAGCGCCAGGTAGGCGCGGGGTTCGCGGGGGTTGCGGCGCAGCGTGCGGCGGGCCCAGTGCAGCGCCCCGCGCCGATCCCCGGAGGCGGCCCGGGCGAAGGCGATCTGCCCGGCCACCCTGGCTTCGCCGGCGGGCTGGCCGGCGAACTCGGGGTAGCGGTTCAGGAGCCACTGCAACGCGGCGGAGATGGTGTCCCACCGCTGGGCGAAGTACGACCGCCTGTGCCAGCGCACCAGCACGTACGGGGTGCGCACGTTGACCAGCGGGGCACTGCGTGCAGCCCGGAGCAGGAATTCGTAGTCCTCCGCGTAGCTGCCCGGTATCTGCTCGTCGACCAGCCCGAACCCGTCGCGCAGCGCGGCCGCGCGGATCAGGAACGTGGACGGATGCAGCTCGGTCATCCGGTCCCGCAGCAGGTCGGCGAGGGTGACCCGATCCCGGTCGAGCACCCGGTCGATGGTGTGCCCGTCGTAGCTGACCCGGATGCCGCAGCTCACGAAGTCGGCGTCCGGCGTGGCGGCGATCGCCGCGATCTGGGCGCCGAGCTTGCCGGGCAGCCACTCGTCGTCGTCGTCGCAGAACGCGATCAGCTCCCCCTCGGCCGCCAGGGTGCCCGCGTTACGCGCCCCGGCCAGCCCCGGCGTCCGCTCGTTGCGGATCACCCGGACCCGCCGGTCGGGCCGCGACAGTTCTTCCAGCGACCGGTCCGGCTCGGACTGGTCGTGGACCACCACCACCTCTATCGGGCCGGGGTGCTCCTGGCCGAGGACGGCCCGCACCGCGGCCCGGAGCAGCTCCGGCCGGTCCCGGGTGGGCACCACGACGCTGACCGAGGGAGCCGCTGTCATCGGCCTCTCCCCTCACCGCGGGCCGACCGCGCCCGCACCGGCCACCAGCGCCGGCCCCGCGGGGCGGCGGCGACCAAATCGTCGACGATCTGGCCGACCCGGGCCACCGCCGCCTGCTGCGCGTCGGACGCGGCCGCGTCGGCGGCGACCGCGAACCGGGTCGGGTCGGCCAGCCCTGCGGCGAGCGTGTCGCGCAACTCCTCGCGGGACTCGCAGAGGGCCACCATGCCCGCCGCGCCGAGCCGGCGCGCGAAGAGCTGCTGATGGTCGTCGACGTGCTCGCCCTGAGACGGGTCCCGTGGGACCACGATCGGTAGGTGACCGTGGCGGCGGGCCTCCAGGATGGTGGCCGGTCCACCGTGGCAGACCACCAGGTCGGCGCCGGCCATCGCGCTCTGGAGCGCGTCGTGGCCGAGGAACGGCACCGCGCCGGGCACCTGCGGAGCCCGGGTGTGCCCGTGCTGGACGGTGAGACCGACGTGGTCGGCGGCCTCGACGTGCCACTCCTCCAACCAGCTCACCAGGCGGTCGAAGGGATGCTTGTCGGTGCCGACGGCGACGAGGAGCTGAAGCCGTGCGGAGTCGGCGCGGTCGCGTTGCCGGGGCACGCGCGTCGGATCCGGGCGGCCGACCGGCCGGGCGACGTGCGGTGTGGTCCGGCCCGGTGCCGGCCGGTGTGCCGGGGCCGTCCCGGTGCCCGCGTCCCCGCTCACAGCAGCGTCCCCACGACCGTCGCCTCCGGGTAGTGCCGCCGCTGCTCGTCCCACTGCACGAGCATGGCGGAGAGGAACGGCCGGCAGAGCCGAGCGGTCAGCGTCGGCGTGTCGATCCGGTCGTACACCTCGATGTAGACGGTCGGAATGCGCCGCAGCCGGGCCAGTACGACGAACGGCACGGCGACCCCCGCGCCCGTGGTCACCACCGCGGCGACACGACGGCGCCGCAGTGTCCGCCAGGCCAGCACGGCGTTGCGCAGCAGGTTCGGCACGTTCCGGGTGGTCGGATGGTGTGCCGGCACCAGCTCCTCGCCGGCGAGCAGCGACACTGCCTCGGGCGTGTCGAACGTGACCCAGCATCGGCGCCAGTGCTTGTACCAGGGGCGCAGTGCCAGCAGTTGGGCCAGGTGTCCACCGCTGGATCCGACCAGCAGGAGGACCGGCGGCCCTCCGTCCTCGATGTTCACGTCCACGCGACTCCCCACAGATTCGCTTGGAATTTCGGCCGGCGCCGTGAAGAAGCAGATCACAGGTCAACCGGCCGGTGTATAGGACGACTGGGTGGTCGATCAATGTTTCGCCGGTGGCCACAGAGCCACCGGCCGCGGCGGCACATCGACCGCCATCACGACGAGCAATTCTTCCGTCACGCTACGCCAATGGTCAACGTCCGTCGGCGCGGCGAACCGCCCGGATCAGACGCTATGTCGTTTCTCGATGACGTCCAGCAGCGCCGGATGCAGCGCGGCGTTCCAGCCCGCCCCCGCATCGGCCAGCCGGAAGGTCCGCAGCCACATCTCCACCAGGTACGCGTCGGCCACCGCCCGGCGCTGCGCCGGCCCGAGCCCGAGCTGGTCGCCGTACCGGGCGAGCCGGGTGTCGACCGCTCCGGCCGCGACCACGGCGGGCTCGCCGCGCAGGACCAGTGCCCGTTGGAACGCGTCGTGCGCCAGGTCGAAGCCGAGCGGAACGTCCGGTCCACTGTGCTCCCAGTCCCAAGCGACCAGCTCACCGGCGTGCCGGCCCAGGTTCCACGGCACCCAGTCGCCGTGCCAGTGCCCGAACTCGAGCGCCGTGCCGCCGTGCCGCTGGGCCAGCGCGGCCACGGCGACGACGGCACGCCGGCCGGACGGGTCGGCGTCGGCCGCCCGAGCCGCCTCGGCGGCCAGCCGGTCGAGGAACGGCGACCCGGCCAGCGGCCGGGAGGGTGGCGCGGGGCGGCCCCGGCGAGCCACCGCGAGCAGCGCCGCGATCCGCGGCGGATCGGTGATCGGGACGCCGCGTACCCGCGGTGGCAATGGCTCGACCACCGCGACGACCTGCCCGGCCCACTCGAGTTCGGTGAGCAGCCGAGGCGTCGCCGGATGGTCGGGCACCCCGGTCAGCTCGGCCAGCTCGCGCAGCGCGGCGGCCTCGGCGGACACCAGAGCCCGGGTCGCGCCGTTCCAGCCGATCTTCGCGTACCCGCGGGGCCGGCCGTCGTCGGTGAAGAGCGCGAGGGTGGGCTTGTGGTTCGGGTCGGGCGGGCGTACGCCGCAACCCGCGTGCAGCGGACCGGCGGCCAGGTCCACGGCGAGCCGCTCGGCCAGCAGCAGCTCACCCGCGGCCGAGCCCGCCGGCACCGACACGGTGAGGGTGGGGAAGGCCGGACCTGCCGCGCCCACCCGGGACAGCCCGCCGAGCGCGGCGCGCACCGCGCGCACCCGCGGCGGACGCAAGGCGTTGTACGCCAGCAGCGCCGCCGCGGTGGCCCGAGGTGCGCCGAGCGGCAGCAGGAACCGGGGCCGGGACAGCGACGGGACGACCGCGTACCGGGCCGCCACCCGGTGACCGGCCGGTGCCGGGCCCACGGTGAGCGTGACCCGCTCGTCGCCGAAGACCGCACGCGTCACCCAACCGAGGCCGTCGCCGCGCAACCGGGGGTCGCTTGACCTGGTGACCGTGGCCGTCACGCCGGCCGGCCCGGCCAGTCGAGGTGCAGGCCGAGCCGCTGCCGCAGCGCGTCGTTGTACGGCCGGTAGTACGCCGTCAACTCCTCCCGCACCTCCGGCTCCAGCGGCGCGGACCGCCGGTCGTTGTAGACCTTGAAGTCCGGCAGGTCGTACGGGGGCAGCCCGAGGAAGTCGAGCGTCCGGCGATAGGTCGCTCGGGCGTCGCGGTAGAGGTCCTCGCTGGGCAGGAAGAGGAACTGGCTCCGGTCGAACCGCTCCAGCCAGGGCTCCAGATGCTCCAGGTAGCGTCCCCGGGTCCGGTAGCTGTACCAGTCGTAGCGCTCGCTGTGGTATTCCGGATCGGCGATCAGCCGTTCCCGCTCCCCCGCGATGCGCTCGTCCTCGGCGGCGAGGGCGTCGGCGAACTCCAGCGGCTCGATGCCGTGCGTACGCCGTTCCTTCCAGTGCGAGTACGCCCGCTCGACGGGGTCGCGCAACAGCACGATCAGTCGTACCGACGGCATGAGCGCGGCGACGCGCTGCGCGGCCAGCGGGTGGAACATGTACAGCGGGGCCGCCTCGCCGACGCGCACCGGCCCACCGTGCCGGCTGGCCAGGGCCGCCCGCTGCCGCTGCGTCGGGAAGTGCGACCGGTACCAGGCCTCACCCCGGCGCCAGTGCTCCTCGAAGTAGTGCGACGCCTTGGTGTTCCACGCGGGAAAGAGGCGCGGCACCAGCGGATGCCGGATCAGGTAGTTCCACAGTGACGTGGTGCCGCCCCGCTTGGTGCCGATGATGAGGAAGTCCGGTAGCGGTCGCCGGTCGCTGGTCCGCACCCCGTAGTCGACCAGGGAATCCTTCACCCGATTGGTCACCTGGGTCGGCACGAGCTGCTTCACCCGGTCACGGATGGACGGCACGACGTACCTCACCTGCCCTTCGTCGCCTCGGCGGCGCCAGCGTCGTCCGACGCCCCCTGCCGCCCGCGGATCTGTCCCATGGTCGCCCGGATGCGCCGTCGCACCCTGGGCATCGTCAACATGCCGACGCAGCCGACCGTCAGCACGGCCAGCGCCACCACCAGCCCGGGGATGCCCCGTCCCGCGGTGAGCACGCCGACCGACGCGGCGAGTCCCACCGCGGCGATCGTCACGACCGCCGCGCGCAACTGCCCCCGGTCGACCAGCCGCTCACCCACGACGGCCCGGGTGAAGCCGGCCGCCATGAGGTTCTCGGTGGCGATTCCCACCGCCCAGGCCACCGCCGCACCGGTCACCCGATGCTCGGGGATCAGCCAGAGTCCCAGCGAGACGGTGACCAGCAGGTTGGCGACCGTGGCACAGAGGTGCAGACCACTGCGCCCGCTCATCAGCAGCAGGCTCTGCACGTTCCCCACACCGGTGTTGAGCACCATCGCCAGCGCGAGCACGGTCATCGCGGTGGCGCCCGCGGTGAACTCGGGGCCGAAGAGCTGGAGGAAGGCCAGCCCGAAGACGGCCAGGAGTAGGTAGACCGGCCAGGACAGCACCAACGCCCAGGTGGTGAGCTGTCGGTGCACCGCCGCCGCGGCTGCTCGGTCGCCCCGGCCGAGCAGCCGGGACAGCTGCGGCGACACCGCCACCCGCAGCCCCTGCATCGCGAGCTGCCCGGCCAGGACGTAGCGGCCCACCGCCCCGAAGACACCCGCGTCGGCCTGACCGGCGAGCACCGAGGTGAGCAGTACGCCGACCCACACGGCGCTGGCGTCGATCGCCGCGGACGCGGCCCGGGGCAGGGCGAAAGCCCAGAACGTCGACCAGTCGGCCCGCTCCGGACGCAGCGCCGCCCCCCGCCCGACACCGAGCGGACCGACCACCAGCACCAGGCTGACCACGATGGTGAGCGCCGCCGGCACGAGCCAACCGGCCAACCCGGCGAGCACACCGCCGCCGGCCAGGACTGCGGCGCCGACCAACGCCGGCCGGGCCAGCGGCACCAGGACCGACTGCACCCCGACGTACACGCGCATCGGACGCAGACAGCGCAGCGCCGCCAGGAGCAGTGTCATCGTGACCACCAGCGGAACCGCGGCGAAGCTGACCGCGATCAGGACCGCGCCGTCGTCCGCCGGGCCGTCCAGCAGGCGCGGCGCGAGCGCGTCGGCGGCGAGCAGACCGGCCACCCCGACGACCAGCGCGGCGACCAGCGGTGGCAGCAACGCCACCGCGAGGACGCGGGCTGCGTCCCCCCGCCCCCCGGTGCGCCGGCGGGGAAGGGCCCAGACCAGCCCGGTCTCCGCGCCCAACGTGCAGACGGCCGCGGCCACCGTGACCACGCCGACCAAGGTGAAGAACTCGCCCGAGCCGACAGTGCCGTAGCCGCGCGTGATGACGACCGCCAGCAGGAACCCGAAGAGACCGTTGACGGCCGCCCCGGCCAGTCCGGCGACGCCACTGCGGGCGCTGCGGCGGGCCTCCGCCACCTGGTCGGCCGCACCCTCCGCGCGACCGGCGGCACCCGGCGACCCGCCGTCGCCGGGACGGGCGGCGGCGCCCGGCCGGATGCTCGCGGTCACGCCGGCACCGCCCGGGGCGGGGACGGTGCGAGGTACCGCCGCCCGGCGGCGCGCTCCCGCTCGGTGAGCGCCAGGGTGAAGGCGACGGCGAAGAAGGCGACCGCGAGGTTCGGGCTGGCCATTCCGTAGAACGGGATCTGTACCAGGCAGATCAGCGGAACGACCGCCAGCCACTGGCCGGCCGCCGAGCGGACCCGCCGCACGTTCGCCGCGACCACGACGAACCAGGCGACGAAGCAGATCAGCGCCGGTACGCCGTGGCTGAACAGCACCATCCACAGCTGCCCCTGCGTACCGACCGGGGCCGGCGCGGAGACCGTGTCCGCGCTGGCCGGCGCCCCGTAGCCGAGCCATGGAGAGTCGCCGATGCGGCGGATCACCTCGGCGTAGAGGGAGAACCTGTCGTCGTTGGTGTCGCTGGACTCCACGCGGTCGCCGATCAGCTCGGTCACCGGGATGAAGAGCGTGGCGAGGCCGCCGATGAACAGCACACCGACGACCGACGCACCCACCCGCACGTTGCCGCGCAGCGCGGCGCGCAGACCCAGCACGGCGAGACCCACCCCGAGGCTGGCGAACATCACCCGGTTGAGGGTGAGGAAGGCGGGCGCCAACGACAGCGGAAGGGAGGCCAGCAGCCCCCAGCGCAGCACCCCGCGCCGGCGCAGCATGGTGTACGCCACCACGCACGGCAGCGTCAGGGCGTACGCGCTGCCGTAGTTGTTGGTGTACGGGAACGGCGCGGCCGGCCGGAAGATCGGATCGAGCGAGCGGACGCTGTACTCCGCCGCGCCGACGTGGACCAGGTCCTGGATGTAGGAGTTGCCGGCGACACCGCCCGGCAGAAGCACCTCCACCGGTGTCGTCAACGCCAGCCGCGGCGCCAGCACACCCAGCCAGCCCAGCACCACCAGGCCGAGCCAGAACGCGCAGAGCGGCACGAGCACCGTCGCCTGGTCGGCACGTTCCCGGGCGAGGGTGTACACGTAGACACCCACCACGATTGCGGTCAGGTAGAAGCCGAGCCGCAGAGCGAACATCGGCAGCGATCCGGCCGACGGCAGACGGACCGCGCTCGCCACCACCAGGGCGAGGAAGAGCAGCCAGATCCCCGTCGCCGGCGGCAGCGGGATCCGACCCCGGGTCGACAGCAGCGCGAAGAGCAGCGCGCCGAAGATCGACCAGCCGAGGTAGAAGGCGCCCGCCGCCCACCAGAGCGGCACCAGGCCGAACATCACCGCCAGCGGCCAGAGCGGCAGCAGCGGCGGGTACGACCCGGCCGGCTCGGGCAGCCCGACGGGCCGGGGCTCCCCCGGCGGTTCGGCGGTGGCCGGCGCCCGGGCTACGGCCACGCTCAGCCCCTGCCGTTGCGGGTCAGGACGAAGCCCAGCGGTGTGACACCCGCCGCCCGGAGCCGGTCGACGAGCCGGCGCAGGTCACTCTGCCGGGTCCGGTCCCGCTCCACCACCACGACGGCGGTGCCCTGGCGGGCGATCGCCACACCGCGTTCGTCGGACTCCGCCGGTGGGGCGTTGTAGAGCACCAGACCGTGATCCGCGCCCTGCCGCCAACTGCCGAACCGGACGTTGCCGAGCCCCACCGACACGCCGTCACCGGCCGGCCGCCCGTTCTCGCCCGCGCGAGCCGAGGGGACCCGAGGCAGGGTCAGCGTGGCGTCCGGATCGGTCGACGGCCGGGAACCGGGCGGCACCGGCGACGGCCGGCGGGCCGCCGGCGGCTCGGCGGCCGGCCCCCCGCCGATCGGGGTGCCCGCCGGGCGCGGCTTCGGCACGACCGGCCGGGACTGGTCGGCGACGGTCGGCAACCGGCCCAGATCGGCGAACACCGCGCTGCGCAGCTGCTCCACCCGCCCGCTGTCGTCGGCCACGAAGATCTCCCGCCCCTCGGCGGCCAACGCCACCGCGAGTCCGGCGGTGAGCACGGTCGGCTCCTCCCGGGCGGCGAGCAGCGCGATCCGGGCGGGCTGGCGTACCTGCGCGGCGATGGCCATCGCCACGTACCGCACGTCGGTGTCGACCGGCCGGCGCCGCCCGTTGAACCGTTGCCGGCGCACCGCGCCCAGCATCGGCAGCCCGGTGACGTCGCGGGCGTCCACCACCGAACGGACCCGACGGTCCATCGACTCCCAGGCGTACGCCAGCACCACGCCGACCAGCACCCCACCGACCAGCCCGCTGAGCAGGTACAGCGGCCGGTTCCCGCCGGTGGAGACCAGGGCCAGTTCGGCGGTACGGGTGACCCAGCCCGGGTTGACGTCGACCGACGCGATCTCCGTACGCGCCGAGCTGAGCTGCGTGAGCTGATTGTTGACCCCGCCGAGCTCGGCGATCGCGGCGTCCAGGGCACCCGACCGGGCGGCCGTGATCCGCCGTTGGAGGGCGGCCCGCTCCTCGGTGACCTTGGCGATGCTCTCGTCGTACGAGCGGACCATCTCCTGCCGCTGGTCCTCGTACATCGCCCGGCGCACGTCCAGGTAGGCCTGTGCGGCGAGGTTGACGCTCTGCACCGCCCGCTGGCCCGAGCGGTCGCGGTAGGAGAAGCGCAGGATCTGCCCGCCGGTGGGCACCTCGACCGCCAGCGCGTCCCGCACATCACGCTGGTCCTTGCCACTCGCCTCGGCCAGCCGACGCACCACTTCGGTGCCGGTCGCGATGCCGCTCTCCACGTTCATGTTCACCGCCCGGTCGGCGGCCGCCCCGCTGGGGGTGAAGGCGTCGGTCACGACGGGACGCACGGCCACCACCGCGTTCGCGGTCACGGCGGGCGGCACCAGCACCAGGTAGCCGAGCGCGGCGAGCAGTCCGGTCGCCGCGACGGCGCCGACCAGGCGGATCCGGTGCAGCGGGACGCGGAGCAGGTCGACCAGGGTCACGGCGCGGACCGGGCCGCCGGGGATGTCGGCGGTCCGGCCGCCGACCGGTGCATCAGTCATGAACGGCCTTTACCGTCTGTCCTCTGTGTGGTGGGCCACGAGCCCCGGCGAGGGAGCCGTGACGCCGGCGCGTCGCAGCACGCGGCAACCGCGACGCGACGACCGGTGGCGGCCAACAGCACTCTCCCGAGGGTCATGGTGGGGCCGGCGGCGTCGATCCGCCGCCGGCGCACCAAGAGCAATCTACCGATATTTGTTCACCGAGCGTGAGACCGTCATTGCACCGAGAAGAAGGTGCGTGGCGTGGACCAGGTCAGCTGCGCGCTCTCCGGGGCGATCACCGTGATCGCCGCCCCGTTGACCGCTGGCGTCGCCGTCGCGTCGAACGGGACGCTGCGCAGCGTGCCGTCGGTCGCGCCGTAGACGATCCGGCCACCGACCCAGGCCATGCCCCGCACCGCCGACCAGCTCACGCCGGTGGTGGGCAAAATAAACTCGGTCGCGCCGAGGTAGTTGCCGTCGATCTCGAAGTACCGGTAGTAGAGGGCGTTGCCGCCGGTACGGGTGTAGTAGAGCCGTCCGTCGAGGAAGAACGCGCCGGTCATCGTCGCCGGGTTGAACCAGTCGTTGTAGCCGGAGGACTCCCACGGCACGCCGATGGCGCCACCGTTGAACATCGAGATGTCGAGCCGGCTGCCCGTGGGTGTACCGGCGACGACGTGCGACCAGTAGATCCGGTCGCTGACCCGCCAGGTCGCTCCGGCACCGGTGTAGTTCGGCTGGCTGACGGTGGTCGGCGTACCCACGGCAGTGCCGTCGAACGGCACCTTGGCCAGTTGGCCGTTGCCCGTACCCAGGTAGAGGTTGCCGGTCGTCTCGGTCGGCGGGTTCTTCGGGGTCACCGTACGGCCGCCCGCGAGGGGGAAGACGCCGAGCCGGCCGCGGTACTCGCCACCCATGCCGTCGGAGTTGTGCCCGAAGTAGAGCCCGTCGCTGCCCCGCCAGAGCACGGGCACCGCGGATCCCCAGGTGCTGGTGCCGGGCGGCATCGAGGCGCCGCCGCGCCGGCCGGGGTTCCAGTTGACCGGCATGCCGGTGGCCGGGGTGACGGCGGCGATGCCCAGCCGGTCGACGGCGCCCGCTCCTGCCGCGTCGCTCGCGTTCGGGTTGTTCAGCCAGCGGAAGTGTCCGCCGAGGTAGATGATGTTGTCGGCCACCTCGATCGAGGTGATGGTGTCGTTGCCGGTGAAGTCGATCCAGGTGGCGAGCTGCCCGCTGCCCCGAGCCGCGGTCTCGAACCGGACGAGCGCGTCGCAGTACGCCGTCGGCCAGCCGGCACCGCCGTTGGACCCGACCACGAACCAGCTGCCGTCGCCGCCGAACTTGACGTCCTGCACGTAGTGGACGAACGTCGCGGGTGCCGCGCACGGCGGCACGTACTTCTCGGTGCTCCAGTCGAGGACGGTCGGCGTTCCCGTCAGGTCGACCAGCGCCATCTGGTTGCGCGGCAGGCCGTCGACGTACAGGAAGTTGCCGCCGACGACCAGCGTCCCGCCGTCCGGTGAGACGTCGATCGTCCAGGCGTAGTGCGACGTGCCGTGCCGGCCGGTGCTGATGTCGACGGCGAAGGTCGGGTCGATCGCGCCCGTGGTGGCGTTGAGCCGGCCGAGACCGGCGTGCGCGGCGCCGTTGAGCCAGTTGAAGGCGCCGGCGACGTAGAGCCAGTTGTCCTGCAGCACCATGTCGCGGATCATGCCGCCATCCGACCGACCGGCCCAGCTGGCCACGGTCGCGCCGGTGCTCGGATCGAGCGCCACCAGGTTCTTCCGGGATACGCCGTTGACGGTCTTGAAGGATCCGCCGACGATGAGCCTCCCACCCGGGCCGGCGATCAGCGAGTTGACCGCCCCGTCCAGCGCCGGCAGGAAGGTGGTGGAGATCGTCCCGGTGGACCGGTCGTACGCGAAGAGGTATGGGCGCGACACCCACGCGGAGGCGGCGGTCTGCCTGATCTGGGTGAACGTTCCACCGACATAGACCAGGTTGCCGACCTGCGCGAATGCGCGGGCCTCGCCGTCACGGGCGTGCGGAGTGTTGTCGGTGGGGTTCGTCGACACCAGGGTCCCCGTCTCCGGGGCGGGCACCGAGGCCGCCGCGGCCGCGGTCGGCACGGCCACCAACGCGGCGACGGTGGTCAGTGCGACCGCCCCCGCCCAGATGCGAAGTCTTCCGGCGGGACGCCGGCGGAACGGGAGCTCTGGCACGCTGCGCCTCCAAGGTGGATGACAACGCGCGTAGCGTGCCTCGCCGACCACAGTGGGCGACATCCGCCGATTGGGCGGTCAGTGAATCCGTTACCTGACACTAACTCGGAGAGTCGGAGTCCGGCCGCGGCGGCGCAGGTCGGGGGCTTCGGTCGTCAGCGTCTCCCCGGGGCGGGCTGGCGCAGGTAGCTGTCCTGCCCGGCACGGGTGAACCCGGCCAGCGCCGCGGCGTCGTGATCCATCGTCATGTTGCAGGTGGCGGTGGTGGTGGTCATGCCTGGCGAGTTGTAGTAGACCGCCGCCTTGATCTTCGGGTGTGCCTTGAGCGCGGCCGGGAACTCCTCGAACCACCGCCGCTTGGCGCCCGGGTCGGCGGCGTCGAAGTTGGTGCCGAACTCGGCGAGCATCCGCGGCTTGCCAGCGCCGATGCCGTGCTCGTCCAGCCAGCGGTAGAAGCCACCGATGGTGGTGCTGGGGCTCTTCCACACCTTGCTGCCGTTGCAGACGTGGAAGTTGTACGGGTCGTACGCCACCCAGTCGACGTACCGGTCGCCGGGGTAGAGGCCCGCGTACCGGTCGTAGTGCCCCGACCAGCCCATCATCGTCCACACCCAGACCGCGTTGTGCGCGCCGGCGGCGGCGAACCGGTCGTGCACGTACCGCCAGGCGCGGACGAACTCGGCGTCACCGCCCTTCTCCGGCTCGTCCTCCGGCTCGTGGTCGAAGCCCAGGAAGACCGGCACGCCAGTGTCCCGGATCCGCCCGGCGACCGCGTCGATGGTCGCGTCGTACCGGCCACCGTAGACGTCCGACCAGGTCAGCACCTTGCCGGTGGAGAAGATCCGCGACTCCCAGGCGAAGAACATGAGCCGGCCGTCGCGCATCTGCTCGCGCTGGTAGACGTCGGGGAAGGCACCGTTGCTGCCGGCGTTGGAGAAGTCGTGGTAGCGGTGCACGATGTCGAACTTCCGGCCGACCTGCTCCTCCACCTCGGCGACCGCCCGGCCGTGGTCCCAGCCGTCAGCGGCGCTGGTCGGCGAGTACATGCCCCACCAGGCGCCGCAGGCGGGTACGAGCTCGGGCGACACCTCGCCGCAGCGGCCGGAGCCAGTGGACGCGCTCGGCGTCGGGCGCGGCGCGGGACGGGTCGGGCTCACCGTCGGCGACGGCTTCGCCGGGGTGCTCGGTGACGCGCTCGGTGACGCGCTCGGCGTCGGCGGCGCCGGGCTCGCGGTGCTCGGGGTGGGGGCCGGCCGGCTACCCACGTCATAGGTGAGCAGCAGACGGGGACGCAGCTCGGGATCGCGGTTCTCGACGGACGCCCAGTAGATCCGGGTCGCCAATCCGGTCTGCGCCAGCGATACGGTGACGGGGCCGTTGCCGGTCACCAGGCGGGAGACGTCCCACTCGTTGAAGCCGGATCGCACGCCGGTCACGGTGTCCACCGCGGGGCTCGGAATCGTCGGTGCCGGGTGGGCGGCTGCCGCGTCGACCGGGGAGCCGTGCGCGGTCACCGTGGCGGTGAACGCCCGCCAGGAGTGCACCCGCAGGGTGGCCCGGACGTTGACCGCCGTCACGGGGAGGGTGGTCACCGCGAACCGGATGACCGCGTCCCGGGTGCCCCGGGGGTTGCCGTCGCAGCGGGCCGGGCAGGTGGCGAGGGTGGTCTTCACCGCGTTGTCGCCGTCCTGCGGCACCCGGGTGGCCGTGGTGTCCGCCACCGCCTGGATCGCCAGGTCGTCCGCGGCGAGCAACGGCATCATCGTCGCCACGATGCCGGTCACCACCGATGCGCCGATCACGCCGAGCGCGAGGACCTTGCGCCGGGGACGGCCGCTACGGGGAAGGCGGTGCAGTCCGTGCCTGCTCACGGGAACTCCCTGTGTCTACTTCGGTAACGGAGAGCAGCGTATCGATGACACGGGGGGTCCGTGAGCAAGTCGGGCGGACCTAAGGCCTTCTTAACTGTCGGCAAAGGCAGGCCACAACGCCAACGCCGGCCGTCGACAGCCCTCACTGCCGGCGCGCGTCGGCGAGCGCGAGGGCCATCGCCTCGCGCGGGGCCGGCACGCCGGTGAACTGCTCGAACTGGCCGATCGCCTGGGCCAGCAGCAGGTCGAGCCCGGAGATGACCCGGAAGCCGGCGGCCGCCGCGGCGGCGGCCAGCGGGGTCGGCCACGGATCGTAGAGCGCGTCGAAGAACACCGCCTCCGGCCGCCAGGCGACCGTCTCGGCGAGCGGGTCCGCGACCCCCTTCGGCACCGTCGAGATCACCACATCGGCGTAAAGGCACGCCGCGGCCTCCGCCCAGCCGGCCCCCAGCATCGGTACGCCGACCGCGTCGGCCACCGGGCGCAGTTCGTCGACGGCGGCCACGCGGCGGGCCACCACTGTCACTTCGCGGGCGTCGAGACGGGCCGCCGCGGCCAGCGCCGCCCGCGCGGTCCCGCCGGCGCCGAGCACGGTCACCGTGGCACCGGGGCGTACGCCCGCCCCGGTGAGCACCTCGACCATGCCGGTCACGTCGGTGTTGTCCGCGTACCAGGAGCCGTCAGGGCGGCGTACCAGCGTGTTCGCCGCACCGACCGCGACCGCGACCGGCGAGGCGGCGTCGGCCACCGCGAGCGCTGCCTCCTTGCCGGGCATCGTCACCGACAACCCGGCCCACTCCGGGCCCAGGCCGGCGACGAGACCCGGCAGCTCGGAGGCGGCGCACTCGATCCGGGTGTACGACCACGAGGCCAGCCCCGCCGCCGCGTAGCCGGCGTTGTGGATCACCGGGGAGAGGGAGTGCGCGATCGGGTTGCCGAGCACCGCCGCTCGCCGTCGCACCGTCATCAGATGATCCCGGCCTCCCGGGCCTTCTCCATGTTGCGCTCGTGCTGCTCGTAGGTCTCCGCGAACTCGGAGTGCCCCGCCTTGTCAATCGCCACGAAGAAGAGCCACTTGCCCGGCGGCGGGTCCATCGCCCCCGCCATGGCCTCCTTACCGGGATTGTTGATCGGGCTCGGCGGCAGGCCACGCAGCTTCCGGTTGTACGGGTTCTTCGGGTCGTCGAGCTCGTCGGCGGTCATGTCGGCGGACCGCTTGGTCGGCTTGCCGATCAACTCCAGGTAGTAGTTGACCGTGACGTCCATCTCCAGGCAGCCGCAGTCGAATTCGCCGTACACCCGGTTGTAGGCGACCCGGGCGACCTTGCCCAGGTCGTCCTTGTTGCCCGCCTCGGCCTGCGCCAGCGACGCGACGATCAGCGCCTCGTACGGGGCGATCTTCCGGTCGCTCTGCACCTTGTCCGCGAACTCCATCTGACCGGTGACGGTCAGGAAGTTCTCCACCATCATCGACAGGATGCTCTCCGCGGTGGCCTTCGGCGGGATCTCGTACGTGTCCGGGTAGAGGAAGCCCTCGATCGACGGCGTGACCTTCTTGTTGTCGCTGCGCTTGAACCACCAGTCCGGCACGCCGAGCCCGATCGGGTCCTTCGCCGCGGTCTCGAAGTCCTTCACCGGGATCTTGGTCTTCTGGGCGAGCAGCTTGAAGATGCTCTTGGCGGTACGCCCCTCCGGGACGGTGATCCCGTTGACGATCTTGTTCTTCAGGTCGAGCATCGCGGTGACCGCGTGCGACCCGCTCATCTCCTTGCGCAGTTTGTACAGGCCCGGCTGGATGTTCTTGCTGCGCGCGTTCTCCGCCGCGGCCTCGATGAACGCCTTCGGGCTCTTCACCACCCCGGCGGTGTAGAGCGCGTCGGCCATGTCGGCGAGCAGCGCGCCCTGCTTGATCTCGACGGTGACCTCGCCGGTGCCGGCGCCGTCGTAGTCGGGGGTGACGAAGTAGTTCTGGATCCGGTCGAAACCGTAGAACGCACCACCGCCGATGCCACTCAGCAGCACCACGGCCAGCAGCAACGCCAGGACCGTCTTGCCTCGGCCACCGCCCTTGCCGTTGCGCTTGCGGACGAAGCCACGCCGGTGCCGGCCCTTCTCCCCCCGCTCCGCCTCGTCGAAGCCCAGGTCGAGATCGTCGATCATTACGTCCGCCTCCGCTGCGCGTCCAGCCAGCTCTGCAGAATCTCCACCGCGGCGGCCTGGTCGACCACCGCACGTTGGCGCTTGCCTCGGACGCCACGCTCGGCCAGCCTACGAGAAGCCACGACCGTTGACATCCTCTCGTCGGTGAGCGTTACCGGTACCGGCGCTATTACACCGGCCAGCCGGTCAGCGTACGCCTTCACCTGCACCGCGGCCGGTCCGTGCCGACCGGCGAGATTGACCGGAAGGCCCACGACCACCTCCACCGCCTCGTGCTCGACGACCAGCGCGGCCAGTTCCACCAGGTCGGTGGGGGTCGCGTCCGGCGCTGCCGTACGGTCTCGGGCGACGGTGACCAGTGGGGTGGCCAGGACCCCGTGCGGGTCGGAGCGGGCGACACCGATCCGCACCTGACCGACGTCCACGCCGAGCCGGACGCCCCGCGACAACTCGGTCACGCGCGATCACCTCGCCGGTCCCGACGAACCGGGGTGGACCTGCTCGTCCACCCCGGTTCCCGATGGTCGCCGGTCACGCCTCGGCGATCGCCTTCTCGACGGTGAGCAGCAGGTTCGGCGCCTCGGCCGCCGGCAGCCCACCGCCCTGGGCCAGGTCGGGGCTGCCGCCGCCGCGGCCCGAGAACGCCGCCTTCACCAGGTCGGACGCGGCCAGGCCCCGCGCGCGGGCCGCCTGGTTCACGGCCACCACCAGCGACGCCTTGCCATTGCTGCGGGCCGCCACCGCGACCACCGCCGGGCGGGCCGGATCGATCTTGCCGCGAATCTCCTGTGCGAGGGTCCGCACGTCGTTACCGGCCGCGCCCTCCGGCGCCTCGGTGCCGACGTACGCGACTCCGCGCACGTCCTTCGCCTGTGCGGCCAACGCGCTCGCGCCGCCCAGCACCAGCTGGGCGCGGAGCTTCTCCAGCTCCTTCTCCGCGTCCCGAAGCTGCGTGACGGTCTGCTCCACCCGGTCGGCGACCTGCTCCGACGGCACCCGGTAGAGCTCGGCGAGCCGGGAGACCAGCAGGTGCTCCCGCGCCAGGAAGTTGAACGCGTCCATCCCAACCAACGCCTCGACCCGCCGTACGCCCGAACCGATGGACGACTCGGAGAGGATCTTCACGAGGCCGAGCTGCGCGGAGCGGGCCACGTGGGTGCCACCGCACAGCTCCCGGGCGTAGTCGCCGACCTCGACGACCCGCACCTGCTCGCCGTACTTCTCGCCGAAGAGGGCCATCGCCCCGATGCGGCGCGCTTCGTCCAGCGAGGTGATGAAGGCGTGCACCTCCAGGTCGGCCAGGAGCACCTCGTTGACCTGCTGCTCCACGTCCCGCAGGACGCTCGGCGCCACCCCGGTGGGGGTGTTGAAGTCGAAGCGCAGCCGGCCCGGGGCGTTCAGCGACCCGGCCTGGGTGGCCGACTCACCGAGGAAGTTCCGCATGGTCTGGTGCACCAGGTGGGTCGCCGTGTGCGAACGGGAGATGGCCCGCCGCCGGCTCGTGTCGATCTCGGCGTACGCGCTCTCGCCCGGACGCACCTCGCCCCGGACCACCCGGGCGCGGTGCACGATCAGGCCGGGCACCGGTTGCTGGACGTCGAGCACCTCGAGCTGACCGCCACCGACGGTGATCAGGCCCTGGTCCGGCTGCTGGCCGCCGCCCTCCGCGTAGAACGGGGTGGTGTCGAGCACCAGCTCGACGGTGTCGCCCTCGACCGCCGCGCCCAGCGGGCCGGCCGCGCCGAGCAGCGCCCGGACCCGGGACTCGCGGGACACCTCCTGGTAGCCGGTGAACTCCACCGGACCGTTCGCGTCGAGCACCGCCCGGTACGCCGACAGGTCGGTGTGTCCGGTCTTGCGGGCCTGCGCGTCGGCCTTCGCCCGGGCCCGCTGGTCGGCCATCAGCCGGCGGAAGCCCTCCGCGTCGACCTGCAGCCCCTGCTCGGCCGCGATCTCCAGGGTGAGGTCGATCGGGAAGCCGTACGTGTCGTGCAGCTGGAACGCCTTCTCACCGGTCAACGCGGCGCCACCGGCGCTACGCGTCTCGGCGATCGCCGCGTCCAGGATCGTGGTGCCGGCCCGCAGCGTGGACAGGAACGCGTCCTCCTCCGCGTACGCGTAGTCGGCGATCCGGTCGAAGTCGGTCGCCAGCTCCGGGTACGACGGGGCCATGCAGTCCCGGGCCACCGGCAGCAGCTCCGGCAACGCCCGGTCCTGCCAGCCCAGCAGCCGCACCGCCCGGATCGCCCGCCGCATGATCCGGCGCAGCACGTAGCCCCGCCCCTCGTTCGACGGCGTCACACCGTCGCCGATCAGCATCAACGCGGTCCGCACGTGGTCCGCGATCACCCGCAGCCGTACGTCGTCCGGGTGCGACTCGCTGGCCACGTGGCTGGAGCCCGCGCCGTAGCGCTTACCGGTCAACTCGGCCGCCCGGTCCAGGATCGGCCGGACCTCGTCGATCTCGTACAGGTTGTCGACGCCCTGCAGGATCGAGGCCATCCGCTCCAGGCCCATGCCGGTGTCGATGTTCTTCGCCGGCAGCTCACCCAGGATCGGGTAGTCCTCCTTGCCGACGCCCGGGCCCCGCTCGAACTGCATGAAGACGAGGTTCCAGAACTCCATGTAGCGGTCCTCGTCGACCGCCGGGCCGCCCTCCTGGCCGTACTGGGGACCCCGGTCGTAGAACAGTTCGGAAGAGGGGCCGCAGGGGCCGGGGATGCCCATCGACCAGAAGTTGTCCGCCTTGCCACGTCGGACGATCCGCTCGGCCGGCACCCCCACCGACCGCCAGATCTCGAACGCCTCGTCGTCGTCCAGGTAGACCGTCGGCCAGATCCGCTCCGGATCCAGACCGAAACCGCCCTGCTCCTGGGACTTGGTGACCAGGTCCCAGGCGAGCGGAATCGCTCCGTCCTTGAAGTAGTCACCGAAGGAGAAGTTGCCGTTCATCTGGAAGAACGTGCCGTGTCGGCTGGTCTTGCCGACCTCGTCGATGTCGGGCGTGCGGATGCACTTCTGCACACTCACCGCCCGGCGGTACGGCGCAGCCTGCTGCCCCAGGAAGTACGGGACGAACTGCACCATGCCGGCGTTGACGAACAACAGGTTCGGGTCGCTGATGGCGGGCAGCGGAGCGGACGGCACCACGGCGTGGCCGTTCGCCTCGAAGTGCGCGAGGTACCGCCGCTTGATCTCCGCCGTCTTCATCGCTGGTGTTCCTCCGGAAAGATCTCTCGGTCGCCGAGCCGCGGGTCCTCCCGCAGATCGGCGAACTGGTCGTCGAACGCCTCGCCCTGGGCGAACGCCTGGTGAATCTCCTGCTCGCGTTCGGCCATCCCGACCCGGACGTCCGCCACGAAGCTACGCAGCGATCCGGCCAGGCCGCCAGCAGATTGTGACAGCGTGCTCGCGATGCCGGCCGGGGTGTACGACTGCGCGGTGCGGGTCACCTTGCGGACCACCACCACACCGACGGCCAGTCCGATGCCCAGCCAGAACAAACGTCTCATTCCTCCGCACCCTCCGGTCGCGCTCGACGGTCAGCGCTCGACGCGGCGCGCGGCCCGCCGCTGCTGCTTGATGGTGTCGCGCACCTCACGCTCGGTCTCCGCGTGCCGGCGCGCCGCAGCCGCCTTGCGTACGCCGTAGCCGAAGGCAGCGACCTTGACCAGCGGGTTCGCGGCGGCGGCGGAGACCACGGCGACCAGGTTGGCGACGTTGGCCGTGACGTTCTGAGCGTGGCCGGTCATCGTGTCGACCTTGGCCAGCTGGAGGTTGACCCCGTCGAGGGAGGTCTGCACCTGCTCAAGGGTGGTGTTGACGTTCTTCACCGTGGTGTTCACGTCACCGAGCAGCGGCCCCGTCCGGTCGCTCAGGTCGTTGATCATCCGGGTGGTGGCGTCCACGGTGTGCCGCAGCCGCAGGATGGGCAGGGTCAGGATCAACACCAGCATCGCGAACGCGATCGCTGCGATCAGCGCCGCGATCTCCAAAATGCCCACGCCTGTCCTCCTCAAGCAGAACTACACCGAACCGGACGACCCCGGAAACAAACGCGACCGTCGTGCCCGCGCCGCCGCTCCACCACCGATGCCGGTCAGCGGGCGCGGGCGGGCCTGCCAGCCCCAGACCCTACCGTCCGTGATGGAAATCGGCTCACGACGGTGAGGAGGTCGGCTCGCCGAGCGGATCCCCGGTCAGCGTCGGTAGCGGCTCCTCCCCGGTGAGCGGCGGATCAGTGCTGGGCAGAGGCCGCGTCCGCTCGTCGTCGATCGCATTGCGCACCTTCACCGACACCAACGATCCGGTGCACGTCTCCGCAGCGGTCGACGGGTCGGGAGACGGCACGATCGCCGGCTCGCCGTCGACGGGCGGTGGCACGCACGCCGGCGCCCGTACCCAGAGGTCCAGGGTGAGTTCGTCCTTGCGCCAGCAGGTGTAACTGCCCTTCTGCTCCTCCGCCGGGCACATGGCCACGTGCCACGGGCGCCAGCCGTCCTGCCGCAGCGCGGCCTCGTACACCTTCACCGTCTCCTCGGGAGACCGCTCCGACGTGATGGTGCGTTCCCGCAGCCGGCATTCGATCAGGCACCAACGGCTGCCGCTGACGTCGTCCACCGTCTTCGCCGTCGCCCAACCCGGCACGTCCAGCGCGTCGAGGGTGTCGAAGACCGGGTCACGACTGAGCGTACGGAAGCCGAAGTAGAGCGGCACCGCCCCGAGCAGCACCAGGCTCACCAGTGCCAGCACGATCATCCGCAGCCGCCGGCGTTCGCGCATCTGCCGCCGCAGCTCCGAGCGGGCGCCACGCAGCCCGCCGGCCGGGGCGCCGGCCTCGCTCGCGTCGGCGGAGTCGCGCAGCGACGGACCGTCCACCGGGCGGGGCGCCGCGACGTCGGGTTCCGGACCGGGCGGTGGTACGACAGCCGCGGCCCGCGCCGTCACGGGCGGCTCCGCCGGGTGGGCGGTAACCGGCGACACACCGGACGGTTCGGGGCGGCCCGGGTCTCGCTGCGGCGGCAGGGCGCGAGCGGCGGCCCGATCGTCGGGCCCGACGGCGGCTGAGCGGCCGGCCACGGCACGGCCCTGCTCGTCCGGACCGCCGAGTGACCGACCAGGACCGTCCGGACCGGACCGTCCGGCCGGAGCCGGACCGGGACGCGGGGACCCGTCGGGGCGGGCGGCACCACGGGCGGGGCCGTCCGGGCCGGGACGGGCCGCCCCACGAGCCGGGCCGGGTGCGACGTCCTGGCCGGGTACGGCTTCGGGGCCGGGCCCGGGACGAGCGGCCCCACGAGCCGGAACCTCCGGACCCGGCCGCGGACCAACCTCCGGACCAGGCCCCGGACGAGCCGCCCCACGAGCCGGAACCTCCGGACCCGGCCGCGGACCAACCTCCGGACCAGGCCCCGGACGAGCCGCCCCACGAGCCGGAACCTCCGGACCCGGC
>NZ_JBFAAL010000017.1:80557-114200 GCF_040639715.1 Micromonospora sp. NPDC023737
CCCGCGGACCAACCTCCGGACCAGGCCCCGGACGAGCCGCCCCACGAGCCGGAACCTCCGGACCTGGTTCGGAGCGGGCCGCGGCGCGGCCCGGTGCCGAGGCGGCGGTGGGAGTCTCCGAGGTGGGTTGGTGAGTCGGCGCCCGGCCGGTGGCCGGGGCGCGGCCGGGCCGGGCAGCGCGCGGCTCGTCGACCGGGCGGGGCGGCACCACGGCGCGGCGGGCCGTCGACCCGTCGGGTGCCGGTTCGTCCGACGTGCCGCGCCGACCACCGGCGGAGCCGTCGACGGCGGCGGCGGCGCGCGTGCCGGCCGGCCGTTCACCTGTCGGTTCGTCACCGGGTGGCACAGCGGCACGGGCGCCGCGACGCCCGGTCGGCCGTGCCGGGGGCTGGTCCTGAGCGGGGGGCACGAGGCCGGGTGCGGGTCGCCTGCCGGTGGACCGGTCCGATGACGGCGGCGCGGAAGACGCCGCGCCACCGGTTTCGATCACCGGCAGCTTCGGGTCGGTGTGCGGCAGCCGTCCGGCCTGCCGAAGCCAGTCGGCGGGGCGTTCGGGGCGTTCACCCCGAGCGGCCGCGCCCTCCGGTTCGACACGACGGCCGGTGGTCGGACCCGCCTCCTCCGGGGCCCGCCGGCGACCGGGGGCCCGGTCGGCGTCGTCCTCCGCCGCCGCCCGTCGACCGCGGAGGACGCCGTCGGCCCCGTCCGGGCCCTGAGCCTGGTGCGCGGCGGTTTCCGTCTCCTCCGGGGCCGCTCGGCGGCGGCGTCCGCCACCACGGCCGGACGCCGGCTCGGCGCTGCCCGGACCCCCAACGATCGGCTGGTCACCCCTCGTCGGCTCATCGGGCTCGGGCGCACGCCGGCGACCGGTCGGCGCGGACGCCTCACCGGTGACCGGTACGGCGCCCGGCGGAAGGGGTGTCTCCGGTGCCACCGCCGGTCGGCGGCGCGGGTCCCGGCGCTCGCGTGCCCCGGCCGGCTCGGGTCCCGGGTCGCCTGCCGTCGCAGTGGGAAGGCCGGGCGCGCCGGTGGGCACGACGCCGACCGGACCGGCGACCCGACCCGGGTCGGTCGGGTCGGCGGCCGCTCGCCGGCCTGCGGGGATCTCCCCGGTGGGCTGGGCCGGCTCCGGACCGGTGCCCCGCCGCGGCGGCGTCGTTCCCGGCCGACGCCCGACCGGCGCACCCGAGGTCGGGGTGCCGGGAGCCGCGGGCTCATCGGGGACGGGGTGGGCCGCGGGAGCGGCCGGACTACCGGGGACCGCGGCCGCGGCACCGAAGCGTCCGGCCGGGCCTACCTTGCCGGTCTGGTCGCCGCCGGCCGGTGGGCCGCCGAAGGGGACGGTCGGAGCGCCGGGGACCGGACGGGCCTGCGGACCGGCAGGATCAGCCGGGCTCGGCCGGGACGCCGGCGGGCGGGGCTGCGGGCCGGTCGGACCACCGGCGTTCGGGTGCGGGCCGGGGCCGGGAACCGGTGCGGAGCCGCGGCCCGGCTGGCCGGCGGCGTCCGGCCCGGGAACAGGCTGGTACGGCGCGGCCGGTCCCGGATTCGCCGAGCGCGGGGCGGCCGGTGCGGGTGCTGGCTGATGCGGTGCGGTCGGCGCGGCGGCCGGCTGGTGCGACGCCGGCGCACCGGACGGTGCCGCGGGCGGTCGCTGCTCCGGCCGCCGGGCAGCGTTCGTCGGCTCCGGTGAGCCGGGCCACGGCCCGTCCACGGGGCGCGGCCGGGCACCAGGAGCCTCCGGGCCGCCCCGACGCACGGGCGGCGCCGCCGGACCGCCTACCGGTGGCGGGACGTCGAGTCCGGGACCGGCCGGCACCGGTCCGGCGCCTCGAGGCGCGGCCGGCGGAATCGCGTCCGCCCCGTCGGGGCCCAGTTCGGTGCGTTGCTGCTTGGCCGACCGCAGATCGTCGATCCAGCCGAACTCCTCGCCGCTGACCGGCTCCTCCGGTGCGGCCTCGGCTCGGTTCCGTCCCCAGCGGCGGCCCTTGGCGCGGGGATCGCGCCGCTCGTCCGGGCCGTCCTCCGGTCGCTCCGCACCACGCGATCTCACTGCTGACCCTCTCCGGCGGCAACCCTGCCGCCATCCTTCTCCGCGCCGGCTTCAGGCGGACCCGCTGTTCGGTCGCCGTCGGCAGCCGCAGCGGTCGGGGCCGGTCCGCTCGCCTGCGTCGCCGCCGGGGAAGTCTCCGCGGGATCGTCCGGCGCCTGCTCGGGCGCGGCCGGACGACCGCTCGACGTGTCCACCCGCGCGGCCGGCATCTCCGCCGGTGCGGCTGACGCCTCCGCCCGCGTCGCGGGCGCCTCCGGTCGTCGCGACGGCTCGGGGCGGGTCGCCGGGGCGGGCAGGCCGCGCACGATGCGGCGCAGCAGCGGCAGCCGGGCGGCCACCGCCCGCTCCCCGCCGTGCTGACTGGGCTGGTAGTAGTCGGTGCCGACCAGGTCGTCGGGCACGTACTGCTGGGTGAGCACGCCGCGCTGGTCGTCGTGCGGGTAGCGGTAACCGGCGCCGTGACCGAGGCCGCGGGCACCGGCGTAGTGGGCGTCGCGCAGCCCGCGCGGCACCGGACCACCACGTCCGGCCCGTACGTCGGCCATCGCCGCTCCGATCGCGGTCGTCGCCGAGTTCGACTTCGGCGCCGTCGCCATGTGGATCACCGCCTGGGCGAGATTGAGCTGCGCCTCCGGCAGACCCACGTACTCCACGGCGTGCGCGGCGGCGGTCGCCACACTCAACGCGCTGGGGTCGGCCATGCCGACGTCCTCGCTCGCGAAGACGACCAGGCGGCGGGCGATGAACCGGGCGTCCTCACCGGCCACCAGCATCCGCGCCAGCCAGTGCAGCGCGGCGTCCACGTCCGACCCGCGCATGCTCTTGATGAACGCGCTGATGACGTCGTAGTGCGCATCGCCGTCCCGGTCGTACCGGACCGCCGCCACGTCCACCGCCTGCTCGGCGGTGGCGAGGTCGATCCGGCCGGTGCCCAGCGCGCCCGCCGAGGCCGCCGCGGCCTCCAGCGCGGTCAGCGCCTTGCGTACGTCGCCGGCGGCGAGCCGGACGAGGTGGTCCTCGGCGGCCGGATCCAGGGCGAGCGCACCGCCGAGACCCCGCTCGTCGGCGACCGCTCGGCGCAGCAGTCCGCGGACCGCCTCGTCGTCCAGCGGTTGCAGGGTGAGCAGTACGCACCGGGACAGCAGCGGCGAGATGACTGAGAAGTAGGGGTTCTCGGTGGTGGCCGCGAGCAACGTGACGGTGCGGTCCTCGACGGCGGCGAGCAACGAATCCTGCTGGGTCTTGCTGAACCGGTGCACCTCGTCGATGAAGAGCACGGTCTGCGGACCGCCGCTGCGACGCTGCCGGCGGGCCGAATCGATCACCGCCCGGACGTCCTTGACCCCGGCGGAGAGCGCCGACATGGCGACGAACCGACGGTCGGTGGCCCGGGCGACCAGGTGCGCGATGGTGGTCTTCCCGCTGCCCGGCGGCCCCCAGAGGATGACCGACATCGGCGCGCCGCCGGAGACCAGCTGCCGCAGCGGCGCGCCGGGCGCGAGCAGATGTTCCTGCCCGACCAGCTCGTCGAGGCTCGCGGGGCGCATCCGGACGGGCAGGGGCGAATCCGGCCCCACCTCGGTGAACCCGTCGGCATCACCGGAACCCGCGGGGGCGCTGGGCGCTCCGGCGGGTTCGCCGAGGGAGAACAGGGCATCGGACTGCATCACGAGAACAGTACCGGGCCGGGTCCGGGACACCGGAATCGCGCCGCGGGCCCGGCCGGCAGTGATCGGGTCCGGTCAGCCACGGCCAGGCCGACGGCCCCGGTACCAGCGTCCGCCGCCGCCACCGGGGCCACGGCCGACACCGGCCAGGTAGAGCGCGAGCAGCAGCAGACCGATGAGCACGAGGGTGTTCCAGTTGAACAGGTCCGGTGCGCCGAAGTTGGTGTCCATCAGGTCGAGCAGCAGGGCGAAACCGAATACGATCGCCGCGAGAATGGCGAGCATGACGTCCTCCGGTGGGGGTTCCCAGTAGGTTGCCGCCGGATGTACCCGATCGGGACGCTCGCCAATCTCCACCATGGACGACCCGGCCCCGTCCGGGCACCGGCGACAACGGTCAGCCCGACCCCTCCTAGGCTTGGAGCATGATCATCGCCGACCAGGTGCTCGACGGTCGGGCCGCCATCCTGGCTGCCACCGGCCACCACCCGTACGCCCGGCACATGCTTCGGCCGGAGATGGAGCCGCGCGGCTACCGGCGCGACGGCGCGGTGGTCTGGGTGCTGCCGGCGGGGCAGCGGCCGTCGGTGGCGGCCCTCGGCGCGGCCGGGCCCACCCTCGATGTCTGCGCCGACCTGGTCGCCGAGGGCGTGCTCGGGGCGGGCCTGTTGCTGAACCTGCCTGGGCTCGACCCGGCCGACCTGGCCGGCCGGCTGAACGTGGCCCAGCGTGACGAGTGGCTCTTCCTCTGGACCACGGCGGAGCCGCCGCGTCAGCCGGGCGAGGAACGGGTGGTACGCCTCACTGAGGCCGATCACCCGGCGCTCACCGCGTTGATCGACGAAGCTTTCCCGAGCACCACTTCCCGGCCGGGCGACCTCGGGGTGGTCGGCTGGTACGGCATCCGGGACGGTGATCGCCTCATCGCCTGCGGCGCGGACCGCAGCCGTGGTGACATCGGGTTCCTCGCCGGGCTGACCGTCGCCCCGCAGCAGCGTGGTCTCGGCCTCGGCGCCGCTCTCACCGCCGCGATGACCCGCACGATGCTCACCCGGTACGACCACGCCGCGCTCGGCGTCTATCCGGTCAACGTCGGCGCGATCCGGCTCTACCGCCGGCTCGGTTTCACCAACACGGCGACCCGTAACTCCATCCGCCTCGCCTGAGCCGCCCGAACGGTCCCGCGCGGACCACGACCGACTCGGGTTCCCCTGCTGTCGGACCGCCCTGGCCGGAGGGACACCGCGCCTTCGACGAACCCGAGTCGATCATCTCGACCGGCCGGGCCTCAACCCGCCGATCCGGCCACCGGGGCCCCGTCGCTCGCTGATGACCGGACGGCGGCCGGACTCCCGGGCGACGGGAGCGTGGGGTCAGGCACCGGAGTCGTGGGACCGGCCGTGGCCGCTGCGTCCGTGACGGCCCGCCGGCCGGCGCGCCAGGCCGGCAGGTAGAGCGGGGCGGCGACGGCCAGCACGACCGCGCCGACCAGCATCGCGGTGCTGACGCTCGAGAAGTCGGCGAGCGCGGTGAGCAGCACGGCGCCGAGCGCGAATCCGGGCTGACCCATCATCGAGTTCAGCGAGATCACACTGGTCCGGTAGGGACCGTCGACCTGCCGGTGCAGCAGCCCGACGTGCAGCGGATTCGACGCGCCGTGCACCGTGTAGCAGGCCAGGTACGCGACGAGCACCCCGACCGGCCCGGCGAAGAACCCCATGCCGACGACCGTCACCCCCTGGGCGATCCGCAGCAGCGCGGCGCCGGGGGCCGCACCGAGCCAGCGCAGCAGGAGCGGGGTCAGCGCCGCGCCGGCCGCGGAGGCCAACCAGGCCGCCGAGTTGGCCGGTCCGAGCAGCGCCGCCGCCCGGTCCGCGTCGCCGACCACCTCGGAGAGTCGTACCGGTAGCAGCGACTCGAACGTGACCATGCCGAAGCCCCAGAACAGCTCGACGGCCACCAGGGCGAGCAGCACCCGCGATCGACGCAGCAGGCCGACCGCCTGCCCGATCATCCGGGGAGCCTCGACGATCGACGCCCGTAGCGCGCCGCTTCCCTTCGCGGGCCGAACCTCCGTCAGCAGCATGAGAAGTGCCCCGATGGCCACCGCCTGGAGGGCTGCGGCGACCAGCACGGGCACGGTGAGTGCGCTGACCGGCCCGATCGGGCCGAGCGCGATCAGGCCGCCGCTGAGGAGCGCGCCGGCGCTGATGGCCACGCCGATCACGGTGCCGGCGTACCCGAGGCCCGGCTCGTAGGTGGCCTCGGGATCGGCGGCCAGGGTGGCGTCGACGTACCAGGACTCGAGTGGACCGCTGTCCAGCGCGCGGAAGACGCCTTGCAACGCCCACACCAGGAAGAAGAGTGCGAACGAGTCGGCCACCGCGAACACCAGCAGGGAGATCAGGCCCAGCAGCCAGGCCGTCACCAGGACGGGCCGCCGGCCGAGGACGTCGGCCAGCCCCCCGGTGGGCAGTTCCAGCGCCAGTACGACCACCCCCTGGGCGACGCTGACCAGCCCGATCTGGGACAGCGACAGCCCACGTTCCTGCATCAGCAGGATCATCAGCGGGATGGTCAGACCGCTGGGCAGCCAGCGCAGCCCGTGCAGCAGCAGGAAGCGGAACCGGACCTGGCGTACGGACAGTGCGCTCATCGCCGTCCCTCCACCCGGGGGAAGGCGGACAGGAAGATGTGCACCTGCTGGGCGTCCGGCCCGTCGCTCGGTGGCTCGTCGTGGTAGCGCATGACCACCTGCCACAGCTCGTCGTTGAGCGCCCGCAGCCGGGCCGGCGAAAGCGTCAGCACCATGTCGCTGAGGCTGGCCGCGTCCCGCCACTCCCGCGACTGGTCCTCGGCGGCCGCCATCCACCGCCGCGCGTGCTCGGCCATGAGCTGGACGTGGTTGGCCTCGATCCACCGCGCCGCCGCCCGGGCGTCCGGGTCGTCGTCGAACTCGGTGGGCTCGAAGTTGCTGATGTCGTGCAGGGCCCGCCACCACCGCTGACGGCCGGTGCCGAGGTCCGGGTCCTCGGCGACCAGCCCCACCTCGGCGAGTTGCCGGAGGTGGTAGCTGGTCGCCCCGGTGTTGGTGTCGAGCTTGTCGGCCAGCGCGGTCGCCGTCGCCGGCCCGTCCACCCGCAGCGTGCCGAGCAGACGCATCCGCAACGGATGGGCCAGGACCCGGACCTGCCGGGCGTTGAGCTGCACCTGTCGTGGCGGGCGCCGATCAGTTCCGGGAGTGTCAGGCATGCGTGCACAATATCTGTGCACAAGTTCTATGCACAAGATGTGTGCATAGAACTTGTGCACTCATCCCGGATCGAATGCGATCTCTGCGGGATCGCCCGCGCCGCGGTGGGGCCGGTGGCCCGTCGGATCAGGCGGCGAGAAGCTCGCGTACGCCACGCAGCCGCGTACGCAGCAGGCCCATGGCGCGGGCGGAGTCGAGCCGTACGTCGGTGGGGCGCAGCACGCCGGCCTCGGCACCGGTGGACGTCTTCATGCCGATCTGGTCGAGCCCTTCCCGGCGGGCCACCAGCAGGCCGAGTTCCGCGCGGCTGACGGCGTCCGGGCCGGCCACGTTGATCGGGCCGGCGTAGTCGGTGCCGGCCAGCTCCAGCACGGCGCCGGCCAGGTCGACGACGTCGATCGGGCAGCGAAGTTCGTCGGTGAACAGGGTGGCCCGCCCGGCGAGCGCGTCCCGGCAGAGCTGGATCTGCTTGCTCCGCTCCCCCAGGATCAGCGAGGTGCGCACCAGCGCCGCGGCCGGATCGATCGCCCGGACGGCGGTCTCGGCCGCCGCCTTCGCGGCCCCGTACGGGAAGATCGGGCTGGGCGGCTCGTCGTCCCCGTACGGCTCGGAACGGCCGGCGTGCAGCGCGTCGCTGGAGATGTGCACGAGCCGCGCGCCGGCCTCGGCCGCCGCGTAGGCGATGTGCGCCGCCCCGTCGGCGGTCACCGCCCAGTCCCCGTACCGGTAGGGCGTGCCGACGACCACCGTGGGCCGCACCCGCGCGACCAGGTCCCGGACGGCGGCCCGATCGGTCACATCGAGCCGCCGCGCCTCGACGCCGGCCATCCCGACGGCACCCGAGTGGTACGTCCCCACCACCCGTTCACCCGTCGCGACGGCCTGCCGACAGACCTCCGCGCCCAGAAACCCGCTGGCCCCCACCACGAGCAAAGTCACGACGCCTCCGCTTCCAGTCGATCACGGGGTTGACGGACACACAGGCCCGGCCAACCCCATGATCGAACGGCGGCCTCCGAACGACGCCGGCGGCCGAGAAAGACCGATCAGGTCGGGTCGGCGACCGGGGCGGCCGGACCGGCGGTGCCGCTGTGCGGAGCCGCCTGCGGCTTCGGCTTGGCGTCGATGCCCGCCTCGGTGCGCTGCTGCGCGGTGATCGGCGTCGGCGCGCCGGTGAGCGGGTCGAAACCACCCCGCGTCTTCGGGAAGGCGATCACCTCGCGGATCGAGTCCGCACCGGCGAGCAGCATGCAGACCCGGTCCCAGCCGAACGCGATGCCGCCGTGCGGCGGGGCGCCGTACTTGAACGCCTCCAGCAGGAAGCCGAACTTGTCCTGCGCCTCCTCCGGGGTGATGCCGAGCAGGTCGAAGACCCGCTGCTGCACGTCGCCCCGGTGGATACGGATCGAGCCGCCACCGATCTCGTTGCCGTTGCAGACGATGTCGTACGCGTACGCCAGCGCCCGGTCCGGCGCCTCCTCGAACCGGTCCACCCACTCGCCGTTCGGCGAGGTGAACGGGTGGTGCACGGCCGTCCAGCCACCCTCGTCGTCACGTTCGAACATCGGCGCGTCGACCACCCAGCAGAACGCCCAGGCGCTCTCGTCGACGAGCCCGGACCGCTTGGCGATCTCGATCCGCGCCGCGCCGAGCAGCTCCTGCGCCTCCCGGGTGTTCGTGCTCGCGGCGAAGAAGATCGCATCGCCGGGCTTCGCGCCCACCGCGTCGGCCAGACCGGCCAGGTGCGCCTCGGAGAGGTTCTTCGCCACCGGGCCGCGCGCCTCACCGGTCTCGGCGTCCAGCACCACGTACGCCAGGCCACGCGCACCGCGCGCCTTGGCCCAGTCCTGCCAGCCGTCCAGCTCCTTGCGGGTCTGCGACGCGCCGCCGGGCATGACCACCGCGCCGACGTAGCCGCCCGCGTCGATCGCGCCGGCGAACACCCGGAACTCGGTGCCGCGCAGGTAGTCGGTCAGCTCGGTCAGCTCCACGCCGTAACGCAGGTCCGGCTTGTCCGAGCCGTACCGGGACATGGCGTCGTGCCAGGTGATCCGCGGGATCGGGCGGGCGATCTCGTGGCCGGCCAGCTCCGACCAGAGCTTCGCCACGATCGCCTCGCCGAGGTCGATCACGTCGTCCTCGGTGACGAACGACATCTCGATGTCGAGCTGGGTGAACTCCGGCTGCCGGTCGGCGCGGAAGTCCTCGTCCCGGTAGCAGCGGGCGATCTGGTAGTAACGCTCCATGCCGCCGACCATGAGCAGCTGCTTGAACAGCTGCGGGGACTGCGGCAGCGCGTACCAGCTGCCCGGCTGCAGGCGTACCGGCACCAGGAAGTCGCGGGCGCCCTCCGGGGTGGAGCGGGTCAGCGTCGGGGTCTCGATCTCCAGGAAGTCCCGCTCGTGCAGCACGGTGCGGGCGAGCTGGCTGGCCCGCGACCGCAGCCGCATGGCCTTCGCCGGACCGCTTCGCCGCAGGTCCAGGTAGCGGTACTTGAGCCGGATGTCGTCGCCCGCCTCGACCTGGTCGTCCACAGGCAGCGGCAGCGGCGCGGCCTCGGAGAGCACCTCCAGCTCGACCGCGGTCACCTCGATCTCACCGGTGGGCAGCTCCGGGTTCTCGTTGCCCTCCGGGCGGCGGGTCACCTCGCCGGTGACCTTCACGCAGAACTCGTTGCGCAGCGCGTGCGCGTCCTCCTCGCGGAAAACCACCTGGACCACGCCGGAGCCGTCGCGCAGGTCGACGAAGATGACACCGCCGTGGTCGCGCCGGCGGGCCACCCAGCCGGCGAGCGTCACCGTGGTGCCGGCGTCCGTCGCGCGCAGGCTTCCGGCGTTGTGGGTACGGATCACGGCTGGCAACTCCTCATCGTGGAACAGTCCTCACCGGCATTCTGTCAGGGGCGGCCGTCGTTCCTCCGACCACCCGGCCCGCCGGTGCGAATCACCGGTGGGTGGACCGCCGAACCCGAGCCGCCGAGCCGCCGAGCCGATTACCGTGGCCGAATGCGCGTCGTACCGACGTGGGCCGTCGCCACCGCGGCGGCGGCACCTGTGCTGCTGGTGACCGGCTGGACGGTCGCGGGCGCGCGGCAGCCCAGCGACTACGACCCGGTCCGGGACACCATCAGCGAGCTGGCCGGGCCGGATGCCGCCGATCGCTGGATCATGACCGGCGCCCTGGTGTTGTTCGGCTCCTGCTATCTGGCGATCGCCGCCGTGCTGCACGCGGCCGGTCTGCCCAGCCGTTTCCTGCTCGCCGTCGGCGGGGTGGCCACCATCGCGCTGGTCGCCTTTCCCCGGCCGAGCGTCGGTGGTTCGCTCGGTCACGGCACCGTGGCGACCGTCGCCGTCCTCGCGCTGGCGCTCTGGCCGGCCGGTACGGCGCTGTGGCTGCCGCGCGGCCCGGTCGTCGGGCATCTGGCTCGCCCGGAGCCACCCTGGGCGTTCCGCCGGGCGGTCGGGCTGAGCGCCACCGCACTGTTGCTGGGCCTGGTCGGCTGGTTCGCGCTCGAGGTGAACGTCGGATCCCGGACCGGGCTGGCCGAGCGGATCACGGCGCTGGCCGTCGCGCTCTGGCCGTTGCTGGCGGTGCTCTCCGCCCGGCGGGCGCAGCTCGCCGCCCCGGCCGGAGTTCGATGAGCGGGGTGGCCGGCGTTGGGTGAGCGGCGCGGCCGGAGTTCGGTGAGCGGGGTGGCCGCCATTCGGCGAGCGGCGCGACCGGAGTCGGGTGAACGCGCGGCCGGAGTTCGGTGAGCGGGGTGGCCGCCGTTGGGTGAGAGATGCGGCCGCCGTTCGGTGAGTACGCGGCCGCCGTTCGGTGAGCGGCCGGCCGACCCCCTGGCCGGCGTGCGGATCGGACACATGACGCGGGCCGCCGGATGACTCCGGCGGCCCGCTGGCGGGGGACGGTCAGATGATGCTGACGCCGTAGACGCTCAGCGCCTCGGTCACCGGCTGGAAGTAGGTGGTACCGCCGGTGCGGCAGTTGCCGCTGCCGCCGGAGGTCAGACCCAGCGCGGTGCTGCCGCTGAACAGCGAGCCGCCGCTGTCGCCCGGCTCGGCGCAGACCGTGGTGCGGATCAGACCGCGGACGGTGCCCTCCGGGTAGTTGACGGTGGCGTTGAGCGCGGTCACCGAGCCGCTACGCAGGCCCGTGGTGCTGCCGGAGCGCTGCACGGACTGGCCGACGGACGCGTTGCCCGCGCCGGTGACGTCCCGGTAGCTGCCGTTGTAGAGGTAGACGTTGCCGGCCGCGTTCGCGGAGTTGCTGTGCCGGACGATGCCGTAGTCGTTGCCCGGGAAGCTCGTGCCGGCGCGGGTGCCCAGCAGGCTGGTCTGGGAGGAGTTCGAATACCAGCTCGACGAGATGTTGGTGCAGTGCCCGGCGGTGAGGAAGTAGTAGGTGCTGCCGCTGCGGACGTTGAAGCCGAGCGAGCAGCGCCCGCCGCCGCCGGCGTAGATGGCCTGGCCGCCGGAGATCCGGGTGCTCAGCACGCCGGCCTCGGACTCGATGCGCAGCGCGCCGTCGGCCCGGGCCACGGCGGCCTTGACGCGCTCCAGCTTGGCGCCGGTCACGGTGGGATCGACGGAGACGACCACCTGGTTGCTGACCGGGTCGACCCACCACGCGGTACCCGGGATGCTCGCGCTGCGCTCCAGGTCGGAGGTGACCCGGGCCAGCTCGGCTGCGCCGCGCTCGACGAACTTCGGGGTCGCGCCGGAGGCGCGGACCTCGCGGGCAGCGGCCTCGTCGGTCACGGTGACGATCATCTTGCCGCTGGCGTCGGCGTACGCGCCGGCGGAGCGGGCGCCGAGCCGCTCGGAGAGAGCGGTGGCGGCGTCGGGGGAGGCGGCGGGGGCTGCCTGGGCGGGTGCGCCGATGAGCGAGCCGACGACCAGGGTTCCGGCCACGGCGAGGGTGGCGGCCCGGCGGAGTGTGGACCTCGTGGGTCGCATGAACAACCTCCAAAGAGGGGGCGACGGCCCTCGCCGGGGGCGGCGGGGCCCGGAAGGGTCCGGCCGAACTGGGGGAACCGGCCGAACGCAATGAAGTATTCACATGCTTAAGATCCTTAACAAGACCGGCGGCCGCCCTTCCCGCCGCGGCGACGGCAGCCCCGAACCGGAAGCGTTGTGAACACAGATGACCGTCTATACGATCTGGTCACCGCACGGTTTCCCCCCGGCTACCGCGATCCGGAGGCCCTCATGTCCCCCATCCGGCGCCTGCTCGCCCCACTCGCCGCGCTCACCGCCCTCACCCTGCTGCCTGCCGCCCCGGCCGTCGCCGACCCCGGCCCGCCGCCCAGTTCCATGGCCAGCCTCGGCGACTCGATCACGCGCGGGTTCAACGCCTGCGGGTGGTACGTCGACTGCACCTCACGGTCGTTCAGCACCGGCGACAACTCCGCGGTCAACAGCCACTACCTGCGTATCCGCACGGCCAACCCGGCCATCAACGGCAACAACCACAACGACGCCCGCTCTGGGGCGAAGTCCGCCGACATGTACGGACAGGCCGGCACCGCCGTCGGCCAGGGCGTCGACTACGTCACCATGCTGATCGGCGCCAATGACGCCTGCACCGGCTCGGAGTCGAGCATGACCCCGGTGAGCACGTTCCGGGCGAACATCGACTCGGCGTTGAACCGCCTCCGCGCCGGGCTGCCGAACGCCCGGGTGTTCGTGATCAGCATCCCGGACGTGCACCGACTCTGGTTCGTCGGCAAGGGCAGCGGCAGCGCCCGTACGGCCTGGTCGCTCTTCGGCATCTGCCAGTCGCTGCTGGCCAACCCGACCTCCACCGCCCAGCCCGACGTCGATCGGCGCAACCGCGTACGCCAGCGGGTCGTCGACTACAACACCCAGCTCGCCCAGGCCTGCGCCGCGTACGGCCCGAACTGCGACTTCGACGACAACGCGGTGTTCGGCTACCCGTTCACGCTGAACCAGCTCTCCGGCTGGGACTACTTCCACCCGAACGCCACCGGCCAGCAGGCGCTGGCCAACGTCTCATACGCCGCCGGCTTCCCCTGGTAACCCACCCCGCCCAACCGCGCCCCCTCACCTCCACCCAGCCCCGTGATCATGAAGTTAGCGGCAGAATCTGTCCGATTTGTCGCCGCTAACTTCATGATCACGCCAGCGAGCCGGGGTGGGGGTGGGGGTGGGTGGGAGCTCGGCGGACACCGGGCTCGGCCGGGGCGGTCAGCTCACCAGTGGCTTCAGGTCGGCAGCCGGTGGTGTCCAGGTGTCGGCCGTCGCCGCGACCTGGTCGCCGGAACGGATGTCCTTCACCTCGTCGCCCGCGCCCTCCGCGCCCGGGAACCAGACGTACGGGATGCGTCGCCGCTCGGCGTACCGGATCTGCTTGCCGAACTTCGCGGCGCTCGGCGACACCTCGGCCGGGATGCCACGTCGGCGCAGCGCGTCGGCGACCCGGTTGCTGGCCGGCCGCTGCTCCTCACTGGTCACCGCGACCACGACACAGGCCGGCACGTCCCGCGAGATCGACAGCGCGTCGGTGCCGAAGAGCAGCCCGAGCAGCCGGGTGACCCCGATGGAGATGCCCACACCGGGGAACCGGACCGCGCCGGAACTGGCCAGGTTGTCGTACCGGCCTCCGGAGCAGATCGAGCCGTACCGCTCGTAGCCGCGCAGCTGGGTCTCGTAGACCGTCCCCGTGTAGTAGTCGAGGCCCCGGGCGATGCGCAGGTCGGCCACGCAGAGCCCCGGCGAGTGCTCGGCGGCGGTCTCCACCACCCGCACCAGCTCCTCGATCCCCTCGTCCAACATCGGGTCACTCACCCCGAGGGCGCGCACCGCGTCGGCGAAGGACGCGTCCGGGGCGGAGATCTCGGCCAGCGCCAGGCACGCCTTCGCCTGTGCCTCGCTCGCCCCGGCGGTCTGGGCCAGCAACTCCGCGACCTTCGCCGGACCGATCTTGTCGAGCTTGTCGACCGCGCGCAGCGCCGCCTCCGGATCGGTCAACCCGATGCCCCGGTAGAAGCCCTCGCAGATCTTGCGGTTGTTGACCTGGATCCGCACCTCCGGGATCGGCAACGACCGCAGCGCGTCCCCGATGACCAGCGGCATCTCCGCTTCGTGGTGCGCCCCGAGGTTGTCCCGGTCGACGATGTCGATGTCGGCCTGGACGAACTCGCGGTAGCGCCCCTCCTGCGGCCGCTCCCCCCGCCACACCTTCTGGATCTGGTAGCGCCGGAACGGGAACTGCAACTTGCCCGCGTTCTCCAACACGTACCGGGCGAACGGCACCGTCAGGTCGAAGTGCAGACCGAGCGCGTCGTCGCCGGCCGGGCCCTGCTCGTCGTCGTGCAGCCGCCGGATAACGTAGACCTCCTTGGAGGTCTCCCCCTTGCGCAGCAGCTGGTCGAGCGGCTCGACCGCGCGGGTCTCCAGCGGGGCGAAGCCGTACAGCTCGAACGTGTTCCGGATCCGGTCGAGCACGTACTGCTCGATCATCCGCTGCGACGGCGTCCACTCCGGAAAGCCGGAGATGGGCGTGGGCTTGCTCATGACGTACTCCTTGACTCGCGCGCGACGCGCGGCCGGTCGATGCCCGCGCCGCGGCGCGGGTGCGGATCAGAGACCTCGGGCGGGTGCGGCCGGGCGCGCGTCGCCGGACTCCGCCACCTCGATGAGGTACGGGTTGCTCGCGCGCTCGCGGCCGATCGTGGTCGTGGGGCCGTGGCCGGGCAGTACGACGGTGTCGTCCGCCAGCGGGAGGATCTTGTCCCGCAGGCTGGTGAGCATCGCCGGCATGCTGCCGCCCGGCAGGTCGGTGCGACCGATCGAGCCCGCGAAGAGCACGTCGCCGGAGAGGCAGATCTCGTCCGCCTCCCAGCGCGACCCGGCGCCGGGCATCCGGAACAGCACCGACCCGCCGGTATGGCCCGGGGCGTGGTCGACGGTGATCTCCAGGCCGGCCAGCGCGAGCGTCGCGCCGTCGGTCAGCTCGGCGACGTCGTCCGGCTCGGAGTAGGTCAGCCGGCCGCCGAAGAGCGCCGTGAGGTCGGCGGACAAGCCCTTGGCCGGGTCGGCCAGCATCTCCCGGTCGCCCGGGTGGACGTACGCGGTGATCCCCCGCGCCCCGCAGACCGGCGCCACCGAGAAGGTGTGGTCGAGGTGCCCGTGGGTGAGCAGCACGGCAGCCGGGTGCAGGCGGTGCTCGGCGAGCACGGCGTCGAGCCGGTCGAGTACGCCGATGCCGGGGTCGACGACCACGCACTGCTCCCCCGGCGCCGTGGCCACCACGTAGCAGTTGGTGCCGAAGGCGTCGGCGGGAAAGCCGGCCACGAGCACGTCCGCTCCCCTTCCGTCGACATGAGGTCCGTCCCTGATCAGCCTAACCGGCCGCGCTCGGCATATTCGCCGGACCATCCGTCGCGCCCGCCCCGCGGAACACAGTGACGTGCTCCGATAAGCACAGCCAGGACCTCGTACACCACATACACAGCCGGTGGCCGTACACTCTGGCGAGCGTGTGGCGTGGCGCACTGCCCCACACGGGCATGCGACGCCCACGGCGCCGGCGACGACCAGGGTAGAGGAAGGGGAGCACGGGTGGCTTCCAGCAGGGACCGGCAGCGCAAACTGGCACGGGCCAAGCTCGACCGCCAGATGGCTCGTCGGGCGGCGCGGGTCAGGCGGCGACGGCAGATTCAGGCGGGCGTGGGCGCCGCCCTGATACTCGCGCTGATCGTGGTCGGCTCGGCCTGGGCGCTCGGTGCCTTCGACTCCGAGCCGAAGGAGAACACCGCCGCCGAAGAGGTCTGCCTCTGGACGCCGCAGGACGGCACCGCCAACACCAACCTCAAGGACGTGGGCACCCCGGAGACCACCGGCCTGCCCACCGACGGCACCCGGGCGATGACGGTGACCACCAACCAAGGTGCGCCGGTCACCGCCGAGCTCGACCTGGCCTCCGCGCCCTGCGCCGCCGCGAGCATCGCCCACCTGGCGAGCCGGTCGTTCTACGACAACACCAAGTGCCACGAGATCATGGCCGAGGGCGCGCTGCGCTGCGGCGACCCGAGCGGCACCGGCTTCGGCGGCCCGACCTACTCGTTCTACAACGAGAACGTGCCGGACGCGCCGGCGCCGAGCGCGTCGGCCAGCCCGACCGGGAAGCGGCAGCCGGCGTACCCGAAGGGCACCGTGGCGATGATCTCCAACCCGCCGGGCGCCAACGGCAGCCAGTTCCTGCTCTTCTTCAAGGACTACGACCCGGACGAGCCGGCCTACCCGATCATCGGGAAGGTCACCGGCGGAATGGACGTCCTCGAGAAGATCGGCAAGCTCCCGACCGTGGACAATGGGGCGGGAGCCAAGGTCAAGCCCCAGACGGACGTGGTGCTCCAGAGCCTCACCGTCGGCGAGCCCACGACCGGCGCGCCGGCCACCACCCCGTCCGACCCGGCCTCCCCGCCGCCCAGCCCGAACGCCGGCTGAGCGGTCCCACGGCAGCACAACGGCACCCGCGCCCCGAAACGAACAGCCCAGGAGGATTCAGGCGTGACGTCCACCAGAGAGCGGCAGCGCGCGGCGGCACGCGCCCGGCTTGAGAAGGAGATGGCCGAGCGCGCGGCCCGGGCCCGCAAGCGCCGGCAGACGCAGGCGATCGTCGGGGCGAGCCTCGCCCTGCTGCTGGTGGTGGCCGGCACCGTCTGGCTGGCCACCAGCCTGGGCGGCGACGACGACAACGCCGGCACCGACACCGTGGCGGCCGGCCAGGTCCAGTGCGCGTACGTCGAGATCCCCTCCGACCAGCGGGTCAAGGAGATCAAGGACGTCGGAGTACCGGCCAACCAGCAGTCGAACACCGGCATCCAGACGATGACGATCGACACGAACCTCGGGCCGATCACCGCGAAGATCGACCGCAGCCTCGTGCCGTGCACCGCGGGCAGCTTCACCCACCTGGCGGAGAAGAACTTCTTCGACAACACCAAGTGCCACCGGCTCGTCACCGAGGGCATCAAGGTCCTCCAGTGCGGCGACCCGAGCGCGACCGGCAAGGGCTGGCGGGAGACCGACGGCACCGGCGGCCCCAGCTACCGCATGGCTGAGGAGAACCTGCCGACCGACAAGCGGCCCCCGTACCCGGCGGGCGTGATCGCGATGGCCAAGTCGCAGGACCCGGGCAGCACCGGCAGCCAGTTCTTCATCGTCTACGGCGACTCGCCGCTGGACCCGAGCTACACCGTGCTGGGCACGATCACCGGCGGAATGGACATCGTCAACGACGTGGCCAAGGCCGGCGACGACGGCGCCTTCGCCCAGCAGGCCGGTGGCGGTCACCCCAAGAAGGAGATCGTCATCAAGAAGCTCACGATGAGCGCCCCGCAGGGCTGACCCGTACACGTACCGCGAAGCGCCCGCCGGCCCCACCGGCGGGCGCTTTTCGTTGTCCGGGGGCCCCGGGCCGAGGGCCGAGGGCCGGGGCCGGTGGCCCGGGGGTGGCCCGAGGGCCGGGGGCCGGGGCCGGGGCCGGCGGCCGGGGCCGGGGGCCGGGCGGGGGCCTGGAAGGGGCGAGGGCCGAGGGCCGAGGGCCTCGGGGCGGGGCCGAGGGGCGAGGGCCTGGGCCAACGCCGGGGCCTGGCCGGGGCCGAGGGCCGTAAAGCGAGGGCCTGGCCGGGGCCGAGGGCCGGGGGCCGGGGCCGAGGGCCGGGGGCCGGGGCCGAGGGCCGGGGCCGAGGGCCGGGGCCGAGGGCCGGGGCCGAGGGCGAGGGCCGGGGCCGAGGGCGAGGGCCGGGGCCGAGGGCGAGGGCCGGGGCCGAGGGCGAGGGCCGGGGCCGAGGGCGAGGGCCGGTGGGGTCTGGTGGACGGGTGATCGACTCGGGCTCCATGAAGTCGGGGTGTCCGGACCGCTGGGACACCCCGACTTCACTGATGTCGAGTTGATCAAGGAGCCGTCGGCACGATCAGGGCCGAGGGGCGCGCTGCCTCACGCCGCCGAGGCCCTCCGGCCGGGCCTCTCCCCCCGTCCGGGTCGAGGTCGGATCAGGCGCCGGAGGTGACCCGGTAGGCGTCGAAGACGCCGTCGACCTTACGAACCGTGGCCAGCAGGTGGCCGAGGTGCTTCGGGTCGGCCATCTCGAAGCTGAACCGGCTCACCGCCACCCGGTCCCGGGTGGTGGTGACGGTGGCGGAGAGGATGTTGACCCGCTCGTCGGAGAGCACCCGGGTCACGTCGGCGAGCAGCTTGTGCCGGTCCAGCGCCTCGACCTGGATGGCCACCAGGAACGTCGAGGCCGAGGTGAGCTTCCAGCTGACCTCCACCACCCGCTCGCTCTGGGCCTTCAGGTCCTCGGCGTTCGCGCAGTCGTCCCGGTGCACGCTCACCCCGCCGGAACGGGTCACGAAACCGAAGACCGCGTCCGGCGGAACCGGGGTGCAGCAACGCGCCAACTTGATCCAGACGTCGCTGACGCCGCGTACCACCACACCGGGGTCGTGGCTGCTCGCCCGGCTGCGCGGCGGTCGGGTCGCCACGGCGGTCTCGGCGATGTCCTCCGCCGCGCCCTCCTCACCGCCGTACGAGGCCATCAGCTTCTGCACGACGGACTGGGCGCTGACCTGGCTGTCACCGACCGCGGCGTAGAGCGAGGCGACGTCGGCGAGGTGCAGGTCCCGGGCCATCGCCATCAGCGCGTCCGAGGTGAGCATCCGCTGCAACGGCATGCCCTGCTTGCGCATCGCCTTGACGATCGCGTCCTTGCCGGCCTCGATCGCCTCCTCGCGGCGCTCCTTGTTGAAGTACTGCCGGATCTTCGTACGGGCACGCGGGCTCTTGACGAAGCCGAGCCAGTCCTGCGTCGGGCCGGCCGTGTCGGACTTCGACGTGAAGATCTCGATCACGTCGCCGTTGGACAGCGTCGACTCCAGCGGCACCAGCTTGCCGTTGACCCGCGCCCCGATGCACTTGTGCCCGACCTCGGTGTGCACCGCGTACGCGAAGTCCACCGGAGTCGACCCGGTCGGCAGCGGGATGACGTCACCCTTCGGGGTGAAGACGTACACCTCCTGGCTGGACAGGTCGAAACGCAGCGCGTCGAGGAACTCGCTCGGGTCGGCCGCCTCCCGCTGCCAGTCCAGCAGCTGGCGCAGCCAGGTCATCTCGTCGATGTGCGCCGGCGGGCCGACCACCGGGACGCCCTTGTGCTCCTTGTACTTCCAGTGCGCGGCGATACCGAACTCGGCCGTGCGGTGCATCGCGTAGGTGCGGATCTGCATCTCCACCGGCTTGCCGGTGGGCCCGATGACCGTCGTGTGCAACGACTGGTACATGTTGAACTTGGGCATCGCGATGTAGTCCTTGAACCGGCCCGGCACCGGCTGCCAGTTCGCGTGGATGACGCCCAGCGCCGCGTAGCAGTCGCGCACCGTGTCGACCAGGATCCGCACGCCGACCAGGTCGTAGATGTCGTTGAAGTCGCGACCCCGCACGATCATCTTCTGGTAGATCGAGTAGAGGTGCTTCGGTCGCCCGGTCGTCTCCGCCTTGATCTTGGCGGCCTTGAGGTCGGTGGACACCTTCTGCGTGACCTGGCGCAGCAGCGCCTCCCGCTGCGGCTGGTGCTCCCCGATCAGCCGGTTGATCTCCTCGAACCGCTTCGGGAAGAGCGTGCCGAAGGCGAGATCCTCAAGCTCCCACTTGATGGTGTTCATACCCAGCCGGTGGGCCAGCGGAGCGAGGATCTCCAGTGTCTCCTTCGCCTTCTGCTCCTGCTTCGGGCGGGGCAGGAAGGTCAGCGTCCGCATGTTGTGCAACCGGTCGGCCAGCTTGATCACCAGGACCCGTGGGTCCTTGGCCATCGCGACCACCATCTTGCGGATGGTCTCGGCCTTCGCCGCATCGCCCAGCTTGACCTTGTCGAGCTTGGTGACGCCGTCCACCAGCAACGCGACCTCGCCGCCGAAGTCGGCGCGCATCTGGTCGAGCGTGTACTCGGTGTCCTCGATCGTGTCGTGCAGCAACGCGGCGACCAGCGTGGTCGTGTCCATCCCGAGGTTGGCCAGGATGGTGGACACGGCCAGCGGGTGCGTGATGTACGGATCGCCGGACTTGCGGTACTGCCCGGAGTGCCAGCGGGCCGCGGTGTCGAAGGCGCGCTGGAGCAGTCGTGCGTCAGCCTTCGGGTGGTTCTCCCGGTGCATCGCGATGAGCGGCTCGAGCACCTCGCTGACCTGGGAGGTCTGCCAGGGCGCGTTGAACCGGGCCAGCCGCGCCCGCACCCGGCGGCCGGTGGGCGCGCTGGCCAACGCGAACCCGGCGCTCGGCACCGGCTCTCCCGGACCATCGCCCCGCAACGGGACCACCAGGTCGGGACGGACCGCACCGGGCCGAACTCCCCCGTCGGGGCCGATCGCGCCGGTGCCAGAACTCGTCACCCGGGCCGTCGCGTCACCGTTCCGGTTCGCAACCGAGCCGTCCGCGTCGCCTGTCGGGTGCACCGTGCCCTCCATCGGAGGGACGACATCGTGGGACACCGGCCTCCTCACCGCTCGCCGGAATCACGCCGACCGCACGGCCGGCCTGGTCGCGTACCGCCGGACGGATCACCGTCGGCGTCAGCAAAGGGCAATGCTACTCGCACAGACGGTGTCCTGCCGCTCCGCCGGACGGACCGCGCCACGCCCAACCGGAGGTGCGCGCCGTCAAACGGTCAGCAGGGCATGGACCGGGCGTGGGGCGAGCCGCTGCCGGCCGCCCAGGAAGGACAACTCCAGCAGCACGGTGAAACCGGCGACCGTACCGCCAGCCCGCTCGACCAGGTCGAGCGTCGCCGCCGCGGTGCCGCCGGTGGCCAGCACGTCGTCGACCACGAGCACCCGGTGCCCGGCCGTGAAGGCGTCCTGATGCACCTCGAGGGTCGCCTCGCCGTACTCCAGCGCGTAGGAGGCCGAGTAGGCGGCGCGGGGCAGCTTGCCCGCCTTGCGGACCGGCACCACGCCGACGCCGGTCGCGTACGCGATCGCCGCCGCCACCACGAACCCACGTGCCTCGATGCCGACCACCGCGTCGAACGAGGCCCGGCCGTGGTACGCCACGATCTCGTCGATCACCTGGCGGAACGCCTGACCGTCGGCGAACAGCGGCATCAGGTCCTTGAACGCGATCCCCGGCTTGGGGAAGTCCGGCACGTCCAGCACCCGGCTTGCCACCAGCCGTGCGGCCTCCGGGCCGCTGTCCCCGCGCGCCTCGGTGCTGTGGGTCTCCGTCACGGCAGTTCCCGTTTCCCTTCCGACGACGACGGCGTCCGGCATGCTGCTCGCACAGCATGCCGGACGCCGTCGGATCGATTACTACCGGGTCGGCCCCGGTCGGCCGGTCAGCGCCGCTTCGCGCCGCCCGGCCGGTTTCCGCCGCCGCCGCTCGGCCGTCCGCCGCGGGCACCGGCCGGCCGCTTGGCTGCCGGACGCGCACCCACCTTCGGGGCCGCGCCGGCCAGCGCGGCGGCCTCCGCGTCGGTGGGCTGACCGCCCGTGGCCGGACGCGGCGCACCCTTCGGGGTCACCTCGCCCCGGGCGATCGCGCCGCGCCGGGCCAGGACGCGCTTGTTGTGCGCCTGGATCCGCGGCTCGAAGTTCTTCAGCGTCGCCAGCACCGGGGTGGCGAAGAAGATCGACGAGTAGACCGCGACGAACATACCGACGAACAGCACCAGACCGAGGTCCTTCAGAGTGACCGCGCCGAGCGGGACACCGATGAAGAGCAGACCACCGACGGGCAGCAGCGCGACCAGACCGGTGTTGATCGACCGCATCAGGGTCTGGTTGACGGCCAGGTTGGCCGCCTCGCCGTACGTCTGGTTGTTGTTCGCCGTGATGCCCCGGGTGTTCTCCTGGACCTTGTCGAACACCACGACGACGTCGTAGAGCGCGAAGCCCAGGATGGTGAGGAACCCGATGATCGTCGACGGCGTGACCTCGAACCCGACCAGCGAGTAGACGCCGGCGGTGAGGACCAGGTTCAGCAGGAGCGAGGAGACCGCGCCGACCGCCATCCGCCATTCGAAGCGAATGATCAGGTAGAGCATCACCAGCGCGATGAAGATGACCAGACCGAGCAGCGCGCGCTCGGTGTACTGGCCACCCCAGGCCGCGCTGACCTGGTTCGCACTGATCTGGTCGGCGTTGATGCCGAACTCCTGCGCCAGCCCCGACTTGACGGCGTTGGCCTCGTCCGAGGAGATCTCCGCGGTGCGGAACTCGTAGAACTCGCCGCTTCCGCCACCGATCGTCTGGGCCGACTCGACCTCGAGGCCACCGGCCTCGCTGCCCAGGACGCCGTTCACCCGATCCTCGGCCTGCGTCAGCGTGCCGACGCTCGCCGGGACCTGGAACGAGTTGCCGCCCTCGAACTCGATGCCGAGGGTGAAGCCGCGGAACACGAAGCTCAGCAGCGCGACCAGCACCAGGACACCGGCGATGCCGAACCAGAGCTTGCGCTTGCCGATGATGTCGAGACCGGCCTCGCCCCGGTAGAGGCGGGTGGCCAGACCGCTGCGGGCCATGTCAGGCCTCCTTCACACGGGACGGGCGGGTGGGGGCCTGGTCGGTCTCGGCGGACCGCAGGACGCGGCCCAGACCGCTGACCCGCGGCGACAGGAACGCCTGCGTCCGGGCGAACATCGTCATGATCGGGTGCCGGAAGAGGAACACGACGACCAGGTCGAGCACCGTCGCCAGGCCGAGCGCGAAGGCGAAGCCCTTCACCGTGCCGACCGACACGATGTAGAGCACGACCGCCGCGAGGATCGAGATGGCGTTGGCCGAGATGATCGTCCGGCGGGCCCGGGCCCAGGCGCGCGGCACCGCGCTACGTGGGCTGCGGCCCTCCCGGATCTCGTCCTTCAACCGCTCGAAGTAGATGACGAACGAGTCCGCCGCGACACCTAGCGACACGATGAAGCCCGCGATACCGGCGAGCGTCAGCGTGAAGCCGATCTGCCGCCCGAGCACGATCAGCGCGCCGAAGACCAGCAGCGCGGAGAGCAGCAGGCTCAGGAAGATCACCGAGCCGAGCAGGCGGTAGTAGAAGAACGCGTAGATGATGACCAGCAGCATGCCGATGCCGGCCGCGAGCAGGCCCGCCCGCAGGTGGCTGGCGCCCAGCGTGGCGGAGACGTTCTGCTGCTCCTGCGGCTCGAAGGTCGCCGGCAGGGCACCGTAACGGAGCTGGCCGGCCAGCGTGCTGGCGTCCTGCTGGGTGAAGCTGCCGGTGATCTGGGAGTTTCCGGTGAGCACGCCCTGGATCTCCGGCGACGAGACGATCTCGTTGTCCAGCACGACCGCGACCCGGCACTTGCCGTCCTGGCCGAGAGCGGAGGCGTCACACGCGTTGCCCTCGTTGTTGAACGCCTCGCGGGTCAGGGCCGTCCACTTCTCCTGGCCGGAGCCGCTGAAGTCGAGGCTCACCACCCAGGCGTTGGTCTGGTCCAGCACCGCGCTGGCGTCGCTCACGTCGGTGCCGAGCACCTTCGCCTGGTCCAGCAGGTATTTCGCGGCGCCGTCCTCACACGCCACCGTCTGCTGCTTCGGGTCGGAGATCGATCCCGCCGGCCGCTTGTCGAGCTGGGCGCAGCCGATGGTCGGCACGTTGAACTGCATCTGCGCCGGCAGGACCGCGACCTCCTGCGGGCTGAGGTCACCGAACGGCTTGAGCTTGTCGGCCAGCGCGGGGTCGCTCGCGAGGTCCGCCGGGCCCTGCAGCCCGTTGGCGGCCGCCCAGGCGGCTGCGCCGACCTTCTGCTCGACGGCCTTGCGCTGCTCCTCGACGCTCGCCGGAACCGGGGCCTCGCTGGCACCCGGCGACGGCGCGCCGGCGCTCGGAGAGGCCGACGCCGAGGGGGTCGGGGTGGCGCTGGCGCTCGGCGTGGGTGCCATGCCGCCCTGCCCGCCCGAGGAGGCGGTCACCTTCGGCGAGGCGGTCGTCGAGGGGGACGCGCTGCCCGACGGCGAAGCGCTACCCGACGGCGAGGCGCTGCCCGACGGACTCGGGCTGGCGCTGCCGGACGGGGTCGGTGCCGGAGCGGCGATCGCACCGCTACCGTCGGCGCCCTTGAGCACCTTGCGGAAGCGCAGCTCGGCCGGCGTGCCGACGTCCGTCAGGTCGCGGTTCTCGCCGGGCAGGGAGATCACGATGTTCCGGTTGCCCTCGGTCACCACCTCGGCCTCGGCGACACCGAACGCGTTGACCCGGTTCTCGATGATCTGACGGGCCTCTTCGAGGTTCTCCGCCGTGGGCGCCTGACCGTCGACGGAGTTCTTCGCCTCGAGTGTCAGCCGTGTGCCGCCGATCAGGTCCAGGCCGAGCCGGGGCTCCAGCCGATCCTTGAAGCCGCCGCTGGCGCCTCCCGAGAAGAACACCAAAAGATAGAGGACCACGAAGATGCCCGCCAGCACGGCCAACTGCCGTCCGGGGCGCATCTGTCCCTGAGGTGGTGCCACGGCTGTCCTGTCTCCCTGTAACGGTCGCGCCGCCGCCCCCGCGGCGACGGTGTCGGCCGGAATCACCGGCCGATCGGTCCACCCGGGCCTCCAGCAGGACGGCGGCACGGCACTCCGGCGGACGGCACGGGGCACCGACCGGTCACGGAGGCCTGCCGACGCCCGGCGTCGACCCGACTATCCAGTTTTCACGTCGCGTCCGCTGCCCCGCCCGGGCGGACCGGCCGCCCCGACGGATGGCGGATCACTCCTTGACGGTGTCCGCGTCCTCGGTCGCCGGCGTGGCCGGAAGTTCGGCGCGGGTGACCACCCGGGCGATGGCCGGCCGGGCGTACCGGGTCTGCACGCCGGGAGCGACCTCGATCAGGACGGTCTCGTCGTCCACTCCGGTGACCGTGCCGTAGAGCCCGCCGATGGTGACCACCTCGTCGCCCGGGGAGAGCGCGGACTGCATGGCCACGGCTTCCTTGCGGCGCCTCTGCTGCGGACGGATCATCATGAAGTACATGACGCCGAAGAGCAGAACGATCATCAGGATCGGCATCAGACTGCCCGACCCGCCTGCCGATTGTGCGTAATGCACGCTGCCGACCTTCCCATTGGCCCCCACACCGGGCACGAACGCCGGAGCGGAAGCGGATTCTCACATCCTGTACAGACCGCGGCGAGTCTAATCCCTGCACCTGGGAACGCCGAATGCGGCACAGATCACGTTCGGATCACGGCTGATCGGGCGAGGCCGAGAACAGATCGGGCACGGGAGGGGCATCCGTGCCAAATGTACCATTCGGCGGCGTACGGCCCAGATGGCGCCAGGCGGCTTCGGTGGCCACCCGGCCGCGGGGCGTACGGGCCAGCAGACCGGCCCTGACCAGGAACGGCTCGCAGACCTCCTCGACCGTGTCCGGCTGCTCCCCCACCGCCACGGCGAGCGTGGAGAGACCGACCGGGCCACCCCGGAACGAGTCGACCAGCGCGGCGAGCACGGCCCGGTCGAGCCGGTCCAGGCCGAGCGCGTCCACGTCGTACACCGTCAGGGCCGCCTGGGCGGTCTCCCGGTTGACCACACCTTCGGCGCGCACCTCGGCGAAGTCCCGCACCCGGCGCAGCAGCCGGTTGGCGATCCGGGGCGTGCCCCGCGACCGGCCGGCGATCTCGACGGCGCCGTCGTCGGTGATCGGTACGCCGAGGATCCGCGCCGAGCGGTGCAGCAGCGCCTCCAGATCCTCCGGGGAGTAGAAGTCGAGATGCGCGACGAAGCCGAACCGGTCCCGCATCGGGCCGGTCAGGAGGCCGGACCGGGTGGTCGCGCCGACCAGCGTGAACGGCTCGACGTCGAGCGGGATCGCGGTGGCGCCCGGCCCCTTGCCGACCACCACGTCGACCCGGAAGTCCTCCATCGCGCTGTAGAGCAGTTCCTCGGCCGGTTTCGCGATCCGGTGGATCTCGTCGATGAAGAGCACGTCGCCCTCGGCGAGGCTGGTGAGGATCGCCGCCAGGTCGCCGGAGCGCTCGATCGCGGGACCGCTGGTGACCCGGATGCCCGAGCCCAGCTCGGCGGCGACGATGTTGGCCAGCGTTGTCTTACCCAGGCCGGGCGGGCCCGACAGCAGGATGTGATCCGGCGGGCTGCCGCGCCGCATCGCGCCCTTCAGGAGCAGGTCGAGCTGGTCGCGGACCCGATGCTGGGCGATGAACTCCGCCAACCGCTTCGGCCGGACGCTGGCCTCGGCGTCGAGCTCCGCCTCGTTGACGTACGCCGAGATCAGGCCGTCGCCCGTCATCGGGTGCGGCCCAACAGCCGGATGGCCTGCTTGAGCAGGACCGGCACCGGCGGGGTCGGACCGTCGACGGTCTCGGCGACCGCCGCCACGGCCTGGTCGGCCTGCGCGGCCGTCCAGCCGAGCCCGACGAGCGCCTGGCGCACCTGCTCGGGCCACGCACCACCGGTGACTCCGGCCGCGCCGTCCACGCCCACCGGCACCGGGCCGATCCGGTCGCGCAGCTCCAGCACGAGACGCTCGGCGCCCTTCTTGCCGATGCCGGGCACCCGGGTCAGGGCGGCGGTGTCGGCGTTGGCGATCGCCTTGCGTACGGCGTCGGGGGTGTGCACGGCGAGCACCGCCTGGGCCAGCCGGGGCCCGACCCCGCTGGCGGTCTGCAACAACTCGAAGAGCTGCTTGGCGTCGTCGTCGGCGAAGCCGTACAGGGTGAGCGAGTCCTCCCGGACGACCAGGCTGGTGGCCAGTCGGGTCGACTCACCGACCCGCAGCTCGGCCAGGGTGGCCGGCGCGCAGTGCACCGCCAGCCCCACCCCGCCGACCTCGATGACGGCCTGGTCGGGGCCGGTCGCGGTCACCACACCGCGCACACTGGCGATCATCTGACTCCTCCTCGTCGGGCCCGGTCGGCCGCGGCGGCCAGCTTCGACCGCGTGCCACCGCGCCAGATGTGGCAGATGGCCAACGCCAGCGCGTCGGCGGCGTCGGCCGGCCGGGGCGGTTCGGGCAGCCGCAGCAGCCGGGTGACCATGGCGGTCATCTGTGCCTTGTCGGCCTGGCCCGAGCCGGTCACCGCCGCCTTCACCTCGCTCGGGGTGTACGTCTGCACGGGCAGCCCGGCGCGCGCCCCGGCGAGCACGGCGATCCCGCTGGCCTGGGCGGTGCCCATCACCGTGCGAACGTTGTGCTGGCTGAACACCCGCTCCACCGCCACGCTCTCCGGGCGGTGCTCGGCCACCAGATCGGTGAGCGAGCGGTCCAGGTGCAGCAGGCGGACCGGCAACTCGTCGGCCGGGTCCGTGTAGACCACGTAGTAGGCGACGAGGGTGCAGGGCCGGCCCGGCACGCCCTCGACCACGCCCACCCCGCACCGGGTCAGCCCCGGATCGACGCCGAGCACGCGCACGCCGTCACCTCCCCAAAGCCGCCAGCAGTACGTGTGTTCGACACCCTACCGATCCGGTGAGACAGCAGCCCCACCGGACACGCCCGGCAACAGAGGACACCACGGCCGGCGCGGTGGGCGGTCGTCGCGGTGACCGACCGGCGCGGTCGGCGACCGGCCCGGTCGGCGGGCGGCCCGGTCGGCGGGCGGCCCGGTAGCCGGCCAACGCGGTGAGGTTGATTCCTCAGAGTCATATTTATGCCGCTGAGGAATCAGCCTCAGGGTGGTTACCGGTCTCCCGAGCCTGTCCCGGCGGCCTCCGGTCGAGGACGTCACCGGCAAGCCCCGTGGCCCGGGAGCAGCCACGGCGAGGGAAGCCACGGCGGGGCAGCCCACGGCGAAGGCCGCTCATGGCTGAGACGATCCCAACATCGACCCAGCCCCGCTTCCCCCACACACCTCAAGGGCCGAGTATGTGTCGCCACCCCATGTGCGCCCGACCACACAGCTCGTAACTTTGTGCGCCATGACGGCAGAACCCGTGGCGGTCCCCCACGTCGTGAACGTCGACCTGACCGGTCGGACCGCCCTGGTCACCGGAGGCGGCAGCGGCATCGGCCGGGCCTGCGCCCTCCGGTTGGCCGCGGCCGGAGCGGCCGTACTGGTGGTGGATCGCAACGTCGAGGCGGCGAAGACGGTGGCCGCCGAGGCCGGCGGCCGGGCCGAGGGCATCGACCTGGCCGACGCCGAGGCGGTGGACCGGCTCGACACCGACGTGGACATCGTGCTGAACAACGCCGGGTTGCAGCACGTCGCCCCGGTGCCGGACTTCCCCGCCGAACGGTTCGCGTACCTGCACCGGGTCATGGTGGCGGCGCCGTTCCTGATCATCCGCCGGGCCCTGCCGCACATGTACGCCCGGGGCTGGGGACGGATCATCAACATCTCCTCCGTGCACGGCCTGCGGGCCTCGCCGTACAAGGCCGCGTACGTCTCCGCCAAGCACGCTCTCGAGGGGCTGTCGAAGGTGGTCGCGCTGGAGGGCGCCGCGCACGGTGTCACGGCCAACTGCATCAACCCGGCGTACGTACGCACCGCCCTCGTGGAGAGTCAGATCGCCGACCAGGCGACGACGCACGGCATTCCCGAGTCCGAGGTGATCGAGAAGATCATGCTGGCCCGTGCGGCGATCAAGCGGCTGATCGAGCCGGAGGAGGTCGCCGAACTGGTCGCGTACCTCTGCACCCCGCCCGCGGCCTTCATCACCGGCGCCTCGATCGCCCTCGACGGGGGCTGGACGGCGAACTAGTGGCCCTGCGCACAATGGGCGCCATGTCCTCGCCGGTGGAGTTCCTCGAACTGCTCGCCCGGGAAGCGGCCGCGGTGGAGTTCGAGGGGCCGCTGGTGGCTGCCCGCGCCGCCGGTCTCCCCGCCGACCGGCTCGCCGAGCTGGAGCAGGCGAAGACCGTGGCGCTGCGGGTCCGCGCCCTGCTGGAACGCCGGCGGCGCCGGGAGATCGAACTCTCCGGCCTGTACGACACGGCCAGCGACCTGGCCGGCCTGCGCGACCTGGACGACGTGCTGCGGGCCATCGTGCACCGGGCGCGGAACCTGCTCGGCGCGGACGTCGCGTACATGACCCTCAACGACGAGGAGCGTGGCGACACGTACATGCGGGTCACCGACGGTTCGGTCTCCGCCCGGTTCCAGCGGCTGCGGCTGCCGATGGGCGCCGGCCTCGGCGGGCTCGTGGCCCAGTCCGGCGCGCCGTACGTCACCGCGAACTACGCCGAGGACGAGCGCTTCCACCACACCGGTGAGATCGACGCCGGCGTACGCGAGGAGGGGCTGGTCGCGATCCTCGGCGTGCCGCTCCGGCTCGGCTCGACCTCGATCGGCGTGCTCTACTCGGCCAACCGTTCGGCCCGGCCGTTCGCCCGGGAGGAGGTGGCCCTGCTGGTGTCCCTCGCGGCGCACGCGGCGGTGGCGATCGACACCGCCCGGCTGCTCACCGAGACCCGCTCGGCGCTGGCCGAACTGTCGGCGGCGAACACCACCATCCGGGCGCACAGCAGCTCCGTGGAGCGCGCCGCGGCCGCGCACGACCGGATGACCGCGCTGGTGCTGCGCGGTGGCGGAGTGGAGGACGTCGCCGCGGCGGTGACGGAGGTGCTCGGCGGGGCGCTGCTGGCGCTGGACGCCGAGGGCCGGCTGCTGGCCCGGGTCGGCGAGACCGACGAGCCGGACCGGTCGGACATCGTCGAGGCGGTGGCCGCGTCCCGCACGGAGGGGCGCAGCGTCCGCCGGGGGTCACTCTGGTACGCCGCGGTGGTGGCCGGCGCGGAGAACCTGGGTGCGTTGGTGCTGCGCCCCGACGAGGAACTGGTCGACGCCGACCAGCGGATCCTGGAACGGGCCGCACTGGTGACCGCCCTGCTGCTGTTGTTCCGGCGGACCGCCGCCGAGGCCGAGGGCCGGGTCCGCGGCGAACTGCTCGACGACCTGATCGCTCGGCCGCTACGCGACACCGACGCGCTGCGCAGCCGCGCCCGCCGGCTCGACGTGGACCTGGACGCGCCCCACGTGCTCGTGGCCGTCGGCGAGGACGCGATCGCCGCCACCGGATCGGCACGGCAGCGGGTGCTCTCCTGGGCCACCACGTACGCCTCGACGCGCGGCGGACTGGCCGCGGCGCGCGACGGTCGGGTGGTGCTGCTACTTCCCGGCCAGGACGCCGGCGGCGCGGCCCGGGCGGTGGCCCGGGACCTGTCCCGGGTCACCGGCCGGCCGGTCACCGCCGGGGCGAGCGGCCCGTCGGTGGGGCCGGCGTCGCTGGCGGCCGCGTTCCGCGAGGCCGACCGCTGCCTCACGGCCCTCGGGGCGCTGGGCCGGGCGGGGCAGGGGGCCAGCACGGCCGAGTTGGGTTTCGTCGGGCTGCTGCTGGGCGCGGTCGGCGACGACGGCGACCGGGACGTGGAGGGCTTCCTCACCACGACCGTGGGCCCGGTGGTCGACTACGACGCGCGGCGCGGCACGGCGCTGGTCAAGACCCTGGAGGCGTACTTCGGCGTGGGTGGGAGCCTGGCCCGCGCCGCCGAGCAACTGCACGTGCACGTGAACACGGTGACCCAGCGGCTGGAGCGGGTCGGGCAGTTGCTCGGCGCGGACTGGCAGCGGCCCGAGCGGGCATTGGAGGTACAGCTCGCGCTGCGCCTGCACCGCCTGCGGTCCCCCGCCCGCTGAGCCCGGCGCCGGGCGCTACCGGCCTCGTGAGCCGGGCGCCCGGCGGCGGACCACACGCGTGAAGCTCAGCGGGCTCGGATGCCCTCCAGCACCCCGTCGACCACCCGCTCGGCAAGCACCTCGTCGTCCAGTTCGGGATGCCAGCGCAGCACACGCTGGATCAGCATCGGCCCGGTCAGCAGGGCCAATGCCAGCTCGATGTCCAGGTCGGTCCGGAGTTCGCCGTTGCGTACGCCGCGCTCCAGCACCTCGCGCACCCGGGCCCGCCGTGGCTCGACGACACCCTGGTACAGCTCGTAGCGGTCCTGGTTGCGATTCACCTCGGGCAGCAGGCAGGACATGATCTTCTCGCTCCGCGGATCGGTGTTGCGGCCGACCGCGCCGAGCAGCAGCACGAGGTCTTCCCGAACCGAGCGGCCGATGGGCGTCGGCGGGGTGCCCTTGAGGATGGCCAGGGCGTCGCGCAGCAGCGCCTCCTTGCCCGGCCACCGGCGGTAGATCGTCGCCTTGCCCACTCCCGCACGGCTGGCGATCGCCTCGATCGAGAGCGTGTCGATCTTGGCACCCTCGGCGAGCAGGTCGAGGGTGGCCTCGATGATCGCCTCGTCGGCGCGGCTGCTCCGCGGTCGCCCGGGCGACCGCGGAGCATCGGCATGGGACGTCATGTCGGACATTGTCGCCGAACCTATGCTCGGCCGGCCAACTCAGGTTCGGTGGTCGTGACTTCCCGAACCGAGGCCGAGGTGTTCGCCCGGCCGGGCAGCCAACGCAGCGCGACGACGATGCCGAGCGCGGCGACCAGCGCGGAGAGCGCCGCCGCCCAGTGCATGGCAGTGATGAACGAGTCGTTCGCCACCGCCAGCAGCTTCGGTGCCGCCGGCCCGAGTTCGCCCGCCGCCGCGTACGCCCCGGAGATCGACTCCTTCACGGCGTCCTGGGCCTGAGTGGGCAGACCGGTCACGGCCGGCTCGACGTCGCCGCGGTAGACCGCCGACAGCACCGAACCAAGCACCGCCACACCGAGCGCGCCACCCACCTGCCGGATGGTGTTGCTGATCGCCGAGCCGACACCGGCCTTCTCCCGGGGCAGCGACGACATGATCGACTCGGTGGCGGGCGGCATGATGTTGGCCATCCCGATGCCCTGGATGAAGTAGAAGATCAGCACGATCCAGATCGGGGTCTGCGCGTCGATGAAGACGAACGCCGCCAGCGAGATCACGGTCAGCGTCAGCCCGACCGCGGCGACCGCCTTGCCGCCGTACTTGCGGACCATCGCCGCGCTCCGCGGTGCGAAGATCAGCTGGGCGCCGGCGAACGGCAGGAAGAGCAGACCGGTCTCCAGCGGGGTGTAGCCGCGTACCAGTTGCAGGTAGAACGAGCCGAAGAACAGCACGCCCATCGCGGCGAAGAAGACCAGGCCGATGATGGCGACCGGCCCGGCGAACTGCGGCACCTTGAACAGCCGCACGTCCAGCGACGGGTGTGCGCTGCGCCGCTCGACCGCCACGAACCAGGCGAGCACCGCCAGGCCGCCCACGATCGACACCCACACCAGCGGCCGGCCGAAGCCGTGCTCACCGCCGTCGATGATGCCGTACGTCAGGCCGACCAGTCCGACGACCGACAGTACGACACCGAACACGTCGATCCGGCCCGGCTTCGGGTCCCGGGACTCGGGCACCAGGAGCGCGACCAGAATTACGCCGAGCACGATGACCGGCACGTTGATCAGGAAGACCGAACCCCACCAGAAGTTCTCCAGCAGCGCTCCGCCGAGAACCGGGCCGATCGCCACGGCCAGACCGACGGCGCCGGCCCAGACACCGATCGCCCGGGCCCGCTCCCGTGGGTCGAAGACGTTCGAGATGATCGAGAGCGTCGCCGGCATGATCGCCGCGCCACCGATACCCATCAGGGCACGCGCCGCGACCAGCTGACCCGGGCTCTGGGCGTACGCCGACGCCAGCGACGACAGGCCGAAGAGCACCAGCCCGATCAGCAGGAAGCGCTTGCGACCGGCGCGGTCGCCGAGCACGCCGAAGGTGAAGAGCAAACCGGCGAAGACCAGGGTGTACGAGTTGATCGCCCACTCCAGCTCACCCTGGCTGGCGCCCAACCCGTGCACCGGGTCGGAGAGCGTACGCAGCGCGACGTTGAGAATCGTGTTGTCGAGGACGACCACGAGGAGGCTGATCACCAGCACCCCCAGGATCGCCCACCTCCTCGGGTGGCCCGTGTTGTCGCGGATCTCCATGTCCGTCTTTTCCCCCCGGGTTCTTGCCCGCACAAATACGATACGAGCCATACTCGAAACGTCAGTCAGCCTACGACGCCGATTAACGATACGGAACCGATCCGTATCGTTAGTGTCCGGCGTCACGGCCCGCCCGACAGGTTGCGATCTCGGCAGCCCCGTCAACTCGGTTCGCCGTCCGAGGAGGCCGGCCGGTTGATCAACCCGACTTGCGTGCAGGTCGGGCTGTCCCGGCCGCGTGAGACGTCGACTTCCACGGCACCCGAGTGATCGACCGGTCACGGCCACCGCTCGGGCTTGATCGACTCGGGGTTCGTGTATGTCGGGGTGTCCGGACCGCGTGATGCCCCGACTTCATGGAGCTCGAGTCGATCATCAGGGCCGTCTGCGAGGAATGGCACGCGATGTCCGGTTCGCGCCCTGGTCGGGATGGCCCGACCCGCCCCGTTGGGTGGTCTGGGCGGTTCGGGGTGTGACCGGCGGCATCCTCGGACCGGAATGGTGCCCGGGTCGGGGGCGTTGAACATCCCCGACGGCCGAGGTAGCAGCCCCGCCCGCTGGGCATCAGCCCGGTACGGCAAGGCCCCCGGGAATGATGGTGGCCGGCCGGTCGTTGAACCCGGTCCCGGCGCGGTGAAGCCCCCCGCCTCACCCCGGGACACCCGGCCCCGTGAACACCCCCCCGTGCTTCACGCGGTGCCCTCAGACTTGTCCCCTCTGCTTTCGAAGCGCCGGTTCGTGGCGCTGACCCACACCCCCGGTGGGTCATCACCCCCGAAGGAGCTTTGATCATGAACACGATCATGC
>NZ_JBFAAL010000018.1:0-108325 GCF_040639715.1 Micromonospora sp. NPDC023737
GACCTTGCCTTGCATGAGGCTTGGTGGAAAGTTTTTCGGCCTGGGATGGGCTCGCGGCCTATCAGCTTGTTGGTGGGGTGATGGCCTACCAAGGCGACGACGGGTAGCCGGCCTGAGAGGGCGACCGGCCACACTGGGACTGAGACACGGCCCAGACTCCTACGGGAGGCAGCAGTGGGGAATATTGCACAATGGGCGGAAGCCTGATGCAGCGACGCCGCGTGAGGGATGACGGCCTTCGGGTTGTAAACCTCTTTCAGCAGGGACGAAGCGCAAGTGACGGTACCTGCAGAAGAAGCGCCGGCCAACTACGTGCCAGCAGCCGCGGTAAGACGTAGGGCGCGAGCGTTGTCCGGATTTATTGGGCGTAAAGAGCTCGTAGGCGGCTTGTCGCGTCGACTGTGAAAACCCGCGGCTCAACCGCGGGCCTGCAGTCGATACGGGCAGGCTAGAGTTCGGTAGGGGAGACTGGAATTCCTGGTGTAGCGGTGAAATGCGCAGATATCAGGAGGAACACCGGTGGCGAAGGCGGGTCTCTGGGCCGATACTGACGCTGAGGAGCGAAAGCGTGGGGAGCGAACAGGATTAGATACCCTGGTAGTCCACGCTGTAAACGTTGGGCGCTAGGTGTGGGGGACCTCTCCGGTTCTCTGTGCCGCAGCTAACGCATTAAGCGCCCCGCCTGGGGAGTACGGCCGCAAGGCTAAAACTCAAAGGAATTGACGGGGGCCCGCACAAGCGGCGGAGCATGCGGATTAATTCGATGCAACGCGAAGAACCTTACCTGGGTTTGACATGGCCGCAAAACTGTCAGAGATGGCAGGTCCTTCGGGGGCGGTCACAGGTGGTGCATGGCTGTCGTCAGCTCGTGTCGTGAGATGTTGGGTTAAGTCCCGCAACGAGCGCAACCCTCGTTCGATGTTGCCAGCGCGTTATGGCGGGGACTCATCGAAGACTGCCGGGGTCAACTCGGAGGAAGGTGGGGATGACGTCAAGTCATCATGCCCCTTATGTCCAGGGCTTCACGCATGCTACAATGGCCGGTACAATGGGCTGCGATACCGTGAGGTGGAGCGAATCCCAAAAAGCCGGTCTCAGTTCGGATCGGGGTCTGCAACTCGACCCCGTGAAGTCGGAGTCGCTAGTAATCGCAGATCAGCAACGCTGCGGTGAATACGTTCCCGGGCCTTGTACACACCGCCCGTCACGTCACGAAAGTCGGCAACACCCGAAGCCGGTGGCCCAACCCGTAAGGGAGGGAGCCGTCGAAGGTGGGGCTGGCGATTGGGACGAAGTCGTAACAAGGTAGCCGTACCGGAAGGTGCGGCTGGATCACCTCCTTTCTAAGGAGCACCATCCACTGAAAAGTGGCATGGAGCCCGCGACCTGCGAATGTCGGGTCGGGGTGCTCATTGGCGGAGACACTGGTGAGTTTTTCCCTGGCAACGGCCGGGTTCCTTCTAGTACGGCCACCTTTGGTGGTGTGGAACGAAGTCCTGGTGCGGCTGGGGGAGGATGTAAGGCACCCTGTTGGGTCCTGAAAGAACAACCGACGGTTGTTTTTTCAGAGCCGTGAACGAGCTGGTTGAACCAGCTTGTGGCTGCCAGGCATGACCTGGTGTGGCATACCGCCGGCGGTGGTCGGGTTTGGTGTCGCGCTGTGGGGTTGTGGGTTGGTCGTTTGTTGAGAATTGCACAGTGGACGCGAGCATCTTTGTGGTCAAGTTGTCAAGGGCGAACGGTGGATGCCTTGGCACCAGGAGCCGATGAAGGACGTGGGAGGCCGCGATAGGCCTGGGGGAGCTGTCAACCAAGCTGTGATCCCAGGGTGTCCGAATGGGGAAACCTGGCTGGAGTCATGTCCAGTCACCCGCACCTGAACACATAGGGTGTGTGGGGGGAACGCGGGGAAGTGAAACATCTCAGTACCCGTAGGAAGAGAAAACAACATGTGATTCCGTGAGTAGTGGCGAGCGAAAGCGGATTGAGGCTAAACCGGTTGCGTGTGATACCTGTCAGGGGTTGCGTGGTCGGGGTTGTGGGACCCTGCTGAGTGTACTGACATGCGCTCGAGGAGTTACAAAGCCAGTTGCTAGTCGAACAGTCTGGGAAGGCTGACCGTAGACGGTGAGAGTCCGGTAGGCGAAAGTGGCTGGTCTTCTGTGGGTGTTCCCGAGTAGCGGCGGACTCCTGAAATCTGCCGTGAATCTGCCAGGACCACCTGGTAAGCCTAAATACTTCCTGGTGACCGATAGCGGACTAGTACCGTGAGGGAATGGTGAAAAGTACCCCGGGAGGGGAGTGAAATAGTACCTGAAACCGTTCGCCTACAATCCGTCGGAGCCTTTAGGGGTGACGGCGTGCCTTTTGAAGAATGAGCCTGCGAGTTAGTGGCATGTGGCGAGGTTAACCCGTGTGGGGGAGCCGTAGCGAAAGCGAGTCTGAACAGGGCGTTCAGTCGCGTGTCCTAGACCCGAAGCGGAGTGATCTAGCCATGGGCAGGCTGAAGCGCGGGTAAGACCGCGTGGAGGGCCGAACCCACCAACGTTGAAAAGTTGGGGGATGACCTGTGGTTAGGGGTGAAAGGCCAATCAAACTCCGTGATAGCTGGTTCTCCCCGAAATGCATTTAGGTGCAGCGTCGCGTGTTTCTTGCCGGAGGTAGAGCACTGGATGGTCTAGGGGGCCTACAAGCTTACCGAAATCAGCCAAACTCCGAATGCCGGTAAGTGAGAGCGCGGCAGTGAGACTGCGGGGGATAAGCTTCGTAGTCGAGAGGGAAACAGCCCAGATCACCAGCTAAGGCCCCTAAGCGTGTGCTAAGTGGAAAAGGATGTGGGGTCGCATAGACAACCAGGAGGTTGGCTTAGAAGCAGCCACCCTTTAAAGAGTGCGTAATAGCTCACTGGTCAAGTGGTTCCGCGCCGACAATGTAGCGGGGCTCAAGTACACCGCCGAAGCTGTGGCATTCACATAATGACTTCGCCTGGGCCTTTCGGGGTTCGGGTGCAGGTGTGTGGATGGGTAGGGGAGCGTCGTGCCGGGGGTGAAGCAGCCGAGTGATCGAGTTGTGGACGCGGCACGAGTGAGAATGCAGGCATGAGTAGCGAAAGAAGGGTGAGAAACCCTTCCGCCGGATGACCAAGGGTTCCAGGGCCAGGCTAATCCGCCCTGGGTGAGTCGGGACCTAAGGCGAGGCCGAGAGGCGTAGTCGATGGACAACGGGTTGATATTCCCGTACCCGCGTAGGAGCGACCCTGATGAACCTCGCTGTGCTAACCACCCAAACCATCCAAGGTCTTCGGACTGCGGGTGGGGAGCGTGGGAACCTGGCGGGTAGTAGTCAAGCGATGGGGTGACGCAGGAAGGTAGCTGAGCCCGGCCGGTGGTTGTGCCGGGGTAAGCGTGTAGGCCGGTGTGTAGGCAAATCCGCACACCATGAGGCTGAGACGTGATGCCGAGCCGATTCAGGTGAAGTCAGTGATCCTATGCTGCCGAGAAAAGCCTCTAGCGAGTTCCGAGCGGCCCGTACCCCAAACCGACACAGGTGGTCAGGTAGAGAATACCGAGGCGATCGGGCGAACTGTGGTTAAGGAACTCGGCAAATTGCCCCCGTAACTTAGGGAGAAGGGGGGCCGGAGACGTGAAGCCCCGCGCGGGTGGAGCGTTGTATGGCCGCAGAGAGCAGGGGGAAGCGACTGTTTACTAAAAACACAGGTCCATGCGAAGAAGTAATTCGATGTATATGGACTGACGCCTGCCCGGTGCTGGAACGTTAAGGGGACCTGTTAGCTCTTTCGGGGGCGAAGCGGAGAACTTAAGCGCCAGTAAACGGCGGTGGTAACTATAACCATCCTAAGGTAGCGAAATTCCTTGTCGGGTAAGTTCCGACCTGCACGAATGGCGTAACGACTTCCCCACTGTCTCAACCACAGGCCCGGCGAAATTGCATTACGAGTAAAGATGCTCGTTACGCGCGGCAGGACGGAAAGACCCCGGGACCTTTACTATAGCTTGACATTGGTATTTGAATTAGCTTGTGTAGGATAGGTGGGAGCCGGTGAAGCTCATACGCCAGTATGGGTGGAGGCAATCTTGAAATACCACTCTGGTTGATTTGGGTATCTAACTTCGGACCGTTATCCGGTTCAGGGACAGTGTCTGGTGGGTAGTTTAACTGGGGCGGTTGCCTCCTAAAGGGTAACGGAGGCGCCCAAAGGTTCCCTCAGCCTGGTTGGCAATCAGGTGTTGAGTGCAAGTACACAAGGGAGCTTGACTGTGAGACTGACAGGTCGAGCAGGGACGAAAGTCGGGACTAGTGATCCGGCACTTGCGTGTGGAAGCGGTGTCGCTCAACGGATAAAAGGTACCCCGGGGATAACAGGCTGATCTTCCCCAAGAGTCCATATCGACGGGATGGTTTGGCACCTCGATGTCGGCTCGTCGCATCCTGGGGCTGTAGCAGGTCCCAAGGGTTGGGCTGTTCGCCCATTAAAGCGGTACGCGAGCTGGGTTTAGAACGTCGTGAGACAGTTCGGTCCCTATCCGCCGTGCGCGTAGGATACTTGAGAAGGGCTGTCCCTAGTACGAGAGGACCGGGACGGACGAACCTCTGGTGTGCCAGTTGTCCCGCCAGGGGCACGGCTGGTTAGCTACGTTCGGAAGGGATAACCGCTGAAAGCATCTAAGCGGGAAGCTCGCTTCAAGATGAGGTATCCCACCACCCTTTGGGTGGGTAAGGCCCCCAGCTAGACGACTGGGTTGATAGGCCGGAAATGTAAGCCCGGTAACGGGTTCAGTTGACCGGTACTAATAGGCCGAGGACTTGACTACTAAGCTGCTACGCGTCCACTGTGCAACTCTAGACAAACGAACAACACCACCCGGTGCAGGGTTGTGGTTGTTTGATATGTCGATAGAGTTACGGCGGTCATGGCGGAGGGGAAACGCCCGGTAACATTCCGAACCCGGAAGCTAAGCCCTCCAGCGCCGATGGTACTGCACTCGGGAGGGTGTGGGAGAGTAGGACACCGCCGGACATTCTTTCCGTTCAGGGTCACCCCAAGTTTGGGGTGGCCCTGAACGCGTTTCCACGGCAAATCAAAGGCGGCTGACATCGGCTGGCCGAAGATGGTCCGTCAGCGCGAAATGGCCGCCGGCCGGAGGAGCCGCAAGATGGCTCGCCGGCAGGGATGCCGCTCGACCGAACAGGGCAGCGCAGAGACGCACCATGCGACGGAACAGGGCGGTGCGAGAACGGCGCCAGGCCACCTAACAGGGCAGCGCAGAAACGCACCATGCGACCGAACAGGGCGGTGCGAAAACGGCGCGAGGCCGCCGAACAGGGCAGCGTGGAAACGCAGCCGCACACCGAATCGGGCGGAGACAAGGACGCCAGTCGGCGGACACTGGCCGGAATTGATCCGCCCTACCGGACAGTTGGCGGACGACGAAAGCGGACCCGGCGGCGATCAGCCGCGGCTCTGGACGGCGGCCCGGATGTCGCGGAAGAGCTTGCCCGCGTCGTCGACGGTGCGGCCGGGGAACATGCCCAGCACCACGCTGCCGTGGTCGGCCCACCCGCAGACCGCGAAGTCGCCGCCCTCCCCGCTGGTCGTACCGCACTTCATGACGCCACCCAGGTCACCGGCGGGCACGTCGCGCAGCCCGGTCACCTTGCCCGTCTCATCGGCCATCAGGCCGAAGAGGCTGTCGAGGTCACGCTCCGGCTGCCAGAGCAGGGTCGTGCCGCCGAAGATCAGTACCGAGCGCTTCTCGTCGGCCGGGTCGCGGTAGACGGTGCCGAAACTACGGTCGAGCTCAATGTCCGCGGCGAAGCCGCTACGCAGATAGTCGGCCGTGCTGCGGGCCCGATCACTGTCGTCCCGAGTCAGCCCGGCCACCCGGTCCGGCGAGGAGATCCTGGTGTCCTTTTCCTGGGCGATCCGCCAGCCCATCACGCCCAGCGCGCCGGCTCCGGCCAGGCCCACCGCGAGTGCCGCACTCCACGCTATCCGCTGCCGCCGGGACCAACCCGCCCGCCGCTCCGGGCCGCTGGCGGGGTCCCGGTTGCTCAGTTGGATGGGCTCCTCGGTCAGCTCGACGGGCTCCGGGCCGTCGGAAAGCTGGCGATCGGTGAGATGTGCGTCGGACATAGCCGACACCGTACGCGAATGAGAGGTGGCGCACGCCAGGTCCGCCGAAGCCCTCCGTAGACTTTCTCGGGTGACCGAGAGACTGGATGCCCGACGCCCCGACGCCCCGACCCTGCCCGGCCAGTACCAGCCGGGTGAGGTAGAGCAGCGACGGTACGAGCAGTGGGTAGCCGCCGGCCACTTCCGGGCGTCGGCGCAGAGTGACAAGCCCCCGTTCACCATCGTCATCCCGCCGCCGAACGTCACCGGCTCCCTGCACATGGGCCACGCGTTCGAGCACACCCTCATGGACTCGCTGAACCGGCGTAAGCGGATGCAGGGCTTCGAGGCGCTCTGGCTGCCCGGCATGGACCACGCCGGCATCGCCACCCAGAACCTGGTCGAGCGGCAGCTCGCCACCGAGGGGCTGTCCCGGCACGACCTGGGCCGGGAGAAGTTCGTCGAGCGCGTCTGGCAGTGGAAGGCCGAGTCCGGTGGCGCGATCCTCGGCCAGATGCGGCGCCTCGGCGACGCCGTCGACTGGGACCGGGAGCGCTTCACGATGGACGCGGGGCTGTCCCGCGCTGTCCAGACCATGTTCAAGAAGCTCTTCGACGACGGCCTCATCTACCGGGCGAACCGGATCATCAACTGGTGCCCGCGGTGCCTCACCGCGCTCTCCGACATCGAGGTGGAGCACACCGACGACGAGGGCGAGCTGATCTCGATCCGCTACAGCGACGAGGTGGTCGTGGCCACCACGCGGGCCGAGACCATGCTCGGCGATACCGCTGTCGCCGTGCACCCCGACGACGAGCGGTACAAGCACCTGGTCGGCACGGAGGTGGCGGTGCCGCTCACCGACCGGCGGATCCCGATCGTCGCCGACGAGCACGTCGACCCGAGCTTCGGCACCGGCATGGTCAAGGTGACCCCGGCGCACGACCCGAACGACTTCGAGATCGGCCAGCGGCACGATCTGCCGGCACTGACGATCATGGACGAGCGGGGCATCATCACCGCGCACGGCCCGTTCCAGGGGCTGGACCGCTACGAGGCCCGCCCCGCGATCGTGGCCGCGCTGCGCGAGCAGGGCCTCATCGTCAACGAGAAGCGGCCGTACGTGCACGCGGTCGGACACTGCTCGCGGTGCAAGACCACCGTCGAGCCGCGCCTGTCGCTCCAGTGGTTCGTGAACACCGCGCCGCTGGCCAAGGCCGCCGGCGACGCGGTCCGAGACGGCCGGGTGAAGATCGAGCCGGCCGAGCTGGCCAAGCGCTACTTCGCCTGGGTGGACAACATGCACGACTGGTGCATCTCCCGCCAGCTCTGGTGGGGCCACCGCATTCCCGTCTGGTACGGGCCGGACGGTGAGATCGTCTGTGTCGGCCCGGACGAGCAGCCGCCGACCGGCGAGGGCTGGCGGCAGGACGAGGACGTCCTCGACACCTGGTTCTCCAGCGGTCTGTGGCCGTTCTCGACCCTCGGCTGGCCGGAGCAGACCCCGGACCTGGCGAAGTTCTATCCGACCAGCGTCCTGGTCACCGGGTACGACATCCTGTTCTTCTGGGTCGCCCGGATGATGATGTTCGGCCTGTACGCGATGGACGGCGCGCAACCGTTCGACGTGGTCGCCCTGCACGGCATGGTCCGTGACGAGCACGGCAAGAAGATGTCCAAGTCGTTCGGCAACGTGGTCGACCCGTTGGACTGGATCGACAGGTTCGGTGCCGACGCCACCCGGTTCACGCTGGCGCGTGGCGCCAACCCGGGCCAGGACGTGCCGGTCAGCGAGGAGTGGTGCCAGGGCTCCCGCAACTTCTGCAACAAGCTCTGGAACGCCACCCGGTTCGCGTTGATGAACGGTGCTCACACCGACGGGCCGCTGCCGGCCGCCGAGCAGCTCTCCACCGTCGACCGGTGGATCCTGTCCCGGCTCGCGCACGTCACCGCCGAGGTCGACGAGCAGTTCGAGGCGTACGAGTTCGCGAAGGTCTGCGACCTGCTCTACCACTTCGCCTGGGACGACGTCTGCGACTGGTACGTCGAGCTGAGCAAGCCGGTGCTCGGCGAGGGCGGACCGGCCGCCGAGGTCACCCGCCGGGTGCTGGGGCACGTGCTGGACCAGTTGCTGCGGCTGCTGCACCCGGTGATCCCGTTCGTCACCGACGAACTGTGGACCGCCCTGACCGGCGCGGAGAGCGTGATGGTCGCCGCCTGGCCGGTGGCCGACCGTACGCTCGTCGACGACGCCGCCGAGGCGGAGGTCGGCACCCTGCAGCGGGTGGTGACCGAGATCCGCCGGTTCCGCTCCGATCAGGGGCTGCGGCCGACCCAGCGGGTCGCTGCCCGGCTCGATGGTCTCGTCCCGGCGGGCATCGCCGCGCACGAGCCGCTGATCCGGTCCCTGGCCCGGCTGGACGCGGCCGACGCCGGCTTCCAGGCGAGCGCGACGCTGACCATGCCGGGCGAGGTGAGCGTGGCCCTGGACACCCGGGGTTCGATCGACGTGGCCGCCGAGCGGGCCCGGCTCACCAAGGACCGGGCGGCCGCCGAGAAGGAGGCCGCGCAGGCGCGGGCGAAGCTCGACAATCCTGCTTTCGTCGGGAAGGCGCCGGAGCACGTGGTTGCCAAGATCCGTGAGCGACTCGCGGTGGCCGAGGCGGACCTGGTCCGTGTCGACGCCGCGTTGGAGGCGCTGCCGTCGTGACCGATCACCAAGCCTTCGCCGAGGTGGAGGCCGAACTGGCCGAGCGGGGCTTCACCCGGATGGTCTTCGAGCTGGACCGGATCGAGTCCCTGCTCGACCTGCTCGGCAGCCCACAGCGGGCGTACCCGTCGATCCACCTGACCGGGACCAACGGCAAGACGTCGACGGCCCGGATGATCGACTCCCTGCTGCGGGCGTTCGGTCTGCACACCGGCCGCTACACCAGCCCGCACCTGGAAACCGTCCGGGAGCGGATCAGCTTGGACGGGGAGCCGGTCAGCGAGGAGCGGTTCGTCGCCACCTACCGGGAGGTGGCCCCGCTCGCCCAGCTGGTCGACGAGCGTTCGGCGGAACCGCTCACCTACTTCGACATGACCACGGCCCTGGCGTTCGCGACCTTCGCCGACGCGCCGGTCGACATCGCGGTGGTCGAGGTGGGGCTCGGCGGTGCCGAGGACTCGACGAACGTGCTCCAGGCCGGCGTCGCGGTCATCACTCCGATCGGTCTGGACCACACCGAGTTCCTCGGCGACACGCTCGAGGACATCGCCCTGCACAAGGCCGGCATCATCTACCCCGGTGCCACGGTGATCTCCGCGGCGCAGGAGGAGGAGGCGGCCCGGCCGATCCTGGAGCGCTGCGCCGAAGTGGGGGCCACCATCGCCCGGGAGGGCTCGGAGTTCGGCGTGCTGCGCCGGTCGGTCGCCGTCGGTGGGCAGGTGCTGACCCTCCAGGGTCTCGGTGGCGTCTACGAGGAGGTGTTCGTCCCGCTGCACGGCGCGCACCAGGCGCAGAACGCGGCGGTGGCGCTCGCCGCGGTCGAGGCGTTCCTCGGCGCCGGTGCCCGCCGGCAGCTCGACATCGAGGCGGTACGTGAGGGGTTCGCGGCGGCCAGCTCGCCGGGACGACTGGAGCGCGTCCGCAGCGCGCCGACGATCCTGCTCGACGGCGCGCACAACCCGCACGGGATGGCCGCCACCGTCACCGCGCTGCAGGAGGAGTTCGCTTTCAGCAAGCTGGTGGCGGTCGTCGGCGTGCTCGGCGACAAGGACGCCCCCGCCCTGCTCGAGCTGTTGGAGCCGGTGGTCGACCAGGTGGTGGTGACCACCAACAGCTCGCCGCGGGCGATGCCCGCGCAGGAACTGGCGGCGCTGGCCGCCGAGGTGTTCGGCCCCGACCGGGTCGAGGTGGCGGAGGAGATGCCGGACGCCATCGAGACGGCGGTGGCGCTGGCCGAGGAGGACGTACCGGGCGAGCTGAGTGGGGTGGGTGTGTTGATCACAGGTTCGGTGGTGACCGTGGCCGACGCCCGCCGGCTGCTGAAGCGATGACCGGGCCGGAACAGCCGCGCCGGTCCGGGCTGCGTAACCCGGAGCGATCGGTACGCAGCCTCGGCGCCGCCACCCTGAGCATCGAGGCGCTGGTGCTGCTGCTCGCCATCCAGCCCATCCGGGTGGTCGGCGCGGACCTCAGCGGTGCCGCGATCGGCACCGTGGTGGCGCTGGCGGTGCTGGGAGTGGTGCTCGCGGGCATGATGCGTCGCCCGTGGGCGTGGCACGCCGGCACCGTCCTGCAGGGGCTGTTGCTGCTCTCCGGCCTGCTGCACTGGTCGCTGCTGGTGCTCGGCATCATCTTCGCCCTCGTCTGGGGCTACGCCCTGCACGTACGCCGAGTGATCCTCGGCTGACGCCTCCTCCTCCCGCGCCGCACGCCCACCGATGACGGCGCAACACTTTCACGGAAAGAGTGGCCATCCCGCGCGGGATGGCCACTCTTTTCCCTGAACGAGGCGTCTCAGCGGCGTCGGGGGTGGGGGTCAGGCATCGGCGCGTTCGCGCCACTGGGTCAGAGCGATGCCGTGGCCGTCGGGGTCACGGAAGGCCGCCGCCCACACCTCGAACTTGGCACCCCGGTTGACCACGCGGGGTGCGTACGTGAAGCGCACGCCGGAGTCGCGCAGCCGCCCGTACGCCGCCTGGATGTCGTCCACCTCGAGGTTGACGTGCACCAGCCGGCGGCTCACCGGCGCGGCCTCGCTCACCTGGCGGAGCACGAGCCGGGTCGGGCCCGAGGCGAGCAGCGCGTTGCCGTCGCCCCGGTCGATCTCGGTGAAGCCGAGCACGTCCCGGTAGAAGTCGAGCGACCGGGACAGCTCGGTGACCAGCACGGTCAGACCGATCCCGCTGATCGGTGCGGCGGGATCGGCCGGATCGTCCGTCGGGTCGCCGCCGAAGATCGCCTCGTCGAGCTCGGCCGGCGTGACCTGCTCGTCGCGCGGCTCGCGGAGCGGGGTGGGCTCGTCCAGCGGCAGATCGAGGGGGTCGAGCGGGTCCTCCCGGGTGGTGGTGGGAGCCGTGGTCGGCGGTGCGACCGTGTCGAAGTCCTCCTCCGCCGGCGGGCGCGGAGCCGGGGTGGCCCGGCGCGGCAGTGGGCTGCTCGCCGCCGGCTCGATCCACGTCCCCTCCAGCACGACCGGGCTGCCCGGGCGCTGGTGAACCACGACCGGCTCGCGCTCGGCGGGCGGGCCGCCCGGGTCGCCGCGCAGCGGATCGCCGCCGAGCGGATCACCACCGAACGGGTCGCGGAAGTCGTCGTCGGCCGAGCGTCCCGCCCAGGGCGGGGCATCCTGCGCGATCAGCACCTCGTCCACCGGCTCGGTGCCGGCGTACTCGGGTGGAAGGTCGGCGGCGGCCGCGGCTGTCTCGGCGTGCGTGGGCACCTCGTCCCAGAGCACCCGGACGTGCCGCTGGTCGTCGAGCGCCACCCGGATGGGCAGGGTCTGCCCGAGTGACGGCCACTTGGACACCGGCACCCGCGGCTCGATGATCTTCTTGCTGCGAGGCGGCAGCCCTGGCGCGTCGATGACCAGTTGCAGCTCGCACCGGCCGAACGCGTACTGGGTGGGTGGCTCGGAGGCGCTGTGCACGTGCCCCTCGCCGATCACCCACGTGCGCCCCCCGGCCCGTACCGTGGCCAGCGCGATCGCCAGCACCAGCAGGGCAGTGCCGAGCGCTACGATGGCCCAGCTCATCATGCCGAGGCCGAACAGCATCACGAAGGTGGCCACGGTGCCGAGCACCGCGGCGATCAGCTTGCGTACCGGTGCGATGGGCCGGCTCCCGCCATTCGCCACAGTGGACCTCCCGGGGGTCAAGGGCCAGGCTAGGCCGCGGCGGCCACCGGGGGAAAGGTCAGCCGCCGCGCCGGTGCCGGGACCGGGTCGCTAGGCTGACCGTACCCAGCCAGACCCGCATCCGCGCACAGGAGGAACTCAGCGTGTCCAGCAGCATCCCCGAGGAGCGCACGCTCGTACTGATCAAGCCTGACGCGGTCCGCCGCGGCCTCGTCGGCGAGATCATCTCGCGGTTCGAGCGTAAGGGGCTGCGGATCGACGCGATGGACGTCCGGACCATGGACGCCGCGCTGGCCGACGCGCACTACGCCGAGCACGTGGACAAGCCGTTCTACCCGCCGCTGCACGCCTTCATGACCGGCGGACCACTCGTCGCTCTGGTGCTCTCCGGCGACCAGGTCATCGACGTGGTCCGCAACCTGGTCGGCGCCACCGACGGGCGGCGGGCGGTGGCCGGCACCATCCGTGGCGACTTCTCCCTGTCCAACCGGGAGAACCTGGTGCATGCGTCCGACTCCGTCGACAGTTCCAAGCGCGAGATCGCGCTCTGGTTCCCCGAGCTGGCCTGACGCCGTCGCTCCTGCTCACCGCCGGTGCCGCCGGGCTCAGCCCGGCGGCACCGGTAGTTTCTCCGGGTTTCCCACGAGGTACAGGCCGGTGATCCGGCCCGCGGCGGCGGCCAGGGTCAGCGCGTAGAAGGTGCCGGCGGGCTTCCCGATCAGGGCGCCCGGTTGGCCGTTGAGCTCCATCCGGCGCACCGTCACCGGACGCCGCGGGCCGTAGACACCGGCGACGAAGCGGGCCACCCGGTCCGCTCCGACGATCGGATTGCGGGCCGCGCGCACCCGCCCGCCGCCATCGGTCCACGCGATCGCGTCCTCGGCCACCAACCCGGTCAGCGCCGCGAGGTCGCCGTCGCGAGCGGCGGCGAGGAAGGCGTCCAGCAGCCGTTCCTGCTCGGCCGGGCCCGCGGTGAACCGGCGTCGGTCCTGGCGTATCCGGGCTTCGGCGCGGTGCTGCAACTGCCGGCAGTCCGCCGGCGACCGGTCCAGGATCTCGGCGATCTCCGCGTACGGCAGTTCGAAGGCGGCGTGCAACACGTAGACCGCCCGTTCCGGCGGGGTGAGTCGCTCGAGAACGTGCAACAGCGCGATGGCGAGCGAGTCGCGCCGTTCGGCCCGATCGAGCGGGCTGAACGGGTGCGGGTCGGTCGGTACCGGTTCGGGTAGCCACGGTCCCACGTACGTCTCCCGGGCAGCCTGCCGGGCCCGCAGCCGGTCCATCGCGAGCCGGGTGACCACCCGGGAGAGGTAGCGTCGCGGCTCGGCCACCGCGGCACGATTCGCGCCGAACCAACGCAGGTACGCGTCCTGCAGCACGTCCTCGGCGTCGTGGCGGCTGCCGAGCAGGCGGTACGCCAGGCCGAGCAGCACCGGCCGGTGCGCATCGAGCGCGCCGGCCGCTGCCACCGCGTCGGCGGTGACGACACGTGCGACGCTCGCCGACTCCGCGTCGGCGTCGTCCACGTCTGCGCCCGCTTCCGCCGGACCGGGCATGTTCACTCCTGCGTCGGAGGCTGCTTCCGGGTCGTCACGGCGAGCCTGTTCCACACGTTGATTGTCGCGATCGCCATGAGCAGGTCGGCAAGCTCCTTCTCCGACCAGACTGCCGCGGCCGGGTTCCAGACCTCGTCCGGCACACCGTGCTCACCGAGCCGGGTGACCGCGTCGGTCAGTGCCAGCGCGGTCCGCTCCCGTTCCGTGAAGAACGGCGCCTCTCGCCAGGCCGCGACGGCGAAGAGCCGCCGGGTCGACTCGCCGCCGTGCAGCGCTTCGGTGCTGTGCATGTCGACGCAGAACGCGCAGCCGTTCAGCATCGACGCCCGGAGCTTGACCAGTTCCAGGACCGTCGGTTCGACGTTCGCCCGGACGTACTTCTCCAGGCCCATTACGGCCTGGTACGCCTCCGGCGCCACCTCGGACGTGTTCAAGCGCATGACGACCTCCCTGATCGGCGTGTGACACCAGTACGACGGGAGCGCTGACGAGTGTTGTGACAGCCCAGGCTGTGACGTCGGTCATTCCGGCCGGTCAGCCTCCGTTCCGGTCACGGTCACTCACACCCCGGGAATCGGACACGTCGGACCGGTACACCCACGGGATCAGTCCCCGATCCGGGAGGAACGATGACCGAACTTGATCGACGTACGGTGTTGCGTGCGGGCCTGGTGGCCGGTGCCGGTGTGGTCGGCGGTGGGCTGCTCGGGGCGGCCGGCGCGGCGGCCGCACCCGCGTGGCGGCCGGCCGGGCGGCCCGTGCTCACCCACGGCGTGCAGAGCGGTGACGCGACGGTCGACTCCGCGCTGGTGTGGACCCGCGCCGACCGGCCGGGCCGGATGCTGGTGGAGGTGAGCCGCCGGCCCGACTTCCGTGGCGCCCGCCGGCTGACCGGTCCCGTGCTCGACCCGTCCGGCGACCTCACCGGCAAGGTGCGGTTGCGTGGGCTGCCCTCCGGCGAGCGGCTGCACTACCGGGTGCGGGTGGAGAGTCTCGACCGGCACGGATTGGTCAGCGAGCCGTTGACCGGCACCCTGACCACCGCCGCGCGCCCGAACGACCGCCGGGACGTCCGCTTCGTCTGGACCGGTGACATCGTCGGGCAGGGCTGGGGCATCGCTCCGGACTTCGGCGGCATGTCGATCTTCCGGGCCATGCGGGCCACCCGTCCCGACTTCTACCTGTGCAGCGGGGACACCGTCTACGCCGACGGCCCGTTGACCGAGACCGTGACCCTGCCGGACGGGCGGGTCTGGCGCAATCTGGTCACCCCGGAGAAGAGCAAGGTCGCCGAGACGCTGACCGAGTACCGGGGCCAGTACGCGTACAACCTGCTCGACGAGCACCTGCGCCGGTTCGTCGCCGAGGTGCCGCAGATCAACCAGTGGGACGACCACGAGGTGACCAACAACTGGTACCCGGGGGAGGTGCTGAACGACGACCGGTACACCGAGCGCCGGGTCGACGTGCTCGCTGCCCGGGCCCGTCAGGCGTTCCACGAGTGGGTGCCCACGCCGCTGGACGGCCGCCTCTACCGACGGTTGTCGTACGGGTCGAGGCTGGACGTGTTCGTGTTGGACATGCGCACGTGGAAGGACCCGAACGACGGCAACACGTACGCCGACCCGAACCGGGGTCTGCTCGGCCGGGAGCAGCGCGAATGGCTGATCCGGGAGCTGAAGCGGTCCCGGGCGACGTGGAAGGTGATCGCCGCCGACCTGCCGATCGGCGTGGTCGTACCGGACGGCCCCGGCACTCAGGAGGGCGTGGCCCAGGGTGACCCGGGCGCGCCGGCCGGTCGGGAACTCGAGTTCGCCGAGGTGCTGCGGAAGGCGCACCGGGCCGGAGTGACCGGCATCGTCTTCCTCACCGCCGACGTCCACTACAGCGCCGCGCACCACTACGACCCGGCGCGGGCGGCGATCGGCGACTTCACCCCGTTCTGGGAGTTCGTCTCCGGCCCGGCGCACGCCGGCGCGTTCGGTCCGAACGCACTGGACGGCACGTTCGGCCCGGAGGCCGTGTTCGTGCACGCCCCGCCGCGGTCGAACACCTCACCCGCGGAGGGATTCCAGCACTTCGGCGAGGTCAGCGTCGACGGCGACACGGGTGCCTTCACCGTCCACCTGCGGGACCGCGACGGCGTCTCGCTCTGGAGCAGGACGCTGGCGGCCCCGACCCGCTGACCGGAGCGGTCTGCGGCTGCGGTGGCCCGGGACGCCGGGCCACCGCCTGGGAACTTCGGAGGTCCCTGGGTGGTCCCGGTCCCGGGGCGGGACCGGGACCGCCGGCACCTTCGGGTGACGGTCCCGCCATCCACCGCCTACGTTGCCCGTCCGCGGGGTACAGAGGTACGCGCACCTGCGATTCCAGCCGTACCGGAGCGCAGCCCAGGGCGGCCACCACCCGTTCGAGGATCTGGGGTGCGTCCGCTACCGTGACACCGCCCGCTCGCACACGATCTGCCGGAGGACCAGTGCCGCTGCTCTACACCATCGGCAAGCTCACCGTGGCGCCCACGATGCGGCTGGCGTTCCGCCCGACCGTGGAGGGGCTGGAGCATGTGCCGGAGACCGGTGGAGCGATCTTCGCCGGTAACCACCTCTCGGTCGCCGACGAGCTCTTCCTCGGCACCGTGGTGCCGCGGCATCTGGCGTTCTGGGCCAAGTCCGATTACTTCAAGGGCGTCGGCCTGAAGGGGGCGTTCTCGAAGTTCGTGCTCACCGGGCTCGGTGCGATCCCGGTCGAGCGGGCCGGTGGGCGCGCCGCGCTGTCCGCGTTCGACGCGGCCATCCCGGCGCTCAAGGCCGGCGAGTTGGTGGTCGTCTATCCGGAGGGAACCCGGTCGCCGGACGGTCGGCTCTACCGGGGACGCACCGGAGCGGTACGGCTGGCCGTCGGCGCGGGAGTGCCGATCATCCCGGTCGGCACGATCGGTACCGAGAAGGTGCAGCCGATCGGTGCCCGGGTCCCGCGTCCCGGCACCGGTAAGGTCACCATCCGGTTCGGCAAGCCCCTGGACTTCACGGGGCGTCCGGACGACAGCGCTTCGTTGCGTGCCATGACGGACGAGGTGATGAGCGAGATCCAGAAGCTCACCGGTCAGGAGTACGTCTCGCGGTACGCGCCGATGCTGCGCGTCCAGCAGAACCCGACCCGTCCCGATCCGGCCTGATCCGCGATTCCGGCCGACGCCGGACCGGTTCGGTGCGACGGCCGTCCGCCCACGGCGATCGTCACCTGACTCTCCTGGGCCGGGACCTGTCCACGTTCCACAATCGAGCTGTGCGCACGTGCGGGGGTTTCCGCCCCGGTCGCCGCGGACGGGTGGGACGGCCGGCCGGTGGTCGGCTCAGTTCCGGTCCGAGCTGACGATCCGGCCGCGCAGGGTGTCGAGCAGGCCGGCGCTGTCCTGCAGGGAGAGGCGGGTGAAGACCGCGCTGGCGATGCTGCCGTGGTCGACCGACGTGCAGACGACCACGGCGTCACCCTCGGCGCGTCCCACCGCGCAGCGCTGGTGCCGGCCGCGTACGCCCGTGTCGACGGTTTCGACGGAGCCGAGCTGGTACTTCCCGGTGAGCCGCGCGATCTCGTCGTCCGCGGCCGATTCGGGGTCGAACCGGAAGCCGGTGCCACCGAAGACGGTCACCTGCTTGCCGTCCGGGTTCGCGTAGACACCGGCGAAGGTGTCCTCGGCGAGCAGGTGCGCCTTGCGGACCTCCGCCTCCAGTTGCCGGGCGGCCTGCGTGCTGCTGCCGTCCTGCCGTAGCGACAGGTCGGCGACCTGCGCGGGGAGCGCGGCGTGCGCCGGGTACTGCGACCAGATCGGCATGCCGTAGTACGCCGGACAGCCACAGCAGCAGGCCAGGGCGAGCAGCAGCAGCCACGGCCAGCGGCGTCGCTTCCGGACCGGGACGGGCACGTACCCCTTCGGGGCCCGCCAACCGGGCGGCGGCGCGGCCGGCGGCGGCGCGGGCCGTCGTTTCGACCGGCGCTGCTTCGGCGGCGCGGCGGGTTGCGGCGGTAGCGGCGTGACCGGCCGCGGCGGCGATGCGACCGGCGGCCGCGGTAGCGGCGCGACCGGTTGCTGCGCTAGTGGTGCGACCGGTTGCGGCGGCGGTGCGCTCGGTGGCGGGGAAACCGGGTGGGTGGGCGGCGGCACCGGGTGCGCGACCGGCGGCGGTGGGGCTGGCGCGGGGGGCCCGGAGTAGGGGCGAGTCGGCGGAGCAGGTGGATAGGACAGCGTCGGCGGCAGGGCCGGCAGTTCGGCCGAGGGCAGCTCCCAGCCGCCGGTGTCCGCGCCGGCCCAGGGATCCACCGGGATCCGGTGTTCGGGCGACTCGGGCATCGGCGGCGGGGTCGGCTCGGCGGACTCGCCCCAGGAACGTCGCCGTGGCGGTGGCGGCGGCACCGGGGCGGAACCGCTCCATCGCGGCGCCGGGTCGGGTGCCTCGCCGACGGGCAGCGGCTTGGTGCCGGCGGGGCCGTCGGGCTGTGCCGCACCCCCGGCCGTCGGGACGGTCTCGTCGAGGCGGCCGTCCGCAGGCTCGTCGACGGCGGTGGGCTCCGTCGGGGCGGTGTCCGCAGGCCCGTCGGTCCTCGTCGGTTCGCCGAGGCGGGGGGTGCCGCCCGTCCGGTCCGCCGGCGCGGTCTCGTCGAGGCGGCGTGTGCCGTCGGGACCGATCCGGTCGTCCGGCCCGCTCGCGGTCGGTGCGTCAGCGGAAGCGGCGACCGGAACGCCGGACGGAGTCGCCGGGCCCGTGGCGGTGGCTTCCGGTGGTGCGGGGGAGGGGTCGGGCTGTTCGGCGACGACCGGATCACGGTCCGACCCCGCTTCCGGGGGGTTCCCGTGGGCCGGCCGGTCCGCCCCCGGCTGCGGCTCCGGCATCCGGCAATCTCCTCTCGCGCCGAACCGAGGTTAGTACCGCTGCGCCACGCGCGGGGAGCCGACCACCGCGCCTCGGACGGTGCTGGTGGCTGACCAGCGTGGGGACGGACCGGGTGAACGCCGCCCGTCCCGGCGTGCCACCGCCGCGCGCGTGGCCGCCACCGGCGGGCGCGTACGCTTGGGCATCATGAGCGTCCAGTCCACGACGCCGCGCCCGGTCGCGGCCAACTCCGTTTGGCCCCAGCTGGAGTCGCTGCTGCCGCAGGTGACCAAGCCCATCCAGTACGTCGGTGGTGAGCTGGGGGCGGTGGTGAAGGACTGGGACGCGGCGGCGGTCCGCTGGGCGCTGATGTACCCGGACGCGTACGAGGTGGGTCTGCCCAACCAGGGTGTGCAGATCCTCTACGAGGTGCTCAACGAGCTGCCCGACGTGCTGGCCGAGCGGACGTACGCGGTCTGGCCGGACCTGGAGAAGCTGATGCGCGCACACCGCGTGCCGCAGTTCACGGTCGACGCTCACCGCCCGGTGCGTGACTTCGACGTGTTCGGCATCTCCTTCGCCACCGAGCTGGGCTACACGAACCTGCTCACCGCCATCGACCTGGCCGGCATTCCGCTGCTCGCGGCCGACCGCACCGACGCCGACCCGGTGGTCCTGGCGGGCGGGCACGCCGCGTTCAACCCGGAGCCGATCGCCGACTTCATCGACGCCGCCGTGCTCGGCGACGGCGAGGAGGCGGTCCTGGAGATCACCGCGATCGTCCGCGAGTGGAAGGCCGAGGGCTGCCCGGGCGGGCGTGACGAGCTGTTGCTGCGGCTCGCCCGTACCGAGAGCGTGTACGTGCCGCGCTTCTACGACGTGGACTACCTACCGGACGGCCGGATCCAGCGGGTCGTGCCGAACCGGGCGGACGTGCCGTTCCGGGTGCACAAGCGCACCACCATGGACCTGGACGCCTGGCCGTACCCGAAGAAGCCGCTGGTGCCGCTCGCCGAGACGGTCCACGAGCGGTACGCGGTGGAGATCTTCCGAGGCTGCACCCGCGGCTGCCGGTTCTGCCAGGCGGGCATGATCACCAGGCCGGTGCGGGAACGCTCCATCACCACGGTGGGGCAGATGGTGCAGGAGGGCCTGGAGTTCTCCGGCTTCCACGAGGTGGGGCTGTTGTCCCTCTCGTCCGCCGACCACTCCGAGATCGGTGACATGTGCTCCGGCCTCGCCCAGCAGTACGAGGGCACCAACGTCTCCCTCTCGCTGCCGTCCACCCGCGTCGACGCGTTCAACATCGACCTGGCTCAGGAACTGTCCCGCAACGGCCGCCGGACCGGTCTGACCTTCGCCCCCGAGGGCGGGTCGGAGCGGATCCGCAAGGTGATCAACAAGATGGTGTCGAAGGACGACCTCATCCGCACCGTGGTCACCGCCTACACCAACGGCTGGCGGCAGGTGAAGCTCTACTTCATGTGCGGCCTGCCCACCGAGACCGACGAGGACGTCCTCGAGATCGCCGACATGGCGCACGAGGTCATCAGGGCCGGTCGGGCGGCCACCGGTTCGAAGGACATCCGCTGCACGGTCTCCATCGGCGGGTTCGTGCCGAAGCCGCACACCCCCTTCCAGTGGGCGGCGATGGAGCGGCCCGAGGTGATCGACGGCCGGCTCAGGCTGCTCAAGCAGGCGATCAACGCCGACCGGTCGCTGGGCCGGGCCATCGGCTTCCGCTACCACGACGGCGAGCCGTCGCTGATCGAGGGCCTGCTCAGCCGCGGTGACCGCCGGGTCGGCGCGGTGATCCGCAAGGTGTGGGAGAACGGCGGCCGGTTCGACGGGTGGAGCGAGCATTTCTCCTACCAGCGCTGGGTGGACGCCGCCGCCGAGGCGCTGCCCGCGTTCGGGGTCGACCTGGACTGGTACACCACGCGTGAGCGCGACGAGCTCGAGGTGCTCCCGTGGGACCACCTGGACTCCGGGCTGGACAAGGACTGGCTCTGGCAGGACTGGCAGGACGCGCTGAGCGAGTACGAGCAGGACGACTGCCGTTGGACGCCGTGCTTCGACTGCGGCGTGTGCCCGGCAATGGACACCGAGATCCAGATCGGGCCAACCGGTAAGAAGTTGCTCCCGTTGACCCCGGTGAACGGGCTGAAACTGCCCGCCAGCGCCCAGCAGTAGCGTCGAGACGTCTCCGCCCCCGGCCGCGTACCGTCACGGACCCTGCGCCAGGATGGGGCGGACACGCAGGTACATTCGAGGAGTTCACGATCGCCAGAAAGCCTCAGCCCGAGGGCGGCCAGGCGCCCGTCGTCCAGCGGGTTCGAATCCGGTACGCCAAGCGTGGACCGCTCCGGTTCACCTCGCACCGGGACTTCGCCCGGGCCTTCGAGCGCGCGCTGCGCCGGGCCGGCGTGCCGATCGCCTTCTCCCAGGGCTTCACCCCGCACCCGAAGATCTCGTACGCCTCCGCCGCGCCCACAGGTGTGGGGAGTGAGGCGGAATACCTGGAGATCGGCCTGCGCGAGCCGGTCGACCCGGCGCGGCTGCGCGACGCCCTGGACGCGGCGCTCTCGCCCGGTCTCGACGTGCTGGACGCCGTGGAGGCGGCCGGCGGCAGCCTCGCCGACCGGATCGAGGCGTCCCGCTGGCGGATCGAGCTGCCCGACGTCGACCCGGCCGCGCTGGAGCAGGCGGTGACGGTGTTCACGGCGGCCGAGGAGATCCAGGTCGAGCGGATGACCAAGCAGGGGCGGCGCACCTTCGACGCACGTGCCGCCGTCATCACCATCGATATGCTCCCACCGTCGGAGACGCCTTCCGGGGAACCGGCCGTACCGTGTGCGATACTCGAAGTGGTCGTGCGGCAGGTCACCCCGTCCGTACGACCCGATGACGTCCTTTCCGGCCTCCGCGTGGTGGCCGGCCTGGAGCCGCCGGTTCCGCCGAGAGTGACTCGGCTGGCTCAGGGCACGCTGACCGCGCAGGGCGAGATCGTGGATCCGTTGGATGCGGACCGCGACGGGGCAACCATCGGTGGACGCTGACCGACGGTCAGTGTTCGAGTAGGCAGACTTCGGCGGTCGCGCACCTTGCGCACCGGCGGAACACCTTTTGCGGCGACCCTGCGTGGCAGCGCTCACCCGCGCCCGGGGCAGCCAGAACTGGAGAACGTCCATGCTCGAGAACGAGCCCGAGGGCGGCGAACGGACCGGTTCACAGCCGGCCGCCGACACCGCCGATCAGCAGCACAACCCCGTCGACGGGGGCGCCGTGGAGAGCCGGATCGGCGCGGAAGGGGCCGAGGAGTCCGGCACCGCCGAGCCGGCGCCGGCCAGACGGCGTACCACCCGGCGACGCGCCACTGCGGTGAACAAGCCGGAGGAGGGCGAGGTCCCCGTCGCGGCACCCACCACCGGTGTGGGCAGCGCCGAGTCTCCGCAGGCGGAGGTCTTCGCGCCGATCTCCGGCGACTCGGACGCCGCTCCGAAGACCCCGCGCCGTCGCCGCAAGTCGACCGCGGCGAAGGCGGTCGAGGAGCCCGTGGTCGCGGAGGCCGTCGAGGAGGGCGCTGCGGATCTCGTCCCGCCGGTCAAGGTCACCCGTACCCGGCGGAGGAAGACCACGCCCACCGTCGAGCCGGCCGACGCGACGCCGGCCGAACCCACCGCGGAGACCCCGACCGAGGAGGCGGCGCCGCCGGCGGCCGCCGAGGAGACCACCGGCGAGGTTCCGCCGGGCACCGCGACGGCCGAGGAGCCGGAGACCGCGGGTGAGGAGACGGCGCCGCCGGGGCCCGACCGCGCCGCCGAGGCACAGACCGGCGACGTCGCGCCCGGGGTGGCCGTGCCCGCCACGGAGCAGCCCACCGACGCGGCCGAGCTGGCGGATCAGCCGCGCACCCGCCGCCGCCGGGCGGCGCTCGCCGCCCCCACCGTGCTGTTCATGGCCCCGCAGCCGGAGGTGGCACCGGTCGTACGGGCGGTCGAGCCCGCCCCCGTCGAGGAGCCGGTCGCCGAGGAGCCTGCCGAGCCCGCCCGCCGCCGCCGGCGTGGCCGCCGGGAGGCCGAGCTGGTGGAGCCGGTCGAGGCGGAGCAGGAGCCGATCGAGGAGGCTGTCGAGGCCGAGGAGGCCGCCGAGGCGGAAGAGGACGAGGACGAGTCCCTCGCCGCCCGGCGCCGGCGTCGGCGCGGCCGCCGGGGTCGTGGCCGGGGCAAGGGCGGTGCCGAGGAGGCCGAGGACGAGGAGGCCGAGGAGGCGGCGCAGGCCGAGCTCGAGGCCGAGGAGACCGAGGCTGAGGAGGCCGAGGAGGAGGAGACCGAGGGCGGAGACGGCCTGACCCGCCGCCGCCGGCGGCGCCGTCGCCGGGGCGCCGGTGACGTCGAGGCCGGCGCGGACGACGGCGTCCCGACCGTGGTCAAGATCCGTGAGCCGCGCCGGACCGTGGACGAGGTGCAGGGGGTCTCCGGCTCCACCCGGCTGGAGGCGAAGCGCCAGCGCCGCCGGGACGGCCGGGAGCAGCGGCGTACGCGCCCGCCGATCCTCAGCGAGGCGGAGTTCCTGGCTCGCCGCGAGGCGGTGGACCGGGTGATGGCGGTACGCCAGCGCGGTGACCGCACCCAGATCGCGGTGCTCGAGGACGGCGTCCTGGTCGAGCACTACGTCACCCGCAACTCCTCGGGCACCATGGCCGGCAACGTCTACCTGGGCAAGGTGCAGAACGTCCTGCCGAGCATGGAGGCGGCCTTCGTCGACATCGGCCGGGGGCGCAACGCGGTGCTCTACGCCGGCGAGGTCAACTGGGACACCACCGGTCTGGAGGGCAGGGCCCGCTCGATCGAGCAGGCGCTCAAGTCCGGCGACTCGGTGCTGGTGCAGGTCACCAAGGACCCGATCGGGCACAAGGGGGCCCGGCTGACCAGCCACATCGCGCTCTCCGGCCGGCACCTGGTCTACGTGCCGAACGGCAACGCCTCCGGGATCAGCCGCAAGCTGCCGGACAACGAGCGCAAGCGGCTGCGGGACGTGCTGAAGAAGCTGGTCCCGGACGGCGCGGGCGTGATCGTCCGTACCGCCGCCGAGGGTGCCAGCGAGGACGAGCTGGCGCGCGACGTGAAGCGGCTCCAGGCGCAGTGGGAGGACATTCAGGCCAAGGCGGCCGAGGGCGGCGCTCCGGTGCTGCTCTACGAGGAGCCGGACCTGGTCATCCGGGTGGTCCGGGACCTGTTCAACGAGGACTTCCGCGAGCTGGTCATCGAGGGTGACGAGTCGTACGACGTGGTCGAGTCGTACCTGTCGCACGTCTCGCCGGACCTGGTTCCCCGGCTGCGCCGGTACGTCGGCACTGCTGACGTCTTCGCCGAGTACCGGATCGACGAGCAGATCCTCAAGGGGCTGGACCGCAAGGTCTTCCTTCCCTCCGGCGGCTCCCTGGTGATCGACCGTACCGAGGCGATGACCGTCATCGACGTCAACACCGGCAAGTACACCGGCTCCGGGGGCAACCTGGAGGAGACGGTCACCCGTAACAACCTGGAGGCGGCCGAGGAGATCGTGCGCCAGCTCCGGCTGCGCGACCTGGGCGGCATCGTGGTGATCGACTTCATCGACATGGTGCTGGAGTCGAACCGTGAGCTGGTGCTGCGCCGGTTGACCGAGTGCCTGGGCCGGGATCGCACCAAGCACCAGGTAACCGAGATCACTTCTCTCGGCCTGGTGCAGATGACCCGTAAGCGGATCGGTGCGGGGCTGCTGGAGGCGTTCAGCGAGACCTGCGAGTGCTGCAAGGGCCGCGGCGTGATCATCCACACCGAGCCGGTGCCGGAGAAGCCGCGTAGCGGTGGGGCGGCCGAGAAGGTCAAGGCGGTGGCCTCCGCCGTGGTCACCCCGGCCGCAGAGTCCGCCGGCACGTCCCGGCGTCGCGCGCGTAAGGCGGCCCCGGTGGAGCGGACGGTGGCCGAGGTCAGCGAGACCGAACCCGGCGCCGACACCACCGAGGTGGACGCCACCACCAGCGCGGCCGCCGTCACCGGCGCCGACACGACGGCGGGCCACGACGCCGACTACTACGACCCGATGGGTTACGACCTCTCCCGCTACGAGACGGGGACCGCGGCGGCCCCGGCGGTCGCCGACAGCCAGGAGGGCGACTCGGCCCGGCTGGCCGCGGCCGACGACCCGGACGCGCTCACCGAGGAGAGCGAAGAGGAGACCACCGGCCGGCGCAGAGCCCGCCGCGGCGGCGCCCGGCGGCGTACCCGCCCGTGATCTGACCGGTCGCCTCTACGCGTGGACGGCAGGGCCCCCATTCCGGCACGATGACGCCGGTGGGGGCCCGGCCCGTTTCCGGCCGGGAGGACCGGGCGAAGGGACCGCCATGCGCCGGTTGTTCGTGGTAGGTGTGCTGGTGGCAGGCCTCTGGCCGGCCGTGGCCTGCGGAGCTGACCGGCCCGCCGCCGAGCCGCCGAGCGCGACCGCCGACCCGACCACGGTGACCGACCGCCCGACAGCCGGCGGTGGTGCCCCGAGCGCCGACGGTGTCCCGACCGGCGGGAACACCGCGACGGTGTGCGCCGTGGTCCGGCGGGCCGGCGACGACGCGGTCCGGGCGTACGAGGCGGAGCTGGGTCGGATGGTCGCGGCGGTCGGCGCCAACGACAGCACGGCGGCCGACGCCGCCCGCCGGCGCGCCGAGGCTGCCCTCGCCGGCTGGCGCACCGTGTTGGGCGAGCAGTCCGCGCGGGCCACCGCCCCGCAGCTGGGGGCGCTCCTCGACGACCTGGGCGCCGAGGTGGAGGCGTTGGGCGCCGACGTGAACGGGTTCGACGAGACCGAGCTGGACCGCCTCCGGCAGCGCCTCGACCGGCTCTGTCCGGGCTGATCCGCGGGCCGGTTTGGGCTGCGGGGTGGGCATGGCGTACGCTGGCCTGCGGCGCACTCTTGTGTGCCGAGTTCCCGCGTGCCCGCGCCGCCGTGCCACTGCTACCCGGCGAGCCGCCGTGGGGACGACCACCAGCAGCCTCAACGACAGGGAGTCCGCCTCCGATGTACGCGATCGTCAAGACCGGCGGCAAGCAGTACAAGGTCGCCGAGGGCGACGTGATCGAGGTCGAGAAGCTCGCCGGCGCCCCCGGCGACGCGGTGCAGCTGGCCGCGGTGCTCCTCGTCGACGGTGACGACCTGGTGACCGACGCGGCGCAGCTCGCCAAGGTCGCGGTGTCCGGCGAGATCGCCGCGCACACCAAGGGCCCCAAGATCCGGATCCACAAGTTCAAGAACAAGACCGGCTACCACAAGCGCCAGGGTCACCGCCAGCCGCTGACCCAGGTCAAGGTGACCGGCATCTCCAGCGGGAAGTAGGTCGTCCTCAGATGGCTCACAAAAAGGGTGCGTCCAGCTCGCGTAACGGCCGTGACTCCGCGGCCCAGCGGCTCGGCGTGAAGCGTTTCGGTGGCCAGGTGGTCAGCGCCGGCGAGATCATCGTCCGGCAGCGCGGCACCAAGTTCCACCCGGGTGACCTGGTTGGCCGTGGCGGGGACGACACGCTCTTCGCGCTGTCCGACGGTGCGGTCCAGTTCGGCACCAAGCGCGGTCGTAAGACCGTCAGCATCGTGCCGCAGCAGTAGTTTTCCGGCGAAGCGGGCCGCGGACCTGGTGTCCCGGCCCGCTTCGCTTTTCTCGTGCGGGGCGCTCCCCGCTGGAAGGATTGACAGCGTGACGACGTTCGTTGACCGGGTCGTCCTGCACCTGCAGGCCGGCGACGGCGGGCACGGCTGTGTCTCGATCCACCGGGAGAAGTTCAAGCCGTTCGGCGGGCCGGACGGCGGCAACGGCGGGCACGGCGGCAGCGTGACGCTGGTCGTCGACCCGCAGGTGCACACCCTGCTCGACTTCCACTTCCGCCCGCACGTGAAGGCGCCGAACGGCAAGGGTGGCGCCGGTTCGCACCGGGACGGTGCGAACGGCACCGACCTGGTACTCAAGGTCCCCAGCGGCACCGTGGTGCAGAGCCAGGACGGCACCGTGCTCGCCGACCTGGTCGGCGCCGGCACGACCTTCGAGGCGGCGCGCGGTGGCCGGGGCGGCCGGGGCAACGCCTCGCTGGCCAACTCGCGGCGCAAGGCACCGGGCTTCGCCGAACTCGGCGAGCCGGGCGAGACGCTCGACGTGGTGCTCGAGCTGAAGAGCGTCGCCGACGTCGGCCTGGTCGGCTTCCCGTCGGCCGGCAAGTCCTCGCTCATCTCCGTGATCTCCGCGGCCAAGCCGAAGATCGCCGACTACCCGTTCACCACGCTGGTGCCCAACCTCGGCGTGGTCCGGGTCGACAACCACACCTTCACCGTCGCCGACGTGCCCGGCCTGATCCCCGGCGCGGCCAGCGGCAAGGGCCTCGGCCTGGAGTTCCTCCGGCACATCGAGCGATGCGCCGTGCTGGTGCACGTCATCGACACCGCCACCCTGGAACTCGGCCGGGACCCGCTGGCCGACATCGAAGCCATCGAGGCCGAGCTCAACCAGTACGGCGGCCTGGCGGACCGGCCCCGGCTGGTGGCGCTCAACAAGATCGACGTACCGGACGGCCGGGACCTGGCCGAGATGGTCCGCCCGGACCTGGAGGCGCGTGGGTTCCGGGTCTTCGAGGTCTCCACCGCCACCCGCGAGGGCCTGAAGGAACTCACGTACGCCATGGCGGAACTCGTCGAGGGTGCCCGCGCCGCGACGCCGATCATCGAGCCGACCCGGATCGTGATCCGGCCGGCCGCCGTGGACGACACCGGCTTCACGATCGAGGCGGAAGCGGACGGCTCCTACACCGTCCGCGGGGCGCGTCCGGAGCGCTGGGTCCGGCAGACGAACTTCGACAACGACGAGGCGGTCGGTTACCTCGCCGACCGGCTGGCCCGGCTCGGCGTCGAGGAGAAGCTGGCGAAGGCCGGCGCCCAGCCCGGTGACCTGGTCCGCATCGGCGAGCGAGAGTTCGACTGGCAGCCGACGCTCTACGCCGGGGCCGAGTTCGTTCCCGGCGTACGCGGCGCCGACCAGCGGTTGGAAGAGAAGTCGACGCGCGCCTCGGCGGCTGAGCGGCTGGCCGCCCGCAAGGCGCGCCGGCAGCGGCCCGCAGACGAGATCGGGACCGACGTGGCCGACGAGGTCGAGACCGACCTGGCGGACGCGGTCGAGGACTCCGAATAGCTCGGTACCGTCCGCAATCGGGTCGGTTTGCGGAAACCTGGCGGAAATCCGCCCGGCCTACCGTGAAGCGATGTTGATCGAGTCCCGCGCTGCCACCGATCCGGAGGTCGCCGCCCTGGTCACGGCCCAGCAGCGTGAGCTGCGGGAAGCCGACGGCGGGTTGGACGGGCAGGTGACCCAGACCCACGACGACATCCGGTATCTCGCCGTCGTGGTCAACGGCCGGGCGGTCGCCTGCGGCGGCGTCCAGGCCCTCGACCAGGAATCCGGCGAGATCAAGCGGATGTACGTCCGGCCCGCGTACCGGGGACGGGGGATCGCCCGCCAGTTGCTGGCGGCGCTGGAGGAGCTGGCGTACCAGCAGGGGCACAGCAGTGTCCGCCTGGAGACCGGCACTTACCTGCCGGCCGCGGTCGGGCTCTACACCTCGTGCGGGTACGAGCCCATCCCGACCTACGGCGAGTACATCGGCAATCCGTACAGCGTCTGCTTCGCCAAGCGTCTGCCGGTGCCGGCCTGACCGGCCCCGGCTCGCACGCGGCCGGGTCGTGCGCCACGCCGGTGTCGAGCCGCGGCCCGGGTACGGCTCGGAGATCGTCGGCTGGGCCGCGCGCCGCAGCCGCTGCACGGCGCCCCGACGATCTCTCAGGCGCCGGTCTCGGCGTGCGCCCTGGTGACCGGCTTCGACTCCGGGGACCCGTGCTGACGCAGGAAGATGCTCAACACGATCAGGGTGCCGACCGCCAGGAACTCGCTCTGCCAGTTCTGCATGGACTGGAACCAGAAGTCGCTGGTGCCGAGGAAATGGAGAGCGCTGACCGGGGGAGCGCCGCTCTGCAGCGCCTGCTCCGCGTTGTACTCCGCGGTGCCGCCGAGCAGGTGCCCGACGAACGAGCCGAGGAAGATCAGCAGCAGCGCGAGGGCGAGACTGTTCCGGTAGATCACGAGCGGCAGTCCGCCGTGGCGCACCGGCCAGGGTGAGGCCGCAGTGGCGCGGCGCTCGTCGTCCTCGGGCCGGTCGGTCTGGCCCTCCGGCTTCGACTCCGCCGAACCCCGCTGCACCAGGTATGCGGTGAGCAGGACGTAGCCGCCCATCTGGAGGAACTCCGATTCCCAGTTCTCGAAGATCGCCTCAGCGAAGTGGCCGGTGGACAGGTACGCCGGCCAGCTCAGCGGGGCGGCACCGAATTCGGCCAGTTCCTCGTTGTGGCTCTGCCAGCCGAACACGCTCTGCAGTGCCAGGAAGACGAAGAAGGCGCCGAACATGGCGACTGCCAGGGCGTTGTTCCGCAACCAGCGCGGCATCTCGACCTCCTCGGCGGTGATCCGGTAACCGTCCGTTGCCCAGCGGGCTCGACGGGCAAACCGGACCGGCGTCGGTCGGCGCGGGAGCACCCGTTCGGATGACGGCGCCGGACAGGACTGACCGACCGTTCGGTGGCGCTGCGCGAACGTGTACCGGTGGCGTCGGGACGTCAGGGGCGGCCGGCGGGGGTGTCCAGGCGTCCGCCGGTGCCGTACCGGTTGGAGAGCAGCAGGCCGAGGACGAGCATGCCGAAGCCCAGCCCGAGGTGCAGCCAGTTGTCGGCGTTGTTCACCGGCAGGAAGTTGGCCGCGCCGTGCTGGTTGATCGCGAACCCGTAGAGCCAGATGCCGAGGTAGGCCGCGCCGCCGCCGGCCAGGTAGAGCCGGGAACCGGCGAGACTGCGGGCCATCACGAGGCCGAGCAGGCCGAAGAAGAGATGCACCGCGTTGTGCAGGATCGAGATCTGGAAGACGCCGAACAGCTTCGCGCCCGAGTGGTGCCCGGCGCCGTACAACTGGTCGTAGTCGGTGGTCACACCGGGGACGAAGCCCAGCGCGCCTACCAGGAGAAAGACCACGGCGACCGCCACGGCAGCCAGTTGCACCCGGGGCTTGGGCCCCGCCGGTCGGCCGCCGCGCGCGTCCCGTGCCATCGATGCCACCTCCGAGATTCGTCCCGCCCGCGGTCGTCGGGCGTCGGTTGTGAGGAGCGTTCACCTCATGGTCCGAGGTGGTGACGTGACGCAGCCCGACGGTCCTCAATTTTGTAGTCGAGGTGCCCCACGGCGCAGCGGAATGCCGGAACAGGTGCGGAAGGTCCGGTTCCGCCGGGCGGGGGAACCGGTCAGGCGGTGCGACGTACGCCGGTGATGACGAATCCGCTCGGCGGCAGCGCCGGCATCCGGCGCAGGCTCACCGCCAGGTCCTGCGGTGGCACGTCGTACCGCATCCTGCTGGTCAGGTTGTTCACCGCGCGCTTCATCAACTCGATGGTGATCCACTCTCCGGCGCAGCGATGGCCGGTCGCGTGTTCCCCGCCGCCCTGCGGAATCAGCCCGAACGGGTTCGGCGGGCCGCCGTCGAAGCGCTCCGGGCGGAATCGGTCGGGTTCGGGCCAGAGCGCCGGATGGTGATTGGTCCCGTAGAGGTCGAGCAGCACCCGCCGGCCCTGCGGGAAGTGGTACCCCTGCCAGTCGAAGGAGCGCCGGACCCGCGCGGCGGCCGCCGGAAAGAACGGGTAGTACCGCCGGACCTCCTGCACGAGACTCTCGGTGGCCGTGTCGTCGTCGCGGACCCGGTGCCGCCAGGCCGGGTGGTCGTGCAGGGCGAGCGCGGCGAACACGATGAACCGGTCGATGGCCACGGTCGGCCGCAGCACGTTGAGCAGTTCGACGGCGGCGATCCGGCGGGGAAGGACGCGCCCCTGTTCGTCGCGGTGCTCCGCGATCACCCGCAGTGCGCTGCCGATGGGGGCGGGCAACGTGCCTCGGCGGGTTCTGTCGACGAGCTCGGCCAGCCAACGTTCGCCCCGGCGACGGGCGAGCAGGCCTCGCCAGTGCCGCGGCCCGACCGCCGCTCCGCTTCCGAGCATGGCGTGCAGGTCTGCGGTGCGCCGGTCGACCTGCCCGTCGGTCAAGGGCACCCCGGCCCAGGCGCAGACCGCCCGGGTGAGCAGCCGGCCCAGCTCCGGATAGAGCACCACTGTGCCGGCCTGCTCCCAGCGGAATAGGTAGGCCGCCCATTCGTCGTCGAAGAGCTGACCCAGGTGACGGATCGCGGTCGGTGTCATCAGCGACATCAGCATCGCCTTGCGTTCGCGGTGCGCGGCGTCGTCGAGGCCCTGCACCCCGCCGCGCCCGGTCAGCGTCCGCTGCACCCGCAACGGCATGGCGCCCGCGCGCTCGAAGCGGTCGGCGTCGTAGAAGAGCGTCGCGGCGTCCCGTCCGCGCAGGCAGATGGTGCGCCGCAGCAGCAACCGGGCCTGGAAGATGTCGCTGCCGTGCCGGTCGCAGCGTGCGCCGATGAACCGGTAGCCCTCGCGGAGCAACGCGAGGCTGCTATCCGGGCTCCGGTCGGTCGGGATGCTCGCCATCAGGCCCTCCTGACGCCGGTGGCGGCGGGGCGATTCCCTCGGCCGAGTGCCGTCTACCCAGGTCCGGAGGCGCTGAATCCCGAGCGGCGGCCGTCGGGGGAGGGGCCAGCGGATCGCGACGTCCGCTGGCCCCTCCCAGGAGCGCGGAAACCTGGTTGGCTGCGGTGAGCGGCTCAGCCCCGTGGAGCGCCGTCCGGCGCTGCGAGCGGGCACGCCGGTGAGGACACGGGTCACGGGGAGGCGGAATGCGGGGAAACAGCTCGTCGCGGTGGCGGCGGACGACCGGTGCGCCGGGCGGCGGGCCGGGCAGGGCGGGTGGCCTCGGTCCGCTCAACCTGGCGTCGGGTGCCGTGGAGACCCCGCTGATCGCGCCGCCACGGCGGCCCGCCCCACCGCCTCGGCACTTCACGGTGCACCTGGGCTTCGTCGCGGCCGGCCCGGCGCAGGCCCGCGAACTGGCCGTCGGTTACGCCGAGGCGCTGAGCCTGCTCCGGCCCGAACTGGCACTCGGTGCGGCAGCCCTCTCGGCGGCCGACGCCTGGCACCGGGCCGAACGACTCTTCTGCGGCGCGGTCGGCCCGGACGGTGAGCACTGCGTCGACGTGGCCGGTCACCCAGGCTTCCACCACGCACCCGGCCCGGGTGGGCTCGGCTGGGGCGACGGTGATTCGTGACCCGGCTCGCCGGCCGGAGGGGCGGCGTCGCGAACCCGTACCGCTCCTCCGCCGGACCGTGCCGGTCACGCCCGGCGTGCAGGTGGCCTCAAGCCAGGTCGAACTCGCCGTCCTGGGCGCCGGCGACGAACGCGTCCCACTCGGCCTGCGTGAAGACCAGGACCGGCCCGTCCGGCTCGGCGGAGTTGCGCATCCCGATCAGGTCATCGACGAAGGCGACCTCAACGGCGCTGTCGGAGGTGTCACTATCGGCCCGCTGCCAGACCGCCCGGGACAGGTCGAAGTCTCCCTTGGGGTGCTGAGCCATGGTCATTCCTCCAGTGCACGGTCGAAGGCGGGAAGCACATATGGATCCCCATCGGGCAGGATAAGCGGATGCCCAGCCTTACCCGTGTAGAGGCGACCGCGCGTGGCGCGGCGATTACCGTCGAGTCCTACGAAGTGGACCTCGACCTGACCGGTGGCGCGGAGCTGTTCCGTTCTCACGTGACGATCCAGTTCCGGGCGGTTCCCGGCGTCGAGACGTTCGTCGAGGTCAAGCCCGCGAAGCTGCTGGCGGTACGCCTCAACGACGACGACCTCGACCCCGCGCTGCTGACCGACAACCGGCTTCCGCTGGGCGGGCTGCGGGAGCGCAACACGCTGACCGTCGAGGCGGAGATGGCGTACTCGAACACGGGTGAGGGGCTCCACCGGTTCGTCGACCCGGCCGACGGGGAGACCTACCTCTACGCCATGTCGTTCCTCGACGACGTGCAGCGCATCTTCGCCGCCTTCGACCAGCCCGACCTGAAGGCGTCGTTCACGCTCACCGTCACCGCACCCCCGGAGTGGACGGTCGCGGCGAACGAGCAGGTCGTCGCCACGCCACGACCCGGGCGTTGGGAGTTCGCCCCGACCCGGCCGCTCTCCACGTACCTCTTCACCTTGATCGCGGGGCCGTACCACGTCCGGCGGGACGAGCACGACGGGATCCCGCTCGCCGTCTACTGCCGCCGGTCGCTGGCCGAACACCTCGACGCCGACGCCGAAGAGATCTTCACCGTCACCAAGCAGAGCTTCGACCGGTTCCACGAGCTGTTCGCCGAGCGCTACCCGTTCGGCAAGTACGACCAGGCGTTCGTGCCGGAGTTCAACGCCGGCGCCATGGAGAACCCGGGCCTGGTCACCTTCCGCGACGACCTCGTCTTCCGGTCCGCGGTGACCGACACCGAGCGTGAGAGGCGGGCCACCACCATCGCGCACGAGATGGCGCACATGTGGTTCGGTGACCTGGTCACCATGCGCTGGTGGGACGACCTCTGGCTCAATGAGTCCTTCGCCGACTACCTGGGCACCCGGGTGACCGCGGAGGCGACCAGGTTCGACCGGGCGTGGACCACGTTCGCCCTGCGCCGGAAGGCGTGGGGATACGCGGCCGACCAGCGCCCCTCCACTCACCCCGTCGCCCCGCAGGAGGTGGTCGACGCGGCGGAGGGCCTGCTGAACTTCGACGGCATCTCGTACGCCAAGGGCGCGAGCGTGCTGCGACAGTTGGTCGCCTGGCTGGGCGACGAGGCGTTCCTCGCCGGGTTGAACCGCCACTTCGCGACGCACCGGTTCGGCAACGCGACGCTCGCCGACCTGCTGGCCAGCCTCTCGGCGGCCAGCGGTCGTGACCTCGCCGACTGGGCCGAGCGCTGGCTGCGCCGGGCGCAGGTGAACACGCTGCGGGCCGAGGTGACCGTCGACGTGGACGGACGCTACCGGGAAGTCGCCATGGTGCAGACCGCGCCCGAGTCGCACCCGGTGCTGCGTCCGCACCGCATCGGTGTCAGCCGGTACGCCGCCGACGGCACGGTCGACCGCATCGAGGTGGACGTGGCCGCCGACGCGCCCGACGGCCGGACGGTGTTGGACGAGTTGACCGGCCTACCGGCCGCCAGACTGCTACTGCCCAACGACGGCGACCTCACCTTCGCGAAGGTACGCCTCGACCCCGCCTCGGCGGACGCCGTGCCGCTGGTGCTGCCCGGCCTGGCCGATCCGTTGGCCCGGGCGCTGCTCTGGCGGGAGGCCCTGGACGCGGCGACCGACGGGGAGCGGCCGGTGAGCGGGCTGGTCTCGCTGATCGCCGCCGCGCTTCCCGCCGAAACCGAGGTGATCATCGCCGAGGACCTGTTGGCGCAGAGCCGATCGCTGGTCGACCGCTATCTCGACGCGGCAAACCGCGAGGCGTCGCTCGCCCTGATCGCGGAGGCCTGCGCCACCCTGCTGCGCGGCGCGCCGTCCGGCGGGTCGCTCCAACTCGCCGCCGCGCGCGGGCTGATCAGCGCCACTATCGACACCGACCTGCTGGTCGGCTGGCTCGCCGGCCGGGGAGTGCCGACGGGACTGTCCGTCGACGCCGAGCTGCGCTGGGCGGTGCTGCGTCGCCTGGTGGTGCTCGGCGCGGCTGGCGAGCCGGAGATCGCCGCCGAGGCCGCGGCCGACCGCAGCGCGGCCGGCGCCGAACGGGCTGCCCGGTGCCGCGCCGCGCTTCCCGAGGCGGACGCCAAGCGGGCCGCCTGGGAAATCGTGGTGAGCAACACGGAACTCTCCAACCGGCTGGTGGAGGCCGCCGCGGAGGGCTTCTGGCAACCCGAGCAGGCCGAGCTGACCTCGCCGTACGTCGAGCGGTACTTCGCCGACATGCCGGCCACCGCACGGCTGCGTACGCCCTGGACGGCCGACCGGGTCGCCGGCCTCGCCTTTCCCCGTTACGCGGTGGCGCAGCCCACCCGGGAGGCGGCGGCGGCGCTGCTGGCTCGCGACGACCTGACGCCCGGCCTGCGCCGGGTGGTCACCGACGCGGACGACGACCTGCGCCGGGCGCTGATCGTCCGCACGGCGGTCGCGGCCGCCACCGCCTGACACCCTCGGACCCGCCGCCCCGCCGACCGCGCGCTCAGCCGGCGGGGCACTTCGGCGGCGGGGTGTTCAGCCGGCGGGGCACTTAGGTGGCGGGGCGCTTCGGCGCAGGGGTGCGCACCCAGGCGCGCACCCCTGGGGCCGTCAGCGCAACGCCGGCTCGGTGGTGACCGGAGCGTCCCAGTCGATGACGTGACGCTGCTCGGGCCCTAGCATCCGCTCCGGGTTCATGGCGGTCCGCATGAGCATCGGCATGAGCAGCGGCATGAGCGTCCTGGCCAACGGACCGGGGCCCTTGGTGTGGTTGATCCGTGCCGCCCGCGCGGCGATCCGCTCCACCCGGGCCCGCCGAAGCCGTTCGTACGCGGCGAAGGCCGACGGGACGTCGGGCAGATCCCGCAGGCAGCGGGCGAGTTGCACGGCGCTCTCGATCGCCAGCGAGGCGCCCTGGCCGGAACTGTTCGACGGCGCGTGCGCCGCGTCACCCACCAGCACCATCCGGCCCCGGTGCCAGCGCGGCACGGGGGGCATGATCAGCAGGGAGCCCACCGCCTGGAGGCCCTCGGGATCGCTCGTCGCCACGAGTCGCGCGCCGGGCTCGTCGTCGCCGTACGCGGCGCGGAGCCTGCGCAGCCACTCCTGCGGGGACACCGTGCGTGCCTCGGTGAGCGTCATCGGACGCTCCTGCGGCAGGTTCGCTCCCCATCGCGTGCCGCCGCCCGGCTCCGGCCAGTAGAGGTAGTACGCCTGCCGACCGAAGGCGAACGTCATGGTGCCCGGTTCGGTGGACACCTCGTGCCGGGCGACCGCCTCGAAACCGAGCAGGCCGGTGCAGCGGGGACCCGGCGCGGCCGGGTCGACGAGCGTACGCACAGTGGAGCGGATTCCGTCGGCGCCGACGAGGACGTCGGCGGTGGCGCTGCTGCCGTCGGCGAAGAGCGCCGTGACGCCGTCTCCGCTCTCCCGTACGTCGACTAGACGTTTGTCGTGTTCGATCACGATGCCCTCGGCGGCGGCGTGGTCGTGCAGCGCCCGATGCAGCTCGGCCCGGTGGACTATCCGCAGTGGCGGTACGTCGGCCAGGCCCGGCAGATCGACGGTCTTACGGCCGAAAGCCATCACCGTGCGGTGGATGGGGGTGGCGATCGCGGTGACGGCGCGGTCGGCGCCGACGACGCCCAGCGCGGCGACGCCGTTGGGGGCGAGTGCGAGGGTGCCGCCGACGCCGTCGGCGATGCTCGGGTACGCCTCGTGCACGGTCGCCGTGATGCCCGCTCGGTTCAGTGCGAGCGCGGTCACCGGGCCGGCGATCCCGCCGCCGATGACGATGGCGGTTCTAACTGTCGTCATGTTCCTCTCCCTGGTGGTCGATGCGGGTGGGTGGCACCGACGCGCTGTCGTCGGTGCGTGCGTGGTCGCGCCGACGTGCTGTGTCGGCGCGCGTGGCGGCGCCGACGCTGTCGTCGCTGTCCGCCTTGGCGCACCTACCTGGGAGGGAAGCCCGGCTATCCTCGTGGTTGCCGCTTCGGGGCCGAGCACCTTCCCAGGTGCGGTGCCGAGGTATGCGCCCCGGCGCGGTGTTGGCGCACCGCGCCGGGGCCGTCCGTCTCACTGCGTCGCGTCGCCCCTCTCAGTGGGTCCGGTCAGCTCGGGTGGCAGCTCACCTGTCTCGTGGAAGGTGCGCCACTGGTCGAGCCCTGGATAGGTGCCGGCGGTGAACTCGGCGAGCAGGTCGCGGACCCAGGCGGCCTCGGCCTCCTGGACGGCCAGCTCGTACTCGGACTCGACCAGGAGCAGCCGTGGGAGCTGCCGCTGGTACTCCGCGAGGGCGTCGCGCCCGACCCGGAGGGCCTCCTCCAGCTTCGAGAGGCGTTGACGTAGCAGCGCCACCGCCTCGTCGGGCGGCAGGACGGCCAGCACGCTGAGCCCGGCCCGAAACCGGTGATGCTCCGGCTCCGGGGTGGATACCAGCTCCCGCGCCCAGTCGCGCATCTCCGCCTGGCCCTCGTCCGTGATCCGGTAGACCGTGCGCTCGGGGCGCCGGCCCGCGCGCACGCTCTCCACGGCCTCGATCAGGCCGTGCCGGTCCATGTTGCGGATCACCGTGTAGAACGACCCCCACTTGATGTCCATGTCCTGGTCCTTGCCCCAGGCACGCAGGGTCGTGGCGATCTCGTACGGGTGCATGGGCCGCCGGGCGAGGGCGGAGAGCACGGCAAGGGCGAGCAGGTTGCCGACTCGGCGTTGCTTCGGCACGGGCCCTCCCTTCCTTCGTACACGATTACTTGTAGACGAATATACGGATCCGAGTGTCGCGAGCGCAACGTCTTTGACGGCGCGGGGCGGGGGCGCGGAGTCTTCGGCGGTGCGGGGGGAGTCTTTGACGGTGCGGCGCGCGGAGTGAGCTCAGGTGGAAGAGCCGCCGGTTGACCGTCGCGCCCCGGAGCGGTCCGGCGGGCGCGTGGTGCGGGCCACGTCACCACCGAGGGTGCCCGCGCCGGCCTCCGGCCTACGATCACTGGGTGGAGGAAGATATCCGGCGGATCGGGATCATGGGTGGCACCTTCGACCCGATCCACCACGGGCACCTAGTCGCGGCGAGCGAGGTGGCGGACCGGTTCGGGCTGGACGAGGTGGTCTTCGTGCCCACCGGTCAGCCGTGGCAGAAGACCGACACACCGGTCAGCCCGACCGAGGACCGCTACCTGATGACGGTGATCGCCACCGCCTCCAATCCCCGTTTTCAGGTGAGCCGCGTCGACATCGACCGCGGTGGCCCGACGTACACCGTCGACACGCTCCGTGACCTGCAGGCCGCGTACGGCCCCAAGGTCCAGCTCTACTTCATCACCGGAGCGGACGCGCTGGAGAAGATCCTGTCCTGGAAGGACCTGGACGAGATCTTCGAACTGGCGCACTTCATCGGCGTGACCCGGCCGGGCTTCGAGCTCACCGACAAGCACCTGCCCGCCGACACGGTCAGTCTCGTGCAGGTGCCGGCCATGGCCATCTCCTCGACCGACTGCCGCGCGCGCGTCGCACGGGGGGAGCCGGTCTGGTACCTGGTGCCGGATGGTGTGGTGCAGTACATCGCCAAGCGAGGTCTCTACCAGCGGTGATAAGCCCGGTATGCCCCTGGTTGAGGGGGTTAACGGCCAGAACTGACGAGCCTGGACGGCGCGACGTGTGAGACGCTTGAAGGGTCGCACGGTTGATCGAAGGAGAACGGTGACAGTTTCCGAACGCGCGTACGAGCTGGCGACCGCCGCGGCGCAGGCCGCCGCCGACAAGAAGGCGCAGGACATCGTCATCATCGACGTGGGTGACCAGCTCGCCATCACCGACGCGTTCCTGCTCGCCGCCGCCCCCAACGAGCGTCAGGTGCTCGCCATCGTCGACGCCATCGAGGAACGCCTGCTGGAGCTGCCTGAGAAGGCCAAGCCGGTGCGGCGGGAGGGCGAGCGTGGCGGCCGGTGGGTGCTGCTCGACTACGTCGATGTCGTGGTGCACGTCCAGCACACCGAGGAGCGTGAGTTCTACGCCCTCGACCGGCTGTGGAAGGACTGCCCGACCATCCCGTTCGTCGACCGGGCCCTGGTCGACGCCGAGTCCGGCGCCGGCTCCGCGGCCGAATGACCCGGCTGATCGTCTGGCGGCACGGCAACACCGACTGGAACGCCGCTGACCGGGTCCAGGGGCAGACCGACGTACCCCTGAACGACCTCGGGCGGGAGCAGGCGCGCGCGTCCGCGCCGCTGCTCGCCGCGCTGCGCCCGGACGCCATCGTGGCGAGCGACCTCAGCCGAGCCGCTGACACCGCTGCCGCGCTCGCGGCCGTGACCGGACTGCCGGTGACCAGCGACGCCCGGCTGCGGGAGCGCTACTTCGGGCGCTGGCAGAGCCTCACCCTCACCGAGGTCGCCGAGCGCTTTCCCGACGAGTACGCCCGCTGGCGCGCCGGGGACCCGGACCCGGGTGCCGAGATCGAGACGCTGCACGATCTCGGCAAGCGGGTCGGGGCGGCCCTGACCGCCGCTGCGGCTGCCGCTCCCTGCGGCACCGTCGTGGTCGCCACGCACGGCGGCGGCGCGCGTCAGGGCGTGGGGCACCTGCTCGGCTGGGACGCATCCGTGCTGCGGACGGTGGGCTCGTTGCAGAACTGCCACTGGACGGAGCTGCGCCACGACGACGTACGGGGCTGGCACCTGCGGGCGCACAACGTCGGCCTGGTCGTCGCTCCGGTGGTCGCCGACGCCGTCTGAGCCGACGCCGTCTCGCCGGTGCCTTCGGCCGCGCCAGGGCCGGGTCGGCTGCGCCGCGACCCGCCCGATGGGCAGCCGCCCGCGTCGTCGTGACGCGCGGCCTCGTGGTGACGGGCGGCATGGGCTAGCGTGCCGGACATGCCCGTCGCGGTCGTCACCGACTCCACCGCCTATCTCCCGGCCGAGCTGGTACGTGCCCACCGGCTGACCGTGGTGCCCCTGACCGTCGTGCTCAACGGCGTGGAAGGGCTGGAGGGGGTGGAGGTCTCGCCGGCAGACGCGACCAGGGCCCTCGGCGCCCGCCGGCTGACGGCGAGCACCTCCCGCCCCGCCCCCGAGCAGTTCGCGCAGACGTACCGCCGCCTGCTCGACGCCGGCGCGGACGGCGTGGTGTCGGTGCACCTGTCGGCGGAACTGTCCGGAACGGTCGAGGCGGCCCGACTCGCAGCCGACGGCCTGGGCGGCCGGGTCGCCGTGGTCGACAGCCGCTCCACGGGCATGGGACTGGGCTTCCCGGTGCTCGCGGCCGCCGCAGCCGCCGCGCAGGGCGCGGAGCTCGACGGGGTACGTCGCGCCGCGGTCGACGCCGCAGCCCGGACCACCATCTACTTCTACGTGGACACGCTGGAGTTCCTCCGCCGCGGCGGTCGGATCAACGCGGCTGAGGCACTGCTCGGGACCGCGCTGTCGGTCAAGCCGATCATGCACATGCCCGATGGGGCGATCGTGCTGCGGGACAAGGTGCGTACGGCCAGCCGGGGCGTGGCCCGCCTGGTCGACCTGGCCGTCGAGGCAGCCGGAGATGCCGAGGTCGATCTGGGGGTGCACCACCTCGCCGCCGCCGAGCGGGCGGCGGCGTTGCTCGCCGCGTTGACCGAGCGGCTCGGCGACCGGGTGCGCGAGACGTACGTGTCGGAGGCCGGTGCGGTCGTCGCGGCGCACGCGGGACCGGGCCTGGCCGGGGTCGTCGTGCACCGTCGCGCACCCGACGCCAGCCGGCCCTGATCGCTGGGGCCACGGATGACGGCCCCCAGGTGGTCGATGCTTGCGGAGGGTGCGGGGCGGGCGGCGGTCGAAGCCACCGACGGTCAGGCGGTGGCTGCTGCTGGCCCTGGTGTCGAGGTTGGCAGCGGGCGGTCAGGCGTCAGGGTCGACTTCGGGGTGTGTGAACCGCACGGGCTTGCCCAGCGACCGGGCGTAGGCGATTTCGGCCCGGGTGCTGTCTCCGATGTAGTCGCCGACCACGAGTACCTCATCAGCGAGGCGGATCTTCGCCCGGTGCAGATCGTCGAGTCGAACCTTCAGCGCCTGGGCCTCGACCGGATCGGACCAAAGTTCGTGCGGCGACTTCATGTCACAGCCCGGTTTGACGACAATTCTTCCGGCTTTGGTCTCCCGCAGATCGGCCTCGCTCATCTCGGTCATGAAGCGGGTGGAGCCGCAGATCGCGACGATACGTGGGAGGCTCAACAGCTTCTTCGCGTCGGCGAGCTTCTCCTCGGGGGTGAGCAGTTGCGGGTATGACACTGGTTCCTCCTGGTGGTGTGGTCCAAGGGGTGCCCGCGGAGACGAGAACGAGAGCGTCCAAGACCGTTTTCCGACGAACGATGTGGGCACCCTCGCGACCGCACTCTAGGCGACGACCGACGACATGCTGAAGGAACATCTCGACCTGGTGCCGTGACGCGCGCCGGTCGGTTCGACCCGGGCGTCCGCCGGCCGGTCGTCGTCCGGGCTCGCCGCAGGCCGGCCGGTGACTTCGACACCGGTCCTAGCAGATGCCGTCATGATCAGGGGGTTGTCCACAGGACGGCGACCGTCCACAGGTGACGAGCTGCGGGCCGCGCGCAGGCGGAGTGTCGCCGTAGCGTCACGCCGTGTCACACGACGACGAGACCGTGGTACGCCGCCGCCTGCTGCGGCTGACCGCGCAACCGCCGCCCGGATCGGTGTCCGCCGAGCCGTTGCCGGCGTCCCCTGCGGCAGCCACGCCCGGTGCGTCTGCCGCGCTGGTGTCCGGCGAGCTGTCCGCCGAGCCGGTGGCCGACGTCGGAGCCGACCCACCCGCCGGTTCGCACGTCGATCGGCTCCTGCGGCCGGCCTCCGCTGACCGCCGGCCACTGGAGTCCGGGCCCACCTCGCCGGCTGGCGTCGTCGCGGACGAGCCGTCGGTCCCGGGCGGATCGGAATCGGCGGCCCGCCGGCTGCCCGGCCCGGGAGCGTTCGACCCGGGGCGGCGCGGGGTGCGTGCGCTGGCGGCCGTCGCCGTGCTGGTGGTGGTGGCCGCCGGGTTCTGGGCCTGGCGGTCGCGGCCGCAGGCGGAGCCGGTTCCGCCCGTGGCCGGCGCCACCGTGCCGGTGACCGACGGCGTCGTCGAACCCGTGGCCAGTCCGAGCGCCGAGCTGGTGGTCGCGGTCGCCGGCAAGGTCCGCCGCCCCGGGCTGGTGCGGCTGCCGGTCGGCGCGCGCCTCGCCGATGCCGTCCAGGCTGCCGGTGGGGCGCTGCCGGGCGTGGATGTGGCCCTGCTCAACCCGGCCCGCAAGGTGGCCGACGGCGAGCTGATCGTAGTCGGGGTGACTCCGCCGCCCGCCGCTGCCGGGCAACCCGTCGCCGGCGGAGCGCCGGCCGCAGGTGCCGCCCCGGTCGCCGGCGCGCCGGTCAACCTCAACACGGCGACCCTGGCGGACCTCGACGCGTTGCCCGGGGTCGGCCCGGTGCTCGCCCAACGCATCCTCGCCCACCGGGAGCAGCACGGCGGCTTCAAGTCCGTCGGCGAGCTCCGCCAGGTCGACGGCATCGGCGACGCCCGCTACGAGCAGCTCAAGGAACTGGTGACGGTGTGAGCGCGACACCAGACGGAAGCGGCACCCCGATCGATCCAGGTGGAGGCCCCGGACCGGCGCAGACGATCGTGGCCGGCGGCGTGCCGGATCTGCGGCTGGCCGGGCTGGCGGTGGCGACCTGGCTCACCGCACTGGCCGGGCTGCACCTCGGCGCCGCGACCGTGCTGATCGCCGCGGTGCTGGCGGCCGTCTTCTCCGCAGTCGGCGCGCTGCACCTGGTCGGCCTGCTCGGGCGGCCCGGGCGGTGGGCCCGGCGACACGGCTGGATCGCCGTCGCGGTGGCCCTCGGCGTCGTCTGCGGTGGCACGGTCGGCGCCGCTCGGCTGGCCGTACGCGACGCCGACGCACTGCGTTCCCTCGCGGAGCAGCGCGCGAGCATCACGGCCGAACTCGTGGTCCGCGACGATCCCCGACCGATCCGCGGCAATCCCGGTCGCCCCGCCACCCTGCTGGTCACCACGGAGCTGGTCACTCTCACCGAGTCGGACGGCCGACGGCTCGGCGCACCGGTCCAGGTTCTGGTGCTGGCCGCGCACCCGGCCTGGCGGGGGCTGCTGCCCGGGCAGCGGCTGACCGCCGAGGGGCGACTCGGCGTCCCGCGGGGTGGCGACCTGACGGCGGCCGTGCTCAGCGCCAGCGGGCCACCGGTCCGGCGGGGCGCACCGTCGTGGGCTCAGCGTGCCGCCGGATCGCTCCGCGCCGGGCTGCAGCGTGCCTGCGCGCCGCTCCCCGACGCGCGGGGTGGTCTGCTGCCCGGGCTGGTGGTGGGTGACACCAGCCGGTTGCTGCCCACCGTCGAAGAGGACTTCCGGGCCACCGGGATGACCCACCTCAACGCTGTGTCCGGCGCGAACGTTCCTTGGGGGTAGTGCTACGGTAGCACGTTATGGGTGGAACGAGAGCAGGGCTTCGCGCGGCAGTCGTCGCCGTCATCTACGCCCGCGTGAGCGACGACGACAAGCGGCAGCGCAGGTCGGTTGGCGAGCAAGAGCAGGAGTGTCAGCAAGACGCAGCCGACAAGGCTTGGACCGTTGCCCGGGTGTTCGTGGACAACGACCGGTCAGCGAGCCGCTACGCCCGCAAGCAGCGGGAAGAGTACGCCAAGCTGCTCGAATATCTCGCCACTGAACACGTTGACGTGCTGATCCTGTGGGAGTCGTCGCGTGGTGGTCGAGAGCTTGAGGGTTGGGCAGGGTTGCTCAACCTCTGCCGTCGCCGTCAAGTCCGAATCCATGTGGTCACCCATCGACGGACGTACGACCTTGAGAACCCCCGGGACTGGCGCACCCTGGCAGAAGACGGCGTCGATTCGGCGTACGAGAGCGAGAAGACGCGAGAGCGCATCCTGCGATCGGTGCGCGCCAAGGCTGCCAGCGGGAAGCCACACGGGAAGCTGCTCTACGGGTACCGGCGGACCTACGACGACCGGGGCAACTTCATCGCCCAGGTAGAGAACGAGGAGCAGGCCGCGGTGGTCCGCGAGGCAGCCAAGCGGGTTGCCAACGGTGAAGCCTGTCGGTCGATCGCCTTGGACTTCAACGCCCGAGGCATTCCGACTCCCCGGGGTGGCGCTCAGGGTTGGTCGCTCAGCCAGGTCGGCCGGATGGTGCAGAACCCTGGGTACATCGGGAAGCGGGTGCACCTCGGGAAGATCGTGGGCGATGCCGACTGGCCGGCGATCCTCGATGACGAGACGTACGCGGTGTGCCGGTCGATCTTGACCGACCCTCGGCGGAAGACACAGCGAGACGGCAGCGTGCGACACCTGCTCTCCGGTGCCGCCGTCTGCGACGTGTGTGACGGACGGATGCGGGTGCAGAAGAACCGCACGCACTACGCCTACCTGTGTGCCGCCAAGTTCTGCGTCTCGATCAAGACGACCGTGCTTGAGCAGTTCGTGGTGACTGTGCTCATGGCTCGGCTGACTCGCCCCGATGCGCTCGACCTGCTCACCCCGACAGAGGACGCGGGGGAGCCTGAGCAGGCTCGGCAGGAGGTCGAGGAGAAGCGCGCCCGGCTCGATGAATGGTATGCCGCAGCGGCACGCGGGGAGATCACTCCCGCTGGTCTCGCCAGCATCGAGCGGCAGTTGCTCGCCGAGATCGAGGCAGCCGAGAGCAGGGCACAGCATGTCGACGTGCCGCCGCTCGTGCGAGACCTGGTCGGTCCCGATGTCGAGCAGAGGTGGGATGCGCTGACCATCGGCCAGCAACGCGACGTGGTGTCGCTCCTGCTCGACCTACGCGTGGGCAAGACGTACCGGGGTGCACGCTCGCTCAACCCCACTCGGCTGGGCAACTCCAGGTGGCGTGGGGATAGCCAGACGTGGGCAGAGCGTGGGTTGGTGTGACCCTGTTCGACCTGGTCGGCGGACGTGGCCGCCCGGTCGCGATGCGTAGCATCCGGGCATGGTCGAAGCCCTCTGCGCGCTGATCGGGTGTCTCCTGCTGCCGTACCTGCTGGCCACCTGGGTCACGGGTGCTGAGTTCCTGAGGGACATGTCTCGTCCGTCCCGTGCGGCAGCTCGGCGACAGCCGAGAGCGCCCGGCCTGTTCGCCGCCCTGGTTCGCCGGCATCGGCGAGCGATGTTCGTGGTGCGGGAGCTTGAACGTCGAGACAAGGAGCCGGACGAAGAGCAGTGATGGGCGATTACAGACGTTCTCGCCGATGCCGGACGGCGTGATCGATGTTCTCCGCTGCGGCGCTCAGATCCTCGTGCTCCCACACAGAGATCAACAACCATCCCGCGTCTTGAAGAGCCTTGCTGTTCTTCTCATCCCGAGCGACATTCCGGGCCACCTTCGCCACCCAGTAGTCGCTGTTGGCAATCGGCTGACGGTAGTGCGTAGGGCAGCCATGCCAGAAGCAGCCCCGGACCTCTACGGCCACCTGAGCGGGCCGGAACACGATGTCTGCCTTCATGCGCAGGTCCGGCAAGGGCCGAGCGCAGACCCTGTACCGGAGTCCCTTGGCGTGTAGGGCGCGACGCAGGACGAGTTCGGGCTTGGTGTCGCGGCTTCGGTTCGATCGCATCGACCGCCGCACGGCAGGGGTCGACGCCCAGGAACTGTCCGCCATGCCGCGATGGTACGCCGCAAGCTTCGGCCCTTTACGCCTCTCGCCTGACCGGCTTCCACCTACCGGACACAACCCGATCGTCGCCGTCAGGCCAGCAGCGGGAGACAGCGGTCACCTGGATCTCCGTACCCTCGCTGCTCCCCCTCGCCTCCACCTCGACTGAATGGACGTAAGCCGCCTGCTTGTCCTCGGGCACGTTGAACGCTTCCAGCAAGGCGCGGGAGAAGCGAGCGGTGTTGACTGTGTGGATGGCTGGCTTGCGGTTGTGGGGGACCGTCGGGTACGACCTCGGGAAGAGGTAAATGCACGGCGGTGGGATCCATGCTTCCTTGCCGACCTGCCCCACAATGTCCGTAGCTTGCGACCTCAACGGCCCATCGACCCCAAAGGCTTTAGGGCAAATGCGCCGGGCCGAGCCGCAGCGCCCGTCCCAAAGAACGAAGGCGTCAACCACCTTTCGTTCGGCAACGATCTTCGGCATCAGCCGAGTTGCGATGCCCGACCATGCGCCCTTGCCCGGAGGTTTCGCCAAGCCTTCGGGGCAGAGACCCCAGACCACGAACTCATCCGCCCAACTGGGCCGATCCCAGATCGCGGTGTTGTTGCCGTCAAGGCAGCCCTTCGCCTCGATCGCCACCGTCGTGCCGTCAGGCAGCGAGACTCGGTAGTCCTGACGGCCGCCACTACCGATAAAGCCCCACGACTCGATCGTCTTCTGTTGCTGGCAGTGCTGAAGCACAGCGGCGATGAACCGCTGCTTCTCCACCGGGTTCGCGGAACTCTCGCCGCGCATGCTCTCGATGGCGGCACGCAGCAGGGGAAGCCAGTCCTCTTGCTGGATGTCTGCTGAATGGAGAAGGTGAGGACTTGTGTCCGAAAGGTTCCGCAGAATGCTCTTGGTCGCCCCGATCCTGTCCGAGGGAAAGTCGTGATGACACGGGAGCGTGTCTTGAATGGGCCTGCCCTGGATCTCCATGGTCCGCGCTCCTCGCGACGGTCAGCCGGCGACAGCGGCCAGTTGGCGCGGCTGCATTTCGCCGTTCATCAGGGGAAGGAAGTAGTGCTCTGCGAGCCAAGAGACAACGGGCACGCAGACAGCATCGCCGAACCCGAACAGTGCTTGGTTGCGGCGTGTGCCGTCCATCCGGTAGTCACCCGCGCCCATGAGCCGGGCGTACTCCAACGCGGTCATCCACCTGACCCGCACGCTGCCGTTACCTACCTCAACGATCGCCTGCTTGGAGGAGCCGCCGCGTGCCGTCCGCAGGCAGCCAGAGATGTCGTCAGGCCGGATCTCCCAGACCGGAACGCCGTTGCGGGTTCGGCGGTAGGCCGTCCGGTACGAGACCTCCCGTTGTTCGCGCAGCTTCTCAAGGCGCTCGGCCTGAATGGGCGACAGGGAGGAGATGAAGGCATCGCGGCGCTTGTCTTCCCACCAGCCGTCAGGCCCGACCTGCTCCACAAGGCCAGAGAGACCAGAGGTGAGCGGAGGCGGCGGCGTGGGCAGCGCAGCCCGGTGGGTCTTCAAGGTGGGGTCACCGAACGGGGCTTGGAGCCAATCGGGACGAAGCTCGCTGTTGGGAACCGGCTCATCCTCCGGCGGGTTGAGAGCCCCGACGACGAACAGGCGGGGACGCGACTGCGGCACGAAGCGTCGCGCGTCAAGCGTCAACACGTCTACCGAGTAGCCGAGCCGGTTGAGTTCGCGGATGGCAGTCGCCAAGTCTTCGCCGCCATGACTGGTGGCGAAGCCGACCACGTTCTCAAGCGCGACGACGGGCGGGCGAGCGTCTTTCCCCATCTCGTCCAGCACCTTCGTGAAGCCCCAGAAGGTTGATGACTCGCTGCCGCTGAGTCCTCTGCGCCAGCCAGCCAGAGAGAGGTCGGTGCAAGGGAAGGATGCCCAGGCAAGGTCAAGATTGGAGGGCATGTCGCTGCCCTTGACTTCACCGACGTCGCCCGGCACGAAGGCGTGGCCGTCGTCCTTGCCGAAGTGGCCTTCGTACATCTCTTGCTTGGCTGGCTCGATGTCGTTGGACCACACGACGCTGATGCCGGCCTGCTCCAAGCCTAGGCGCACAAGGCCGATGCCGGCGAAGAACTCGGCAGCCCTGGGCTTGGAGGTGTCTGGCCCTGTCGGAACACTCTTCAGCGTTGGTGCGATCTTCACTCTGGCGACCCTAGGACATATCCCGCCGTAGGTCGATCCTGCGTGACTGGTGTCGCCAGGCAGTCACGCTCAGTCGGGCATGTCCCGTGCGTGGGGTGTGATCCCGGCCGTTGGGCCGTAGTGGCGGGTAGCCGCTGACCAGCCGTTACCCAGGCACACGCTAGCCCGATAGAGATTGCATGCCGGCCAGGAGAAGCTTGGGATGAGCGCCGCCAAGAGAAGCCGCCGCGAGGAGCGGGCCGCAGCGGAGGAGGCCGCCCGCGAGGCGTGGCTCCGGCGTCACCTCGCCAACGCTCCTGAGCGAACGTGGGAGCAGTGGGTGGCAAGCAACGCAGCCCTCGGCATCAGGGTCGAGCCCAGCCAGGGTGGGGATATGACCCCTTAGGGCCCGCCTTCCCGACCGCCAAGTGATAGCAGCGGCCATCTTGCCACCGTGTAGCAGTGATCAGGACGCCTATCGACCCTGTATCCCTGGCGCTACCGGGATTCATCCCCGGGAGATGCGGTGCCACGGTTTCAAGGTCGATAGGCGCACTTCGATCAGCTCATGGTCGGTTCGTCGTCAGGGGTGGTGACCGTCCAGAGCACGTGATGGAACAGCGAGAGCCGCTCACCGAAGATCCGGGCGTGCGCCCGGTCGAATCGAGCATGGCAGCTTCGGCACATCGGCGAGTAGTGGGCGGGATTCGGGCTGAAGGGCTTGCCCTGCTCTCTGCCCTGCCCGTCACGCAGCACGTCAGGGTCAGCATGCGAGTACGCCCACTGCTCGGCCTGCTTGCCGCATCGGCAACGGTGGGCGGTGGCGCTTCCCCTGACCCTGTTGACCAGCTTGTGCACTGAGTCATAGTCACTCGGCTGTTCTTGCCGGGCTCTGGGGTCGGGATGCCGGCTGCGGTCGGCGCAGTTGACGACCAGGCCGCGAGCGAGGTTCTGAAGCCCTGCCCGCTTGTCGTTGCCGCAGTCGCAGCGGCAGAGAACGTACTGAGTGCCGTTGGCCCAGCCTTGGCGCTCGACAAGCACCAGGTCTCCGAACCGGTGCCCCGGCCTGTACTTCTGCTGCGCCGGCCGGCTGCTCTGCCGTGGCCTCGGGGTGTAGGCGCGGGCGTGCTTGGCCTTGGCCTTGCACCTGTCTCCGCAGTAGGCCGATGCCGGCCCGCGCTTGCCCTGCGGCTTGGGCGGCAACGTCGCGCCGCAGCGCCGGCACGCTCCCGCAGGCCCGGCCGCCGGCTGCCGCAGACGCGCTGCCGAGGTAGCGCACCGCTTGGCGCAGTATCGAGCTCCGGCCCGCTTGCCGGTCATCGCGCCGCCGCAGTGCTCGCACGCACGCCGGTCGACGGTGGCCGTCTCGGCTCGGCGCTCTGCGCGATCGTGCCGGCGTCGGCAGGCTTCATCGCAGTAGGCGCGCTTGCCGCTGCGTTCCTCGGGTAGCGGCGTGCCGCACTGGATGCACTCGCCGTTGAGTGCCCGCTGTTGCTCGATGGTCATGCTCACTGAGGTCTGTCTCCATACAGAGATAGGGCGCTCTCCGTAGCCCGCTGAGAGCCACGGAGAGCGCCTGTTGTTGATCAGGGATGCCGTTGTCAGGGGGTGGCGCCTACGGCGTTCTCGCGCCGCTTCAGCCGCTTGTGACTGGCGCGGCAGGCGTCGCGGCAGTAGAGGGAGACACGCCCGCTCTTGACGGGCACACGGCTGCCGCACCAGGCGCACGGCTCAGCCGCGTGCGGTTCCTGGCCGATGGTCAGCGCGAGGTGGCCATTACGTCTCCACCGGCGGTAGTGCGTGTTGCAGAGGCCACGGGCGCGATGCGGCCTGGTGCAGTGCCGTAGCCGGCATGAGTGCCAGCGGTTCCAGGGTTGAGTCGCCATGCGTTGATGCACCGAGAACAGGGGCAGGGCAGGGCACTCCGCGGAGCACCCTGCCCAGTCCGTCCGTCAGGCGGCAGCCTTGCTGATCAAGACCAGCTCAGCCGTGACGATCAAGCCCGAACGCCTGACAGTGCCGTCGCCAACCTTGGTTTCCTCCCCACGGATCACCTTGGCCGACTCGACCCGACCGAGGCCGGGGGAGAAGATGCCGGAGGCGTCCTCGATAGCGCCGGCCACGAAGCGGGACAGCTCAGGGAAGTCAACGTTCTGGTTGATGCCGTGCACGGTGAACTGCACCCGCACCGTCCGGCGGACGGTGTCGCCGTCGCGGGACTGCGAGACCACCTCGCCGGAGGGCTTGCGGTACATGACGGTGTGCACGTTCGCCCACCGGTCGGTACGCGGGTCGTCGATCCACTGCTTGCTGCGAACGGCGGCGAGCCCTCCCAGCTGCTGAGCCAGGCCGGTGCCGGTTGCGGTCGACCGCTCCTCGATCACCGGCATCAGCGGCTCAAGGTGCTTCAGATAGACCGAGAGAACGAAGTGGTCCGGGTGGGTGACGGTGCTGTTCCGCACCTCGGCGTGCCCGGCGTCGCGGATGAACTTGTAGATCGCCGCGCCGCACGCCGCCTGGACGGAGCCGAGCGCTTCGGTGGGAACCACGACCATGAGGTTGACGATGCCCGTCTGCCTGCCGGTCTGATAGTCGAAGTCAGTGCCTTCGGTCTGGTACAGGTACGCCGCCGGGCCAGCCGGGTTCACCGGACGCTCGGGCACAACCTCGACGGGCACCCCGAACAGACCGAAGTGGAACCGATTCTCCTCGATGACGGCGCGCAGGTACTCGGCGAGCACCGGGTTGGTGCGCCCCTCGTACAGCTTGACGGCGCGCTCCGCGGCAGGGATCGCCTCACGGGCGGCGTCGAGCAGGAGCTTGGCCCGACGCACACCGTTGGCGGCATCGGTCAGCTCGGCAGCGGTCACGCTGTCGTCGCCGGCAGCCAGCCGGGCCGGGAGGGCGGCGTCTCGCTCCTCGGCCTCGACGTACTCCGCCTCTCGCTGGGCTACCAGAGCGCGGGCCTGGGCCAGGGCCTCGACGGGGTTGGGGGTGGTGTTCTTCTTGGCAGTAGCCACGGGGTGGTGAACCTTCTTTCAGATACGACGAAGGGCGGCCAGATGGCCGCCCGTGGGATGTGTTGCAAGCCCTGAATCCGTCATGATCACGAGATGGACATGGGGAACCCGAAGGAAGTCAGGGACGAGTTCGACAAGCTCATGGTTGCCAGCGAGATGGGGACGCCATCGGAGCTGGACTCGCGTGGCCGTGCAGGCATCGGCAAGTTCGCGGCCAACGCGCGCCGGCTGCGTCAGGGCGAGATCACGCCGCAGGAGTTCGAGCAGATCATGAGCGAGGACGATTGACGGCTGACAGGCTCTCAGCCGGCAAGAGATGCTGAGGCGGACCAGTGGTGAACGGCAACGCGCAGCCCACCATCGGATCGGACATGCGTCGCCCTCCGCTGGCGTAGCTTCAGCTCGACGCCGGGCAGCGCCGCCATGTACGCCGGCAGCACGAAGCCGGTGACGTCGTCGACCAGGTCGAGCGGCGAGAGCATCAGCGGCTCTCTGTCGTTGAAGGTCACGGCGAGGAGGCGACTGATCAGCACGCCTCCGCCGCTAACCTGAGCCCGCCCCTGGCCGCGTAGCCGGATCGCTGGCCGCACCTGCGGCGGCAGGATCTCTCGCCGGGGCGTGCTCGACTCGACGTCGAGCCTGTCGTAGCGGGCCCTGAGCACTTCGGCTACAAGCGCCGGCAGGATGGGAGCAAGGCTCACGGGCGAGCGTCCCGCCCGGCGATGCTGTGAACGCGGCTGGCCTGATCGAGTGCATTTCGGGCGTCGGCGACCAGAGCCGTTGCCCGGCTCAGGGCCTCGACCGCAGCGGCGATGACATCGGGGGCGGCATCCGCCGCCCGCAAGCGGGCGAGATCCGCAGCGGCGGAAGCCTTGGCGTCGAAGGCCAGGGCGTAACGCTGTTCGGCGAGTTGCCGAGCCTTGAGAGCGTCGGCGCGGGAGAGGGTCTTCACTGGTGGATGCTCCTTGAGGGCATACGAAGAGAGCCGGCCTCCGGCCGGCTACTGCTGGTGTTGGGTGTGCTGTGAGTGCCGGCCTTCGGCCGGCGTCTACTGGCTCTGCTGGTGATGGCCCCTCCGGGGCCTCATCTCCTCGCCGCTGCCTGCAAGCCTGCGGCAGGGGTACGCACCGCAGCGGCGCAGTGCGAAGCGGGTGCCGCGCGGTGGTGGCCTACGGCGTTGCCTGCATCGCCACTGCCCACGGGTCTTCATCCTCGGCCGGCGTGAAGTCTTCGACGTTGTCGGGGAAATGGCTCGGCTTGGCGAAGATGCCGATGGGCAGAGTAGAAGCAGATGGGGGCAGATAGAGAGCAGATGGTGTCGACGGGGTCGACATGTCATGTCGATGGGGTCGACATGTGACGTCGATGGGGTCGACATGTCGAGTCGACGGCAACGACAACCGCTGTCCCGACATGTCGACGGGATCGACATGCTGAGAGTCGACGGGGTCGACATGTTCGGCCGGCTCTTGCCGTAGCCAGATGTCCACCCGTCGCCGATTCGGTCGGTCGACCTTGGCGAAGTACCGAGCAACCTGCGGGCGCTCGACCAGTTCCGACATGCTGCCTCGGTCACACTTCGCGGACTCGGCGAGCCGGGACAGGCTGCGCTTGACCTTGAAGCTGGCGTTGTCGGTCCCGATCGCCGCTGCGACCAACACTGCCTTCTCGCGGGTGTCGAGGCTGTCGTCAGCCATGACGCCTCGAATGAAGTCCAGGGGGCGGAACGGGCTCTCCGCTCTCTGCTTGCTCACTGGGTCTTCACTCTCTCGGGGACCGTCATGATCCACACATCGGGGGCGACCGGGATCAGCCAGCCCTTGGCGATCAGCGCGCCCACGTCCTCGCGCACCTGGTCCACGGTCATGCCCGTGTCTCGCGCCCACTCGTCGAGCGTCATGCGGAACGGGGGACTGATGCTTGCCGTCGCCGGCTGCCGGCTCCGCTTGCGGCTCACTGGCCCACCTCCTGCTTGCCGGTGAAGAGTCCGCGCAGCCTGGCTCGCTGCTCGGGGGTGAGGGGTGGTGCTTCCTGGGCGATGCGTTCGGCGATGCGCCGCAGTTCCTCGCTCAACGGCTCACCGTCCGGGCGTACGCCTCAACCTCGCTCAGCGGGTAGAGCACCCTGCCGAGGTACTTGACGTAGCGCATCGGCGATCGGCGCTCGGTTCGCTGGTTGATCAGAGTGCGTGCGCTGAGCCCCAAGCGCTCCGCAGCTTCGTTGGTGTCTAGGTACTTCCTGCCGTCGATGAGGTGCACTGCTGGCCGCCTCCGTTCCGCCCGCATCCGGGCATGAAGAAGGGGGCAGCCGTTGACTGGCTGCCCCCTGGTTGGTGGGTGATAGGCCCTGACATACCGGCTCAGGGCCAGAAAAAAGCCAGGCCAACTGGCCTGGCGGATGAAGCCTCTACCTATGTATCCGGGATGATCTTGGACTTTTATCGGCTGATGTGAGCGGACTCACCGGCAAGCCTCCGAGGTGAACCCCTCTACCCATGAATCCGCCACGGTGGCGGAGTCTTGGCGACGATCGTGACCGGGGTCACTCGCAAGTTTCGGAGGGGAGCCTCTACCTACATATCCCCGGTGATCTTCGAGTTTCACAAGCTGATGTGACTGGGCTCACCGGCAAGTCTTCGAGGTGAACCCTCCACCCATGTATCCGGGCCGACTGAGCCGATAGTCAACGTGCCGTGACCACGCTCACTCGCAAGCCTGCGAGGCGAACCCTCTACCTACATATCCCCGCCGATCGGCCCGGAAGTCAGGGTGCCGCGGCTGAGGTCACCGGCAAGCCTCGGCGGTGAAGCCTCTAATTATGTATCCGGCTGGATCTCGGAGTCTTACCGGAGATCGTGACCACGCTCACGACAAGCCTCCGAGATGAACCCTCTACCCATGTATCCGCCCTGACGGGGGCGGAAGTTGCGCCATCGTGACCACGCTCACCGGCAAGCCTCCGGGGCAAGCTAACTGCCCGCCACCCTTGGGCAGGGCGACGGGCAGTCGGTCAGCGCGTCGGGCTACTCGGTACCGGCCCAAGCGACCAGGTCTGCCCGGTCGTAGACGTCCACGCCGTTGCGCTTGTTGCGGGGTAGGGGCACGTCACCCACTCGGCGCTGCATCCGTTTCTTGGTCGCCTCGTACGACCAGGGCAGGACGCCGTTCGCGCACGCTTCCTTGAGCGTGAGCCTGTCCCCGCAGGGCTTGATAGGCCCGTTGACCTGGGCAGGGGACGTGTCCGGGGACATCGCCAACGAGCGAGCCTCGCTCGCGGACAGGTAGGCCACCTGCACCTCGGTTGCCTTTCCGCCGATGACCACCTGCCACCGGCCGAGGGTGCGGGATGCCCGGGGCATGGCTGCCTCGGGAACCAGCATCTTCCAGTTGTTGGCGGTGTACCGGGCGAGGCAGCGGATGCCGAAGTTCTCGCGTGCCTCGGGTCCGCCGATCGCCCGAGCGGTCAGCATCTGCGCGATGGCCAGCACGTTTACCTTGGCACTGCGACCCATGAAGAGCAGGTCAGCCAGGCCCGACACGGCAGGGGACCGCTTGGGGTCACCCTTGCCGCGTGCCTCGGCCCAGAAGTTGACCAGTTGCCCGATGGTTGCGTTCAACTCCTCGCAGATGACCAGCGTCCGGGGACCGCAGTCCCAGTCTTCCGGCTCGTGCAGGGCGAGGGTGTTGCGCTCATCGGCGAGCGCAGCCAGCCGGACCAGGGCGTCATGCATCTGCTCGGGTCGGGTGCAGTAGTCGACCCCATCGAGCCCGAGCGCCCAACGGTGCGAGCCCTTGCGGTCGAGGATGACCACCCGGCCACCCCGAGCGAGCACCTGCACGGCGACCAGCTCGGCAAGCACGCTCTTGCCCGCACCCGTACCGGCAGACACGGCGATGTGCGGGGAGTCGTCCCGCAGAGACAGGATCACCGGCTGATCGCCTGCACCCTGCCCGATGTAGAACTCCCACTCAGCCAGCCGGGGCAGGTGCTCGGCGACCTGGTCGATACCGACCCGAGCCGGGGGACGCTTACGCACCGTCCACGTTGCCGTTACCCGCGGACCGACCTGGTGCCACGACTCGACCAGGTCAGACACGGGGATCTTGCTGCCGATGATGGAGGAGACGAGCTGCCGTTGTTCCCTGGTGAGGTACGGGGTGTCTGCGACCAGCTCGATACGCGGGCCCTTATCGGGATCGGTCGGCCGGCGGAACGCAGCCAGCCGGGAGGTGACCGGCTCTGCCTTGCGCTGCACCGACCAGGCTGCCCGCTGAGCCCGCTCAGGTAGCCAGCGGATCACCGGCTCTACGTGCTCGCCGTACCAGGCACGAACGGCCGTCTCAGCCGGGCTCAGAGGCTTGGCCAGCCGAGGGGTGAGGTTGCCCAACGACGGATCAACGTGCAGCCGTACGCCGGTCTGCAAGCCCATCGCCGGCGCGAGGGCAGCCAGGGTCGGCGCGATGTACTCGCGGTTGAATCGGCGCATGGTCAGCTTGCGCCTGAGCCGGTAGCTCACCACCACGGCAGCCGAGCCAGCCAGCGAGCCGACCTGCTCAGGTTGAGCCGCAGCCAGCGCAGCCGTAGCCGGTACGGCGAGCCGGATCACCTGACGCTGCCAACCGGCGAGCCGACCAGCACCCCGGCTCAGGTACGGGTAGCCGGTCTTGCCGCTGAGCGGCCTACCGGAGAGGTACCGGTAGGCCACCCGCGACACGGTGTGCTTGCGCCGCAGCTTGCGGATAGCCCGCTCAAGCTCGGTCACGCCGCCACCTCCGCAAGCTCAGGGATGATGCCGTTGGCGGTAGTCGCCGCAGGCTGCGGCATGGACGGCGAGCCAGCCGAGCGGGTCGGTCGGTACCGCTTCACCGTCGCCAGCGAGACGCCGGCAAGCTCAGCGATCCGAGCGTGGGTGGCGTTGGGCTCTGCGAGGTGAGCCGACATGATCCGGTCAGCCGAGGTGAGCGAACGGGGGAAAGGCTTGTTGCTCGGCTGGCTGGTCGGCTTGACCGGCTCAGCCTTGACCGGCTCAGCCTTGACCGGCTCGACGGCAACCGGCTCAGGCTTGCTCGGCTCAACGGTCGGCCGAGCGGTCGGCGGGCTCACCGGCTCAGGCTTGCTCGGCGCGATGACCGGACGGCTCACCGGCTCAGGCTTGCTCGGCGCGATGACCGGACGGCTCACCGGCTCAGGCTGGCTGATCAGCTTGCCCCGCCGAGACAGCACCTCGACGGCGAGCAGGAAGGCGACCGGGGGAACGGCGGCAACCGCTCGGGCAGTCCACGTCGGGTGAGCCGACGCGACGTTGGCGGCAAGGGTGGCGACGATGCCGAACGCCACGGCGAGCCGAGCGGACAGGCGAGGCTTCCGGTTGCTGCGCTTGTCGTCGAGCATCGCCAGCGTGCCAACCAGGATCGCTCCGTCGATGGCGAACGGCAGAGCAACGGCAACCGAGGAGTGTTCGCCCGCCTCGGTGGCGACCTGGACGATGTGACGGAAGCTGGCGTATCCGGCGATGACGGCAACCAGCGCAGTGGTTGCGCGAGAGGTGATGGAGGTGAGGTTCACGGGGGGACGCTCCTCAGAAGCGGGAGGGGACGTTGGGAACGTCCGAGCGGTGGGCGATGTCGTCGGCGACCTGCTCTGCGTGCCGCTCAGCCAGCCGGCGAGCGATGACGAACGGCGCGAGCATCACGGCGGGTCCGCCGGTCAGGACCAGGGCGAGCGCGTAGGCGGCAGTGGCGTTCATCGGCCACCGGCCAGAGCCTCAGAGCGGCAGGGGCCGCAGTTGTGGGCGAGGGAGCCCCGGTGACGCGGGCACTGCTCGGTGCCGGTGACAGGCGGCAGCGCCGCCCCGCGACGCTCGGGGTACGGGTAGCCACCCGGGCGAGGGGTGGTGGTGTTCTTGTTCTTGGGAAGGAAGCGACGCCAGTCCCGCGCGGTAGCGCGGTTCTTCAACTTCCCTTGGTCTTCAACACTTCGGGTGTCACCCTGGCTGTCACCCCTGATGCCCTGATCTGTCACCCCGGCCGGCTCGTTCGTCACCCCCTGCGGAGCGGATGACACCCCCTGACCGACGACCAGGCGGTAAACGCGGGTGGCGATGCCGGCAACCTTGGTGACGACCAGGCGACCGAGCTGCACCAGCTTGGCGAGCGCCCGCTGTACGGTCCGCTCGGAACAGCCGGCGTACTCGGCGAGGGTCGCGACAGACGGCCAGGCGTTGCCGTCGTGGTTGGCGTGGGCAGCGATGGCGATAGCTACGGCGCGCTCGTTCTTCCCGAGGTCACGGGTCGCGAGCAGGGCTTGCTTGACAGCTACACTCATGGGCGGGCGGACCTCCGTTGTCCGTCAAGGCCCCGGATCACAGGTGTTGGCGCACCTGCCGGGGCCGTTCTTGTACTCACCTCCCCAAGTCGCGTTCACTGGCTCCAACGTGGCGATCGTGGTCGGTGCGGTGCTGCTGCTCGCGCGCTGGTGCCGGGCGGGCCCGTGGCTCGCCGCAGGTCTCTGCGGGGTCGCCCTGGTGGGCTTCGTGATCCTGGTCCGCCCCTCGCCGAGCGTGGTCCGCGCCGCGACGATGGGCGCGATCGGGCTTGCCGCGCTGGCCGCCGGCCGACCCCGAGCCGCCCTCCCGGCCCTGGCCGCCGCGGTGACCGTGCTGGTGCTCGTGGACCCTGCCCTCGCCGGGGACGCGGGTTTCGCGCTCTCGGTGCTGGCGACGGGTGGACTGCTGCTGCTCGCCCCGCGTTGGCGCGACGGACTGCGTCGCCGTGGTGTGCCGTCGGGGCTGGCCGAGGCGCTCGCGATGCCCGCCGCCGCCCAGCTGGCCTGCACGCCGGTCGTGGCGGGGATCTCCGGGACGATCAGTCTGGTCGCCGTGCCGGCGAACCTGCTGGCGGTGCCGGCCATAGCTCCGGCGACTGTGCTCGGTGTGCTGGCGGCCGCCGTGTCACCGCTCTGGCCGGCCGGTGCCGAGTTCGCCGCCTGGCTGGCGAGCTGGCCGGCGTGGTGGCTGGTGCTGGTCGCCAGGTACGGTGCCCGGCTGCCGGCGGGCACGCTGCCCTGGCCGGGCGGGGTGTGGGGTGCCCTGCTGCTGGCGGCGTTGACCGTGGCGCTGCTGGTTGCCGTCCGGCGGCCCGTGGTGCGGCGACTGGTGGCGGTGGTGACCGTCGCGGCGGTGCTGGGCACCCTGCCGGTACGGCTGGTCGCCCGGGGCTGGCCTCCGCCGGGATGGGTGGTGGTGGCGTGCGCGGTCGGTCAAGGTGACGCCGTGGTGCTGCCGGTCGCAGTGGGTCGGGCGGTCGTGGTCGACGCCGGGCCGGAACCGGCGGCGGTCGACGGTTGCCTACGCCGGCTGGGGATCCGCGAGGTGCCGCTGTTCGTGGTCAGCCACTATCACGCAGACCACGTCGGCGGCGTCGCCGGGGTGTTCAACGGGCGCCGGGTCGGGGTCGTACTCACTCCACCGCAGCATGAGCCGGAGGGTGGGCAGGACCAGGTGAGGGCGGCAGTCAACGCCGGGCGGGCCCGACTGGTGACCGCGCCCGCCGGCTGGGCGTACCGGGTGGGTGGCGCGGAACTCGTGGTGCTCGGCCCGCCGTATCCGCTGCGCGGCACCAGATCTGATCCGAACAACAACTCCCTCGTCCTGCGCGTGACGGTGGCGGGGGTCCGGATCCTGCTCCCCGGCGACGCCGAATCCGAGGAGCAGCGCGCGCTGCTGGATCGGCTGCCGCCGGGCGCGCTGCGTGCCGAGGTGTTGAAGGTCGCCCATCACGGTTCGGCCTATCAGGAACCGGCGTTCCTCACGGCGGTCCGCCCAGCGGTGGCGCTGGTGCCGGTCGGCACGGGCAACACGTACGGGCATCCGCATCCGGAACTGCTCGCCTGGCTGGCCCGCGACGGTGTGCGGGTGCTGCGTACCGACACGGACGGTGACGTGGCCGCCGTTCAGGGTGAGGGTGGTCTCGCGGTGGTGGTCCGGGGCACGCCGGCCGGCCGGCGGCCGTGAGTGGGCCGCCGGGAGCCGGTGACCCGCCGCGCGTGCTCTCCGGAGCGGCAGGCGGCACGCATCGGAGGGGATCTTGTCCTAATTGGTGATGAATCGAGACGGATGTCGAGATTTGCGCTGAGTGCAGGCTCCGCCGACTGGGTGGCCGGTGAGCAGGCACGATCCCGCAGCGGGCCGTGCGAATATGGGCGCGTGACCCCCGCCAGCCTCGCCCCCATTCTGCTCGTCCTCGGCGATGAGGAACTGCTCGCCACGCGCGCCGTGACCGAAGCCGTCGCGAAAGCGCGCAGCGTCGACCCCGGCGTGGACGTTCGCGAGTACCAGGCCGGTGCGCTCACCCCGGGCGAGGTCGCCGAGATGCTCAGCCCGTCGCTGTTCGGCGGCCGGCGGCTGCTGGTGCTCCGCGCCGGTCAGGATGCCCGCAAGGACCTGGTCGCCGCCCTGCTGTCGTACGCGAAGAACCCCGACCCGGACGTGCAGCTGGTCGTCCTGCACCTCGGCGCCGCCAAGGGAAAGGCGTTCGCCGACGGACTGAAGGCGGCGGGCGCCACGGTGGTGCCGGCGGCGAAGCTGAAGGGGCACCGGGATCGAGTCGCCTTCGTCCGCGACGAGATCCGCCGGGGTGGCGGCAAGTGCACCGAGGACGCCGCCGAGGCGCTGCTCGCGGCGGTCGGCAACGACCTGCGGGAACTCGCTGCGGCCTGCTCCCAGCTGATCGCCGACACCGACGGGCGGATCGGCGCGGACACGGTGGCCCGGTACTACCGGGGTCGGGTGGAGGTGAGTGGCTTCACGGTCGCGGACGCCGCGATGGTCGGCGACGTGCCGGCCGCCCTGGAGGCGCTGCGATGGGCGTTGCACGTCGGGGTCGACCCGGTGCCGATCGCCGACGCGCTCGCCGACGGCGTCCGTACCGTGGCCCGGGTCGCGTCCGCCGGACGGGGTAGCCCGTACCAGCTGGCGAGCACGCTCGGCATGCCGGCATGGAAGATCGAGCGGGCGCAGCGGCAGGGCCGAGGCTGGACACCGGAGGGGCTGGCGCAGGCGATGCAGGCCGCCGCCGAGTGCAACGCAGCCGTCAAGGGTGGCTCCGACGACCGGGCGTACGCCCTGGAACGCGCCGTCTTCTCGATGGCCGCTGCTCGGCAGGGCAGCGCCCGGTGAGCGGACCGCCGCGCACGGCGTGGGCCACCCTCCCCGCCGACGAGGAGCAGTACCGGCCGCTCTACGCGCGCGTGCTGGGGCTCCGGTTCGTCAACCCCGGAGGGGTGCTCTGCTTCCTCTTCTTCGAGGGAGTGGTGGCGCTGGCGGTGCTGCTCGCCCTCGCCGAACTGGTCAGCTGGTGGGCCGTGCTGATCCTGCCGGCCGCCGTGGCGGTCATGGTCAAGCTCAACGACGTGGTGGCCGCGGTCGTGGTCCGCTCCGCGGCGCTCGTACCGGAGCAGGAACGCGACCGGTTCCGCCGGCAGATGGAACCGGTGGTCGGACGGGCCCGGGTGGAGTGGGTCACGCACAACGGTCCCGGCCTCGTGGTCTCGGCGGAACCGCTCAGCCCCGCCGTCCGCCCGGACCACGAGGCCGGGCCCGCCCGTCGCGACATCGGTCCGGGCGCCGGCCTCTGATCCGCTCGACCTCACCTGAGGTCGCGGAAACCCATCTCCCGGGCACACCGCGACCGGTGTGCCGCAGGGACGCAGAACGTAGACAGCCGGAAGCCCCGGGCGATGCCCGGGGCTTCCGGCGAGGTCTGACGCCGCGTGGGTCAGGCGGAGAACGACGCGACGCGCTTGGCGATCGCGGACTTCCGGTTCGCGGCCTGGTTGGCGTGGATCACGCCCTTGCTGACCGCCTTGTCGAGCTTGCGGGAGGCGTCCCGCATGAGGGCGGTGGCCTGCTCGACGTCGCCGGACTCGGCGGCCTCGTGGAACTTGCGGACTGCGGTCTTCAGCGACGACTTGACCGACTTGTTACGCAGCCGGCGCTTCTCGTTCTGCCGGTTGCGCTTGATCTGGGACTTGATGTTCGCCACGCGACAGCCTCGTCTTGATAGCTCGGGTTGGTCAGCTTCTGTGCGCGGCGAGCATGCGTCATCACCACGCGAAAAGCCAGGTTACCAGGTCGGCCGGGACGAGCCAAAACGGCATCCGACCCACCCTGCCGCCGATCGCCCCGAACGCGTCCCGGCCCGGATCGTGCGCGACCCGCCGATCGTCAGCTCCAGCCCTGCCGGGTCGCGAGCCAGGCCAGCGCCTGCTCACCGCTCCAGCGATGGTGCCGGCGGATCTGCGGCGAGGCGGTGGGCGGGGCAGCCGCGGCGGTGGTGAGAAAGTACCCGGACAGCGCGGCCAGCGTCACGTCCAGCGCGTCCGGGGGAGCGCCGGCCGCGGCCGGATGCCCGGCGAAGAGACCATCGGTGTCCAGCCCGCTGGCGTACCCGGTGATCAACAGGGTCACCAGGTCGAACCAGGCCGGCCCGTGGCAGAGCCAGGTCCAGTCGCAGAGCCAGGCCCGGCCGTGACCGTCGATCAGCACGTTGTCCAGTCGTAGGTCACCGTGGATGAGCCCGGTGCCGGCCGCGGCGAAGCCGGGAAGGCGGGACTCCAGCGCGACCAGTTCGGGCAACCGGCCTCGCACCGGGGTGGGCAACGGCGGAGCCGGTTCACGTCCGGCGGCGACCTCGCCCCACCAGAGGATGTCGTCCCGGGCCAGGTCGGCGAGGTGGGGCAGCCCCAGGCCGACCAACTCGGTCGGCGGGTGACGCAGCTCGGACGCGACCTCGGCGTACCCGGCCAGCGTGGCTGCGAGCGCGGCCGGCGCCCAGGGCAGGTCGGGTGTACGGCCGTGCACGGCGTCCAGGCCGATCGCGTACCAGTCGGCTGCGGTGAGGGTCCAGCGCAGCCGCGGCACCGGCAGTCCGGCCGGGAGCCGAGCGAGGATGGCGGCCTCCCGGGCGTACCACTCGACCAACCGCGGTTGTTCGGTCCGCGCCGCCGCCTTGACGAACACCGACGAGCCGTCGGCGGTGCTCAGCAGGGCGGCGAAGCCCCGCGTGAAGCCCGCCCCCGCGATCCGGGCGGCGGTGACCGGGGCGCCCAGCCGTTCGGCGAGTGCCGAACGCAGGCCGGGTGGCAGATCGGTCCAGCTCGGCCGCGCGGCCGTGGCGTCGTACGGCGGTGGCGTGACCGGCATCCCCCCATGCTGTCGTACCCCGCCGGCGCCGTGCAGCCTCGGCAGGTCGGCGATTTGTGGGCGGGTACCGGTGCGGCACCGCTGTGCCCGGAGCCGGCCCTGAGCGCCTGCCCCGCGAGATCCTTCCGCTGTCCCGCCCGGTCGTCTGAGAGACTGCCAGCTCATGAGGACCGACGAGTTCTGGCAGTTGATCGATCGGGCCCGGGCCGGTGGCGGGGGAGAGGCCCCGGCGGTGGCCGCTCGGGCGACGGCGCTGCTGGCCGAGCGCGACCCGGCGGACATCGTCGGCTACGCGCGCCACCAGCGGCGGGTGCTCGTCGCGTCCCGGACGGTGGATCTGTGGGGGGCCGCGTACCTGATCAATGGGGGTGCCTCCGACGACGGCTTCGAGTACTTCCGCGGCTGGCTGATGACCCAGGGGCGGGAGGTCTTCGCCCGGGCGGTCGCGGACCCGGACTCGCTTGCCGAACTGCCGCAGATCCGGTCCGCGGCGCTCAGCGGCGAGGAGTTCGAGTCGGAGGACATGCTCGCGGTGCCCTGGGAGGCGTACCGGAAGGCGACCGCGACCGACCTGCCGGCCGAGCCCGACCCGGCGCCCACGCCGGATCTCGACTTCTGGGACTTCGACGACGAGGAGTCGGCGCGGCAGCGGTTGCCGCGCCTCGCCGCGCTCTTCGTCGAGCCGCCCGAGGAGTGATCCGACCGCGCCCGAGACGGCGTGGGAGCATATAGGGGGCCGGCTCCGCGCCGGCCTGATCACGTCAGCCGACCAGAACGGACAGCTGTGCCTCCGACGCTCGATTCCGGCGCGAACGCTCCTGGTGCCACCGACCCGGCGCGCATCAGGAACTTCTGCATCATCGCCCACATCGACCATGGCAAGTCGACCCTGGCCGACCGGATGTTGCAGCTCACCGGCGTGGTCGACCCGCGGCAGATGCGCGCCCAGTATCTCGACCGGATGGACATCGAGCGCGAGCGTGGCATCACGATCAAGAGCCAGGCCGTCCGGATGCCCTGGACGATCCGCGAGGGCGACCGGGCCGGCGAGCAGGGCGTGCTCAACATGATCGACACTCCGGGGCACGTCGACTTCACCTACGAGGTGTCCCGGTCGCTGGCCGCCTGCGAGGGCGCCATCCTGCTGGTCGACGCGGCGCAGGGCATCGAGGCGCAGACCCTTGCGAACCTCTACCTCGCGCTCGAGAACGACCTGCACATCATCCCGGTGCTCAACAAGATCGACCTGCCGGCGGCCCAGCCCGAGAAGTACGCCGAGGAACTGGCCCACCTGATCGGCGGCGACCCGGCCGACTGCATCAAGGTCTCCGGCAAGACCGGCGAGGGCGTGCCGCACCTGCTCGACGAGATCGTCCGGCAGTTCCAGCCGCCGGTCGGCGACGCCGACGCGCCCGCCCGGGCGATGATCTTCGACTCGGTGTACGACGTCTACCGGGGCGTGGTCACCTACGTCCGGGTGGTCGACGGCCGGATCAGCGCCCGCGACCGGATCAAGATGATGTCCACCGGCGCCACCCACGAGCTGCTGGAGATCGGCGTCATCTCGCCGGAGATGGTGAAGGCCGACGGGCTCGGCGTCGGCGAGGTGGGCTACCTGATCACCGGCGTGAAGGACGTGCGCCAGTCCCGGGTCGGTGACACGGTCACCATCAACGCCAATCCGGCTACGGATGCGCTCGGTGGCTACAAGGACCCGAAGCCGATGGTCTACTCGGGCCTCTACCCGATCGACGGGTCCGACTACCCCAACCTGCGCGACGCGCTCGACAAGCTCAAGCTCAACGACGCCGCGTTGACGTACGAGCCGGAGACCTCGGGCGCGCTCGGGTTCGGGTTCCGCTGCGGCTTCCTCGGCCTGCTGCACCTGGAGATCATTCGGGAGCGGCTGGAGCGGGAGTTCAATCTGGACCTGATCTCCACCGCGCCGAACGTGGTCTATCGCGCGCTCCAGGAGGACGGGGCGGAGATCGTGGTGACCAACCCGAGCGAGTACCCGACCGGCAAGATCGCCGAGGTGTACGAGCCGACGGTGCGGGCCACCGTGCTGACGCCGAACGACTACGTCGGCGCCGTGATGGAGCTCTGCCAGGGACGGCGGGGCACCCTGCTCGGCATGGACTACCTCTCCGCCGACCGGGTGGAGCTGCGCTACACGCTGCCGCTGGCCGAGATCATCTTCGACTTCTTCGACCAGTTGAAGAGCCGGACCAAGGGCTACGCGTCGCTCGACTACGAGCCTTCGGGCGAGCAGGCGTCCGACCTGGTGAAGGTCGACATCCTCCTGCACGGCGAGCCGGTGGACGCGTTCAGCGCCATCGTGCACAAGGACAAGGCGTACAACTACGGCGTATCGATCGCCGCGAAGCTGCGTAACCTGATCCCTCGGCAGCAGTTCGAGGTGCCGATCCAGGCAGCGATCGGCAGTCGCGTCATCGCCCGCGAGACCATCCGGGCGATTCGCAAGGACGTGCTCGCCAAGTGCTACGGCGGTGACATCAGCCGTAAGCGCAAGCTGCTGGAGAAGCAGAAGGAAGGCAAGAAGCGGATGAAGATGGTGGGCCGGGTGGAGGTCCCGCAGGAGGCCTTCATCGCGGCGCTCTCCTCCGAGTCCGCCGAGGGGAAGCCCACCGGAAAGAAATAGCGCACGCCCACCGGCTGGTACGACGGCCGGCACCCGTACGGCACGTCACGCCGGGGTGCCGGCCGTCGGCGTTCCCGCGCGCCGGGGGTAGGAAATTTTCTTCGGCCGAAGGCCGGTAGCCGAGCTCGCCCTACCGGCTCCGACCTGGGTGGACGGTGATCCGGCTCCACCTTTCGCATTCATTCATGCAGACGTTTTGCGCTCCCCCCGGTTTGGCCTTTCGATGGCTCGGGAACTTAGCGGCCACCACAGGAAGCACACATCGTGTGACTCATTCTTGAAGGAGGGCGGCCATGGAGCTGACCGTTTGGGGCATCATCACTGCGCTCATCGTTGGTCTGATCGTCGGGGCGCTGGGCCGTCTGATCGTGCCGGGCCGGCAGGACATGCCGATGTGGCTGCACATGCTGATCGGTGTGGGTGCCGCGTTGCTCGGCACGGTGCTGGCGCGGGCGCTGGGGATCGCGACGGAGACCTCGGGGGTGGACTGGGGCGAGCTGCTGGTGCAGGTCGTGCTGGCGGCGATCGCGGTGGCTCTGGTGGCCGGCGTGGGCCGACGCCGCAGCGTCACCCGGTGACGACGGCGCCGGCGTACGACCGGCGACCGTACCGCGACGGGCGTCCGACCGAACGGGTCGGGCGCCCGTTCGTATGCGTACGACCGGATTCGTCTGGCGCTGCCCCTGCCCTACGCCCCTCGACCTGCGATACGGTCGCGTCGCCTTCCCTCGATGGCCCCTGTCGTAAAGGATTTTTTCCTACTAAGGTGCGGCGGTAAAGGTTAGTGCCATGCGGCGCGAGGGGAGATGTGGCGTGAACAGGTGGAAGCGGCTGGCCCCGGTCACCGCCTTGGTGGCTTCGGCCGCGATGGTGCTGACCGGCTGTGGCGGCTCTGGCGACGACGACGCGGCCGACACCAGCAAGTTGACCGTCTGGATGATGGGCGAGGGCGGCGAGGCCCAGACCAAGTTCCTCGACGGCGTCGAGGCCGAGTTCCGGCAGAAGCATCCGGACACCGACGTCGTGGTGCAGTACATCCCGTGGCTGGAGGCGCCGAAGAAGTTCCAGGCCGCCCTGGCCGGCGGTGAGGGGCCGGACGTCACCGAACTGGGTAACACCGAGACTCAGGGCTGGGCGGCGCAGGAGGCCCTCGCCGACCTGAGCGGCCGGATGAGCGGCTGGGCCGAGGGCAAGGACCTGCTGCCGGACCTCGTGAAGAACGCGCAGCTCGACGGCAAGCAGTACGGCGTGCCCTGGTACGCCGGCGTGCGGGCCATCTACTACCGCACCGACTGGTTCGCCGAAGCCGGCGTGAAGCCGCCGACCACCTGGGACGAGTTGGTGACCGTCGCCAAGACGGTCCAGGCCAAGAAGCCCAACACCTACGGCATCGCGCTGCCCGGCAACTCCGAGCTGCCGTTCTACTCCTTCCTCTGGGCGGCGGGCGGCGAGATCGCCACCGACCAGGGGGGCACCTGGAAGTCGGGCTACACCACGCCCGAGGCACAGAAGGCGGTCAAGTTCTGGACCGACCTGGTGACCGTCCACAAGGTCGCGCCGCCGGCCGCCGCCGGCTGGAACGAGATCGACGCCCGGACCCAGTTCGCCACCGGCAAGGCCGCCATGGCGTTCGCCGGCAGCTGGCAGCAGGGCGCCATCAAGAAGGACAACCCGGACATCGAGAAGGTGTGGGGCACCTTCCCGATCCCCGGCCCGGACGGCAAGGCCGCGCCCGGTTTCGCGGGCGGCTCGGACATCGCGATCTGGAAGGACAGCGAGCGCCAGGACCTCGCCTGGGACTACATGACCGTGCTGCTGAACAAGAAGAACGCTCAGGCGTTCGCCGACAGCCTGGACTTCTTCCCGGTCTACCAGGACCTCGTGGCCGGCGGCACGTACGCCAATGACAAGATCATGGCGGCGTTCGCGACCACGATGCAGAACACCAAGGTCACGCCGCTCACCCCGAAGTGGGTGGAGGTCAGCCGTACCAAGACGGTGACGCAGGCGATGAACAGCTCGGTCATGAAGGGTCAGAAGACGGTCGAGAAGGCTACCGCCGACGCGGCCGCGGAGATGGAAAGCATCCTCAACGCCAAGTGACCACGCTGACCGACGCGCCGGAGTCGTCCGCCGCGCGGGAGACCCCCGCGCGGCGGCGTCGCCCGGTCGACCGCCTGCCGTATCTGCTGCTCCTACCCTGCCTGGTCATCATCGGCGTGCTGCTGCTCTGGCCGCTCGGCCAGGTGGTGACCATGTCGTTCTACCGGCTGAACAACGTCCGGCAGTTGCGCGGGGACCGGGAGTGGCCATGGGTCGGGCTCGATAACTACACCCAGATCCTGGCTGACCCGTTCTTCCTCACCGTGCTGCGCAACACCGTGCTCTTCGCGGTGGCGAACGTGGCGCTCACCATGATCCTGGGCACCCTGGTCGGCCTGCTGCTCAATCGCCTCGGCCGGAAGATGGCCACCTTCGTGGCCAGTTGCGTGATGCTCGCGTGGGCGACCCCGGCGCTGACCGGAACGATCGTCTGGAAGTGGATCTTCGACGACACCAGTGGCCTGGTCACCTGGCTGTTCAACGCGTTGCCGGACGAGCTGTCGCAGGCGTTCTTCGGGCGGAGCGACTGGACCGGCTACGGCTGGTTCAACTCGCCACTGCTCTTCTTCTCGATCCTGACCCTGGTGGTGGTCTGGCACTCGTTCCCGTTCATCGCGGTGAGCGTCCTGGCCGGGCTCAAGAGCGTGCCGGGCGAACTGCACGAGGCGGCCCGGGTCGACGGCGCGAGCGCGTGGCGGGTCTTCTGGCGGATCACGTTCCCGCTGCTGCGTCCGGTCTTCGGGATCCTGATCGTGCTCTCCACGATCTGGGACTTCAAGGTCTTCACCCAGCAGTTCGTGCTGGCCGGCGGTACCCAGGACCGGCCGACGTTCATGCTCTCCATCTATTCGTACGCGGAGGCGTTCTCGCCACCGCCGAAGTACGGCCTCGGCGCGGCCATCGCGGTGATCCTCACCGTGATCCTGCTCGTGGTGACCGGCTTCTACGTACGGATGGTGCTCAAGCAGGAGGACGAGTCGTGAAGAAGGTCGCGCTCAACGGCGCCGGGCTGCTGGTGGCGCTCTTCGCGGCCTTCCCGGTCTACTGGATGATCGCCACGTCGCTGAAGCCCAGCCGGGAGATCTTCTCCGCCACTCCACGGCCGGTGCCGGCGCACCCGACGCTGGAGCACTACCGGGAGATCCTGACCGGGAACCTGATCCCCGGGGTGACCTTCGCGGATTTCTTCCTCAACAGCGCCCTGGTCGCGGTCTCCACGGTGGTGCTCAGCGGCCTGGTCGCGCTGCTGGCGGCGACCGCCGTGGCCCGGTTCCGGTTCCGGCTGCGGACCAGCTTCCTGATCATGCTGCTCGTCGTGCAGATGATCCCGTTGGAGGCCCTGGTCATCCCGCTCTTCCTGATGATCCAGCGGCTCGGGCTCTACAACACGCTGCCCAGCTTGATTCTCACCTATCTGGGCTTCTCGCTGCCGTTCGCCGTCTGGATGTTGCGTGGCTTCGTCGCCGCGGTGCCGAAGGAGTTGGAGGAGGCGGCGGCGATCGACGGGGCGAGCCGGGCCCAGACGTTCCGCCGGATCCTCTTCCCGCTGGTGGCTCCCGGACTGGTCGCCACGAGCATCTTCTCCTTCATCACCGCCTGGAACGAACTGATCTTCGCGCTCACCTTCATCAACGACCAGAACCGGTACACGCTGCCCGTGGCCATGACGTTCTTCTTCGGGCGTGACGACACCGCCTGGGGGCCGGTGATGGCGGCGTCCACCCTGTTCACCCTGCCGGTGATCATCTTCTTCCTGTTGGTGCAGCGGCGGATGGTCTCCGGGCTGGTCGCCGGCGCGGTCAAGGGCTGACGGACAACTGTGGATCTTGGCCGGGTCGCGCGTCCCGCCGCCACGCTAGGCTGACTGCCATGACGGGCAGGGTGGTGGCGGTGAACCTCGGTGTGGTCACCGAGGCCGACTGGGCGGGCGATCCGAGTGGCCGCAGCGGCATCGACAAGCGGCCGGTGGACGGCCCGGTGCTGCTCCGCGTGGACGGGGTGGCCGGCGACTTCATCGGCGAGCGAGCGCACCACGGCGGCGCAGACCAGGCGGTCTACGCGTACGCCGAGGAGGACGCCGCCTGGTGGGCGACCGAGTTGGGGCGTGACATCCGGCCCGGCGGCTTCGGCGAGAACCTCACCACGTACGCGGTGGACGTGACGGGGGCGGTGATCGGCGAGCAGTGGCAGATCGGATCCGCTCTGCTCCAGGTGACCATGCCACGCACGCCGTGTGCCACCTTCGCCGGCTTCTGGGGCGTACCGGATCTGATCAAGCGGTTCACGGTCCGCGCGCTGCCCGGTGCCTACCTGCGGGTGCTGCGCGAGGGGGAGGTGGGTCCGGGTGACCCCGTCGAGGTGGTGGAGCGGCCCACCCATGGGGTGACCATCGGTGAGGTCTTCCGGGCCACCACCCTGGAGTCGGAGTTGCTGCCTCGGCTGCTGGACGCGCCGGACCTGCCGGAGCCGATCCGGGAGAAGGTGCGCCGCCGGCTCGCCGTGCGGTGAGCGTTCGGCGGGAGATGTGACGAAGGGCCCCGGCCGCGCGCGAGGCGACGGCGGAGGGCCCTTCGCTGTTGGGTCAGCGCAGCCAGGGGATGCTGCGATCGAGAAGACCGCGCTCCTTCAGCTCCTTGCGCAGCGGGATCTCGTCGTCGACGTACCCGTCCCAGTTGATGCCCCAGTAGTTGGCGGTGTGGGTGCCCTCACCGATCAGCTGGCGCTGGACGGGGGTGCGGTTGCGGTACCACTCGCCGTTGACGTCGGGGTGCAGCTCGTCCAATGGGCGGATCCACCGGTAGGTGTAGCCCACGAAGAGCATCTTGCGGGTGATGTTCGACAGGTTCGTCGACCGGGAGTGCCACTGGCGGCGGTCGAAGATGAACGCGTCGCCCGGGTTCGCGGTGATCTCCACCGTGCCCTCCGGGTCGGGGTTGTGCACGCTGAGGTCCTTGGGCCGGTCCAGCGAGTTCCACAGGTGGCTGCCCGGGATGACCTTCGTGGCGCCGCGCCCGGTCTCCGAGAGGTCGGAGAGCACGTAGGCGACCTTCAGCGAGAACATCGGCCGGGGCAGGTTCGGGTCCATGGTCTCCGGGTCGGAGTTCTGCCGGTACCCGTCCTGGTGCCAGCCCCAGTACGGCTTCTCCGGCTCCAGTGCCGGCGGGGTCACGTCCAGGTGGTTGTGGTGCGTGTAGATGTTCCACCCGGCCAGGCCCCACATGTACGGGAAGGCGATCGGGTGGGTGAGCAGCTCGCCGAAGAGCTCGTCGCGCTCGAGGAAGCCGAGAAGGTGCAGGGTGCCGTCCTTCTTGGTGTTGCCCTTGGCCTTCTCCTCGGCGTAGACGCGGTCGACCGCCTCTTCGAGCGCCGCCCGGTGGTCCTCCGTCAGGACATTGCGCAGCAGGAGAAAACCCTGCTCGTGGAACTCCTTGCGATCTACGTCACTGATCGGTTCGTAACCGGTCCGGCCGCCGTAGTCGAACGCCACGTCGTACCCCTCCCCATAAGGCGAAAAGATTTCCTGGCACAGGCGGCCGATCGTAACGCGGTCAACCGTGAACCGGGGAGGGCGGAAGGCCGGGAATGGCCGGAGATGTACCAGCGGCAGCGAGGTGGATACCAAGCGTCACGACCGCGATGTCAAAAGCGATGCTTCGAGCGGTTGGCCGGTTCTTGCGGTGACCGACTGTAGAGAAATTGGGTCAGCTGTCGGCGAAGACCTCGGCCACCACTCGGGCGCCGGCCAATGGGCCTCCGGCGACCTCGATCCACTTGCCATCGCGGGCCGTCCACTCCAGGTCTCCGAAACGGACCCGCTTCACCCCGTGGTCCTGGGCGTGCGAGACGAGCCAGTGCGCGTACCGCCAGCCGTCGCGTTGGTCGGTCGTCGCCAGGCTGAGCCCGGTCAACTCCGCCGGCGCGGCGCTGCCGACCACGCCCCAGTCCAGCTCCAGGTTGCGGGTCAGCGCCGCCGTCGCTGCGGCGCCACGCATCGCCGGCGTCCGCCCGACCGAGCAGGCCACGGCCCGCGTGGCGTCGCCGAGCAGGGCCCGGGTCAGTACGGCCGACTCGTCGGCCCACTTCTGGTACGCCTCGGGGAAGGCGGAGCGCTGCACGCGTTGAGCGGCGTCGGTGACCCGCATCCGCTCCCAGCCGCGGACCTTCTTCAACGCCGCGTAGAACCGTTTGGCCGCGTACCGCGGGTCACTGAGCTGTGCGGGTTCGCCCCAACCCTGGCTGGGGCGCTGCTGGAACAGGCCGATCGAGTCCCGGTCGCCATCCGGGAGGTTGCGCAGGCCGGACTCCTGGTAGGCGGTCGCCAGCGCCACCACCACGCCCCGCTCCGGCATGCCCTGCTGCGCGCCGATCGCCGCGATGGTCGCCGCGTTGGCCATCTGGTCGGCGTCGAGGACCACCCGGCCATCGGCCTGCACGGTGCAGGATCGGCTGGCCAGGGGAAGGCGCAACTCGCTCCCGAGCTGCCGGACGAGCACCACGACAACCACCACGGCGAGCAGGACGAGGACCACGCCACCCGCCACCACGGTCCGAGTTCGCACCCACACCCCCTGTTCGGCAGTTCGACAAGCGTACGTCCCTCGTAGGCCGGGCCGGGCTGTCTGACCGGTTCAGGCCGGCCCGGTCCGGCCCGCCCGGGCCGGATGTTCCCGCCCCGGCTGCGCTCTCACCTGCCCGCATCGCCCGATCGTCCGGCCCCGTTCCGTTGACGACAGCGATGGCGGGGCTGGAAGACGCGTCCGTTGCGAGATCCACCGCGCTCTGGCAGAGCACGGTACGTGGCCCCGGCTGATCTGTCATGAGTGTCACCGCGAAGAAGCAACGCGGAATTGGTTGACCGGTCAAGCTCTTCCTGTTGTTGACATGTCAATAAGGGGGCCCGCTCGGGAAGCGGTCCCCGGTGGCGGCCCGAGCGGTTCGTACCCGAGCCGTCCGGACAGCTCACGACCAAGGAGGAGTTCCATGGGAACGCTGGATGGGAAGGTAGTGCTCATCACCGGTACCGGGGGAGGTCTGGGGCGCGTGGCCGCGCTGGCCTTCGCGCGGGAGGGTGCCCGGGTCGTCGGGGCCGACGTGAAGGCCGATGCCAACGACGCGACCGTCGAACTCGTCCGGCGCGCCGGCGGAGAGATGACCGGCGTCGCACCCATCGACCTCACCGACCCGGAACAGGTGCGCCGGCTCGTCGAGGACGCCGTGGCCACCTATGGCGGACTGGACGTGGTCTACAACAACGCGGCCTCGCTCCGCTTCGGCCCGATGCCCGAGTTCTCGGTCGAGGACTGGCGGGCGACCATCGCCGGCGAACTCGACATTCCCTTCTACGTGTCGAAGTTCGCCTGGCCGCACCTGGTTCGGCGCGGCGGCGGCGTGATCATCAACGCCGCGTCCATGGCCGGCATGATCGGTGGTCAGGTGCCGCCCATGGTCGGGCACGCGGCGGCGAACGCCGGCATCATCGGCATGACGCGGCAGCTCGCCCTGGAAGGCGCACCGAGCGGGATCCGGGTGGTGGCGATCAGCCCGGGGCCGATCCTGACCCCGGCGAGCGAGCGCGACCTCGGCGATGACCAGGCCGCGCGGGATGCGATCACGGCGAAGACCCTGCTCAAGCGGTTCGCGCGGCCCGAGGAGGTCGCCGAGTTGGTGGTGTTCCTCGCGTCCGACCGCGCGAGCTACGTCACCGGCGCGAACTACCCGGTCGACGGCGGCGCGACCGCGTGGTGAGCCGGGTGGCGATCGGGACACGGCCCTGCCAGGCGGTGTCCCGGCCGCCATCGCCCGCCGAACGGGGCGAGGAACACCGCGACCCGTTCGGCGTTGTCGTCACCGTCGGCGCGGACTCACCGGGTGCCAGGGGTCAACTCGCTGCCGGCACCCACCGTGCCGGCCGTTTCTCCCGGAAGGCCGCCACGCCCTCCCGCCCCTCGGCGGAGAGGAAATAGCCGGTCGACAGCGCGGCCAGGTCGGCGACCTCGGCCCGCAGATCGGCGGTCGCGGGGCGGCGCAGCAGCTGCTTCGCCCCGGCCAGAGCTCCCGGCGCGCCACGCACCAGCGAGACGCAGTACCGCTGCACCGCGGCGTCCAGCCCGTCGGCCGGCACCGCTGCGGTCACCAGCCCGATCTCGGCGGCCCGCCGGCCGTCGAAGGTGTCCCCGGTCAGGTAGAGCTCGGCCGCCGCCCGCGGGTGCAGCCGGGGCAGTACGGTCGCCGAGATCACCGCGGGGATCACCCCGAGCCGCACCTCGGTGAACGCGAAGGTGGCCTCCTCGGCGCAGACCGCCAGGTCGGCGGCCGCTATCAGCCCGAGGCCACCGGCGCGGGCCGGCCCCGCCACTCGGGCGAGCACCGGCTTCGGGCACTCCCAGACCGCCGCCAGCACGTCGCCGAGCATCCCGGCCGGCACCGTCCCGCTGGCGTACGCGGCGGCGGTCTCCTTGAGGTCAGCACCCGAGCAGAAGACCGGCCCGGTGTGGTCGAGCACGATGACCCGGACCGCTTCGTCGGCGACCGCATCGGCCAGGCCGGCGAGCAGTTGCGTCATCAGCGGAGTGGAGAGCGCATTGCGGTTGTGCGGGCTGTCCAGGGTGAGGGTGGTCACCCCACGGGCCGTGGCGACCCGCACGAGCGCGTCGGGAGAGGTCATGCCGGGCACACTAGTGGCCATGCCCGGCGTCCTTCCAGATGGCGAACCCGTACCGGCCGACGGTTCGCTGCCCGCCAGCGCGACCCGCGAGGTCGGCGCGCGCGGATTCGGCGTGTACGTCCACGTGCCGTTCTGCGCGAGCCGCTGCGGCTACTGCGACTTCAACACGTACACCGCCGCCGAACTGGGTGGGGGCGCCACCCGCGAGGGGTACGCCGACACCGTCCTGGCCGAGCTCCGGCTCGCCGCCCGGGTGCTCGGCGACAACCCGCCCCCGCGGGTCGACACCGTCTTCGTGGGCGGCGGCACCCCCACCCTGCTGCCCGCCGACGACCTGGCCCGGATCCTGGACGCCGTCGACCGCACCTGGGGGCTGGCCGCCGACGCCGAGGTGACCACCGAGGCCAACCCGGAGTCGGTCACGCCCGAGTCGCTCAAGGCGCTGCGGGCGGCCGGCTACACCCGGATCTCGCTGGGCATGCAGTCCGCCTCGCCCGGGGTGCTGGCGATCCTCGACCGCAAGCACAGCGCGGGCCGGGCCACCGCCGCCGCCGCCGAGGCGCGGGACGCCGGGTTCGACCACGTGAACCTCGACCTGATCTACGGCACACCGGGGGAGCGGGCCGAGGACTTCGCCCGCTCGCTGGACGAGGTGGTCGCCGCCGGCGCCGACCACGTCAGCGCGTACGCCCTGATCGTGGAGGACGGGACCCGGCTCGCCGCCCGGATGCGACGCGGCGAACTGCCGTACCCCGATGACGACGTGGCCGCCGACCGCTACCTGGCCGCGCAGGAGGCGCTCGGCGCGGCCGGCTTCTCCTGGTACGAGGTCTCCAACTGGGCCCGTACGCCCGCCGCCCGCTGCCGCCACAACCTGCTCTACTGGTCCGGCGGGGACTGGTGGGGGCTCGGGCCGGGCGCGCACAGCCACGTGGGCGGGGTGCGCTGGTGGAACGTCAAGCACCCGACGGCGTACGCCCAGCGCCTCGCCGAGGGACGGTCGCCCGGCCTGGCCCGGGAGGTGCTCACCGTCGACGAGGCGCACATGGAGGACGTGATGCTACGGCTGCGCCTCGCCACCGGGCTGCCGCTCGACGTGTTGGACGACACGGGGCGGGCCGGCGCCGAGCGCGCGCACGCCGCCGGCCTGCTGGCCCCGGACGAGTACGCGGCCGGCCGCGCGGTGCTCACCCTGCGCGGCCGGCTACTCGCCGACGCTGTCGTACGGGACCTGCTGGCCTAGGGGGTGCCCGGCCGGCGGGGTAGCGGCCAGTCGGGATTACTTGATGAGGCTCGCCGACATCGGGTAGCGGTACGGGGTGCCCTCGTTGGCCTTGACCCCGGCGATGATGCCGAACACGGTGCCGATGATCACCGCGGCGCCGACGGCGACGAAGCCGATGAGGATGCAGGAGAGGATCCAGCCGACCAGGCCGACGATCGACCAGGCGAGCTGGAAGTTGAGTGCGCCCACGGCGTGCGCGCGGACCGTGGGTGACTGGTTGCCCCGGGCCAGCATGGCCACGAGCGGGGCGATCCAGCCGAGCACGCCACCGCTCAGGAGCATGCCCGCGGCGCCGCCGAAGTGCGCGACCAGCGCCCAGGTCTTGTCCTCGTTGCCGGCGTAGCCGGAGGGTGGGCCGTAGCCGCCGCCGGTCGGATACCCGACGCCCGGCGGCGGGTAGTCCCCGGGAGGAGCGCCGCCACCCGGGGGCGGGTAGCCCCCGGGTGACTGCGGGCCACCGGGGGGTGTCGGATAGCCACCGGGCGGGGGATAGGCACCGGGCGGGGGATAGGCACCGGGGCCTGGGGCCCCGGACAGGGGTGCGGTGGGCGGCTCGTCCGCGGCGGACGGCCCGGGAGCGGGCGGCGGCGGGGTCGGGTCCGACGGCTGGCCGCCAGGCTCACCCGCGCCGGGAGGGCGAGGTGGTTCAGTCATGAACGTCACGGTAGGGGCCGCCGGCAACGTCACGCCATAGCGACACCGCCGGGCCGACCCGTCCGACCTGGCGACCACCGGCCGCCCCCCCGCCCGGCTGTCCTGTCACCGCGACGAGGGCAGGACCCGCACCCGTGGTCCGTCCTTGATCATCGCGTTGGCGGGCCTGCCGACGTAGACTGGCACTCGCTACAGTCGAGTGCCAGGAACGCCGCGCGTGGCGCAGAACGCCGGCGGCCGATGCGCGTAGGAGGTGGGGAGGATGGGTCTCGACGACCGCAAGCTCGCCGTGCTCCGCGCGATTGTCGAGGACTACGTCGCCACGCAGGAGCCGGTCGGTAGCCGTGCGCTGGTCGAGCGACACCAGCTCGGAGTCTCCCCGGCGACGGTTCGCAACGACATGGCGGTGCTCGAGGAGGAGGGTTACATCCGGCAGCCGCACACCAGCGCCGGCCGGGTGCCCACCGACCGCGGCTACCGGCTCTTCGTGGACCGGCTGTCCCGGGTCAAGCCGCTCAGCCCGGCCGAGCGTCGAGCCATCGAGCGTTTCCTGCTCGGCGCCGTCGACCTGGACGACGTGGTGCACCGCACAGTCCGGCTGCTGGCCCAGCTGACCCGGCAGGTCGCCGTCGTGCAGTACCCGAGCCTCGCCCGCTCGTCCGTCCGGCACCTGGAGTTGGTGCCGATCTCCACCACCCGGCTGATGCTGGTCATGATCGCGGACACCGGGCGGGTCGAGCAGCGGCTCGTGGAGATGCCGGGGCCGATCCCGGCCGACGACGTCACCGACCTGCGGCGGCTGGTCAACGAGAAGCTGGTCGACACGCGGCTCTCGGAGACACCCCCGCTGGTGCAGGCGCTGGTCGACGAGGTCAGCCCCGACCTGCGCCCGGCCATGGCCACCCTCGCCAGCGTGCTGCTGGAGACGCTGGTCGAGCGGCACGAGGAGCGGATCGCACTGGCCGGTACGGCCAACCTGACCCGCGGCGGGCTGCTCGACTTCCAGGGCTCGCTACGCCCGATCCTCGAGGCCCTCGAGGAGGAGGTGGTCCTGCTGAAGCTGATCGGCGAGGTCGAGGAGAGCTCGATGCGGGTGCGCATCGGGGACGAGAACGAGATCGACAATCTCCGCGCCGCCTCGGTGGTGAGCACCGGCTACGGCCCGGGTTCGACGATCGTGGGTGGCCTCGGCGTGCTCGGGCCGACCCGGATGGACTACCCCGGCACCATCGCCACGGTGCGCGCCGTGGCACGCTACGTGGGCGATCTGCTGGCCCAGAACTAGGCAGTACCGTCCGGCCGGATCCGGTCGGCGGCCGGCGCAACGCAAACGAACATGAGGACACGGAACGCAGTGGCCAGGGACTACTACGGCATTCTCGGCGTGAGCCGGGACGCCTCCGATGACGAGATCAAGCGCGCCTACCGCAAGCTCGCGCGCCAGTTCCACCCGGATGTCAATCCGGACCCGGAGGCACAGGAGAAGTTCAAGGACATCAACGCCGCGTACGAGGTCCTCTCGGACGACCGGAAACGGCAGATCGTCGATCTCGGCGGCGACCCCCTCGCGCCTGGCGGGGGCGGCGCCGGTGGCCCGGGTGGTGCCGGGGGAGCCGGCCCGTTCGTCGGCTTCCAGGACATCATGGACGCCTTCTTCGGCGGTGCCGCCGGCGGTTCGCGGGGGCCTCGGCCACGTACCCGGCCGGGTGCCGACGCGATCCTGCGGCTGGAGTTGGACCTGCACGAGACCGCGTTCGGTGTCGAGGCGCCGATCACCGTCGACACCGCCGTCCTCTGCACCACCTGCTCGGGCGCCGGCACCGCGGCGGGCACCCACCTCGCCACCTGCGAGGCGTGCGGTGGCCGCGGCGAGGTGCAGTCCGTGCAGCGCACCTTCCTCGGCCAGGTGGTCTCCGCCCGGCCGTGCACCGTCTGCCAGGGCTACGGCACCACGATCCCGCACCCCTGCCCGACCTGCGCCGGTGACGGCCGGGTGCGTACCCGTCGTTCGCTCACCGTGAAGATCCCGGCCGGCGTCGAGGACGGCATGCGGATCCGCCTGGCCCAGCAGGGCGAGGTCGGCCCCGGCGGCGGCACCGCCGGTGACCTCTACGTGGAGATCCACGAGCGTCCCCACGACGTCTACTCCCGCAAGGGCGACGACCTGCACTGCCGGGTCACCGTGCCGATGACCGCGGCGGCGCTCGGCACCCGGCTGACCATCAAGACGCTGGACAGCGAGGAGACCGTCGACGTCAAGGCCGGTACCCAGCCGGGCAGCACGCTGCGGCTGCGCGCCCGCGGCGTGCCGCACCTGCGCGGCACCGGCCGGGGCGATCTCTACGTGCACCTCGATGTGCGTACGCCGAGCAAGCTCGACGCCGAACAGGAGCGGATGCTGCGCGAGTTCGCCAAGACCCGGGGCGAGGAGGTCGCCGAGCTGACCAAGCAGGGCGGCTTCTTCTCCCGGATGCGCGACGCCTTCAACGGTCACGCCTGACACGTCGGCCGGCCCGCCCGGTCCGGGCCCGGTCCGCCACCGTCCGGGCCTGAGACGCCGGCTGATTCGTCGGTGAGTCCGTCCGAGGCCGGCCGGGGCGGAGACTGCCGCCTGACCGTTCCGGCCGGTGCCGCGGCGGTTAGCCTGTTGACCGTGTCCGCCCCGCTCTTCCTCCTCGAGTCGCTGCCCACCGCCGACACGCTGACCCTCGACGGCCCGGAGGGCCACCACGCGGCCACTGTGCAGCGGTTGCGGGTGGGTGAGGAACTGCTGCTCGCCGACGGCAAGGGCGGCACCGCCACCGCCGTGGTCACGGCCGTCGGCCGGGGCAGCCTGGAACTCGACGTGACCTCCCGGGGGTACGTCGACGCGTCCGTCCCGCGGCTGGTCGTGGTGCAGGGGATCGCCAAGGGGGACCGGGGCGAGTTGGCGGTGCAGGCAATGACCGAGGTCGGGGTGGACGAGATCGTGCCCTGGGCGGGGTCCCGCTCGGTGGCGCAGTGGCGCGGTGACCGGGGCGTACGGGCCCGGGAGAAGTGGGTCGCGACCGCCCGGGAGGCCGCCAAGCAGGCCCGGCGTTCGTGGCTGCCGGTGGTCGCGGGGGCTCCGGACGAGTCGACGAACCAGGTCGCCCGGCGCATCGGCGGGTCCGCCGCCGCGTTCGTGCTGCACGAGGAGGCCGACGAGCGCCTCACCACCGTGGACCTTCCCGACGCCGGCGAGATCGTGCTGGTGGTCGGCCCCGAGGGCGGCATCGCTCCGGCGGAGGTGGACGCGTTCGCCGCCGCCGGTGCCCGGCCCGTACGCCTCGGCCCCTCCGTGCTGCGTACCTCGACGGCCGGGGTCGCCGCCCTCGCCGTCCTCGCCACCCGCCTCTCCCGCTGGTGACATCCGTGTCCCGAGGCGGGGCGGGGGTCAGCTGCGCAGGTACGAGGCGCCGTTCAGGTCGACGATGGTGCCCGTCGCCCACTCGGCCTCCGGAGAGGCGAGCCAGTGCACCGCGGCGGCGATCTCCTCGGGGCGGGCGACCCGGTTGAAGGGGCTCTGTGCCCGTACCGCCACGCCGCGCTCAGCCTTCAGGTGCTCGTTGGTCATGTCGGTCTCCACGAAGCCGGGCGCGACCGTGGCCACCGCGATGCCGTACGGCGCGAGCGCCACGGCCAGCGACTGACCCGCCGCGTTCAAGCCGGCCTTGCTCGCCCCGTACGCCGGGTTCGCCGGCTCGCCGCGGAACGCGCCTCGGGAGGAGACGTTGACGATCCGGCCGCCCCGGTCGCGCATGTGCTGGGCGGCACACCAGGCGGCGTTGGCCGCGCCGAACAGGTTCGTGTCGAGCACTTCACGCCAGCGCTGCCGCCACTGCTCGTAGGTGCTCTCGAAGACCGGGTGCGGTGGGTCGGCGGGTCCGAAGGTGCCCGCGTTGTTGACCAGCACGTCCAGCCCGCCGAGCAGGCCCGCCGCCTCGTCCACCATCGTCCGTACCGCGTCCGGGTCGGCGAGGTCGGCCCGTACCACCACGTGTCCCTCGCCGGGCAGTTGCGCCCGCAGCTCCTCGGCCAGCTCCGCCGAGTCCCGGTGGTGGATCGCCACCCGGTCGCCGCTGGCCGCGAAGGCCTTCACCACCGCCCGCCCGATGCCGCGCGAGCCTCCCGTCACCAGTACCGCCCGTGAAGTCACGCGGCCATCCTGCCGCACCCGCCTCCGGGGGCGGGAAGCGGTCCTTCCCATGGCAGGGCATCGACGAGGGGCTCTTCCTTACACTGCCCGGATGGGATCAGACTGCCTGTTCTGCCGCATCGTCGCCGGGGAGATCCCGGCCACCGTCGTCCGGGAGACCCCCAACACCCTCGCCTTCCGCGACATCAACCCGAAGGCGCCGGTGCACGTGCTGGTGATTCCCAAGGAGCACTACGCCGATGTCGCGACGCTCGCCCAGGGCGACCCGGCGCTCGCCGGCGAGGTGCTCGCCACGGCGTCCGCGATCGCCGACGACGAGGGCCTGCTCGGTGACGGTTTCCGGCTGATGTTCAACACCGGGGCGTACGGCGGCCAGGAGGTCTTCCACGTGCACGCGCACCTGCTCGGTGGGGCGCCGCTGGGCCCGATGCTCGCCCGGGACCTCGCGTGAACGCGGTGCCGGACCGGCTGGAGCGGCTGGTGCGCCAGACGCAGGCACACCTCCGGATCCCGGCGGTCTCGGCGGCCCTGCACCGGGCCGACCGGCCGCTCTGGACCTGCACGGTCGGCGGTACGGGTAACGACAGCCCGCTCGGTCCCCGGACGCAGTTCCGGATCGGCTCGGTCACCAAGACGTTCACCGCCGTGCTGACGCTGCAGTGCCGGGACGACGGTCTGCTCGACCTGGACGACCCGGTGGGCCGACACCTCGACCTCCCCGCGCACGGCGAGTTGACCGTACGCCGGCTGCTGTCCCACACCGCCGGGCTGCAACGTGAGCCGTACGGCGACGTGTGGGACACGCTGCGCGCACCCGGCACCGACCAGCTCCTGGCCGACCTGGCCCGGGCGGAGCGGGTGCTGCCGTCGGGCCGCCGCTACCACTACTCGAACCTCGGCATGGCGCTGCTCGGGCAACTGGTCGGCCGGCTGCGCGGGGGAACGTGGGCCGAGGTGCTGAGCGAGCGGGTGCTGCTGCCGCTGGGGCTCACCGACACCACGGTGAGTCCGGGTCCGGCGGCCGCCACCGGCTTCCTGGTCGACGCCTACTCGGACGAGGCGCACCCCGAGCCGCCGACCGACTTCGGTGCGGTGGGGCCGGCCGCCCAGCTTTGGAGCACCGCCGGGGACATGGCGCGCTGGGCCGCCTTCCTGGCCGATCCGGCCGCAGTCGAGCCGGCCGGTACGGTGCTCGCCCCGGCCACGCTCGACGAGATGCGCTGGCCGGTGACGGTGACCGACGAGAACCTCTGGGCCGGTGGCTTCGGGCTGGGCCTGATCCTGGTGCCGCAGGGCGATCGGGTGATGCACGTGGGGCACGACGGCGCGATGCCGGGTTTCCTGGCCGGCGTCTACGGCAGACGCGGCGGAGCGGGCACTCCCGGCGCGATGGGCTGCGCCGTCCTGGTCTCGTCCGGCAGCGCCTCCGAGGCCCTCGACCTGCCGCACCGGCTGCTCACCGCCGCGGTCGAGCACGATCCGGCGGAGATCGAGCCGTGGCGGCCGGGCCCGCCGGCTCCGGCACCGCTGCGCGGCATGCTCGGCCGCTGGTGGGGCGAGGGCTACGAGTACGTCTTCTCCTGGCACGACGGGTCGCTGCGGGCCCGCGGCGCCGGCGATCCGCCCGGCAAGCCGCCGGCGGTCTTCGCGCCGCTGCCCGATCAGCCGGACGTGTTCCGGACGGTCTCCGGCCGGGAGGTCGGTGAGCTGCTCCGGCTGAGCCGGGACGAACGGGGGACGGTGGTGCGGATGCACTGGGCCACCTACCGGTTCACTCGCAACCAGGAGACGTTCGACCGGTTCGATTTCCGCGCCGACAACTGACCCGCGGGCGGCGCAGGACGGGTTGGTCCCGTTCTGCGCCCCCTTCGGCTTCTTCACGTCTTTTGTCGGTGTTGGTAGGCCGTGCGCGTGCCACCTCAGGGCGGGGAAATGCGCACGATGCCGCCCGTGTTGAACCGATACGATGGGTGGAACGTCCGTACGCCGCGCCAACAGGGCCGGCGCCGAGATCGAGAGCAGGTGGCACAGGGCCCTTCGGCCCGATCTATGACCGGCACCCCACCTCCCGGCCCGCCCCAGGTGCAGACCCGGATCACCGTCCCCGATCCGAAGATCATGGTCAACCTGCTCGGTGCGGGTGACGAGATCCTGCGACTCGTCGAACGCTCGGTCAACAGTGACGTGCACGTCCGGGGTAACGAGATCACCATCTCCGGTGCGCCCGCGGACAACGCCCTCGCCGAGCGCCTCTTCACCGAGCTGCTCGAACTCATCGAGAAAGGCGAGACCCTGACCACTGACGCCGTCAGGCGTACCGTCGGCATGCTCGAGCAGGGCAGCGCCGAGCGGCCCGCCGACGTTCTGACGCTGAACATCCTCTCCCGGCGCGGCCGCACCATCCGTCCGAAGACCCTCGGGCAGAAGCGCTACGTCGACGCCATCGACTCGCACACCATCGTCTTCGGCATCGGCCCTGCCGGCACCGGCAAGACCTACCTGGCGATGGCGAAGGCCGTCCAGGCCCTCCAGGCCAAGCAGGTCAACCGGATCATCCTCACCCGGCCGGCGGTCGAGGCGGGGGAGCGGCTGGGCTTCCTGCCCGGCACGCTGAACGAGAAGATCGACCCCTACCTGCGCCCGCTGTACGACGCGCTGCACGACATGCTCGACCCGGACTCGATCCCGAAGCTGATGGCCGCGGGCACGATCGAGGTGGCGCCGCTGGCGTACATGCGTGGTCGGACGCTGAACGACGCGTTCATCATCCTCGACGAGGCGCAGAACACCACGCCCGAGCAGATGAAGATGTTCCTCACCCGGCTCGGCTTCAATTCCAAGATCGTCGTCACCGGTGACGTGACCCAGGTCGACCTGCCGGGCGGGACGACCAGCGGTCTGCGCGTGGTACGGGAGATCCTCGCGAACGTGGAAGACGTCCACTTCGCCCAGTTGTCCAGCTCCGACGTGGTTCGGCACCGGCTGGTCGGCGAGATCGTCGACGCGTACGCCCGCTGGGACGCCGAGCGGGAGAACCAGCAGGCGCAGGGCGTGCACGCCGTACCGGGGCGGACCGCCCAGGGTGGCGGCCGGTCCGGTCGCCGCCGCTAGATCAGGGGAAACAGTTGTCCATCGAGATCGCCAACGAGTCCGGTGTCGAGGTCGACACCGACGCCGTGCTCGCCGTCGCCCGGCACGCCCTCGACGAGATGGGGGTCAACCCACTCGCCGAGCTCTCCGTGCTGCTGGTCGACGTCGACTACATGACCGAGCTCAACCACCGCTGGATGGGTGGCGACGGGCCGACCGACGTGCTCGCCTTCCCCATGGACGAGGGCAGCGTCGACCACGGCCCGGGCGAGAGCGCCCCGGCCGGCGGTGAGCCGGCCCTCCTCGGCGACATCGTGCTCTGCCCCGATGTCGCAGCCAAACAGGCGGCCACCGCCGGTCACTCGACCGCCGACGAGCTGCACCTGCTGACCGTGCACGGGGTGTTGCACCTGCTCGGGTACGACCACGCGGAACCGGAGGAGGAGCGGGAGATGTTCGCGCTCCAGGCCCGACTGCTGTCCAGCTGGCGGTCGAGCCGGTCACAGTGATGTCCGCCCAGGCCTCCACAGCCGCCGCCGGCCTGCCGGACGTGCAGCTGCTCGTCTTCGCCGCCGGTCTGGTGGTGCTCGCCGGGCTGATCGCGATGACCGAGGCGGCGCTCGCCGCGGTCTCGCCGGCGCGGGCCGCCGAACTGGCCCGTGACGGCGCGCGCGGCGCGCGTACGTTGCAGGCCGTCGCCGGTGACGTGGTCCGGCACCTCAACCTGCTCCTGCTGCTGCGATTGCTCGCCGAGCTGACCGCCACCACGCTGGTGGCGCTGGTCGCGGTGGACACCTTCGGCGCGGGCTGGCGGGCGGCGCTCGTCACCGCCGGCGCGATGACCGTGGTCAGCTTCGTGGTGGTCGGGGTGGCCCCGCGGACGCTCGGCCGGCAGCACGCCTACGTGGTCGGCCGGGCGGTGGCCCCGCTGGTGCGCTGGCTGGGGCGTGCGCTCAATCCGCTCGCCTCGTTGCTGATCCTCATCGGCAACGCGGTGACGCCGGGGCGCGGCTTCCGGGAGGGCCCGTTCGCGACCCAGATCGAGTTGCGCGAGCTGGTCGACCTCGCGGAGCAGCGCGGTGTGGTGGAGCACGGCGAGCGGCAGATGATCCATTCGGTCTTCGCGCTCGGCGACACCATCGCCCGCGAGGTGATGGTGCCCCGCACGGAGATGGTGTGGATAGAGGGGAGCAAGACGCTCTCGCAGGCGCTCGCGCTCTTCCTCCGCTCGGGCTTCTCCCGGATCCCGGTGATCGGCGAGAGCGTCGACGACGTGCTCGGCGTGCTCTACCTCAAGGACCTGATCCGTCGGGTGCGCGGTGGCGATCCGGCGGCCGAGCAGATGCCGGTCTCGGAGCTGATGCGCCCGGCGACCTTCGTGCCGGAGTCGAAGCCCGTCGACGACCTGCTCTCCGAGATGCAGGCGGCCCGTAACCACCTGGTGATCGTCGTCGACGAGTACGGCGGCACCGGCGGCCTGGTCACCATCGAGGACATCCTCGAGGAGATCGTCGGCGAGATCACCGACGAGTACGATGTCGAGCGCCCGCCGGTCGAGCGACTGGAGGACGGGTCGGTGCGGGTCACCGCCCGGCTGCCGGTGGAGGACCTGGGCGAGCTGTTCGACATCGAGTTGCCCACCGACGAGGTGGAGACGGTCGGCGGCCTGCTGGCCCAGTCGCTGGGTCGGGTGCCGATCCCGGGAGCCCGGGTCGAGGTGGCCGGCCTGCGGCTGGTCGCCGAGGGCACCACCGGCCGGCGCAACCGGATCGACACCGTGCTCGTCAGCCGGGTCGAGCCGACAGAAGTGCAGGAGAACCCGGGGCGCGGCGACCGAGCCGAGTCCCGGGGCGATCAGAACCAAGTCGAGGAGAGGCAACCCGCCGATGCCTGAGTCGCCCACCGTGCCCGCGGCGCGGCCGACCCCGTCCGCCGTGCCGGAGCTGAGCGCCGAGGACGCCAAGCTGGTCGTCCTGGCCCGGGGGGCCCGTGGCCGGGTGGGAGCCGTGGAAGGTGCGGCGGTCCGCGACCAGGACGGCCGGACGTACGCGGCCGCCAGCGTGGCGCTGCCCTCGCTGACGCTCACCGCGCTCCAACTCGCCGTCGCCTCGGCGGTGGCCGCCGGCGCGACCCGGCTGGAGGCCGCCGTGGTGGTGACCGAAGCCTCGACGCTGGACGGCGCCGGGCACGCCGTGGTCCGCGACCTGGCCGTCGACGCGCCGATCCACGTGGCCGCGCCGGACGGCACGGTCCTCGGCACGGTGCTCCAGTGAGCGATCGAACCATCGGGCACGGCAGCGAATCGCCGGAACGCGTCGCCCTCGTCGGCGAGCGAACCGGCAGCAACGGAATCCGGGCGCTGCGCGCCCGCGAACAGCGGAACGGGGCGGTGGCGTGAACGCGACGGGCGTACGAGACCCGGAGGAGCGTCCCTACCGGGCCGGCTTCGCGTGCTTCGTGGGACGACCGAACGCCGGTAAGTCGACCCTGACCAACGCGATCGTCGGCCAGAAGATCGCGATCACCTCGAACAAGCCGCAGACCACCCGGCACGTCATCCGGGCCGTACTGCACCGGCCGGACTCGCAGCTCGTCCTCGTCGACACCCCGGGGCTGCACCGTCCCCGTACGCTGCTCGGCGAGCGACTCAACGACCTGGTCCGCCAGACCTGGAGCGAGGTCGACGTCATCGGGCTCTGCATCCCGGCCGACGAGGCGATCGGGCGGGGCGACCGATTCATCAGCGGCGAGCTGGCCGAGCTGAAGGCGACCGTGCTGGCCGTGGTCACGAAGACCGACCTCGTGGATCGCAAGCGTCTCGCCGAGCAGTTGCTCGCGGTCAGCGAGCTGGGCGAGTTCGCGGCCGTGGTGCCGGTGAGCGCCGTCTCCGGTCACCAGATCGACACCCTGGTCGACGTGATGACCGGGTACCTGCCCGTGTCTCCGCAGCTCTACCCGGACGACATGCTCACCGACGACCCGGAGCAGGTGCTCGTCGCGGAGCTGATCCGGGAGGCGGCGCTGGAGGGGGTGCGCGACGAGCTGCCGCACTCCATCGCCGTGGTGGTGGAGGAGATGATCCCCGAGGGGCAGCTCGTCCGGATCTTCGCCGACCTGTACGTCGAGCGGCCCAGCCAGAAGGCGATTGTGATCGGTCACCGGGGCAGCCGGCTCAAGGAGGTCGGCACCAACGCCCGCCGCCAGATCGAGGAGCTGCTGGGCACCCGGATCTTCCTGGACCTGCACGTACGGGTGGCAAAGGACTGGCAACGCGACCCGAAGCAGTTGCGCAAGCTCGGCTTCTGAGCGTTTCGTCCAGCGTCCCTGCTCAACGTCAACGATCAGCCGGACGGCCGCGCCGTCCGGCTGATCAGCATCGGTCGAAAGTCGATCAGATACTGGCTGGACGGGGCGATACCTTGATCCGACTCGGTCGGGCGTATGGGGAGTTTCACCTCCGAGCGGGGCGTGCGGCCGTTTGCCGGTGACACGGCGGAGGGTAGGAGTCATCCGTCGCGCCCCCAAGACAGATGCAGGCTGATGCGAAACAGATACCTTGACCTGCTCCGCTTCCTCGCCATCGTTCGAGTCGTCGTCTACCACGTCACCGGTCTCGCCTCGCTGACCCTGGTCTTCCCGGCGATGTCGGTGATGTTCGCGCTGGCCGGCTCGCTGATGGCCGCCTCGCTGGACCGGTCCGGTCCGACGGCCGTGCTGCGCCGCCTGCGCCGCCTGCTGCCGTCGCTCTGGGTGCTGGCCGCTGTCTTCGTACCGGCGATGCTGCTCACCGGGCTGCCACTGACACCACGGGTGCTGCTCTGGCTCTTCCCGGTCTCGGATCCACCCGCCAACGGGTGGGGTGCGTTGGCGCTGAGCCCGATCTGGTACCTGCGCGACTACCTGTGGTTCGTCTTCGCCTCGCCGATCGCGCTCTGGCTGTTCCGTCGGGCCCCGCTGCCGACCCTGCTGGCCCCGTACGTGCTGCTCGCGGTGATCGAGTCGGGGATCTGGCCGAACGCGCCCGGCCCGTTCCGGGAGTTCGGCCTCTACTTCGGCGCCTGGATGTTGGGGTTCGCGCACCACGCGGGCATGCTGCGTCGGCTCGCCAACCGGGTGCTCGTTCCGGCCGTGCTGCTGCTCGCCGCGGCCGGTGGCGCGTGGATCCTCACGCATCCCGGCCCCCGTGGCTTCGACCTCAACGACAACCACCTCGGCAACGCCCTCTGGTCACTGGCGTTCATCCTGGTCGTGCTCGGCCGAGGGCCGTCCGGTGCGGCGTGGGTCGACCGCAACGCCCTCTTCGGGCGGGTGGTGACCGTGCTGAACCGGCGGGCGCTGACGATCTACCTCTGGCACATGCCGTTCGTGGTGGGGCTCACCCCACTGTTCGACGGGGTGGGCTGGTCGCACGAGGATCCGCGCGGGCTGGCGATCCGGGTGGTGCTGGTCTTCGCCCTGGTCGGCGTGGTGACGCTCGCCGTGGGATGGGTGGAGGACATCGCGGCGCGGCGGCGGCCGGAACTGCTCCCGGGCCGCCGTCGGACGGCAACCCGTACCGGGCCGCCGTCGTCCTCGACCGGCAACCGGGTGCCCGCACAGCGCGGCGCCCCGGAGTCGACCACGGCGGAGGTCACCGCTGGCTGAGGTTGACGTCGCCGCTGCGGGTGCTCACGTCGAGTACCAGCTTGGCGGTCGGGTCGTCGGTGACCGTGACGTTTTCGTCGCCGGAACTGGCGCTGGCCCGGACCTGGTACGGGCCGGGAGGCACGACGAGGTTGACCTCGCCGCTGCTCGCGTGCGCCCGGACCGAGGCGGCCTTCTCCAGCTCCAAGGTCACGTTTCCGGACCTGGCTTCGGCGTCCACCTCGCCCTGTAGCCGGCGGGCCGAGATGTCGCCGGAGGAGACGCGCAGGGTGAGCGGACCGCTCGCCTCGGACACCTCGATGTCGCCGGAGCTGGCCTCCAGCCGTACCGGGCCGGTGGTGCCGGTGAGGTGGACGTCCCCCGAGCGGACCTGCAACTCCACCGCCCCGACCCGGGTCAGTTCGACGTCGCCGGAGCGGCTCTCGCCCCGAACGGCGACACCCTCGGGGGCGGTCACCTCGTACGACACGCTGCACCGGGACCCGCAGTCGGTGTCCAGCACCAGTTCGCCGCCCTTGATCTCGTACTTCGCCTTCGGCTCGGCACCCTGGTAGCGCACCACCCGCTTGATCCGTACCTCGGACGCCGTGCCGGTGGCCCGCACGATCACGTCACCCGAGCCGGGAAGCACCCGGACCGTGGTGATCCGGGCCGCCTCGGTGTTGTCGAAGTCCAGGCGCCGGTACGACAGGTTGTCGCACCCGGTGAGGAGGATCAGGGTGGCGGCGGCACCGACCGCGACGGGGGCGACGGCACGGCGGCGGCTGGCGCGAGCGGCCCCGCCGACGTGGCCACCGGTCCGACCGCGGCGGCGGGTCGGGTCGGCGGGCCGGCTGTGCGAGGCGGCACCGGAGTGAGCGGAGCCGCCGGAAGGCTGAGCGGTCATGGCGAGCACGCTACGGCCGGTACCGCCCGAAACGCATCGGGGATCCTTCGCCGCGGCACCCCGAAGGAACCCTGATTTCGCACCCCGAGGGAGAATGGCGAGATGGCCGGGTACCGCCGACAGCTCTACCGCGACGACGCGGTGGTGCTGCGTGTGCAGAAGCTCGGCGAGTCCGATCGGATCATCACACTGCTCACCCGACGGCACGGCCGGATCCGCGCGGTGGCCCGGGGCGTGCGGCGCACCACCAGCAAGTTCGGTGCCCGGCTGGAGCCGTTCGGGCACGTGGACCTCCAGCTCGCCGGGGACCCGAAGGGCAACCAGGGCAGTTCGCTGCACACGGTGAGCCAGGTCGAGGGGATCGACCTGTACGGCAAGCGGTTCCTCGGCGACTACCCGCGCTACACCGCGGCCAGCGCCATCGCCGAGACGGCCGAGCGGCTCACCCCGGTCGAGCGGGAGCCGTCGCTTCGGCTGTTCCAGCTCACCCTCGGTGCCCTGCGCGCGCTCGCCGAGGGCAGCCACGCCACCACCCTCGTGCTCGACGCGTACCTGCTGCGGGGGATGGCCCTGGCCGGCTGGGCGCCGGCGCTAGTCGCATGCGCCGTCTGTGGCACGCCCGGGCGGCATCGGGCCTTCTCCGTCCCGGCCGGCGGCATCGTGTGCCCGGACTGCCGGCCGCCCGGCGCGGCCCATCCGGCGCCCGCCACCATCGATCTGATGTTCGCGCTGAGTAGTGGCGACTGGCGGATCGCCGACGCCACCGAGGCCGGGGTACGCCGGGAGTGCAGCGGCCTGGTCGCGGCACACCTGCAGTGGCACCTGGAACGCGCGCTACGCTCGCTCCCGCTGGTAGACCGGGGTGCTCCGGTACCTGGCGCCGATAGCGTGAACAGGGAGTAGCAGGTGATCCGATCTTTGAGGGCCGGTCGGCGTGAGCCGGTGCCACCCACACCACACCCGTCCGGTGCTCGTCCGCCCGCGCTGCCGGCGGACGCGGTGCCACGGCACGTCGCAGTGGTGATGGACGGCAACGGTCGGTGGGCCAAGGAGCGCGGGCTGCCGCGCACCAAGGGCCACGAGGCGGGGGAATTCTCCCTCTTCGACACGATCGAGGGCGCCATCGAGATGGGCATCCCCTACCTGTCGGCGTACGCCTTCTCCACCGAGAACTGGCGACGATCGCCGGAAGAGGTCCGCTTTCTGATGGGCTTCAACCGTGACGTGATCCGCCGCCGCCGTGACCAACTGGTCGACCTCGGCGTACGGGTGGTCTGGTCGGGCCGGGCGGGGCGGCTCTGGAAGAGCGTCATCTCCGAGCTGCAGACCGCTGAGGAGATGTCCCGCCACAACTCGACGCTCACCCTCCAGTTCTGCGTGAACTACGGCGGGCAGGCGGAGATCGCCGACGCGGCGGCGGCGATCGCCCGTGAGGTGGCCGCCGGCCGGCTCGATCCGTCCAAGGTCAACGAGAAGACCGTGGCGAAGTACCTCTACCACCCGGAGGTCCCCGAGGTGGACCTGTTCCTCCGCCCGTCCGGGGAGCAGCGGACCTCCAACTTCATGCTCTGGCAGAGCGCGTACGCCGAGCTGATCTACCTCGACACGCTCTGGCCGGACTTCGACCGCCGGCACCTCTGGTACGCCTGCGAGCTCTACGCGCAGCGCGACCGGCGCTTCGGTGGCGCGCTGCCCAACCCGGTCGCCCCGCCCGCCCAGAGCTGAAACCGGCTCCTCCGGGCGGTCCGCACCGCTTCGAGCCAGCCACCGGAAGGCTTACTTCGCCGTCACGCTGGGTATCCGTCTCCTCAGGAGCCACTGAGAGAGGTGAACCCACATGATCCAGAAGCGCATCGCCCAGTGGGCGCTGATGGCGATCGCCGTTCCGGTGGCGGCAGCCGGCGCGCGTCAGCTCAGCCGCAAGATGGAGGCCCGGCGCGGCCCTTCGAGAGTGAGCCGGCTGCTCAACCAGGGCGCGGACAAGCTACGCCCGCAGAAGGCCAAGCGCCGCCGCTTCTGGTGATCGCCGCGCCCTACCCCGCTGCGGCGTTGGCGGGGTGGTGCGGGTCGGCCCCGCCTAGGATCGGAGGCGCGGGGCGTGTCGCGGGGGTACGCCCCCGACGCGGGGGTGGTCATGCGGGATCTCCGGTACGAGATGACGGCCGCGCTGGCTGTCGCGGACCTGGTCGACGCCGCGCAGCGGGAACGGGTCGCGGACATCTGCGCCGACGTCGCCGAGCGTTACTGCGCGGAACTCGGTCACACCCCGGCCATCCGTTCCGGTGAGATCGGCGAGCTGGCCCAGGGGGAGCCGGCCGCCGGTTGGGCGCCCACCCCGGCGGAGGAGACGCAGCGCGCCTGGTGACGTGGGCCTGCTATCACCCCGCCGCCCGCTCGGCGGCCGCCCGTTCCTCGGCGTTGGCCGGGAGCAGTTCTCTCGGTGAGCCTGATACCTGAGAGGCATAATTATGCCGCTGAGGTATCAGGCTCATTCTGAGATGCCGGTCCCCGCCGGGCATGGCAGGGGTCACCCCCAGCCGGCGGCGCCGCGAATCAGGCCTCGACTTCGGACCGGTCGCCGGCCCAGAGGGTGTGGAACGTGCCTGCCCGGTCGACCCGGTGATACGTGTGCGCTCCGAAGTTGTCCCGCAAGCCCTGGATCAGCGCGGCCGGCAGCCGCTCCGCGCGCAGCGCGTCGAAGTAAGCCAGTGACGAGGAGAACGCCGGAGCCGGCACCCCGGCCCGGGCCGCTTCGGCCACGACCCGGCGCCAGCTCGGCACGCCCGCGCTGACCGCCTCGGCGAAGTACGGCGCCACCAGCAGCGTGGGCAGGTCGGGCTGCTCGTCGTACGCCTCGCGGATGCGGTCCAGGAACCGGGCGCGGATGATGCAGCCGCCCCGCCAGATGGTGGCGGTGCCGCCCAGGTCGATGTTCCAGTCGTACTCGCGGCTGCCCGCGCTGATGTGGTCGAAGCCTTGCGCATAAGCGACGATCTTGGAGGCCAGCAACGCCCGGCGGACATCCTCGACGAACGTGTCGCGGTCTTCGACCTTCAGCTTCGCGCCGCCACCGGGGAACGCCCGTCGGGCCGCCTCACGCTGGTCGGCGTGCCCGGAGAGCGAACGCGCGAACGTCGCCTCGGCGATGCCGGTGATCGGGATGCCCAGGTCGAGCGCGCTCTGCACGGTCCACCGGCCGGTGCCCTTCTGTTCCGCCTGGTCGCGCACGAGGTCGACGAACGGGCGGCCGGTGCTGGCGTCGGTGTGCGCCAGCACGTCGCCGGTGATCTCGATGAGGAAGGACTCCAACTCCCCGCGGTTCCAGTCCCGGAAGATCTCCGCGAGCTCCGCCGGCTCGGCGCCCAGACCGGCCCGCAGCAGGTCGTACGCCTCGGCGATGAGCTGCATGTCGGCGTACTCGATGCCGTTGTGCACCATCTTCACGAAGTGGCCGGCGCCGTCCGGGCCGATGTGCCGGCAGCATGGCACCCCGTCGACCTGGGCGGCGATCTTCTCGAAGATCGGCCCGAGCTTCTGGTACGACTCCTCGGAACCGCCGGGCATGATGCTCGGCCCGTGCAGGGCGCCCTCCTCGCCGCCCGACACGCCCGTGCCGACGAAGTGCAGCCCGTGTCGCCGCAGCGCCGCCTCCCGGCGTTGGGTGTCGGCGAAGTGCGCGTTGCCGCAGTCCACCACGATGTCGCCCGGTTCCAGCAGCGTGGCCAGCTCGTCGATGACGGCGTCGGTCGGCCCGCCCGCCTTCACCATGACGATCACCGCGCGGGGCCGTTCCAGTGCCGCGACGAAGTCGGGCATCGACTCGGTGGCCACGAACGTGCCCTCGTCGCCGTGTTCGGCGATGAGGCTGCGGGTCCGTTCCGGCGTGCGGTTGTGCACCGCCACCCGGAACCCGTTGCGGGCCAGGTTGCGGGCCAGGTTGCGACCCATCACCGCCAGCCCGGTAACGCCGATCTGCGCCTTCGCCTGCTCGGCCATGTGCGGCCACCTCTCACCGTCGCTGTTCGCGTTTCGAACTTATCGCGACGGACGGCGACGGGTACCAGTGATCGTGATCCCGTCACCGTGGGTAGGGGAGCGCCTTCGATCAGCCCTCGGCGAGCCGGGCCTCGATCCGGTCGACCTTCCCGGTGAGCGCGTCGGTGACCCCCGGCCGTACGTCTGCCTTGAGCACCACGCTGACCCGCGGCGCGCGCTCTGCGACCGCGTCCACGGCCCGCTTCACCACCGCCATGACCTCGTCCCACTCGCCTTCGATCGTGGTGAACATGGCGTCGGTCCGGTTCGGCAGGCCGGACTCGCGGACCACCCGGACCGCGTCCGCGACGAGGTCGCCCACGGAATCGCCGACGCCGAGCGGGGTGATCGAGAACGCGATCAGCATGGAGCGATCCTAATTCGGGTGCGCGTACGCCCGCATTCCCTCCCACCGCCGTCGCGTGTCCCGCCCCAGCCGATGACCGGCCGGGCCGAGCGACCGCGCGACCGTGCTTCCCGGTCAGCCGATCAGGGGGCGGAAGGTCCCGATCATGATGCTGGTGGTGAGGGCGGCCGCGGCCAGCGCCACCGCACCGACCACGAGCCACGCGTCGGCGGCGGTGAACCGTTGGCGGCGGGCGACCGTACGCGGAATGCCGGCGTCGAACCCTCGCGCGTCCATCGCGACGGCGAGCCGGGTGCCCCGCCGGATCGCCCCGACCAGCAGGGCGAACGCGGTCGATACGAAGAGCCGCAGCTTCGCCACCGGGTTGCGTCCGGCGTCCACCCCGCGTGCTCGGCGGGCCATGCTGATCGCCTGCCACTCATGCCCGAGCAGCGGCACGAGACGGAACGCGGCCAGCGCGCCGACCGCGAACCGCGCCGGTGCCTTCGCGTTCTGGATCAGCGCGTCGGCCAGGTCCGTCGGGTCGGTGGTGGCGAACACGATCACGCCGGGCAGCGCCACCGCGAACATCCGCAGCACCAGGCCGAGCGCGGTCAGCAGCACGCCCGAGGTGACCACGACCGGACCCGCCTCGAACAGCAGCCGGCCGGAGCGCTCGGCCGCGAAGAGCACCAGGGTGACCACGATGCCGACCGCGCTCACCAGCAGCGGCCAGGCGCGGCGGGCCAGCACCCGGTAGCGGATGCCGAAGAGCGGCAACGCCAGCAGTTCGACGGCGATAGCGATCGCCGGGGCGACCGGGTCGAGCGTGGCGACGAGGACGAACGAGAAGAGCAGGGCCGCGGCGAGTTTGGCCACCGGGTTGCGCCGGGCCAGCGGCGCTCCGGGGACGGCGACGACCGGTTCGAGGTTGATCACGAGGACTCCCCGGTCGAGGCCGCCGGCCCACCGTCGGCCTGCACGGGGCGGGTCAGCGTGACCTGCCGGTCGGCCAGCGCGGCGACGAACTCCGCGTCGTGGGTGACCGTGACGACACCGTGCCCGGCGTCGCGCAGGTCGGCGAGGAGGTCCACCAGCTCCAGCCAGGTCCGCCGGTCCTGGCCGAACGTGGGCTCGTCGCAGATCAGCAGCCGGGGCGCGGTGGCCAGGGCCGTCGCCACGCTCAACCGCCGCGCCTCACCGCCGGAGAGGGTGTACGGATTGGCGGCCGCGAGCGCGGTCAGCCGCAGCCGGTCGAGCAGCCCGTCCACCGTGGCGCGGACCTCCGCCTCGGGCCGGCCGGTGCGGCGCGGGCCGAGCGCCAACTCGTCGAAGACCGTGCCGGTGACGAACTGGTGCTCCGGGTCCTGGAAGACCGAGCCGATCCGGGTGGCCAGGGCCGGGGCGCGCCATCGATACGGGGGAGTGCGGGCGTCCCGGCCGGCCAGCTCCGCGCTCGCGGTGACCGTACCGATGCCGGGCCTGAGCAGCCCGCCGAGGAGCAGCGCCAGGGTGGACTTGCCCGCCCCGTTGGGGCCGAGCACGGCGAGCGCCTCGCCCGCGCGTACGGTCAGGTCGGTTTCGGCCAGGCGGGGCGGCAGGCCGAGCCGATCGGCGGTGAGCAGCGCCTCGCCGGGCGCGGCGGCCGCGCGGCGCGTCGGCACGGTGCGGCCCGGCACCCAGACGCCCTCGGCGGCGAGTGCGTCGCCGTGCGCGTCGAAGACCGCTTCCGGCGTTCCGTCGGCGCGTACCCCGCCGCCGGGTTCCAGCACCACCACCCGGTCGACCAGGGGCAGCGCCTCGGCCACCCGGTGTTCGACCAGGATCAGCGTCGTGTCGGCGTCCAGCGCGCTGGCGACCGCCGAACGCACCAGCGCCGCGCCGGCCGGGTCGAGGTTGGCGGCCGGCTCGTCGAGCAGCAGCAGCCCCGGTCGCAGCGCGAGCGCGCCGGCCAGCGCCAGCCGCTGCTGTTCGCCGCCGGACAGTTCGGCGGTGAGCCGGTCCCGGCGGTACGGGAAGCCGACCCGGCGCAGCGCCTCGTCGACCCGGGGCCAGATCTCGTCGGTCGGCACGCCCCGGTTCTCCAGCCCGAACGCGACGTCGTCGCCGCAGCGGGCCATCACCAGTTGGCTCTCCGGGTCCTGGAAGACGATACCGACGCGTTCCCGGGCCTTACGCGGGTCGAGTCCGTCGATCTCGACGGTGCCGCTCTGCTCGCCCGAGTCCTCCGGCAGCAGCCCGGCGAGCGCCGCGAGCAGGGTGCTCTTGCCGGCGCCCGAGGGGCCGAGCAGCAGCACCCGCTCGCCGTGCTCGATGCGCAGGTCGACGCCGCGGACCGCCCACCGCTTCCGCCCGGCGTGCCGCCACCCGAACCCCCGCAGCGTCACCGCGCCCACCGCAATCACCCCTCTCCATCTTCCGGCCGAGTCCCCACCCCCGTGATCATGAAGTTGTTGCCGGATTCGACGGCGTGTCGCGGCAATAACTTCATGATCAACGCGCGGGTGGGGGTCGTGGCTGGGGTTAGATCGCGGCGCGTTCGCGGCCGACGGGGAAGCGGTCCAGAGCGCCGGTGTTCGCCAGCGCGCGGGTCAGCGCCCAGCCGCCGACGCCCGCCACGATCGTCGCGCTGACGACGGTGAGCAGGGCGTACGGGAGCCGGTAGCTCGCCAGGTCGGTCTCGGTGTTCCAGTAGACGAAGTCGAAGACCGCCGCGCTGACGCCGGTGAGCGCGCCGGCCAGCACCGCCGCCGGCAGGCGGAACGAGCGGTACCGGAACGCCGCGAAGGCCAGTTCGGCGCCGATGCCCTGCATCACGCCCTGGACGATCGTGATGCTCGCCCACTGGCTGCCCAGCAGCGCGGACAGGATCGCGGCCACCGTCTCGCAGTAGAGCGCGGCACCGGGCTTGCGGATGACCAGGCCACCGAGCACGGCCGGGACCAGCCAGACGCCGTAGATCAGCGTCTGGGCCGGTGGGAAGAAGGCGAACGCCGCGTCGGTGGCGCTCCAGACCAGGTTCCAGGCCCAGAAGATGACGCCGAAGGCGACGGCGATCACCGACGCGACGACGATGTCGATGGTTCGCCAGCGATTGGTGTCGTTGCTTTTCATCTGTTTGCTCCCAGTTCAGCCGCAGGAACCAGGAGAAGACGCACGCCGCGCCCGGTGGTCACCGGACGGCGACGCGGCTGGAGGTCGACCGAACTCCCTGCGCTGGCATTACCCAGATCAGGTTCGAGGGTCTGCGGGCGTGCCCGCACTCTCAGCGCTGTGCGCTCCCCTGTCGGATGTGAAATTGATACGGAGACGCTAGCACCGTGGGCAGGGGCCGGGCCATGCCGCCCGACCTGGGTAGGCTGCCGATCATGCGCATCGACGCCCGTGGTCTGGAGTTCGTGGTACGCGCCGGCGGCCCGGAGGGCGGCGAGCCCGTCCTGCTGCTGCACGGCTTCCCGCAACATGGCGGAGAGTTCGACGAGGTGGTGCCGGCTCTGCACGCCGCCGGGCTGCGCACGTACGCCCCCGACCAGCGCGGCTACTCGCCCGGCGCCCGGCCGGCGGAGGTCGAGGCGTACCAGCTGCCGGAACTGGTGGCCGACGCGGTGGCGCTGCTCGACGCGCTGGACGTCGAGGCGGCGCACCTCGTCGGGCACGACTGGGGCGCCGCCGTCGCCTGGGCGGTCGCCGCGGCGCACCCCGAGCGGGTCCGGACGCTCACCGCCGTCTCGGTGCCGCATCCGGCCGCGATGGCGTACGCGCTCGCGCACGACCCGAAGCAGCAGGCCCGCTCGTCGTACATGGTGCTGTTCCGCCAGGCCGGGAAGGCCGAGAAGGCGCTGCTCGCGCTGCGGGCGGCAGGGTTGCGGCGGCTCCTTCACGGCGTCGGCGAACCGGCCCGGGTGGCGGCGTACGCGGAGCCGATGCGCGAGCCCGGCGCACTGACCGGGGCGCTGAACTGGTACCGGGCGATGTCGGGGGCTGCGCTGGGCGCCGTCGGGCCGGTGACCGTGCCCACCACGTACGTCTGGAGCGACGGCGACAACGCGATCGGCCGGGGCGTCGCGGAGATGTGCGCGCAGCACGTGACCGGCGACTACCGCTTCGTGGAGCTGCCCGGGGTGAGCCACTGGATCCCGGACGAGGCGCCGGCGCCGCTGGCCGAGGCGATCCTGACCCGGGTACGCGGCACGGCCTGAGCGGGCGTACGCGGCCCGGTGGGGAAATCAGCACGGATGGGACGGAGGAACGATGACTCTGAGCGCCGAGGGCTACCTGGCGGTGGTGACCGAGACGATGAACCGGGTGGCCGGCAGCCAGCGGGAGGCGGTCGGTCGCGCGGCTGACCTGATCGCCGAGGCGGTACGCGCCGACGGGGTGGTGCACGCCTTCGGCACCGGGCACTCCGAGGCGCTCGCCATGGAGATCGCCGGTCGGGCCGGCGGGCTGGTGCCCACCAACCGGATCGCGTTGCGCGACCTGGTACTGCTCGGCGGTGCCCCGGCCGACGTGCTCGGCCCCACCCTGGAGCGGGATCCGACGGTCGCGCACCGCCTCTACGCGCTGGCCCCGGTAAGCCCGCAGGACGTCTTCGTGCTCGCCTCGAACTCGGGGGTCAACGGCGCGATGGTGGAGTTCGCGTCCGTCGTCAAGGAGAACGGTCACGCTCTGGTGGCGATCACCTCGGCGCAGCACTCCGGCCAGATGACGTCCCGCCACCCGTCCGGGCGCAAGCTCGCCGACTTCGCCGACGTGGTGCTCGACAACGGCGCCCCGTACGGCGACGCGACGCTGCCGCTGCCCGGCGGTGGCGCGGTCGGCGCGGTTTCGTCGATCACCGCCGCCCTGCTCGCGCAGCAGATCACGGTCGAGGTGGTGGCCCGCCTGCTCGCTGCGGGGCAGCAGCCCCCGGTCTACCTGTCCGCCAACATCGCCGGCGGCGACGAGCACAACCACGCGCTCGAGGCCCGGTACGCCGGTCGTATCCGCCGGGGCTCCTGACCCCGGCCGCCCGACCCGGCGTGGTTCCACCCGACCTCTTGTGAGCCCGTTTCGGATGACGGGCGATCGGGCACTGGCGCTACTGCCGGCGGCCGGCTCCGCCGGCGGTAGCGTCGGAGCAGGAGGTAGCGCGTGTCCAAGGAGACCGAGCGGCAGCGCTGGCAGCGCAACTTCGCCGACCTGCTCCAGGAGCTGCGGGTGGCGCAGACCGGCGTGCAGATCCTGTTCGCCTTCCTGCTGACTCTGCCGTTCAGCAACGGCTTCACGCGTACCACCGCTTTCCAGAAGGACGTCTACGTCGTCGCGCTGCTGGCCGCCGCGGCCGCCACGGCGCTGATCATCTCGCCGGTGGCGTTCCACCGGGCGCTCTTCCGCCAAGGACGCAAGCCGGAGCTGGTCCGGTTCGCCCATCGGATGGCCTCGTACGGGCTCGGCTTCATGCTGGTCTCGATGGTCAGTGCCGTGCTGCTGATCACCGACTTCGTCCTCGACCGTCCGTTCGCGTTCGTGATCAGCGGGTTGACCGGGCTCTGGTTTCTCGTGTTCTGGGGGCTGCTGCCGTTCGTCCGGCGCAACTGGGGTGAGGACGACATCGACGACGAGGACGACGACCCCCGTACGCTCACCGGCGACTGACCTCGGGACGCCGGCCGGAGGCGTACGGCTCGACCGGGTCCCATCGCCGAAACTCGATCTTTACGGAGAGCTACCTCTGGGTAACAACCGGGGGTAGCGTGGCGTTTGTCGAGCACGTTGACGCAGCGGACCGAGGTTCGAGGGGGCAGCCGTGACCACGACGCAGAACAGCCGACCCGAGCCGGACGCCTCCGGCGGCACTCCGGAGCCAACCGAGACCAGCGGCGGCATCGCCGCCCCGCTGCCGAGCGAGGCAGGGCACGTCTCCGAGAAAGAGGCCCGCCAGGTCGCCGAGGCGGCCCGTGAGTCCACCTGGGACCGCCCGAGCTTCGGCAAGTCGCTCTTCCTCGGCCGGTTCCGGCTCGACCTGATCAACCCCTGGCCGAGCTCCGACCCGGACGAGGACGCCCGCGCCGAGGAGTTCCTCGCCCGGCTCCGGGAGTACCTCGTGACCGAGGTGGACGGCGCCGCGATCGAGCGGGACGCGCGCATCCCCGACGAGGTGTTCCAGGGGCTCGGTCGCCTCGGCGCGTTCGGGATGAAGATCGACCGGGCGTACGGTGGGCTCGGACTGAGCAACCTCCAGTACTGCCGGGCGTTGATGCTCGCCGGTTCGGTCAGTCCGGCGATCGGCGCGTTGCTCTCCGCGCACCAGTCCATCGGCGTGCCGCAGCCGCTGAAGATGTTCGGTACGGCGGAGCAGAAGCAGCGCTTCCTGCCCCGGCTGGCCGCCGGTGAGGTCTCCGCGTTCCTGCTGACCGAGCCGGACGTCGGTTCCGACCCGGCCCGGCTGGCCACCACCGCCGAGCCGACCGAGGACGGCACCGGCTACCGGCTCAACGGTGTGAAGCTCTGGGCGACGAACGGCACCGTGGCCACCCTGCTCGTCGTGATGGCCCGGGTGCCGGCCGGCGAGGGGCGCCGCGGTGGGATCACCGCCTTCGTCGTGGACGGTGACGCCGACGGCATCACGGTGGAGCGACGCAACGGCTTCCTCGGACTGCGCGGGCTGGAGAACAGCGTCACGCGGTTCCACGACGTCTTCGTGCCGAAGGAGAACGTCATCGGGGGTGAGGGCAAGGGGCTGAAGATCGCGTTGACCACACTCAACACCGGCCGCCTGTCGCTGCCGGCCATGTGCGTGGGCGCCGGCAAGTGGTCGTTGAACGTGGCCCGGGAGTGGGCCGCCGATCGGGTGCAGTGGGGCCGGCCCGTCGGCACGCACGAGGCGGTCGCCCAGAAGCTCGCCTTCATGGCCGCGACGACGTACGGCATGGAGACCATGCTGGAGATCTGTTGCCGGCTCGCCGACGACGACCGCAACGACATCCGGATCGAGGCGGCGCTCGTCAAGCTCTACGCCAGCGAGATGGCCTGGCGGATCGCCGACGACCTGATCCAGGTCCGCGGCGGTCGCGGCTACGAGACGGCCGAGTCGCTGACCGCCCGGGGTGAGCGACCGGCCGCCGTCGAGCAGCTCCTGCGTGACGTACGGATCAACCGGATCTTCGAGGGTTCGACCGAGATCATGCATCTGCTGATCGCCCGGGAGGCGGTCGACGCGCACCTCTCGGTCGCCGGGGACATCATCGACCCGGACGCGGGCCTTGGTCGTAAGGCGAAGGCGGGGGCTCGGGCCGGGGCCTTCTACGCGAAGTGGCTGCCCACGCTCGCCGTCGGCCGCGGTCAGAGCCCCAGGGCGTACGCCGAGTTCGGGCCGCTCGCCGGTCACCTGCGGCAGGTGGAGCGCGTCTCGCGAAAGCTCGCCCGCTCGACGTTCTACGCGATGTCCCGCTGGCAGGGCCGGATGGAGCGCAAGCAGGCGTTCCTGGGACGGATCGTGGACATCGGCGCGGAGCTGTTCGCGATGGCGGCGGTCTGCGTCCGTGCGCACGCCGAGCGGGACGCCCGGCCGGAGAACCTCGAACTGGCCGACCTCTTCTGCCGGCAGGCCCGGGTACGGGTCGAGGCCCTCCTCTCGGCGCTCTGGGAGAACACGGACTCGGTCGACGTCGCGGCGGCGAAGCGGATCCTCGCCGGCCGCTACGCCGATTTGGAGTCCGGTGTGATCACCCCGTCCGACGAGCTGCCCTGGGTGGCCCGTTGGTCGCCCGGCCCGTCCACCGCGGCCGACGTCCGCCGTCGGATCCCACCGCCCCAGTGACCTGGAGCGACACCTGGCAGCGGACCTGCATCTCTGAATGAGCCTGATACCACAGAGGTATAAATATGCCGCTGAGGTATCAGGCTCCGGAAGAGACCTGCCCCCCCCAAGCCCCTCCACACCACCCCGGAGCGGGTCAGCGGGCGATGGCCCAGGCCAGGATCGCCGCGAGGATCAGCCCGTTGAGCGCCGCCAGGCCGAGGTAGGCCGCGGGCGGGATGCGACGGCCCTTACGGACCAGGCTGACCAGTACGGCGGCGTAGCCGAGCAGCAGAACGGCGATGACGACCAGGAAGTAGAACACCCGAAGACCTTAGCGGCCCGCCCGTAGGCCGAGCCTGCGCAGCTCCAGCGCGGCGAGCGCGTCGACGGTGGCGTCGTCGCCGCGGCGCCACGCCCCGGCCACGTCGGGTGCGATCCGGGTCAGCCGATCCAGCGGCTGGCCGGCCAGTGCGCGCAGCGCGAGCAGGTCGCGCCCCTCCGGCGCGGCGGCCAGCTTCGCGGCAGACCCGGCGCGGCGGACCCAGCGCACCCGCAGCGGCAGCCAGCCGACGAGCACCAGGCCGAGCGGGAAGATCAGCACGGCTACGGCGAGCGCGAGGGCCAACTGGTCGACGAGCTCCTGCTGGTCACGGCCGGCCTCGGCCAGCGCCCGGGCGGCACCGGCCGCGCGTTCGAACGGGGCGGTCAGCTCGTCGCCGACCAGCGGCACCCGGCCGACCTTGCCGCCGGCTTCGGCCAGGTTGTCGGCGAGCCCGCCGCCGGCGCCCTCCAACTTCTGACCGGGTACGGCGAGCTTCTGCACCAGATCGTGCAGCCAGAGCGCGCCGCGGATAGCGGCGTACACCCAGACGACGACGAGCAGGTCGGTGAGGACTTGTCGGGCGGCGGTCGGAAAACGATCGGCGTAGATCTTCACGCCGGACAGCGTGTCACGGCCGGCGGCCGGTTGGGGAGGTCAGCCGGCGCAGCCCTGGCAGGTGCCGAAGATCTCCATGGTGTGGCTCACGTCGACGTAGCCGTGCTGGGCGGCGACCCGTTCGGCCCAGCTCTCCACGGCGGGGCCCTCGACCTCGACGGTCCGCCCACAGGCCCGGCAGACCAGGTGGTGGTGGTGCCCCTCGCTGCACCGGCGGTAGAGGTGCTCGCCGCCCGGCGGGCGCATCACGTCGATCTCGCCGGCGTCGGCGAGCCCTTGCAGCGTCCGGTAGACCGTCGTGAGACCGACCCGCTCACCCCGCGTACGCAGCATCGCGTGCAGGTCCTGCGCGCTGTGGAATCCCTCGACCTCGGCCAGGAGGGCACTGACCGCGCTGCGCTGACGGGTGTTGCGCAGCGTTGCGCTGCTCTCGCTCACCACGTGACACCTCCGACCCGTCGCCGCCTCATGATCTCTCCCCGGCGTGGCTGACCGCGTCCGCCACGATGTGCGCGACGTGCTCGTCGACCAGGGAGTATGCGATCTCCCGACCCCGCCGGGAGCCACGCACCACACCGGCTCCCCGCAGCACCCGCAGGTGTTGGGAGACCAGTGGCTGCGTCACCCCCAGCTTCTCCACCAACTCGTGCACGCACCGCTCGCCGGAGGCGAGCTCGCTGACGATGGCCAACCGGACCGGGGCCGACAGCGCGCGCAACAGCTCGCTGGCACCTTCGAAGCCGTCGTAGCCCGATCCGCCGCTCACCCCGTAACGATAACCAGTTCCGCCGGGCTCGCGCCCGCCGCGGTCATCCCAGTACGACCTCGTGCGGCTCCGGGGCCGTCGGCGCCGCCGCCGCGGGCACCCGCCGGCGGCGCACCACCCGCCAGCCGGCTGCGGCCAGCGCGACCACGAGGAACGAGGCGATCGCCATCAGCACCACCGACGCGCCGGGTGCGGTGTCGGCGGTGGCCGCCACCCAGACGCCCGAGCCGGCGGCGAAGAGGCCGAGCGCCATCGCCGCCGTCATGGTGGTCCGGAAACCGCGGGTCACCTGTTGGGCGCTGGCCACCGGCACCACCATGAGCGCGCTGATCAGCAGTACGCCGACCGCCCGCATGGCGATCGTCACGGTGACCGCGGTGGTGATCGCGATCAGCATGTTCAGCGTCCGCACCGGCAGACCGGAGACCCTGGCGTACTCCTCGTCGTGGCTGACCGCGAAGAGCGCCGGGCGCAGCAGGAGCATGGCCACCAGGATCACCGCGCCGAGCACCACGATCGTGGTCAGGTCGGCCGGCGAGATGGTGGTCAGGGACCCGAAGAGGTACGCGTTGAGGTTCGCGCTGGGACTGTGTGAGAGCCCGACGAGCATCACGCCGCCGGCTATGCCGCCGTAGAAGAGCAGCGCCAGGGCGAGGTCACCGGAGGTGCGCCCACGCGAGCGGACCAGCTCGATGGCGATCGCGCCGAGGGTCGCCACGATCACCGCGACGAGCACCGGGGAGCGGTTGAGCAGCAGGCCGGCGCCGACCCCGGTCAGCGCCACGTGCCCGATCCCGTCGCCGATCAGCGCCAACCGGCGCTGCACCAGGTAGATCCCGAGCGCCGGGGCGGCGAGGCCGATGATCAGCGCTGCGATCAGGGCGCGCTGCATGTACGGGTACTGGAAGAGTTCCATGGTCAGATGCTCCAGAGCCGGGCCGGCTCGTCGGGACAGTGCGGGTGCACGTGGTCGTGGTCGGGCTCGGCGTGGTGACCGGCCGGATCCGGCACCGGGCCGTCGTGGCAGATGCCACCCTCGTGGACGACGATCGCCCGGCTGATCACCGGCCGCAGCGGGCCCAGCTCGTGCGCCACCAGCAGCACGGTTCCACCGTCGGCGACGAAGTCGCGCAGCGCCGCGGCGAACGCCTCCTGGCTGGCCGCGTCCACCCCGGCGGTCGGCTCGTCCAGCACCAGCAGTTCGGGACGGCCGGCGAGGGCCCGGGCGATCAGGGTGCGCTGCTGCTGCCCGCCGGAGAGGGTGGCGACGGCGTCGTTCGCCCGGTCGGCGAGCCCGACCGCGCGCAGCGCGCTGTCGACGGCGGCCCGGTCGGCGGCGCCGGGTGGGCGGAGGATGCCTCGCCGGGCGAGCCGGCCGGCGGCCACGACCTCCCGGACGGTGGCCGGTACGCCGCCGCCCGCGCCGAGCCGCTGCGGGACGTACCCGATCCGCTCCCACTGCCGGAAGCGGCGCAGCGGGCGGTCGAAGAGGCTGACCGACCCGGCGCTCAGCGGCACCAGCCCGAGTACGGACCGGATGAGGGTGGACTTGCCGGAGCCGTTGGCACCGAGCACGGCGACCACCTCACCGGCGGTGACGGTGAGCGAGACGTCGCGCAGCACGGCGCGGCCGTCGTAGCCGACGGCCGCGTGTGCGACGGTGATCACGGGTGGGTTCACGAGCAGCCCAGCGCCGTGCGCAGCGCTTGCAGGTTCGTACGCATGACTGAAAGGTAGTCCGACGAGCCGCTGTCGTCGGTGAGGCCCTCGATCGGGTCCAGCACGGCGGTCGTCGCGCCGACCTCCGCGGCGATGGTCTCGGCGATCTTCGGGCTGACCAGCGTCTCGAAGAAGATCGTGGTGGTCTTGTGGGCCCGCGCCTCCTCAGCCACCTCGGCGAGCCGCTGCGGAGAGGGCTCGCTCTCCGGGTTGAGGCCGGTGATGCCCACCTGCTCCAGCCCGTACTGCTTGGCCAGGTAGCCGAAGGCCGTGTGGCTCGTCACGATCTCCTGGCGCTCGCAGGTCTTCAGGCCGGTGGCGTACTCGGTGTCCAGCTTCGCCAGGTCGGCGTGGAGTTCCTTGGCGCGGGAGGTGAAGTCGGCGGCCCGGTCGGGGTCAGCCTTGCCCAGCCGATCGGCGAGTTGGTCGGCGACGGTGGCGAGACGGGTCGGGTCGAGCCAGAAGTGCGGGTCCTTGCCGCCGAGCGCCGCTTCCTCCTCCTCGGCCTCCTCGCCCTCGTGCTGGTGGCCGCCGGCGGTGGCGTCCATCAGCGGCTCGACAGTCGAGACGTCGAAGGACCGGTCGCCGGCGTTCTGCTGGACCGCCTCGTCCAGCGCCGGCTGGAAGCCCTTCAGGTAGACGACCAGCTCGGCCTGGCTGACCTCGCCGACCTGGCTCGGGGTGAGCTCCAGGTCGTGTGGCTCGGCTCCCGGCTTGACCAGGTTGGTGACCCGGACCGCGTCGCCGCCGATGCGCTCCGCGATGAACTGGAGCGGGTAGAACGCGGCGACCACGTCCACGCGCTGCGGGTCGGCGCCGGCCGGGCCGCCGGAGGAACAGGCGGCAGCGCCGCCGAGAGTGAGTAGGGCGGTGGTGGCGGCGGCCAGGGCGCGGACGGTGCGGCGGTTGTTCATGACGCCAACTGTCCGTCGTAACGATAATGATTGTCAAAAACGCATGAGTGCATGTCACAGCAGCTTGACCAGGGCCACCGCCACCAGCAGCGTCAGCATCAGCAGCCGCACCAGGCGCGTCTGCGGCGCCTGCACCGGCCAGGTGGTGGCCAGCAGCGCGACCAGGACCGCGGCGAGCGCCAGTAGCAGCACCCCGCCGATCACGCCGGGTGCGAAGAGGGCGACCAGCACCAGCGCCAGGGTGATCAGGAACACCGCCGTCGGGTTCACCCGGGCCAGCCGGCCCAGCACAGGGCTCTGCGTACGCTGCATCCCACAGACTCTACGAGGAGGACGCCGGTGCTGGTGACCAACCGGTTCGTGGTCGACGTCGATGTCGCCGACGAGTTCACCGAACGCGCGCACGCCGCCCTCACCGCGCTGGCCGCCCGCCCCGGCTACCTGCGCGGCCAACTGGTCCGGGCGCTCGACGACCCGGCGCACTGGTGCCTGGTCACCGAGTGGGAGTCCGTCGGGGCGTACCGGCGGGCGCTCGGCGGCTTCGAGGTCAAGGTCGCCGCTGTCCCGCTGCTCGCACAGTCGCTCGACGAGCCGTCCGCGTACGAGGCGCTCGCCACCGCCGCGCCCGGCGGGACGGTGGTGGTCAACGCCAGTGATCGTGCCGCTGGTCCTTACCGCTGAGCCTGCGGGCACTAGATTGCTCGTATGACCGCTCCCGGACCGGCAGCCCCACCGCCGCACCCCTCGCCGCCCGGGCCGCCCGGCGAACAACCTCCCGCTCCGCCGCCCGGTCCCGGGGTGTCGCCGCCGTTCGCCGCACCGCCCACCGAGGGACGTCGGGCCCGGCTCTGGCTGGGCCTCGGGGTCGGTGCGCTGGCCCTGCTGCTCTGCTGCGGCGGAGGCGGCAGCGCGGTGGTCGGTCTCGCGGTCAGTGGCGTGCAGGCGGTCCGTGAGCAGGGCCGCACGGTCTCCACCGACTACTATCAGGCGCTCGTCGACCAGAACTTCGGCCAGGCGTACGACCAGCTCTGCGACGACGCGCAGCGCCGCGAGTCGCGGCCGGACTTCGAGAGCCGGGTGGCCGCGGAGCCGCAGGTGACCGCGTACCGGGTCGGCGACGTCGACACCAACAACCTCACCGTGCCCGTCGACGTGATGCTCGAGGGTGGCCGGCGGGAGCGGCAACAGGTCATCCTTGGCCAGGACCCGCAGACCGGTGGCCTGGAGGTCTGCGGGATCAACTGAACCCGCCCCGGTATTCTGCTGGGCTCAGGGCGCTGCCGTCGCTAGCGTTGTCCCGAACTGCTCGTTCCGTCCCCATCACGTCCCCGCCGACCGCCAGCCGGCGTAGGAGGAAACATGCCAGTTGACCGTATCGACGCCGTCGTCAGCCTCGCCAAGCGCCGAGGCTTTGTCTTTCCCTCCAGCGAGATCTACGGAGGCACCCGGTCGGCGTGGGACTACGGTCCGCTCGGCGTGGAGCTCAAGGAGAACGTCCGCCGGCAGTGGTGGAAGACCATGGTCCAGGGCCGGGACGACGTCGTCGGCCTGGACTCGGCCGTGATCCTGGCCCGGAAGGTCTGGGAGGCCTCCGGTCACATCGCCGAGTTCGTCGACCCGCTCACCGAGTGCCAGTCCTGCCACAAGCGGTTCCGCGCCGACCACCTGGAGGAGGCGTACGCCGAGAAGCACGGCAAGCCGCTGACCTCCCTGGCCGAGCTGAACTGCCCCAACTGCGGCAACAAGGGCACCTTCACCGAGCCGAAGATGTTCAACGGCCTGATGAAGACCTACCTCGGCCCGGTGGAGAGCGACGAGGGTCTGCACTACCTGCGGCCGGAGACCGCCCAGGGCATCTTCGTCAACTACAACAACGTGGCGACCGCAGCGCGCAAGAAGCCGCCGTTCGGCATCGCGCAGACCGGCAAGTCGTTCCGCAACGAGATCACCCCGGGCAACTTCATCTTCCGTACGCGCGAGTTCGAGCAGATGGAGATGGAGTTCTTCGTCGAGCCGGGCACCGACGAGAAGTGGCACGAGTACTGGCTCCAGGAGCGCTGGAACTGGTACATCGACCTCGGCCTGTCGGAGGCGAACCTGCGCTTCTACGAGCACCCGAAGGAGAAGTTGTCGCACTACTCGAAGCGGACCGTCGACATCGAGTACCGCTTCCAGTTCGGTGGCACCGAGTTCGCGGAGCTGGAGGGCATCGCCAACCGGACCGACTTCGACCTCTCCACGCACAGCAAGCACTCCGGGGTCGACCTGTCCTACTTCGATCAGGCCAAGAACGAGCGCTGGATTCCGTACGTGATCGAGCCGGCCGCCGGCCTCACCCGGGCCGTGCTCGCCTTCCTGCTCGAGGCGTACGACGAGGACGAGGCGCCGAACACCAAGGGCGGCGTGGACAAGCGGACGGTGATGCGCTTCGACCCGCGGCTCGCGCCGGTGAAGGTCGCGGTGCTGCCGCTGTCCCGCAATGAGGCGCTCTCGCCGAAGGCCAAGGAGCTCGCCGCTACGCTGCGCAAGCGTTGGGTGGTGGAGTTCGACGACTCGCAAGCGATCGGCCGCCGTTACCGCCGGCAGGACGAGATCGGCACGCCGTTCTGCGTGACTGTCGACTTCGACACCCTGGACGACAACGCGGTGACCGTGCGCAACCGGGACACCATGGGGCAGGAGCGGGTCTCCCTCGACCAGGTCGAGCGCTACCTGATCGAGCGCCTGCCCGGCTGCTGAGCTGCGATGCGGGGCTCCGGCGGCGAGCGAGAGCGCCTGCCGGGGCCCCGTACACTTGTCGGGTGACCGCCCCGACCCTGCCCGCGCTGCGACCACTCACCCTCGGGCAGCATCAGGTGTGGCCGCCGGTGGTGCTCGCGCCGATGGCGGGCATCACCAATGTCGGATTCCGGCAGCTCTGCCGGGAGCAGGGCGGCGGCATCTACGTCTGCGAGATGATCACCACCGTCGCGCTGGTCGAACGGAACCCGAAGACGCTGCGGATGATCGCCTTCGGCGCTGACGAGCAGCCGCGCAGCCTCCAGCTCTACGGCACCGACCCGGAGACCACCGCGGCCGCCGTGCGGATCGTCGTCGAACGGGACCTGGCCGATCACATCGACCTGAACTTCGGCTGCCCGGTGCCCAAGGTGACCCGCAAGGGCGGCGGAGCGGCCCTGCCGTGGCGGCGCCGACTCTTCGCCCGGCTGGTCAAGGCGGCGGTGGACGCCGCGTCGCCCGCCGGGGTGCCGGTCACGGTCAAGATGCGCAAGGGCATCGACGACGACCATCTGACGTACGTCGAGGCGGGGCTCGCTGCCCAGGACGCTGGGGTGGCGGCGGTGGCGCTGCACGGGCGTACGGCCGCCCAGCGCTACTCGGGCACCGCCGACTGGGACGCCATCGCCACCCTCAAGCAAGCCTTGGACGTGCCGGTGCTCGGCAACGGTGACATCTGGGAGGCGGACGACGCACTCCGGATGGTCGCGTACACCGGCGTGGACGGGGTGGTGGTCGGCCGCGGCTGCCTGGGCCGGCCATGGCTCTTCGCCGACCTGGAGGCCGCGTTCAACGGCCGGCCCGAACGCCGGCTGCCCACCCTCGGCGAGGTGGCCACGACCATGCGCCGGCACGCGGAGCTACTGGTCGAGCAGTTCAGCGCCGGCGAGCGTGCCCCGGGCCGGGGCGAGCGGGACGGCTGCACCGACTTCCGCAAGCACGTCGCCTGGTACCTGAAGGGCTTCCCGATCGGCGGCGAGCTGCGTCGAGAGCTGGCGATGATCGAGAGCCTGTCCCAACTGGACGACCTGCTCGCCAAGCTCGACCCGACCGTGCCGTTCCCGGTGGAGACCCTGGGCCAGCCGCGCGGCCGCACCAACTCGCCGGGCAAGGTCTTCCTGCCCGACGGTTGGCTCGCGAGCCGGGACGACGACACCGTGCCGGAGGGCGCCGAACTCGCCGACTCCGGCGGCTGACCGACCGAGAAGTTGCCGGGCTCCGAAGCCGGAGACGGCGAAGGGCCGGCCCCCTTTGTGGGGGCCGGCCCTTTCGGTTGGTGCTGGGGGTCAGTTGGTGGAGTAGCCGCGGGTGGCGATCCAGTCGGCGAGGTGCTCGACGCTGATTTGGTAGGAGGCGGTGTTGGGGTCGGCGCTGTCGGCGATGGTGACGGTTTTGCCGCCGTCGTGGTAGCCGGTGACGCTGATGTAGTGGCCGCCTTCGTAGGAGTGGGTGTTGCCGTTGGTGTCGGTGCTGGTGCCGGCGATGTTGGCGACTACGGCGTGGCCGTCGTCGATGGTGCGGACGATGTCAGCCTGCAGGGTGTTGGTCTGCTTGTCGTCGGCGGTGGGGTTGGAGATTTCGACGCTGTGGTAGGCGTTCTTGCCGGTTTCCTTGTTCAGCACCGGGGTGATGTCGTTGATGGAGTTGGTGCCGTTCTCGGTGGTGCCCATTTCCTTGGCCATGGCGTCGACGTTGATGTCCTTGCCTTGGACGGAGAGGGCGTTGCGGGTGGCGGCGGGGCCGCAGTAGAAGAAGTTCGGCTGGGC
>NZ_JBFAAL010000019.1:0-99958 GCF_040639715.1 Micromonospora sp. NPDC023737
GAAGCTAAGCCCTCCAGCGCCGATGGTACTGCACTCGGGAGGGTGTGGGAGAGTAGGACACCGCCGGACATTCTTTCCGTTCAGGGTCACCCCAAACTTGGGGTGGCCCTGAACGCGTTTCCACGGCAAATCAGGGACGGTGCGGACGCCATCCGCCGATCCCGCGAATCTCCGGTGGCCCTACCGGTGGCGTCGAGCGCGGATCTCGGGTCTCGACAACGCCCGCAGAGGAGCGGCCATGAGAATCGGCGTCATCGGCTCCAGACACGTCGGTGTTCCACTGATGGCGGTGCCGGAGACCTACCGCGCGAGCTGTTCGCCGGGACGCTCGTGATCGACGCCGACAACTACTACCCGGACCGCGACGGCGACATCCCGGAACTGGTGGACGGCTAGGCATCGAGCCGGTGGACGGCCGAACACCTCTGCGGTGCCCGCCTGGTCAAGGCGTCCAACACCATCGCCGCCCAGCATCTGCTGGAGGACGGCAGCCCAGCCGGCGCCGCCGGTCGGATCGCCCTGCCGACGGCCGGCGACGACCCCGACGCCAAGCGGGTGGTCATGGACCTGACGCGCGTACCGCGGGAAGCGCGGGCGGTGACGACCGTCAGGGCTGTCCGCCGCAGAGATAGCGGGGCTCGGCGTCGTAGCGCCAGCTGAACTTCTCCCGCTTGATCACCTTGCCGTCCTTGCGGATCACCCGGAAGGCGTCCTGGGTGAAGCCGTTGATGCCGTTGCTGGGGATGCAGGACGGGCCCGGCTCCAGGTGGATGGTCCTCGGCGTGGTGATGTTGCGACGCGGGCCGTACTCCGTCTTGACGCTGTCGTAGATCTTCGTGCTCCAGATCGAGACCGTGATCGTGCTCGAGGTGTGCGAGGTGTCGATCAGCAGCCCGTGCTTGGTGTTGTTGCGGAACTTGAAGTCCAGGTCCGGCCAGAAGATCGTCGACTCGATGACCGCCGGGTACCGGTCGAACCAGTACGAGTGCGGCTTGTGCTCGACGTCCTCGAGACCCGCGTAGTACGTGGCGTTGAAGAGTGTGGTGGTGAACTGTGAGGTGCCGCCGCCGACGCCGGGCACCAGCTTCCCGTCGAGGATGACGGGCGCGTCCCGGTAGCCCTGCGCGTAACCGCGCTCACCGGTGTGTCCGTTCAGCGAAAACGTCTCGCCGGGCAGCACCACGGTGCCGTCGACGTCCCGCGCGATGGTCACGATGTTCTGGCTGCGCGACGACGACAGCCCGCCGGTGAACCGGGTGGTGAACGAGGAGACCTTCTCCTTGATGCCCAGGCTGCCGAGCTTCTCCGCCGTCAGCTCCGGTTGCGCCGGTTCGAGCGTCCCGGTCACCTCGCGCCCCTTGGCCTTGGGTAGGACGGCGAGCAGGTCCTGGCCGAGCCTCGCGTTGTCCAACTGCTGACCGGGGCGGCCGGGGTCGACCACCTTCGGCCGACCACCAGTGATGGCCATCCGGGCGTTCTTCGGGGCCACCTCGACGGTCGACAGGTCGTCACCGAGCGCGGCGCGTAGCCGCTTCACGTCCACCCGCGGGGTCAGCTTCCCGGTCTGGTCGGCGGTGAACCGCAGACTCTTGGCGATCGCCTTCGGCGGGATGCTCACCGAGCCCTTGCCGGTCGTGAGCTTCACCGGCGCGCCGACAGCCGGCCGGGCCAGCTCGGTCACCAGCCGGTCCACTTCCTCGCCGCTGGTGGCCGGGTTCGTCTCGATCAGCGGTACGGTCACCGGCCGGCCGGTGAGCCAACCGGTCCGGACCGCGTCGCCCGAAAGACGCGGGTCGAGCGCCAGGCCTGGTTTCGGGTACACGACCTTCGGGGTCGTGCCGGTGTAGGTGATCGCCGGCATGGTCATCTTTCGGCTCTGGTCGCCGGCCGCCTTCTGCAGGGCGGAGTGCAGTCGGTCGACGTCGACCGACACCACCGGCTGCACCGACCGGGAGCCGACCAGCCGGTTCACCAGGTGCGCCGAGGCGCCCGTTGCCGCCGCCACGCTCGCGGGCACGTCCACGGCCAGGCCGACCTCGCCGGGGACGATTTCGACAGTCCGCTCCCCCACGCGGACGACGAGTGGCTTCGCGAGATCGGCGCTGCGCCGGTCAACCTCGGCCTGCAGCTCCCGGACCGCCTCCGCGCGGCTCCGGCCGCCCAGCTCCGTCCCGAGCACCGTGGTGCCGCGCGGCACGTCACCGGCGTACGCGTAGGCGCCGACGCCTGCCACGGCACCGAGTAGGGCGGCGGCGCCGGCCACCGCGACCAGCAGCCGGACCCGGCGTCGGGGACGCGGCGTCACCGGCGCCGGCGGCGCGGGCTCCTCGATGGGCCAGGTGACCGCGGTGACCTGCACGGTGGGACGGTCGTCGGCGGGCGGACGGTTCGCGCCGTACAGCGTCACAGCAACCTCGATCGGACGTGTCACCGGGGACCCTCCCCGAACGGACACCTACGGTAACCAACGCCGGGGCGGGTCCGGCAGTCGTCGTCGGGTCCGCCGTGCACCGCGTGTCGTGCGGCGTGTCGCGTGCCGAGTAGCTGGTAGGCCGCCGTAGTAGCCGGCGGCCGGCCCCCTCCGTGGTCCTGGCGGTCGCCGACGGGACGTGGCAACGTGACGGCGTGCGGATCGACGACGTGGTGTTCGCCTACGGCGGTGGGTGGCTCGACCGGGCGGGTGCGCTGCGCGCCGACAGCGAACGGTTGGCGGCGTTGCGCGCCGACGAGCGGACCACGGTGCTGCCGCTCTGGAACGACCGCTGCCTGGTGACCGCCGAGCAGGCTCCGGTCCGGCTCACCGGCGTCGCCGCGACCCAGGTCCTCGCCGCTGCGGCCGAGACGGTCTTCCTCGGCTTGGACGGCGGCGCGGCGGTGTTCGGGGCGGACCTCACCCGGCACTCCGAGGCGGACGCCCTGGCGCTGGCCGGTGCGGTGTCGGCGGTGGACGTGCGGAGGCTGGCCGGTCGTCTCCATCCGGCTGACGCGGCCGCTCAGGCGTACGCGCGGGGGCTGTTCCACTGGCACCGGCAGCAGCGCTGGTGCGGCAGCTGCGGCGCGCGCACCACCGCTCGGAACGGCGGGCACGTGCGGGTGTGCTCGGCGCCGGAGTGCGGGCGGTTGTTCTTCCCCCGCATCGAGCCGGCCGTCATCGTGCTGGTCCAGGCGCCCGATGGTGCCGAGCGCTGCCTACTGGCCCGACACGCGGGTGCGGCGGAGGGGTCTTACTCGACTCTGGCCGGGTTCGTCGAGGTGGGCGAGAGCCTGGAGGACGCGGTACGCCGGGAGATCGCCGAGGAGGTCGGCGTCGAGGTGACCGACCTCGCGTACCAGGGGTCGCAGGCGTGGCCGTTCCCGGCCGGCCTCATGGTCGCCTTCCGCGCCACAGCCCTGTCCGAGGAGGTCGAGGTGGACGGCGTCGAGCTGTTGGAGGCGCGTTGGTTCACCCCGGACGAACTGCGTGCCCGGGCGGCCGCGGGGCGACTCGGCCGGATCGACTCGATCGACCGCCATCTGCTCGGGTCGTGGCTCGCTGCCACCGGCCGGCCTGCCTGACCCGTACGTCCGGTCGGGCCGCCCGGTCGGCGGAGGTTCCGGCATCCTCAGCGCATTGACAGCTGTTCGTTACCGAACTGTGACTCGCGTCCGCTGTGGCTACCTCGGGTGAAGCCTGCCGCCCGCCTGATCCCGGTATGACCAGGTTGTCACTCACCAGTGCGGTACCTGGTCGCAACGCTTGGTGATACCCGAGGGCTTCCCTACCACGAATGGGTTACCGGTCAGTAGCAAGGGTCTTGTGAGCTAGGTCGCTTCGCGGGAACATCCATCCGCGTACTGCGCAGCCCGTCGGTGACGGCCCCGCAGCTGCCCCGATCTCCCGTCCGAGTCGCGTCCCTGATTCGTGACGACATCCCCGTCGAGGAGGACCCGTGAGTGAATCGGAAGACCGCCAACCCGGCGGTGGTACCAGGTGGCGTCGCTTCGCCGCCATGATGGTTCCGGCGACCGCCGTAGCCGGCGCCATCGTCTTCGGCATGGCGAACGGTGCCATCGCCGCCTCGTTCGACGTGTCCGGCCAGACGTTCAAGGTCGGCGCCTCGAAACTCGTGGGCGACGGCTTCGAGCAGTACGGCGGCATCGCCAAGGAGAAGGACGGCACCCTCCACCCGGTCGCGGTGTCCGAGATCGCCGACGCCCGGCTCTACGACCTCTGCCAGTCCGTCAACGCCAGCGTTCCGGGGATGAAGATCGTGCTCACCATCAACGCCGGTGGTGACGGCAAGCCGGCGAGGGCCAAGGGCCTGCTGATCGACATGGACTCCCTCGAGGGCGAAGCGACGTTCACCAACATCCAGATCGGCCGTGACGCGACCGACCTGAACGAGCACGCCGTGAAGAAGTCCTTCGGGCAGAGCGCGGACCGGGTGGTCATCAATGATCTCCGGCAGGTGGCCCGCTCGACCAGCGCCGGCACCTTCAACCTCACCGGCCTCAAGCTCAAGGTCAACGTCGGCGAGAAGGCGAAGGAATGCTTCCCGGACCCGAAGTGATCTGACGCCGAGGCCCGCGGAGGGTGCCCTCCGCGGGCCTCGACCATGTCCCACCCCGTCAGCACTGCCAGGAGGAGTACGTGACAACCGCCGAGTCGCAAGAAGTCCGCTCCAACCCGTTCGGCTGGCTGGGTCGGGCGTGGCGCGGATTCCGCCGCTGGCGGCGGCAGCGGCCGTTCTGGGGCGGTCTCTTCACCATGCTGGCCGGCCTGGAGATCTTCGGCAGCACGCAGATGAGCCTCAACGGCCTCACCTTCAAGATGGGGCCGACCGGCTTCCTGACCTGGTTGATCCCGGCCATCCTGATCACCTGCGGGCTGCTCTTCTGGTTCAGCCCGGCGCAGCGCACCTTCTACGCCGTGGTCGCGGCAGTGACCGCCGTCTACTCGCTGATCGGCGTGAACCTCGGCGGCTTCTTCATCGGCCTGTTGCTCGGCATGGTCGGCAGCGCGCTCGGCTTCGCCTGGGTTCCGCGCAGAACACCGGCTGCTCCGCGGGACACCGCGGAGCTGTCCGCGACGACGAACTCCACGGAGGAGCCCGGGACGGGAACGGCCGACGCCGACGAGACCGCGCTCGTGGACGAGCTGATGCCGCGGCAGCGTGCTGAGGAGCCCACCGGCGTCCTCGCCGACGTGCCGCCGCAGCCCCGCAACCCGCTGCGGGAACCGGCACCTGCCGAACCGTCCGCCGGGACGGAGACCACCCAGGGTCTGCCGGCCGGCGACCCGGAGCCGCCGGCGGCCGGCGGCCGGCACCGGGACCCGAAGACGTACGCGATCCTGTTCGTCACGACGGCGGCCGTCGCGGCCGGGTTGGTCGGGCTCCGCCCCGTGGAGCCGGCGGTCGCCGCCCCGGCCTGCCCGGCGCGGACGGCGACCGCGAACCCGACGGCGACTGCGAAACCGACGGTGAAGCCGACCGCGCCGAGTTCGCCGAGCCCTTCGGCGTCGAGCAGCAGTACCTCCGATCCGGATGAATCGTCGGACGGCAACCTGCTGACCGACATCGTCGACGGGATCACCGGCCTGCTCACCGGAGACGACCCGGACGACCGCGATGCATCACCCTCGACCACCACGCCATCGGGCAGCACGGGCACGCCGACGCGGGCGGCCTCGCCAGGTGGACAGCCGGGCACCTCGTCGAAACCGGGCGGGCCGGCCCGCGACACCTGCGAGGCGCCGACCCCGGGCAAGCCCAAACCGGTCGAGGTCGGCAAGCCGCTGCCCAGGATCGCCGCAGACCAGGACCTGCCGAAGGTCGCCGCCAAGCCCGGCAAGCTCACCGGTTCGAAGCAGATCATGACCGGCCTGCACTTCGCGGGAATCGTCGAGCTGGACACCAGCGACGGCAAGCTCAAGACGCTGATGTTCACCATGGACAAGGCCGTCACGAACGACTTCGTGCTCAAGGTGGGCGGCCCGGAGGGAAAGACCGTCCGGTACGTCACCAAGCAGCTGGTCGTGAAGGGCGAGGTGGCGTTCTACGCCACCCGGTACGTGGGGCGGCTCGCCGGCGTGGAGGTCACGCTCACCCCGGACCTGCCGCTCCCGGACGGGATACCGGTCACCTCGCCGGTGCCCATCACCTTCACCGATGTCGAGATCGACCTGGCGTACATCGCCTGCGACACGCTGACCGCGAAGGAGCGCATCGGGCCCCTGCACATCGACCTGACCTGAGGAGCGCCGGCTGCGGCCGGGGTGCCGCGGATCGCGGGTACCCCGGCCGTAGCCCGACGAGCGGTGGTCAGAGCCGGGCGAGTGCCTGGCGGAGCGGGTCCAGACCGAGCGCACCCAGGTCGAGGGCCTGCCGGTGGAACTCCTTGAGGTCGAAGTCGGCGCCCTTGCGGGCCTTCGCCTCGTCCCGGGCCTGGAGCCAGATGCGCTCGCCCACCTTGTACGACGGCGCCTGCCCCGGCCAGCCCAGGTAGCGGTTCAACTCGAAGCGCAGGTTCTCGTCGGGCACCCGGCAGTGCGCGCGCATGAACTCCCAGCCCAGCTCCGGCGTCCAGCGCTCGCCGGGGTGGAAGCCGAACGGGTTGTCGAGCGGGATCTCCAACTCCAGGTGCATGCCGATGTCGACGATCACGCGGGCTGCCCGCATCGCCTGCCCGTCGAGCATGCCGAGCTTGTCGCCCGGGTCCTCCAGGTAGCCCAGATCGTCCATCAACCGCTCCGAGTAGAGCGCCCAGCCCTCGCCGTGCCCGGAGACCCAGCAGAGCAGCCGCTGCCAGCGGTTGAGCAGGTCGGCCCGGACGGCGGTCTGCGCGACCTGGAGGTGGTGACCCGGCACCCCCTCGTGGTACACCGTGGTCACCTCGCGCCAGGTCGAGAAGTCGCTGATGCCCTGCGGCACCGCCCACCACATCCGCCCCGGGCGGGAGAAGTCCTCGCTCGGCCCGGTGTAGTAGATCGCGCCGTCGCTGGTCGGCGCCAGGCAGCACTCGATCCGGCGTACCTGCTCCGGGATGTCGAAGTGGGTGCCGTGCAGTTCGCTGATCGCCTTGTCGGCGAGCGCCTGCATCCAGTCGCGGAACGCCTCCTTGCCCCGGATCGTCCGCGCCGGGTCGGCGTCCAGCTTCGCCACGGCCTCGTCGACCGTTGCGCCCGCGCCGGCGATCCGCGCGGCCACCTGCCGCATCTCGCCCTCCAGGCGGGCCAGCTCCGCGAAGCCCCAGGCGTACGTCTCGTCCAGGTCGATCTTGGCACCGAGGAAGTACTGCGACGCCAGCTCGTAACGCTCCCGGCCGGCGGCCTGCTTGTCCCGCCCCTGCGGGGCGAGCTCGGTGCGGAGGAACTGGCCGAACTCGGCGGTGGCCGCGGTGGCTGCGGCCGCGCCCCGGCGAAGCTCGGCGCCGACGCTGCCGTCCGCGCCCAGTCGCTCGACCAGGCCGTGGAAGAAGTTGTCGCCGTTCGGGTCGACCCAGATGTCGCACTGCTTGGCCACCTCGGTCAGCTGCACCTTCGAGCTGATGTGCCCGGCGGCGGCTGCCTCACGCAGCGTGGTCTTGTAGCCGTCCAAGGCGGCCGCGAAGCCGTTCAGCCGGGACGCGATGTTGGCCTGCGCGTCCTCGCCCTCGGTCGGCATCAGGTCGAAGACCATCCGGATGTCGTGCAGGCCGCTGGCGATGACGTTGACCTCGCTGGTCGTCTCCCCCGCCTCGTAGCGCGCCAGATCGAGGCCGAGCCGCTCCTGCATGGCCTCCTTGGCGGTCCGTTCCGTCTCGGTCTCCGGCTCGGTCACGTCCAGGTCGGCCAGGGTGCGGCGGGTCAGTTCGGCCCGGGACTCGTACCCCTCGGGCGTCAGGTCGTCCAGCTTGTCGTCATATCCGGCGATGCCGACGTAGGTGGCCCCGGTCGGGCTCAGCGGCGCCCATTCGGCCACGTAGCGGTTCGCGAGTTCGTCGATTCGTCCCACGTGGCGACCCTACGTGACCTGTCCTGCCCCGTGTCGACTGCGTTTGCCGTGTTCGGGGCAGCCGGTCCGCCGGGTCGAGCCAGATCGGAGAAGGGGGTGGGGCATCCTGTCCGAAAGTCGCGCGACATCGTCGTACCCATTCGGCAGAGTGTCAGGGGTGACTGAGCACTCCGCTCCTGACCGGCCGGCACCTCGTAGCTGGCTGCCCGGTTTCCTCGCCCTGGCCGCGATCTGGGGGTCCAGCTTCCTGTTCATCAAGGTCGGCGTCGAGGAGCTCCACCCCCTGCAGCTCACTCTCTATCGAGTCGTCACCGGAGCCCTCACCCTGCTGGTGGTGCTCGCCGTGCTGCGCGATCGGCTGCCCCGGGAGCCGCGCGTCTGGGCGCACCTCTTCGTGGTGGCCGCGTTCGGCGTGGCCGTCCCGTTCACGCTCTTCGGCTACGGCGAACAGCGGGTCGAGTCGATGCTCGCGGGCATCTGGAACGCCACCACCCCACTGATCGTCCTGCCGCTGGCGGTGCTGGTCTTCCGCACCGAGCGGCTCACCACGCGCCGGGCGGTGGGCCTCGCCCTCGGGTTCGCCGGCGTGCTGGTGGTGCTCGGCGTCTGGGAGGGCGTCGGCGGATCGCACTTCGCCGGCCAGCTGATGTGCTTCGGGGCGGCCGCCTGCTACGGCGTCGCGATCCCCTACCAGAAGCGCTTCGTCGCGGGCACCACCCACTCCGGCCTCTCGCTCTCCGCCGCGCAGCTGCTGCTCGCCACGGTGCAGCTGGCGGTCGTCACTCCGCTGGTGGCCGGGGCGCCACCGTTGCCGACCGACCTGTCGCCGCGGGTGGTGGCCAGCGTGCTGGCGCTCGGTGCGCTCGGCACCGGTCTCGCCTTCGTCATCAACATGCGCAACATCCGGGTCGCCGGGGCGAGCACGGCCTCCACCGTGACCTACCTGATTCCGGTGTTCGCGGTGCTGATCGGTGCCGTGGCCCTCGGCGAGCGGCTCAACTGGCACCAGCCGGTCGGCGCGCTGATCGTGCTGATCGGCGTCGCCGTGTCGCAGGGCCTGCTCGGCCGGCGGCGTCCGGCGACGGTCGGCGTCGAAGCGCCGGCGGCCCCCGCCCGAACGCCCGCCGCCCACTAGCCCGCCGCCCGAGCGCCTGCCGCCCGCCGGCCGGCTCGGGCGGTGGTGGCGTGGCCGTCGGGCGGCGATCCGGTCAGGAGTGCCGGCGGGCCCAGTCGACGAGCTGATCCGCCGACCAGGTATTGATCACCCGGTCGGCGGGGACGCCGCAGCGGGCCGCCCGCTCGCAGCCGAAGCGCTGCCAGTCCAGCTGACCGGGGGCGTGGGCGTCGGTGTTGATGGCGAAGCGGCAGCCCGCCTCCAGCGCCCGGCGGATCAGCCGCTTCGGTGGGTCCTGCCGCTCCGGCCGCGAGTTGATCTCCACGGCCACGTCGTGCTCAGCGCAGGCGGCGAAGACGGCGTCCGCGTCGAAGTCGCTCTCCTTGCGGGTACGGGCCCGGTGCCCGCGGTCGCCCGGCCCGGTGACGCCGGCCGGTCGGGAAGAGACCATCCGGCCGGTGCAGTGCCCGAGGACGTCCAGGTGCGGGTTGACGATCGCGGTCAGCATCCGCCGGGTCATCTTCGACCGCTCGTCGTTCAGGCCGCTGTGCACCGAGCCGACCACCACGTCGAGTCGCGCCAGTAGCTTCTCGTCCTGGTCGAGGGAACCGTCGGCGAGGATGTCCACCTCGATGCCGGTGAGGATCCGGAAGCCCTCGGGAAGCGCCTCGTTCACCTTCTGCACGTGGTCGAGCTGGCGGCGCAGCCGATCGGCGGTCAGCCCCTTGGCCACCGTCAACCGGGGCGAGTGGTCGGTCAGCACCAGATATTCGTGTCCCAGCTCCACCGCGGCCAGCGCCATCTCCTCGATGGGCGATCCGCCGTCCGACCAGTCGGAGTGCGTGTGGCAGTCACCGCGCAGCGCCGTACGCAGGGCGGTCGCCTCGGCGTCCAGGTCGCTGCCCTCGGTGGCGACCAGCCGGCGCAGGTAGACCGGTTCCTCGCCGGCGAGCGACTCGGCCACGCAGCGCGCCGTGACATCGCCGACGCCCGGCAGTTCGGTGAGGGTGCCGGCCTTCGCCCGCTCGGCCAGTTCGGCCGGCGGAAGGGCGGCGAGCGACCTGGCCGCGGAGCGGAACGCCCGTACCCGGTAGGTCGCCTCGTTCGCGCGCTCCAGGAGGAACGCGATCCGCCGCAGGTCGGCGATGGGGTCCCGGGCCTTCATCCCATCGAACCTAGTGCAGCGCTCGGAAACGTTCACGGAGACCGCGCCAGTCGCCGGAGCGCCTATCAGGGAGCCTTCGGACAGCCGTGCCGCCGCTGCCAGGTGGTGACCTCGGAAGCCGGACCCCGGTTGCCGCCCTTGCGCCACGAGTCCAGGTAGCGCGCCGGCCAGACCACGCCCCGGCGGATCCACCAACCGTCCTGACCCGAGCAACGCGGGGAGATGCCGAAGTGCAAATGGCAGACGTTGTTCGCGTTGCCCGTGCGGCCCACCTCGGCCAACTTCTGACCGGCACGTACCCGCACACCGGCGTCCACGCCGCCCGCGATCGCGCTCAGGTGCGAGCCGTAGTAACGCACCCCGTCGTCACCGAGCAGCGACACCGACAGCCCACCGTTGTTCGGCCCGAGCGGGCCCCGCTTGTCGAACCGGTCCACCCGGCTCACCTCGAGGATCGTACCGTCGGTGACTGCGACGACCGGTTCGCCGCAGTCGGCGAAGATGTCCGTCGCCGGGTAACCGGAGTGCGTCTTGTGGTAGGCGACCTTGCCGGTGCGGACCGGGAAGACGTGCCGCGGCTCGGCGCGCGGCGTGGTCTTCGACGCGGGGGCGGTGCCCGGCGCCGTCGGGCCGGCCGATCCCGGTGCCGCCGGCTGGTCCGCGCTGGCCGGGGCGCTCGGCGGCGGGGGTACCGTGCCGGCCGGCGGCACCCCCGGCCGGGTCGACGCGCAGCCGCCGGCGAGCGCCGTGGCGAGCAGCAGCAGGACCGGGTACGCGCGGCGTCTGATCGTCGGCGACGGCATTCGGTCATCCTGGCAGAGTCGGTACGGTGAGACGAGTGCTGCGGCTGAGGGGAGGCGAGGCGTGACGACCGGGCACCAGCCCCTTCCGTACGACCCGGGTGCCGCGTACCGCCCGTCTGCGCGTACCCCCTCGGGGCTCTTTCCGGCCGGGCCACCCACCCGGCCCACCTACCGCGAACCGCACCCGGTCACCGGCGTCGGTGTCGCGGCGGGCGGCGGTGCCGCCCTCGCCTGGCTGCTGCTGTTCGGGCTGCTCGGCACGGACGTGGCGGGCTACGCCTGGTGGACGTTGCTGGCCGGGCTGCTGGCCTGGCTGACGGCCCTGGTGCTGGTCCGGCACGGCGACCGTGGAGCCGCCGCCGGGATCGCGATCGTGACCGCCGGCGGGTGGAGCATCGCCGCCGCGGTGGTGGCCGTGCGGTGGGCGACCAGCGGGAACTGGCCGCTCTGGTGACTGCGTCGCGTGGCCGCCCGGCTGCGCTCCGGAACCCGGCTTGACGTGCGTGTGTGGACTCGGCACGCTCGACGGCATGGCCTGGACCACACCGCGGCTCGACCCGGAACGCAGCCGCCGTCGCCTGCAAGTCCTCGCCGAGTTGGCCGGGGCCCGGGCGGTACGCCAGCGCGAACGCCCGCAGCGGGTGCGTACCGAGCGGCTACGACAGCTGATCGCCACGAGGCGGCGGCTGGCCGGCTGAGACGGCCATGACTTTGTCAGTATTGAGCTGCCCGTCGGGGCGTTGACCGGCCGCCTGCCGACCCGACCGGATAACGTGCACGCGTAACGAGTCGGCGTGCTGTGCCGAGGCAATTGGGGGGATCGTGTCGTACTTCGCTGCGGCCGTGGTGCGCGATGACGGCGACTGGACGGCCGCCGAGGTGAACCTGCGAGGGGCCACCGACATCGACGAGGTCGCGGACCGCCTGCGGGACGTCGATCAGGACGCCGACCTGTCGCTGCTCTTCGTCGAGGCCGACGACACGTATCTGGTGATCATGCGGCTCGACGAGGGTGAGGACCTGCGCGTCTTCGGCTCCGATTCGGGGTACGCGGAGGAGTCGCGGCTGGGCGCGCTGCTCGTCGGTGACCTGAAGACCTCCGTCACCGGGCTGGACGAGGTGGACGAGCCCCGCCCCAGCGGCGGTGGCGAGGAGGAGAGCGAGCAGCCGGCCGTGGACCCCGAGGCCGACCCGGTCGGCGACGCGGACCTCCTGGCCGACCTCGGCATCTCCGCCCAGAAGCTGCTTTCGCTCTGCGCTGAGGAGGGGCTGCTGCCCGCCGACGTGACCGCGGAGGTCTGCCAGGTGCTGGGCTGTGCCGACCAGGTCGAGGAGCTGCGTGAGGTCTGACCCGATGGGTGGCGACGCGGTTCCGCCGACCGGCGGCGAGCCGCTTCTCCCGTTGGGTGGTGAACCGGCGGACGCCACCGACCCGGCCCTCGGGACGGTACGCCCCGGTCAGCCGACGCCTGGCCGCGCCGGACGGGTCGGCCCGGGGGCCGACGAGGGACTCGCCGATCCGGGTGAGCTGGGTCGGCGGCAGCGCCATGAGCTGTGGATGCGCCGGGCGCTGGAAGTCGCGGTGACCGGCCCGGCGGCCGGTGCCCCGAGCGCCGATCGGACCGACGGCGCGGACGCCGTCGAGGACGTGCCGGTCGGCGCGGTGGTCTACGGCCCGGACGGGACCGAGCTGGCGTTCGGCCGTAACGAGCGTGAACTGACCGGTGACCCGACCGCACACGCCGAGGTGCTGGCGTTGCGCCGAGCCGCGCAGCGGCTCGGGCGGTGGCGGCTGGACGACTGCACGCTGGTCGTCACCCTGGAACCCTGCACCATGTGCGCCGGGGCGTTGGCGCTGGCCCGGATCTCGACAGTGGTCTTCGGCGCCTGGGAGCCGAAGACGGGCGCGGTCGGGTCCCTCTGGGACGTGCTGCGCGACCGGCGGGTCAACCACCGTCCCGAGGTCTACGGCGGAGTGCTGGAGAATGAGACCGCCGCCATCCTCCGCGCCTTCTTCCGCTAACCCCCAACCCTCACCCCCCCGGGCCCCCCGGGCGCACGCCTCCTCACGCTTCCGGCCGCGTCGATCATGAAGTTAGCGGCGCCCGGCACGGCGTGTCGCGTCGCCAACTTCATGATCGACGGTGTTGGTGATGTGTGTGACGCCGAGGGACCTACCGGCACCCGGGATGAGTGCGCCCCGCCGGTCCGGGGGGACGGGCGGGGCGCAGGTGTGGTGGCGGAGATCAGCTGATGATCGTGTCCAGGGCGATCTCGACCATCTGGCTGAAGGTCTGCTCACGCTCCGCGGACGTGGTCTTCTCGCCGGTCTTGATGTGGTCGCTGACGGTCAGCACGGTCAACGCCCGCGCCTTGAACCGGGCCGCGATCGTGTAGAGCGCGGCGGACTCCATCTCCACGGCCAGCACGCCGTAGTCGGCGAGGGTGTCGTACAGGTCGGGCCGGTCGGTGTAGAACGCGTCAGCGGCCAGGATCGGCCCGACGTGCATGGTGATGCCCTGCCGCTCGGCCACCTCGACGGCAGTGCGCAGCAGGCCGAAGTCGGCCACCGGCGCGTAGTCGATCAGCCCGTCGAAGCGCATCCGGTTCATGTTCGAGTCGGTGGACGACCCGATGGCGGCGATCACGTCCCGGAGCTTCAGGTCCTCCCGCAGCGCTCCGCACGAGCCGACCCGGATCAGCGACTTCACGCCGTACTCGTTGATCAGTTCGTGGGCGTAGATCGAGGCGGACGGCATGCCCATGCCGGAGCCCTGGACGGAGACGTCGACCCCCTTCCAGCGGCCGGTGAAGCCCAGCATCCCCCGGACGGTCGAGTAGCACTGAGCGTCCTCGAGGTAGGTCTCCGCGATCCATTTGGCCCGCAGCGGGTCGCCCGGCATCAGGACCCGTTCGGCGATCTCTCCCGGCTTCGCGCCGATGTGCGTACTCATGGCAAAGATCCTGCCAGGCGCGGTGGGCCGACACCGGTTCGGCATCGGAACCAGTGGTCCTGTACCCTACTCGGCGGTGGTGTGTCCGAGTGGCCTAAGGAGCACGCCTCGAAAGCGTGTGAGGGTTTACGCCCTCCGCGGGTTCAAATCCCGCCGCCACCGCCAGTAACAGGCGAAACGCCTGGCCGGTCCGAAGGGATCAGCCAGGCGTTTCGTTTTGTGGTCTCGGTGCGGTCTCAGTTGTGGGTTGCGCCCGCCTGGCCTGGCCGATGTGTCCTACGCCGCGTCCAGGTAAGCGGAGCGGTACTGCCCTCAGGGCAGCAAGCGACGCAGGGCGGGGGCGATCGCGGCGGCGATCGCGCGGTTGTCTGACTGGTGAGCTGCCCAGTTGAGCGCACCCAGTGTCACGGTCGGCTCGCCCGCAGCCGCTGCAGCCGCGATGTTCGGCTCAGGCAGCGTGGCCAGCAGCCGACGCACGAGGACGCCTTCACCCCACAGCGCCTCCGTGGGATACGACAGTCGCCCCAGCCAGTTCAGCAGCGAGTCAGCACGGGCGCCTGGATCCGGTTCGACGTGCGCAAGTCGCCGCGCAAGTTCATGTACCCGCTCCTCGGGAAGCTCGGCGGCGGTGTTGCCGGCGATGCCGACCAGTTCGCCGCGGAGTACCTCAGGCACTTGCCGGTCTGCCAGCAACGCCGGGCGGCCGGCGGGGCGGAACTGCGGCTTCTTTGGCTGCTCGTAGTACCCGAGGGCCATGACGAGGTCGGTGAACAGGGTCACGAGGATCCCGGTGACGCCACACTCGGACAGGAACAGGGTCAGGGCGGTGGGATCAGCAACGTCCAGGTCGTTGGCGAACCTGGATCGCTCCCACGAGACGCTGCCGTGTCCGTGGATGGTGGCGCTACCGATGACCGTGTCGTCGCTGTCGTACAGGGCAAGCGTCAAACTTCCCAGGCATCGGCAGATGTCGCCGGTGAGCTGCCCGCTCGTAGTGAGGTCCCGCGCCCTGCTGATCCGAGCCTGGCCGACCAGTTCGACCAGCACCTGACGATGGGCCAAGGGGCCGCCGTTCAGACCACCTTCGAGAACCCGCACCGTTCGGGTCCGCGCCCACACGTCGGACAACCAATCAGCGAGTAGCACTGCGTCATGGTAGGACCCGGGCCTTCATGTCCGACCGGTTGGAGCAGCCCTGCTGATGGTCTCAGTCTCACCTGCAGGTTGAGCCGGTCGGTGGCGATGTCCCAGTGGTCACGGGTGCACTCGACGAACCGGTCTGTCGTCGCCTTCAGCCGCCAGGCCCAGGCGGGGCCGCCGGCATCGACGGAGAGGAACTCGACGGTCGGCGGGAGCGGGAGCCGGACCGCGACGTCCTCCGCCGGGCTGCCGCCCTCGGCGAAGACGGACGCCGACACCTCGAACTCCTGGTTCGCCCGCAGCTCGTCCGTGGCGACCACGGCGGGCCGTCCTGCCGAGCGCGCCATCGAGGTAGGCGGCCAGGAGTCGGGCGAGATGAGCGCCCCGCGGTTGCCGATGTGGACGGTTGGGCGTGACTGAACAGTCGATTCGCTCTGTCGTACGGCGTGCAGGCTGCGGGCCGCGCGGCCGACCGAACTCGACCGAACGCATTACCGTCGTTAACTGGCGACTCAGAGTAATGTCCCTCGGGTTGTGCCTGGTCCTGACGGTCATGAGTCGGATCGGACTGCCCATGCTCCCGCCGACGCGGGGGAGCAACTCTTAACCAAGGAGTTCCATGCGCACGCTCAGGATTGTCGGCGCCGCGGTTGGCGCGCTCGCCCTCACGACCCTGGCACTGGCCGGCCCCGCCCAGGCCGACCCCGGTGACCCGGTGTGGACCGCGAACGGTGAGTCGTCCATAACGGGTGAGCACTCGGTCAAGCTGGTCGGTGGCAACACGTCGGTCGAGGCCGCGAACCTCGGCGTCGATGTCGAGGCCGGCGACGAGGTCAGCTTCTCCATCGAGCTGTCCGACGGGGCGGTATGCGGCGGCGGTGCTCCGCGTGTCTTCGTGGTCGTGGACGGCAGCAACACCAACTCGTGGGACGCGAACATCGCCGCTGGCACGCAGTGCGGTGAGGAGGGCGTCATATCGTTCACGGTCCCGGCGGCCGGCACGATCGGCCAGGCCGGCGTGGTGTACGACAACAGCACCGACGGGACGGTCGTGGTGTCGAATCTGCGGATCGCCGGTGACCTGGTCGACTTCCAGGCCGTGGAGCCGGGCGCTGAACCGACGACGACGCCGACCACTCCGCCGACCAGCGAGCCCGCGGAGCCGCGCGACTGCGAGGCGTACGTCTACACCGGCACGACGCAGAACCTGTGCGCCGACTTCCCCAACCCTTCCGGCGCGGTCAACTGCTCTGATGTGAAGTACCGGGTCACGTTGGTGGATGTGAGCAACGACCCGTGGGGCTTGGATGGCAACACGGGCACGCCGGGGATTGGCTGCGAGTCCAACCCGCTCATGCCGACGAGTGGGTCGACCGAGGAGCCGACGGCCGACCCGACCGCGTCTGCGTCCACCAGCGCCGCTCCCGCCCCGGGTGCGGGTGGCGGGCTTCCCGTCACCGGCATCAACGGCGTTGCGCTCGCCGCTACCGGTGGGGTTCTGCTGCTTGGTGGTGGGGCGCTCATGCTGATTCGCCGCCGTCGGGTTCGTTTCGACGCCTGACCTTCACCGGAACGCCCCCGCTGTCTCACGGCAGCGGGGGCGTTTGTGCTTGCGGAGAGACGTTCGGCCCACTCCGCGTAGCCCGCATTGACCTTTCGTACGATTCGGCCGCCGGGCAGGAAGAGATGGGCCGGCTCGGCATCACGGACGAGCAGGCCGTCGAGCCGGTACGTCTCCTGTGGAGCGCACAGCGCCGTCAGCTCGGGATAGCGCGTCCGGACCTGCTTGACCGGGCCGCCGACGCCGACCCCTTCCGTGGTTCGCGCCGAGTCGTCGAGCCAGAGCGGCACCAGCCGGTCGTCGATGAAGACCGGGCTGGTCGTGCCGTGTCCGGTCAGCGTCCGACCGCAACCTCCCACGTCCGCACCCAGGACACTGGGCGGGCCAGCTCGTCCTCGGTGTCGCCGAACTCGACGTCGGGCGGGCCGTCCAGGTCGAGGACCTCGCCGGCCGGCACCGTCCGCTGTGTGGACCGAATGCGGGAGCGTTCGGCGGACTGCCCGAGACGATGCCAGCCGCCAGCCGCCAGCCGCCAGCCGCCCGGCAGTCAGGCAGTCAGGCAGTCAGGGGCAAATTGTCGCTATTTCCTGGCTTTCCCCAGGGTCCCTAACGCCGGGACGGCTAGGTTGCGCGCTCAGCGCCCGGATTGCTCCTCTTCCCATTCCTCGGCGAGCTCGTCCCAGTAGTCGGCGCTCAGCCGTCGCCGCCCGTGGGCCAGCCAGCCGTCGGTGTTCCGCTCCAGGTGCAGCCCCAGCTCCGCGAACGCGTCGATCCACGGCCCGGGCTCGACGCCCAGCTCGACGAGGGCGGCGTTGATCGGCCACCCCGCCCGCGGGCTGTCGAGCGTCCTGTCGAAGCGCGGTCCCCAGCTCAGCGCGCCGCCGAGCCAGACCACCGCCGACTGGTACCCGAACCCGCCGGCGAACTCCGCCTCCACGTACGCCACCGGGCCCCGCCCGGACCAGCGGGCCAGCGTCGTGGCCAGTGCCGTGCCGAGGACCAGGTCGAACGGGTGCTCGTCGGTGCGCTCCTCGACCGAGTAGTCCGGTAAGGCACCGGTCAGCTCCTCGACCAGCTGCGGAGTGACCGGTAGCAGTGCGAAGTCCTGCCGCAGCTCCCCGAGGACCGCGTGATCCAGCTCGGCGGTGTGCTCGCGCAACAGATCGATGTCAGCGATCACCGCGCTGAGCTGGTAACTCACCGGTCTGCTCCTGGATCCACAGCCTGTGGATAGAACATGTGTACGACGGACGGCCGCGCCTGTGGATCGCGTGAATCACCCCGCCGTGCCCGTCCTCCCACGCCCGCCAGTATCGCGGCGATGTCAGGCGGGCCGCCAGCCGAGCCCGACTCCGCCGAACCAGGCCGAAGTGGTCAATGCCCGACGAAGCCGGAGATTACGGGCGAGAGGTCCCACCTGGCGATCCTCGTCCGTGGTCGCCGCCGTCAGCAGCTGCCGTCGGGGGCCACCGTCGCGGCCATCGTCGGGGTGGCCGTCCGGTCGGCCGGAACGGGGAAGAAGTGAGACGGCGGGTGGGACGAGTGTGGTCGCAGGTACGACGAAGGGCCGGTCCCCGTGGGGCCGGCCCTGTCGTTCGTGCTGCTCAGGTGAGCGGAGGATACGAGATTCGAACTCGTGAGGGTGTAAACCCAACACGCTTTCCAAGCGTGCGCCCTAGGCCTCTAGGCGAATCCTCCGCGAGCCAGAATACAGGCACCCGGCGGGTGGGCCACCCCACCACCCCCTGAAGATCGACCGGAGGTCGGGTACGCTTGACGAGCCCCCCGTGCGGCGTGCATCTCGTGAACCTCCCCAGGGCCGGAAGGCAGCAAGGATAAGCGGGCTCTGACGGGTGCACGGGGGGCCCTTCTGTTTCGGGTCCCCTCGATCAACTCGAGCTCAGTGAAGTCGGGGCGTTCTCCACGCGCTGACACCCCGACACCCGTGAAGTCGAGTTGATCAAGCGCGCGGACCCTCGCCAGCGGCGGGGTGGGTGGTCACCCGGGGCGTACCGGCGCAGAATGGCTCGGTCGAGAGGAGGCGGGACGGGTGGCATTGGCCCTTTACCGCAAGTACCGGCCGCGTACGTTCGCCGAGGTCATCGGTCAGGAGCACGTCACCGAGCCGTTGTCGCAGGCGTTGCGCAGCGGCCGGCTCAACCACGCCTACCTCTTCTCCGGCCCCCGCGGCTGCGGCAAGACCTCCAGCGCCCGGATCCTCGCCCGTTCGCTCAACTGCGAGCAGGGCCCGACACCGGAACCGTGCGGGCAGTGCGAGTCCTGCCGGTCGCTGGCCAACGACGGCGCCGGCTCGATCGACGTCATCGAGATCGACGCGGCCAGCCACGGCGGTGTCGACGACGCCCGCGAACTGCGGGAGAAGGCGGTCTTCGCGCCGGCCCGCAGCCGATTCAAGATCTACGTCATCGACGAGGCGCACATGGTCTCGTCGGCCGGCTTCAACGCCCTGCTCAAGCTGGTCGAGGAGCCGCCGGATTACGTCAAGTTCATCTTCGCCACCACCGAGCCGGAGAAGGTCCTCGGCACGATCAGGTCGCGGACCCACCACTATCCGTTCCGGCTGATCCCGCCGAAGGTGCTCCGGCCGTACCTGGAGCAGCTCACCGAGGCCGAGGGCATCGCCGTCGAACCGGCGGTCTTCCCGCTGGTCGTGCGGGCCGGCGGTGGCAGCGCCCGGGACAGTCTCTCGGTGCTCGACCAGCTCATCGGGGGCGCCGGCCCGGAGGGGGTCACCTACGCCCGGGCCGCCGCGTTGCTGGGTGTCACCGACTCGGCGCTGATCGACGAGATGTGCGACGCGATCGCCGCCGGGGACGGGGCGGCCGCGTACGCCACTGTCGACCGGGTGGCCGAGGCCGGGCACGACCCCCGCCGGTTCGCCTCCGACCTGCTGGAACGGCTGCGCGACCTGATCGTGCTCCAGCAGGTGCCGGACGCCGCCGCGAAGGGTCTCATCGACGGCCCGGCCGACCAGATCGAACGGATGACCGCGCAGGCCCAGCGGCTCGGCCCGGGCACCCTGTCGCGCTGCGCCGACATCGTGCACAACGGCCTGGTGGAGATGCGCGGCGCCACCGCGCCCCGGCTGCTGCTGGAGCTGATCTGCGCCCGGATGCTGCTTCCGGGCACCGACGACTCGACCGGCGGGCTGCTCCAGCGCCTCGAACGCATGGAACGCCGGCTCACCCTGGCCGGCACCGACGCGCCGTCAGCCGCCGCCGGCTCCGCGCCGGCCGCCCCGGCCCCGGCCGTACGCCCGGCGCCCCCCGCCCCGCACGCGGCTGACGCCGCGGCACCGGCCGGGCCCGCCACGGCGGCTGCCGCCATCCCCGCACCGAGCCCCTCCGCAGAGCACGTCCCCGGTGCCGGCGCGCCCCGCCCGCAGTCCCCGGCCGAGGCCCGGCCCGCGGCGGCCCGTCCGGACGACGCGTCCCGGCGGGTAGTGCCGCCCTCGGCGGTGATGCCCGACCCGGTCACCCCGGAGCCGCCCCGGCCGGGAGCCGAGACGCCCGGCGTCCTGGACGCGGTAGCCGTACGCCGGGTCTGGCCGGACGTGGTCGGCAAGGTCAACCGGACGAACAAGCGGATCGCCGCGTTGATGCGCGACGCCGTGGTGCGGGAGCTCGACGGCGACACGCTGGTGCTCACGGTGAAGTCCGGTGTGCTGGCCCGGATGGTGTCCGACCACGCCGCGGTGCTCACCGACGCCCTCTACGAGGAGCTGGGCGGGCGCTGGCAGATCCGCTGCGAGGTCGCCGGCGAGCGGGGCGCGGCGACGCTCTCCGGCTCGCCGCGTCCGACCGCGCCTGCCCCCGCTCCGGCGGGCCCGGCGTCCGGTGCGCGCAGCGGGACCGGCCCGGCTGCCCGGCCCGGTGCGAATGGCGCGTCCGGCCCGGCCGCCGGCCGTGGGAGTGGCGCGTCCGGCCCGGCGGTGGCCGGTTCGGCCGGGGGCGAAGACGAGGACGACTGGCCCGAGCCGGCCCGCCCCGGTGGGGCCGCCCCGGTTCCGGCCGGCGGTCCCGCCACGGGTGATGGTGCCGGGGACGACTGGCCCGAGCCGGCGCGCCCGGGCGGTGGCCCGGCGTCCGCTCCGGAGGGCCTGCCCGGTTCGGCGGGCACCTCGAGCGGCGCCCAGGCGGGTGCCACCACCCAGGCCACTCCTGCGGCGCACACCGCTGCTCCGGCGAACGCCGCCGCTGCGGCGGCGGGGAACGGCAACGGCGCACCGGTGAGCAGCGCCATCGCCGCCGCGCGGGCCGCCGCCGCGGGCCGTGGTCCGCGTACCGCCCAGCCGGCCCGGCCGACCGCGGACAGCGACTGGGCGGGCGAACCGCCGTACGACCCGGACTACGACGGTCCGGTCCGGTCCGGCGGCGGGCGACCGCCGGCGACCCCGGTCTACGAGGGGTTCGACCCCGGCGACGAGCCGTTGGACGACGTGATCGACGAGAAGACGGCCCGGGAGTCGAGCGAGGAGCAGGCGGTACGGCTGCTCCGTGAGGCCCTCGGCGCTGAGAAGATCGACGAGGTGGACGCCCGCTGAGCGGGCACGGAGAGCGGCTCGGTCGGACCCAGCGGATAGGCTGAGCGACGGCCCAGCAGACGAGTGCGAGAAGGAGCCATCGTGCGCCCAGGTGGACAGCCGAACATGCAGCAGATGCTGAAGCAGGCGCAGAAGATGCAGCAGCAGATCGCCAAGGCGCAGGCCGAACTGGCCGAGGCCGAGCTGACCGGGACCGCCGGGGGCGGCCTGGTCACGGTGACCGTCGTCGGCACCGGCGAGGTCAAGAGCGTCAAGATCGACCCGAAGGCGGTCGACCCGGAGGACGTGGAGACCCTGGAGGACCTGGTCGTCGCGGCCCTGCACAACGCCGCAGAGGCGGCCCGGGAGCTGACCGAGCGCAAGATGGGCCCGGTCACCGGTGGCATGGGCGGCCTCGGCCTGCCGGGTTTCTGAGCCGCAGATGTATGAAGGCGCCATCCAGGACCTGATCGACGAGCTGGGGCGGCTGCCGGGCGTGGGCCCGAAGAGCGCCCAGCGGATCGCTTTCCACGTCCTCTCCGCCGACCCGGCCGACGTCAACCGGCTGGCCGGCGCCCTGCGAAAGGTCAAGGAGCTGGTGCGGTTCTGCACCAGCTGCTACAACGTCGCCGAGTCCGAGCAGTGCCGGATCTGTCGCGACCCGCGCCGCGCCGACGAGGTGATCTGCGTGGTCGAGGAGCCGAAGGACGTGGTGGCGATCGAGCGGACCGGTGAGTTCCGCGGTCGCTACCACGTGCTCGGTGGAGCGATCAATCCGTTGGAGGGGATCGGGCCGGACAACCTGCGTATCCGCGAGCTGATGACCCGGCTCGGCGGTGGCGCCGTCCGCGAGCTGATCCTCGCCACCGACCCGAACACCGAGGGCGAGGCGACCGCCACCTACCTCGCGTTGATGGTCAAGCCGATGGGGATCGCGGTCACCCGGCTCGCGAGCGGTCTGCCGGTCGGTGGTGACCTCGAGTACGCCGACGAGATCACGCTCGGCCGCGCCTTCGAGGGGCGCCGGGCCGTCTGAGCCGCAACTCAGGGTGCGGCAAGCCCGGTACCGCTCTGATCGGGTGTGGTCGATGGCACCCAGGCACCCGACAAATCGCCTATTTCCGTCGTCATCATGTGTCGCCTTCGGCCTCTGGTGGGCCTTCGGGTGTCAGAAGGTGTCGGCTTGATAGCGATTACCTCGCGGGCGTTCCGCTTCCTGTGTGACCTGTCATAGCCTCCCGCACACGGACCGAGCCACGACTTCGTGTGGTCAGGCGCATGACAGAGGTGAGAGATGCAGGGGAGAAGGCTTAGAACGGCCGTCGCGATCGCGGCCGTCACCGCCCTGGCGGTAGGTGCCGCCGGCTGCGCGGAAAGCGAGCGTGACGGCGACAGCGGCGAGGCCAAGACCGGCGGCACCTTCATCTTCGCGGGTGCCGGTGACCCGAAGAACTTCGATCCGATCTTCAACGACGACGGTGAGTCGTTCCGGCCGATCCGGCAGATGTTCGACACCCTGGTCACGCACAAGCCAGGCACCGCGGAGCTGACGGGCGGCCTGGCCGAGAGCTGGGAGCACGACGAGTCCGGCAAGGTCTGGACCTTCAAGCTGCGCCAGGGCGTGAAGTTCCACGATGGAACGCCGTTCAACGCCGCTGCGGTCTGCTACAACTTCGACCGCTGGTACAACATGAAGGGCGCGGCGGCCCAGGCGAACATGATCTACTACATGGACACCTTCGGCGGGTTCGCCAAGAACGAGGCCGAGGGTGCCGGTGAGTCGGTCTACAACAAGTGCGAGGCCAAGGACGACGGCACCGCCGTCCTGACCTTGAACAAGTACAAGGGCGCCTTCCCCGGTGCCTTCGCGCTGACCTCGCTGTCGATCGCCAGCCCCGAGGCGCTCAAGAAGTACGACGCCGACACGGTCACGCAGAACGGTGACTCGTTCGCGTACAGCGCGTTCGCCAACGAGCACCCGGTCGGCACCGGTCCGTTCACCTTCGGTGGTTGGGACAAGGCCAAGGGTGAGATCACCCTGAACCGGAACCCGGACTACTGGGGCGACAAGGCCAAGGTCGACAAGCTGATCATCAAGATCATCAAGGACGAGAACACCCGTAAGCAGGAGCTGCGGGCCGGCACCGTCCACGGCATCGACTTCCCCGCCCCGGCCGACCGCAAGGCGCTCGCCGACGAGGGCTTCCAGGTCATCGACCGCCCGGCCTTCAACATCCTCTACCTGGGTATCAACCAGAAGAACCCGAAGCTGAAGGACCTGCGGGTGCGTCAGGCCATCGCCTACGCGCTCAACCGCCAGCAGCTGGTGCAGACCAAGGGCCCGGGTGGCGCGAAGGTCGCCGACGAGCTCATGCCGGACACCGTGCTCGGCTACGCCCCGGACGTGCAGAAGTACGAGTACAACCCGGAGAAGGCCAAGCAGCTGCTCAAGGAAGCCGGCGCCGAGAACCTGACGCTGAACTTCTACTACCCGCCGGACGTCACCCGGCCGTACATGCCGAACCCGCAGGAGATCTTCACCATCCTGGCCAACGACCTGCAGGCCGTCGGCATCAAGGTCAACGGTGTGCCGCGTCCGTGGAACGGTGGCTTCAAGGACGACGTGCAGACGTTCGGCAAGCACGACCTGCACATCCTCGGCTGGACCGGTGACTACAACGACCCGGGCAACTTCGTCGGGACGTTCTTCGGCCGGGCCAAGGCCGAGTTCGGCGACCAGGCGATGACCGACATGTTCGACGCCATCACCAAGGCCGACGGCACCGTCGACGAGGCGGGCAAGAAGGCGGCCTGGGAGCAGGTCAACCGGGACCTCGCCAGCAAGTGGCTGCCGGCCGTTCCGGTCTGGCACGCCCCGCCGGCCATCGTCGTCACCAAGGACGTCGATGGCCTGGTGGCGAGCCCGCTGACCGACGAGCGGTTCAACACCGTCAGCGTCAAGCAGTGACGCCGATCGGCTGACGCCGTAGCGGAATCGGCCCGGGTTGGGGGTTTCCCCGCCCGGGCCGATTCCGCGACCATCGAGAGTCTGGTGTGTGAGAGATGTTGCGAGTCATAGTCCGCCGCCTGCTACAGCTGGTGGTGACGCTGATAGCGCTGTCGGCGCTGATCTTCATCTGGTTGCGGAACCTGCCCGGCGGCCCGGTCGACGCGCTGCTCGGTGAGCGGGCCACCCCCGAGACCCGCGCCCTGCTGACCAAGGCGCTCGGCTACGACCAGCCGATCCACGTGCAGTACGGCAAGTTCATGCAGCGGATCCTGACCGGGGACTTCGGCAACTCGATCCGCACCGGCGATCCCGTCATCGAGGTGATCGGCCGGGCCTTCCCGGCCACCGTCGAGCTGGCCCTGGCCGCGATGATCGTCGCGGTCGGTCTCGGTATCCCGCTCGGCTACCTCGCCGCCCGCTGGCGTGGTCGGGCCCTCGACCACCTGACCGTGGTCGGTACGCTGCTCGGCATCTCGATCCCGATCTTCTTCCTGGGCTACCTGCTCAAGGACGTCTTCACCCAGAACATCCACTGGTTCCCGCCGTCCGGTCGGGTCGGCATCGGGTTGGACAACACCAACATCACCGGCTTCTTCGTCCTCGACAGCCTGCTCACGCGGGAGTTCGACGCCACAGCGGACGCGCTCTGGCACCTGATCCTGCCGGCGGTCACGCTCGCCACCATCCCGCTGGCGGTCATCGTCCGGATGACCCGGGCGAGCGTGCTCGACGTGCTCAACGAGGACTACGTCCGCACCGCCGAGGCCAAGGGTCTGCGGCACCGCACCATCCGGGGGCGACACATCCTGCGCAACGCACTGCTACCGGTGGTCACGACCATCGGCCTGCAGACCGGCGCGCTGCTCTCCGGCGCGGTACTCACCGAGAAGGTCTACAACTGGGGCGGCCTCGGCACCCTGATCACCGACTCGATCACCGGCAGCCGCGACTACCCCGTCCTCCAGGCGCTGATCCTGCTGGCCGCATTGGTCTTCGTGGTGGTCAACCTGCTGGTCGACCTCTCCTACGCCTTCATCGACCCGAGGGTGCGTGTGCGATGACCGAACCAACCACGCAGGCAGGTACCCCGGCCCCCCGGCGCAAGGACGAGCGCCCGGGCCGCGCGGGCGGCGCGAGCCTCAACCGACTCGGTGACCGGAAGAAGGCGCGCCTGGAGGAATTGGCGCAGGCCAGCGCCGGCAAGGGTGGCGTGAGCCTCTTCCGGGACGCGTTGCGCCGGCTCCGGCGCAACCCGGCGGCGATCGTCGGCGCCACCATCATCGCGCTCTTCGTGCTCGTGGCGATCTTCGCGCCGCTGATCGCGCCGCACGATCCGGTGCAGCGCTTCGACGAGTTGACCAGCCGGCTCGCCGCGGACCACATCCCCGGAGCCACCGACGGATTCCCGCTCGGCTCCGACGAGTTGGGCCGGGACCTGCTGTCCCGCCTGATCTACGGCAGCCGGCAGACGCTCTTCGTCGGCGTCCTGGCCACCCTCATCGGGCTCGCCATCGGCGTACTGCTCGGCGCGATCGCCGGCGCCTTCGGTGGCTGGGTGGACAACATCCTCATGCGGGTCACGGACGTGATGCTGGCCCTGCCGGCCCTGCTGCTGGCGATCACCCTGGTCGCGCTGGCGAGCAAGTCCAGCCAGTGGACGGTCATCCTGGCCGTGGCAATCGTCAGCGTGCCGGTCTTCGCCCGGCTGTTGCGCGGCTCCATGCTGGCCCAACGGGAGAGCGACCACGTGCTCGCCGCCCGGGCGCTCGGCGTGAAGGAGCACAACATCGTCCTGCGCCACATGCTCCCCAACGCCATGACGGCGGTGATCGTGCAGGCCACGCTGACGCTCTCCGTCGCGATCATCGAGGCCGCGTCGCTCTCCTTCCTCGGCCTCGGCGATCCCAACCGGGACCGGGCCGAGTGGGGTGCGATGCTCGGCGACGCCGGCGTCCGCTACTTCGAGGTACGCCCCGAGTTGGCCTACTACCCGGCGCTGGCGATCATCGTCGTCGCGCTCGGCTTCACCCTGCTCGGTGAGGCGATGCGTGAGGCCATCGACCCGAAGAACCGGCGGTGACGACGGTGCGAGACGACAGCACGGCCGGCGTGGACCGGCGGCGGCCGGGAGCCCCACGGTCACGAGTGACGGACCAGCACGGTGAGGAAGTGACCCGATGAGCCTGCTCGACGTACGGGATCTGAGCGTCGTGTTCCAGCGGCGTGGCGAACGACCGTTCACGGCGGTCGACAAGGTCAGCTTCACGGTGGAACCGGGGCAGACCGTCGGCCTGGTCGGCGAGTCGGGCTGCGGCAAGAGCGTGACCAGCTTGGCGATCATGGGATTGCTCCCCAAGCGCGGCAACAAGGTCACCGGTGAGGTGCTCTTCGACGGCACCGACCTGCTCAAGCTGCGCCGGGACGACATGCGGGACCGGCGTGGCCGGGACATCGGCATGATCTTCCAGGATCCGCTCTCCTCGCTGAACCCGGTCATCCCGATCGGCGTCCAGGTCGCCGAGGTGCTCGAGCGGCACCAGGGCCGCGACCGCAGGCAGGCGTTGCGGGAGGCCCGCGAGCTGCTGGACGCGGTCGGCATCCCCGACCCGGACCGGCGGCTCAAGGAATACCCGCACCAGATCTCCGGCGGCATGCGGCAGCGGGCGCTGATCGCCATCGCGCTGGCCTGCAAGCCGCGACTGCTGATCGCCGACGAGCCGACCACAGCGCTGGACGTGACCATCCAGGCGCAGATCCTGACGCTGCTCAAGCAGTTGGTCGACGACACCGGGACCGCGCTCATCATGATCACTCACGACCTGGGTGTGGTGGCCGGTCTCTGCGACACCGTCAACGTGCTCTACGGCGGCAAGGTGGTGGAGCGGGCTCGGCGGCACGAACTCTTCGCGCACGCCCGGCATCCGTACACGCACGGGCTGCTCAGCTCCGTACCCCGGCTCGACTCACTGCGGGGCGAGCGCCTGCACGCGATCCGCGGCTCGGTGGCCGACAACATTCCGTGGACGGAGGGCTGTGCCTTCGCGCCGCGCTGCGACAACGTTGTCGACGCCTGCCTCGAAGGAGCGCCCACGCTCGAGCCCACCGCCACCGGCGGCGACCTGCGCTGCAACAACCCTGTCTCCGAGGAGGTGGCGGTACCGTGACCGAGCGGACCGGACCACTGGTCGAACTGCGTGACGTCAAGGTCCATTTCCCGATCAAGAGTGGTGTGCTCTTCGACCGCACCGTCGGCTACGTCTACGCGGTGGACGGCGTCTCGCTGTCCATCAACGCGGGTGAGACGTACGGGCTGGTCGGCGAGTCCGGCTGCGGCAAGTCGACCCTGGGTCGTGGCCTGCTGCGGCTGGTCGAGCCGACCGATGGCGAGGTCGTCTTCGACGGCACGGACGTCCGTGCGCTCAAGGGCGAGAAGATGCGCCGGGCGCGCCGCCGGATGCAGATGATCTTCCAGGATCCGCTGTCCAGCCTGGACCCGCGGCAGTCGGTGGAGTCGCTGCTGCTGGAGGGACTCAAGGCGCACGGACTGGCGGACGACAAGGCGGAGACCAACAAGCGACTGCGCGAGACGCTGGAGGCGGTCGGACTACCCGCCTCGGCGCTCACCAAGTACCCGCACGAGTTCTCCGGCGGCCAGCGTCAGCGGATCGGTATCGCCCGGGCTCTGGTGCTCAACCCGGACCTGATCGTCGCCGACGAGCCGGTCTCCGCGCTCGACGTGTCGATCCAGGCCCAGGTGCTCAACCTGCTGAAGGATCTGCAGGTCGAGCGGGGCCTCACGTATCTGATCATCGCGCACGACCTGGCGGTGGTCCGGCACATCTCGGACACCGTCGGGGTGATGTACCTGGGCGGGCTGGTCGAGGAGGCGTCCAGCGAGGAGCTCTACCGCGAGCCGATGCACCCGTACACCCGGGCGCTGATGTCGGCGGTGCCGGTGCCGGACCCGGTGGTGGAGGACCGGCGCGAGCGGATCCTGCTCGCCGGGGACCTGCCGTCGCCGTCGAACCCGCCGGCGGGCTGCCGGTTCCACACCCGATGCCCGTGGGCCCAGCCGACCCGCTGCGCCGACGAGCGACCGGCGCTGCGCGAGGTGCTCTCCGGCCACCGGGTGGCCTGCCACTACGCGGAGGAGATCGCCGCCGGGGAGATCCGGCCGCACGAGGTCGAGCCGGAAATCGTCCGGCCGACCGAGGGGACCGCCCCGGGCGACCCGGGCGAACTGATCCCGACGATCTGACCGCCCCGCCGGTGGCCCTGTCACCGGCCTCGTACGCCCGCGACCCGTGCTGCCGCGGAGGCTGGAACAGGCCTCCGCGGCAGCGCTCATTCGAGCAGGATGTGCCCGGACGACGCCATGCCGCGACCGCTCTCCCGGCGGTCAGCCTTCCGGGCGGTGGAGCAGGCCGACCGCGATACCGTGCACCGCGTCCAGTCCGGCCGGGTCGGGCAACGCGGCCCGGCCGCCGGTGACCGCGTACCACTCGTCGGCGTCCTTGTACTGCACCGTGAGGGTGACGCGCCCGTCGGCGTAGTCGCTGCGCAGGGTCAGCTCGCCGGTGACCACACCGACCTCGTCGGTCATCACCCCGCCCGGACCGGCGACGATGTCGGTGGTCCGGCTCTGCTGGGCACCCGCCCCGGCGGCGCCTCCGCCCGCCCGGGCGGGCTCGCGCTCGCTCGCGGGGACGCCACTGTCCGCGTCGGCCTGCATTCCGGCGCCGGGCACCGCAGTGGTGGCGGACGGCCCGTCGGCGTTCATGCCGGCACCCGGCGCAGCCCCCGGCGCGGCGTCGCCGTCCACGTTCATGCCGGCCGTGGTCGGTTCCGGCCCGGTAGCCTCTCGCTCGCTCATGCGCAGCCCTCCAGCATGTCCGTCAGGGCGGTCTTCTCGGCGCTGGTCACCGTGAGCCGCCAGTGGTGCTTGACGATCACCCAGGCCTGGGCGTACTGGCACCAGTACGACTGGTTCGCCGGCTTCCACTGGGACGGGTCCTGGTCGCCCTTCGACCGGTTGGAGGATGCGGAGACCGCGAGGAGCTGCGGACGCGTGGTGTCGTTGGCGAAGTCGCCCCGCTGTGTGTCGTTCCACTCGTCCGCGCCCGAACGCCACGCGTTTGCCAGCGGCACCATGTGGTCGATGTCAACGTCGGAGGGATCGGTGAAGGTGCGGCCGTCGTAGGCGCTCTGCCACCGGCCGCCGACCACGTTGCAGCCGGAGAGCTTGATGTTCTCCCCGTCCCGCTTCAGCACCGAGTCGCGTACGTCGCAGTTGGTGCCGGTGTCCCGCCAGTGCGGGAAGCGGGCCCGGCTGTAGCCCTTCATCGAACCGGCGCTGGCCACCGTGAGCTGACCCAGCATCTCCATCGCGTTGCCGCCGGTGCTGCTGGGAGCGGCCTCCGGCTCGTCCAGGGGCATGCAGCCGGACGCGCCGAGCGCCAGCGCCACGGCGAGCGCGGCCACCGCCGCGCGCGGTCCTGATCTGGTACGCACAGACGACACCTCTCCAGCTTGCGGGCTTCCGGCGATCCCGCACAGTACCCAAGCATGGTTTCGGCGTTTCGTGGCGTCTCTCAGATGGCGCGTGGAAGATGGGTACCCGTGCCCCAACCCTCGCCTGCCCTCCGGATGACTACCGCCGCAGGCCGCGGCACGCTGCTCGCCACGGTTCTCGCCTCCGGGATGGTCTTCCTGGACAGCACCGTGGTCAACGTGGCGCTGCCCCGGCTCGGTTCCGAACTGCACGCCACCGTGGCGGACCTCCAGTGGACGGTCAACGGCTACATGCTCATGCTCGCCGCGTTCGTACTGCTCGGCGGGTCGCTCGGCGACCGGTTCGGCCGACGCCGGATCTTCCTGCTCGGGGTGATCTGGTTCACCGCCGCGTCCGTGCTCTGCGGCCTGGCCCAGGGGACGGGCTGGCTGATCGGAGCCCGGTTCCTCCAGGGTGCCGGCGGCGCGCTGCTCACGCCGGGCTCGCTGTCGGTGCTTCAGGCGAGCTTCCATCCGGACGACCGTGGCCGGGCGATCGGTGCCTGGTCCGGGCTCTCCGGCGTCTCCACGGCGCTCGGTCCGTTCATCGGCGGCTGGTTGATCGACGCGTTCTCCTGGCGGTGGATCTTCTTCCTGAACCTTCCGCTCGCGGTCCTGGTGGTGCTCTCCGCGCTGCGTTGGGTGCCGGAGAGCCGGGACGAGGGCGCGTCGCAGGCCCGGGTCGAGGGCGACCGGCGCCGGCGGTTCGACGTCGCCGGCGCCCTGCTCGGTGCGCTGGCCCTGGGCGGTCTCACGTACGCGCTGATCGACGCGACCGGCCGTGGCTTCGGCTCGCCGCCGGTGTGGGGGTCGGCGCTGCTCGGGCTGGTCGCGGGAGTGGCCTTCGTGCTGCTGGAACGGCACCGGGGCGCGGCCGCGATGCTACCCACCGAGCTGTTCGACAGCCGGCTCTTCTCGGTGCTGAACATCTTCACCGTGGCCGTGTACGCCGCGCTCGGCGGCTTCACCTTCTTCTTCTCCGTGTACCTGCAGAACGTGCTCGGCTGGTCGGCGCTCCTCACCGGGGTCGCGCTGCTGCCGTGGACCTTGCTGATGCTGGTGGGTTCGGCCCGGGCGGGGGCACTCTCGGCACGCATCGGGCCCCGGCTGCCGCTGGCCGTGGGCCCGGTGGTGGCCGCCGCCGGGCTGCTGCTGTTGCGCCGGGTCAGCCCCGGCGCGTCCTACTGGGTCGACGTGCTGCCCGGGGTGTTGCTCTTCGGCGTCGGTCTGACCCTGGTCGTGGCGCCACTCACCGCTTCCGTGCTGGCCGCCGCGGCGGATCGGTTCGCCGGGGTGGCCAGCGGGTTCAACAACGCGGCCGCCCGGGCCGGCGGCCTGCTCGCGGTGGCCGCGTTGCCGCTGCTGGTCGGGCTATCCGGCGGCGCCTACCAGCAGCACGGCGCCCTGACCGAGGCGTTCCGCGCCGCGATGCTCTGGTGCGCGGGCCTGCTGCTGGCCGGCGCGCTGATGGCTCTCCTGCTGATCCACCGCCCGCCCCGGGAGGCGCCGCCCTCCCAGCCGTGCCAGACGCTCCCGGTGTCGACCCCACCGCGGGAGCGCTGAGCGGGATTCCTGCCCAACGCCCGCGACCGGGAAAGGGGCCCCCGTTTCGGCGGGGGCCCCTTCCGGTGTCAGCGGCGGGCGCGGTTGACCGCGCTGGTCACCGCCTTGATCGAGGCGGTGACGATGTTCGCGTCGACGCCGACGCCCCACACGTTCCGGCCGTCCACCTCGCACTCCACGTACGCGGCGGCCTGCGCGTCTCCGCCGGAGGAGAGCGCGTGCTCGTGGTAGTCGAGCACCCGTACGCCCACCCCCACCGAGTGGAGTGCGTTGACGTACGCGTCGATCGGGCCGTTGCCGACCGCGGTGAGCGACCGGTGCTCGCCGTCGAGGTCCATCCGTGCCTCGATCTCGACCTTCCCGTCGGCCGTGCCGATCGTGTAGCCGGCCAGCGTGACCGCCGGGTCGGGCTGGTGGTCGACCAGGTAGTTGCGGGCGAAGATGGCCCACATGGCGGCCGGCTCGACCTCTCCGCCGTCGTGATCGGTGACCTGCTGGACCACGCCCGAGAACTCGATCTGGAGCCGGCGCGGCAGGTCGAGCTGGTGCTCGCTCTTCATGATGTACGCGACGCCGCCCTTGCCGGACTGCGAGTTGACCCGGATGACCGCCTCGTAGGTACGGCCCAGGTCCTTCGGGTCGATCGGCAGGTACGGCACCGCCCACGGCTGCTCGTCGACCGGTACCCCGGCCGCGGCGGCGTCCGCCGCGAGCGCGTCGAAACCCTTCTTGATGGCGTCCTGGTGCGAGCCGGAGAACGCGGTGTAGACCAGGTCGCCGGCGTACGGGTGGCGTTCGTGCACCGGGAGCTGGTTGCAGTACTCGACCGTCCGCTTGACCTCGTCGATGTTCGAAAAGTCGATCATCGGGTCGATGCCCTGGGAGAAGAGGTTCAGCCCCAGCGTGACCAGGTCGACGTTGCCGGTGCGTTCACCGTTGCCGAACAGGCAGCCCTCGATCCGGTCGGCGCCGGCCAGCAGGCCGAGTTCGGCGGCGGCCACGCCGGTGCCCCGGTCGTTGTGCGGGTGCAGGCTGAGCACCAGGCTGTCCCGGCGGGGCAGGCGGCGGTGCATCCACTCGATCGAGTCCGCGTACACGTTCGGCGTGGCCATCTCGACGGTGGCCGGCAGGTTGATGATCAGCTTCCGGTCCGGCGTCGGGTCGATCACGTCGATCACCGCCGAGCAGACCTCGAGCGCGTACTCCAGCTCGGTGCCGGTGTACGACTCCGGCGAGTACTCGTAGTGGATGTCCGTGTCCGGGGTGTGGATCTCCGCGTACTTCTGGCACAGGCGGGCCCCGGTGGTGGCGATGTCGGTGATGCCGTCCCGGTCGAGGCCGAAGACCACCCGGCGCTGCAGCGTCGAGGTGGAGTTGTAGAAGTGCACGATGGCCCGCCGGGCGCCGCGCAGCGACTCGAAGGTCCGCTCGATCAGGTGCTCCCGGCACTGGGTCAGCACCTGGATGGTGACGTCCTCCGGGATCAGGTCCTGCTCGATGAGCTGCCGTACGAAGTCGAAGTCGGTCTGGCTCGCCGACGGGAAGCCGACCTCGATCTCCTTGTAGCCCATCTGCACCAGCAGCTGGAACATGCGGCGCTTGCGCTCGGGCGACATCGGGTCGATGAGCGCCTGGTTGCCGTCCCGCAGGTCCACCGCGCACCAGCGCGGCGCCGCGTCCACCTGCCGGGTGGGCCAGGTGCGGTCCGGCAGGTCGACGCGGAACTGCCGCTGGTAGGGCTCGTAACGCTGGAACGGCATGCCGCTGGGGCGCTGCCGGGCGAACGGATCGGTCTCGACGTCGGTGACGGTGTCAGTCATGACGGAGTGGTCTCCTGAACAGGTGGCGTCAGCAATCGGAAGGTGTCGGCTGGTGCCGGGCCACGATGCTCCGGCGGTGCCGATGGGAAGTTCGGATGTGCTGGACGGCGCGAAGCGACTCCGCGACGAGGTGCCGGCCGGTCAGGCCTCGTCGCGGCGGCCAAGGAGAAGAAGCGCCCGCCACATGACCAAGTCACCCTACGTGAGGCAACCGTGGGTGGGAAGGTAGGTCCGGATTATGGGACCGGCGTCATGGCCGGCTCCGGGGCCCGGGAACCCAGCCTCGGCGTCCGTCCCGCCCAGGCCACCGCGGGTACGATCGCCAGCCCGATCAGCACGAAGATCGCCGCCGCCGGGAACCAGCCCCAGCCCCCGGTGGTCACCCCGAGCGCGGTCAACCCCGCCGGAGCGATCAGGTACTGCACCTGCTCGCCGAGCCGCAGCGCCCCCACGTACGCGCCGCGCTGGTCGTCCGGCGGAAGGGTGGCGGTGAGTCCCCAGGTGCCCGCCGACTCGATCAGCTCGGCCAGGATCAGCAGCGTCGCGGCAGCCACCAGCACCACCACGGTGAGCAGCCCCCGGGTGACCCCGGAGATCGGCAGGACCAGACAGAACAGGGCGATCAGCAGACCGCCACGACGGGAGGCCCGCGCCGCGCCCGCGGCGGTGTCGGCACCCCGGCTGACGCGTACCTGGAGCAGCACGATCAGGACCGTGTTGAGCAGCACCAGAGCAGCGATCACCGCCTTCGGGGCGTCGGTGTGGGTGAGGATCCAGAGCGGCATGACCGTCAGGTAGAGCACTCCGTGCGCGGTGAGCAGCCCGGAGAGCAGGGACACCGTCATGAACGGCCGGTCCCGCAGCACGGCGAGCCGACCCATCGGTTCCACCGGCCTGACCACCTGCTGCAGCCGGGGCAGTCGTCGTACGAACAGGGCCGTCACCAGGATCACGGTCGCGATGAACCAGACCATTCCCCGGTACGCCTCGATCGTGTCCACGGCCAGCACCAGACCACTGATCACCGCGCCCAGCCCGAACCCGACGTTCAACGACGAACGCTGGTACGCCATCGCCGTGACCCGTTCGGCCGGGGGGAGCGCGTTGATCGAGTAGACCTGGCGGGCCACGCCGGTCGACGCGTCCACCGCCGCCAGCGCCACCACCACGGCGAGGAAACCGGCGAAGCCGCCCACGAACGGGTACGTCGCGAAGAGCGCCGCGTTCAGCACCAGCCCGATGATCCAGACCCGCTGCGGTCCGTACCGGTCGGTGAGCCCGCCCAGCGGCACCGTGCCGAGCAGCGACACCCCTGCCGCGATGGACAGGCCCAGCCCGACCTGGGCGGCGCTGAGCCCCAGCGCCCGGGTGAAGAAGACGGCGCTGCCGGCGTGGAACAGGCCGCTGCCGACGGCGTAGACCATGGCCTGCACGGCCAGCGCGCGGGTCAAGCCGGCCGGCGGTACGACGTTTGCCACAGCGCTGCGGATGGTGTCTCTGGTCCCCATGGCCGGGAAGTGAACCGGACCCCCACGACATCGGTCGAGCCTTTTAGGCTGGGCCGAATCCTGCTCCCCGGGGGAGGGCGTGTGTCCGAGTTGCGGTTCACTCTCGCCGACGTGGCGGGCGTCCGGCTGGCCGTGTCGCCGGTCAACGAGACGGTCATGAGCATGTGGGCGCTGGCCAGTCCGGTCCGCTACGCGGTGCACCTGCCCTGGATCGACCGGGCCCGGGTGACAGTGCGCCGTCCCGAGGTCGCCGAGCGGGTCCGACCGCTGAGGGCGTTGGCCCGGCGGGGTTGCTGGCTGCCCGACTTCCTCACCCCGGCGGCCCGACCGAACGTGGCGATGGCCGAGCAGCTCGACCAGATCGCGGCGACACCACCGGCCGTGGTGGTCCAGGACCTGCTGGCGACCACCCCGCGCCAGCCGCTGAACGCGTTCGGGCAGGCGCTCCTCGCCGACCCGCGTGGGCTGTTGCCGCAGCTCGTCGACGCGGTGCGGGTCTGGTACGACGAGGCGATCGCGCCGGACTGGCCGCGGATGCGGGCGCTGCTCGACGCCGACGTTGCGTACCGGGCCGCCCAGCTCGCCGAGAACGGTGCCGGCCGGTTCTTCGAGCAGCTCCACCCGAGCCTGCGCTGGCTCGGCGACCGGGTGGTCAGCGACGACCCGTTCGAGCGGGACTTCGACCTCCGCGGTCGCGGACTGGCGCTGAACCCGACGGTGTTCACCGGGCAGCAGGTGCTGTGGAACCTGCTGGAGGATTCGCTGCCGGCCGGTGCGTACCCGGTGCGGGCGGTCGGGACGCTCTGGGAGGCGACCGCGCCGCCGCCCGGCGACTCGCTGGCGCGGGTGGTCGGCCCCGGCCGAGCCGCGCTGCTGCACCTGCTCGAGACGGCGACCACCACCACTGACCTGGCCCGACGTACCGCGATGTCCGTCGGAGGTGTCTCCCAGCACCTCGGCGCGCTGCACGCCGCGGGTCTGGTCTCCCGGTCCCGACAGGGCCGGCACGTCCTCTATCGCAACACCGACGCCGCGAGGGTTCTGCTCCGAGCCAGCCGCGGCGGTGACCCGATCGGGTAGTCAGGCGAGCAGCAGGTCCGCGACGGGGTGGCGGTGCCGCAGGCCGACCTCCCGACGGCGCAGCTCCTCCGGCAGCGTGAACGGGTCACCGATCCGGCCGACGGCCGCGACGACCAGCGGATGGACCCCGCCGGGAAGGTCCAGCTCCAGGGCGAGGCCCGGCCGGTCGAAGCGGGTGAGCTGGTGCACGTGCAGGCCGAGCGCGGTGGCCTGCACGGTGAGGTGGGCGACGGCCTGGCCCAGGTCGTACGCGGCCCGCTCGTCGTCGCCCGTGTGCGCGCCCACCAGCAGCGCGGAGGCGTGCCGAGCCCAGCCCTGGTCGTCGACCGGCAGGCAGGTCAGGATCCGCTTCCACGTCTCGTCCTCCCGGTGGCCGAGCGCGAACCGCCAGGGCTGGCTGTTGCCCGCCGAGGGCGCCCAGCGGGCCGCCTCCAGCAGCGAGGCGGCCTCGTCCGGGCTCAGTTCGGCGTTCGGGTCGAAGGCCCGGGGGCTCCAGCGGAAGGCGAGCAGCGGGGTGAGGTCGGGCATAAGAGGAAGCGTCCCGTATGGCCGATTCGCCCCCTCCGGCCGGGGTGCCAAATGTGGGCAAGAGCACCCGTAACGGTTGGAAGATCACTGCGTTCCGGCACTCGGACTGTCCGACGGATCAGGCGGTGGCGGCGAAGCCGTGCCAAGCGGCTCGCCCTCGACGACCGGCCCGGCCAACTGCACGGTGGCCGGCGCCGGGGCAGGCGGGCCGGCCAGCGTGAGCGTGCCGTACTCGGTCCGGACCGCCGTCGGCGTGCCGTCCTGGTCGTAGCAGTAGATGCCCACGTCCAGCGGGGCGTTCAGCGAGGCCGAGGTGGTCTCCACCGAGTAGCAGCTGCCCGGGACGCCCGGAAGCGGCTGCGCGGGCGAGACCGAGAGCGGAGCGCGCCGATCGGTGAGCACGTCCAGCCAGTCGGTGAACGGATGCTGCACCCGCGGATCCAGTCGGCGTGGAAGCGCGTCGTCGGTGTCGCCGAGGCGTACGCAGCTCGGCGGTTCGGGCCGGGCGGCCGAGGGCAGGGCGCACTGGAAGAGCCCGTCCGCGGTGGCGGCCAAGGAGATGTCCGAGGTGCCGCCGAGCGCGCCACCGGGTACGTCGACTCGCCAGCTGCCGTCGTTCGCGCTGGTCACGACGATCGTCCGGTCCGCCTCGCCACCGCGACCGAACTTGTAATGGGCGGTCAGATGCCGATCCTGCGCCGCCGCGGCGAGCGCGGCCAGTTCGTCCCGCGCGGCGTCCACCGCGACCGGCCCCGGATCGGGCGGCGGGGGAGCGGGCGGCGGGTCGGCGCTGCACGCGACGAGGAGCGCCGGCAGGGCGAGCGCGAAGAGCGCGAGCGGGGCGGACGGTCGGCGGCGACGACGGACGGCCGCGCGCGGGCGGGTCGCTGCCGCCTCGACCGCGGGGGTGTCGGACGAGCGGCGGACGGGTGTGCGCGGGCCGGTCGTACGTCGGATCGGTCGGGAGAGGTCGTACACCGCCTCATTCTCCGGCGCTCGCGCTCGCGGCGCTGGCCTGCTCGGCCCGGCGACCCGGCGTGTCGCGGACGGCGCCCGCCGCCAGGGGTCGGGCCCGTCCGGGTCGGCCACGCCCGGGGTGTCGCGGGTGGCGTCTGGGCGGGGCGTTCCCCGGTGTCCGAATCGACGCTGGTCACGGGCGCTGCCCGGTGGTGCGGGCCGACGCAGCCGGGCCGGATGGTGGGATCACCTGACCCGACGGTCCGGCCGGCCCGATACCCTGGGGAGGTCTGACACGCGCCGCCGGCCCCGTGACCGGCGGCGTCGGCACGCTCAGGGTCACTGGGAGGGAGTGCACTTCGTGGCACTCGTGGTGCAGAAGTACGGCGGGTCCTCCGTCGCCAACGCGGAGCGGATCAAGCGGGTCGCGGAGCGGATCGTCGCCGCACGCAAGGCCGGTGACGATGTCGTGGTGGTGGTCTCCGCGATGGGCGACACCACCGACGAGCTGCTCGACCTGGCCAACCAGGTCAGTCCGCTGCCGCCGGGCCGCGAACTGGACATGCTGCTCACCGCCGGAGAGCGGATCTCCATGGCGCTGCTCGCCATGGCCATCCACAACCTGGGGTACGAAGCCCGTTCGTTCACCGGCTCCCAGGCCGGTGTGATCACCACCTCGGTGCACGGCAAGGCGCGGATCATCGACGTCACCCCGGGTCGCCTCAAGGGCGCACTCGACGAGGGCTCGGTGGTGATCGTCGCCGGCTTCCAGGGGGTCTCCCAGGACACCAAGGACGTCACGACGCTGGGTCGGGGTGGCTCGGACACCACCGCGGTGGCGCTGGCAGCCGCGTTGCACGCCGATGTCTGCGAGATCTACACGGACGTGGACGGCATCTTCAGCGCCGATCCGCGGATCGTGCCCAACGCGCGGCACATCAAGCAGATCACCTACGAGGAGATGCTGGAACTGGCCGCCTGCGGCGCCAAGGTGCTGCACCTGCGCAGTGTGGAGTACGCCCGCCGGGCGGGGTTGCCGATCCACGTCCGTTCGTCATACTCGACCAACACCGGCACGATGGTCACCGGATCGATGGAGGACCTTCCTGTGGAGCAAGCACTGATCACCGGGGTCGCCCACGACCGCAGCGAGGCGAAGATCACGATCGTCGGCGTGCCGGACGAGCCGGGTGCCGCCGCGCGCATCTTCGACACCGCGGCCGGCGCCGAGATCAACATCGACATGATCGTGCAGAACGTCTCCACCGAGGGCACCGGGCGCACCGACATCTCCTTCACGCTGCCGAAGACCGACGGTCCGACGGCGATGGCCGCGCTCAGCAAGATCCAGGAGTCGGTCAAGTTCAAGGGCCTGCTCTACGACGACCACGTCGGCAAGGTCTCGCTCATCGGCGCCGGGATGCGCTCCCACCCGGGTGTGGCGGCCGGCTTCTTCGCCGCCCTCGGCGCCGCCGGCGTCAACATCGAGATGATCTCGACGTCGGAGATCCGGGTCTCCGTGGTCTGCCGGGACACCGACCTCGACGCGGCGGTCCGCGCGATCCACGACGCCTTCGACCTCGGCGGCGACACCGAGGCCGTGGTCTACGCGGGCACCGGGCGGTAGGGCCGATGGGCGACCTGCCCACCCTCGCCGTCGTCGGGGCGACCGGTGCCGTCGGCACCGTCATGTGCGAGCTGCTCACCGGCCGTCGCAACGTCTGGGGCGAGATCCGGCTGCTCGCCTCCGAGCGATCCGTCGGGCGGCAGGTCCGCTGCCGGGGCGAGGAACTGACGGTCCAGGCCCTCACCCCGGAGGCGTTCGACGGCGTCGACGTCGCGATGTTCGACGTACCGGACGAGGTCTCGGCGCAGTGGGCGTCGGTCGCGGTCGACCATGGCGCGGTCGTGGTGGACAACTCCGGGGCCTTCCGGATGGACCGCGACGTGCCGCTGGTGGTCCCCGAAATCAACCCCGAGCAGGTACGCAACCGGCCCAAGGGCATCATCGCCAACGCCAACTGCACGACGCTCGCGATGATCGTCGCGGTCGCCCCGCTGCATCGCGAGTACGGCCTGCGTGAGCTGGTGCTCTCCTCGTACCAGGCGGTCTCCGGCGCCGGTCAGGCCGGCGTGGACGCCCTGCACGCCCAGCTCGGCAAGATCGCCGGTGACCGGGTGCTCGGTTCGCGGCCGGGTGACGTCCGGCAGGCGGTCGGCGACGAGCTCGGCCCGTTCCCGGCCCCGCTCGCGCTGAACGTGGTCCCCTGGGCCGGCTCGCCCGCCGACGGCGGCTGGTCGTCCGAGGAGATGAAGGTCCGCAACGAGTCGCGCAAGATCCTCGGCCTGCCCGACCTGAAGGTCTCCGCCACCTGCGTACGGGTGCCCGTGGTGACCGGCCACTCGGTCGCCGTGCACGCGGTCTTCGCCACCGAGGTGGACGCCGAGGGAGCCCGTGAGGTGCTGCGGAACGCCCCCGGTGTGATCCTGGTCGACGACCCGGCCGCCGGCGAGTTCCCGATGCCGATCGACGCGGTCGGCACCGACCCGTCCTGGGTCGGCCGGATCCGCCGGGCCTTGGACGATCCGCGCGCCCTGGACCTCTTCATCACCGGCGACAACCTCCGCAAGGGCGCGGCACTGAACACCGCCCAGATCGCCGAACTCCTGGCCACCGAGCTGACCCACTCCTGAGCGTGCCGCTCGACCGGCTGCCGCGCGCAAACCCGTCGCCGGACTCCCGGGAAGCCGCCGGAGGAGGCGAACGTGGCCGCGCGGTTCCGGGGTGGGTCAGGCCGGGGCCAGGCGTACGCCGTCGCGGCCCTGCCGCTTGACCGCGTAGAGAGCCTGGTCGGCGCGGCGAAGGGTGAGTTCGGCGGACTCGCCCGGGCGTGGCAGCGCCACCCCGACGCTGATCGTGCGGCCGGTGCAGCGGGCCGCCTCGGTCAGCCGCTCGGCGATCCGGACCGCCTCCTCCGGACGGTTCACCTCGATCACCGCGACGAACTCGTCGCCACCGATGCGGTACAGCTCGTCGCCGTGCCGCAGCGCGCTCTCCAGCGCCCGGGCCAGGCCGATCAGCAGCCGGTCGCCGGCCTGGTGCCCGTACGTGTCGTTGACCGTCTTGAAGCCGTCCACGTCGATCGCCAGCAGCGCCGTACGCCCCGGGGTGGCCGCCGCGATCCGCTTGCCGAACGGACCGGTGTGCCGCAGCCCGGTGAGCGGATCGGAACTGGCCTGCTCGCGCAGCCGGTTGAGGGTGCGGAGCCGGTCCAGGCTGTTCCAGGCCTGACCGGCGAGCAGTTCCATCAGGCTGACCGTGGTGGGGTCGGGGCGGAGCAGGCGCTCGTCGGCGACGAGCAGCACGCCCCCGCCGTCGGGCGGGCCGAGCGGGACCGCCACCAGCGTGCGTACCCCCGCGCGGGAAAGCGGAACGTACTCCTCCGTCGGCGGCTGCCCGGCCTCGCCGAGCGTGTAGCCGGCCCCGTACCGGTGAACCCGATCGACGATGCGGTCGAGCGCCGCCGGCCCGGCCTCGGTCAGTTCGGCGCGGATCCGGTCCTCCAACTCACCCGGGGTGCGCGGTGGCCGGCAGAGCCGGGACGTCTCGGTACCGTCCAGCAGCAGCACCGCGGCGGAGAGCGCGGAGACGTCACGGGCGGCGCAGATCGCCGAGGTGATCAGATCGCAGTCCGTCGTCGCGGCGGAGAGCGCGGCGGCGTGCCGGAGCAGTTTTTCGCTACGGCTCTCGGGCGGTGGTCCGCCGAGCGCCAGGATCCGGGCGCCGAGGCGGGAGGCCAGCCGCTCGGCGGTGACTCGCCAGGGTGCCAGGTCGACCGGTGCGCTCCACTGCAGGTCCAGTGCGCCGACGGCCCGCCCGGCCGGGTCGACGACCGGTACGCAGATCTCGGCGGTCACGTCCGGTCGGATCGGCAGATGGTCGGGGTCGGCGGCGACGTCGGGCACGACGGCGGTCTCGCCGGTGGCGTACACCCGGCCGACGATGCCGGTCTTCGGCGGCACGGTCGAGAAGATCTGCCAGGCGCCGGTGGCCGCGACGCAGCGCAACCGGCCCTGGACCTGGAGCAGCAAGGAGATGGCCGCCGGGGTGTGCCCGGCGAGCGCGGTGACGAAGCGCTGGCAGGCGTCGAGGGCGCTTGTGGCCGCGGGAAGGTCGGCCGTGACGTCACGGATGATCCGCTGGTGATCCACTCGCTCGTCGTTCCAGGTAGGGGTGGGGTCGGCCGGTGCCGAACCTGCGACCAAGCGTACTCATGACGTGACCAGCGCCGCCCCGATCAAGATCGCGCACGCCCTTCGTACACATGTGCTATCCACAGGCTGTGGACGGCGTCGGTGGATAGCGCGGCGCAGTGGGGGAGGGCGCCGGTGGATAGTGCGGCGCCAGTGGGGCGACGGGCGTCGGTGGATAGTGCGGCGCAGCCGGGCGACAGCACCGGTGGATGCGTGGCACCAGTGGGGCGACGGCGCCGGTCAGCCCTGCGGCGCGCTCGCCGGAGTTCGTCCGGTGCTGACAGGGTGTCGGGCGCGAGCTCGTCCGAGCCGTCCCGGCCGCTTGCGGCCGCCGGGACCGGGACCGGGACAACAGTGGCTGTCCGTCGCACCCACCGGCGGGCGGCCACGGCGGTAGCGTGAAGACCTCGTCCGCGAGGAGGCGCGCATGCTGATCGCCCAGCTCAGTGATCCGCACCTGACCACCGGTCCGCTCGCCGCCGACCCGGCCACCGGGCTGCACCAAGCGCTCGGCCGGGTACTCGCGCTGCGGCCCCGCCCCGACTGCGTGGTGATCACCGGTGACCTCGTCGACCGCGGACGACCCGACGAGTACCTCACGCTCCGGGAGGTGATCGGCCGATTCCCGCTGCCGGTGCACCTGGCACCGGGCAACCACGACGACCGCGAGTCGCTGCTCGACCAGTTCGGCGGTACGCCGTGGCTGGGCGGTGGGTTCTCCGCGTACTACCACGTCGATCACCCGGCGGCGACCGTCATCGTCCTGGACTCCCTCGTGCCGGGCGCGGACGGCGGGCAGCTCGGCGAGGAGCAGCTGGGTTGGCTCGACGGCGTGCTGGCCGGGCGGCCGGACGTGCCGGCACTGGTCTTCCTGCACCACCCGCCGGTGGTCGTGGGGCTACCAGCCGCCGACGCGATCGGGCTGGCGGACGCCGATGCGCTCGCCGAGGTGGTCGGCCGGCACCGGCACGTGGTCCGGATCGGCGCCGGCCACCTGCACCGCCCGGTCACCGCGGCGTTCGCCGGCACCGTGCTCACCACCGCACCCAGCACCTGGCGGCAGGCGTCGCTCACCATGACCTCGGACGAACCGATCGGCTGGGTCACCGAGCCCACCGGGTTCCTGCTGCACCTGGTGGTCGACCGCAACTGCGTGACGCACACCGTCCAGGTCAGCCACTCCGCCGGGCGGACCTGCGGTTTCTGACCCACGGCCGGCCCCGATCGAACACGTGGGCCGATCCATCCTGCGCCGTCGGCGCTCTCCCGGCCCTGAAGATCACGCTCGAACAGGGAAGTAGTGGTGTGCGGGATCGCACGATGCCACTACTTCGTGGAGCGAGCGCGATCTTCGTGGGCCGGAGGGTGGGCCGACGAGGTGGGCCGGAGGGGTGGGCCGACGGGGTGCGCGGTGCGGGGCGGAGCGGGGTGTGCGGGGCGTGCGCCCCGCACGGGGTCAGGCCGAAGCGGGGGCGGGCTCGGGGACGACCTCGGCGTTCCGCGCACGGCCGTCCTCGGCGGGGCCGAGCAGGCGACGCAGGGAGAGCGCCACCACGGACGCGAGCAGACAACCGCCGACGACGGCCACGACCCACACCTTGCCGTCGGCCGCGCCGATCAACGGGCCGGCCGTCACCGGGCCGATCACCCCGCTGATACCGAAGATCATGGAACTCACCGCGTTGTAGCGGCCGCGAAGCTCGTCGGTGGCGAGCGCGTTGGTCAGCGCCGGCATGACCGGCGAGAGCATCGTCTCGCCGAAGCCGAAGATCGCTGAGCAGGCCACCACGCCGAGCGCGGCGACGAGCGCGTTGCCCGTACCGACCAGGCCGGCGGCACCCAGGACGAGCCAGGCGGTGGCGAACACCGCACCCACCGCCGCGAGCGCGCCGGTGCGGCTCCGCCCCTCCAGCCGCCGGATCACCACCAGCTGTGCGAGCACGATCATCACGGTGTTGGCGGCGAGGGCCCAGGCCACCACCCGGGGGCTCACCTCGACGACCCGGACGGCGTAAGCGGTGAAGCCCACCTCGATCTGCGCGTAGCCACAGGTGGTGAGGATCAGACCGAAGATCACCAGGCGGCGGAACGGACGGTCGCGCAGCACCGTGAGGTAGCCGCCCCCGGACTGCCGGTCGCCCGCCGCAGCCGAGCTGATCCGACGGCCGACGCCGGGCAGGGTGAGCAGGATAAGGGCGGGCATCAGGTAGCTCACCGCGTCCAGCAGGTAGATCATCTGGAAGGTCACCGGGCGGCCGGTGTCGACGATCGCGCCCGAGGTCATGCCGCCGATGCCGATGCCGAGGTTGAGCAGGGCGAAGTTCAGCCCGAAGACGCGCTGCCGCTCGCCGTCGTCGGTCAGTGAGGCGAGGATGGTGTTCTGCCCGGACCAGATGGCCGAACTGCCGATCGCGATCACGGTGACCACCAGGAACGCGGACGCGCTCGAATGGACCAGGGCGAGCGCGCCGGTGCCCACGGCCTCGATCAGCAGACAGGGGAGCACCACCCGGCGAGCACCGAACCGGTCGATCAGGGTGCCGCCGAGCGGCGACAGCACCAGCGTGACCGCGCCGTACCAGCCGATCACCAGGCCGGCGCGGGCATCGGTGAGCCCGCGCACGTCGGTCAGGTAGATGAAGAGGAACGGCAGGGTGAGACCGCGCCCGATCGCCGAGAGCAGGGTGCCGACGAGGATGCGTCGGGCTTCGGGACGGCGGGGCAGGGCGCGACGCAACATGCCCGCATTCTCTGCGTTGGCTGTGACAGTGTGCGACTCGATTTGTCGTCGCCCCGCCCGGCAGAACGCCGATTCGTGACCGAGTCCACCCCCGGCCGGTGTCCGACCCCTCTGCAATGCTGGCCGGGTGACCACCACCTGGCGTCATCTGCCCGCATCCGCCCGCGAGATCGCGGAGACCGCCGTCGAGGCGGTCAGCGCCGCACGGCAGCGTGACGCGCGGGCGTACGACGAGTCGGTGGCCCGCCTGGCGACGGCCGATCGGTCGGGGCTGGTCCTCGGCGCGGTGGTCCGGCTGCTGCTCGAGGAGAGCCACCCGGACGGCGTGGACGGCGACGACGTCCGACAGGTGCTGGAACGCTGCGCCCGCGGCGCGGCGCAGTGGCGCTCCGACGTCGATCCGCACGTACTGCTGGTCCTGCTCGCCGGCGCGCTCGGGGTGTACGACCCGGACGGCGACGATTCGCCGCCGGATCCACCGACGATCGCCCGGCACGCCCCGCTGCTCGTCGCCGACCTGTCGGCCCACACCGGCCGGCCGTTCGACGCCTACCTCGTCGCGGCGTTCGCCGAGATCGAGCGCGCCGAACGGCACGACTGAGCGCCGTCGTCGCCGAACCGGCCTCGTCGCCTCCGCCCGTTCGCGGAACCGGCCTCGGCGCCTCGTCGAGGCCACGAAGATGACGGGGTGCGCATCCCCCGGTACCGGTACGAGACGACCGAGGAGACGCACCGGACGACCAACTTCGAGATCTTCTTCGATCTCGTCTTCGTCTTCGCGCTCACCCGGATCGTCGAGTTCATGGCGGAGACCCCCACCGCCGTCACGATGCTCCGTGGGCTGATCCTCATCCTGCTGCTGTGGTTCTCCTGGTCCGCGTACGCCTGGCTGGGCAACGAGGCACGCGCCGACGTCGGCCTGATCCGCACCGGCACCCTGACCGCCATGGCGGCACTCTTCGTGGCGGCGCTGGCGATTTCGCACGCCTGGCAGGAGGAGGAGAGCCAGCTGCCAGCGCCGCTCCTGCTCGCCGCCGCCTACCTGGCCGTACGGGTCCTGCACCTGACGCTCTACCTGTACGTGTCCCGCAGTCCCCGGCTCACCCGCACGCTCCGGCTCAGCGCGATTCCGCTGGCGCTGGCGTCGCTCCCGCTGGTGGCCGGAGCGCTGGTCGGCGGCACGGCGCAGACGGTGCTCTGGACGGTGGCGTTCCTGGTCGACGTCGGTGGCGGCCGGATCGCCTCCGGCTACAGCCCGTGGGAACTACGCAGCGTCAGCCACTTCGCCGAGCGTCACCGCCTAGTGATCATCATTGCGATCGGCGAGTCGCTGATCTCGATCGGCCTCGGTGCGGGTGCGGAGCTGGCCACCTGGTGGGTGCTGCTGGCGGCGCTGCTCGGCTTCGTGGTCACCGTCTGCTTGTGGCGGTTGTACTTCGACCGGTTCGCGCCGGTCATCGAGTACGTCATGGCGACCGCGCCGCGGGCGCGGCGGGGCATCATCGCCAGCGACGCCTTCAGCCTCGCCCACCTGCCGATGATCGCCGGAATCATGTACATCGCGCTCGGCATCGAGCAGGTGCTGGCCATACTCATACACCACGGCACCGTCGATCAGCTGGGCCTGCCGAGCGTCGTCGCCCTCTACGCCGGTGGCGCGCTCTACCTCGTCGGCCGAGGGCTCTGCCTGCGGCTCACCGCCGGCCGTACCGCGCTGCCGCCGGTCGTCGGTGCCGTCGTGCTGCTGCTGCTCGTGGCACCGGCTCGGCTGCTGCCGGCGCTCTCCGCCCTGGCGCTGCTGGTGGTGGTGCTGGTCGTGCAGTGTGCGGTGGAGCGGAGGTACGGCGAGTTGGCGGCGCCACTCGCCGCCGAGCCGGCGAGCTGATCTGGCCGCGTCACCCGGGTCGGAGCTGGCGCGCCGGCCGCCGGCCCCCGGCTGTCGCCGGTCACTGGCCCCTGCTGCCGGCCGCCGTCGACTGTGGGCGGATCAGGGCTACGGTCCCAGCCGGCGTCGGAACCAGTCCGGGCTCGGATTGACGGCCGACTCACCGTCGGCCAGCACCACCGTCGGCACCGTCTCGTTCCCACCGGCGACCGCCCTGACGGCCGCCGCCCCGGCCGGGTCGCTCCAGATGTTGACCCAGTGAGCCCGGCGAGCGGCACGGCCGAGCCGGAAGCGCAGGCGGAGGCAGTACTGACAACCGGGCCGCCAGTAGACGACCGGCCGACCGTCCGCCGCGCTGTGCTGCCGTGCCTGTGCCGCCAAGACCGAACGCGGGAAGGCCAGCGGCGACAACATGAACGCCAGCGCGGCGAGGACCGCCAGCCAGACGGCACCGGCCCACAGCGACCGCTGGCCGGACGCGGCGAACAGTCCGCTCGCCAGCAGCAGCCCCGGTGGACCCCAACTGCGCAGCACAGCCCCGGATGCTAGTCGCCGCCGCGAGATCCACGTCGGCCGGTATCGTCGCCGGGTGCCCGAGCTGATCGCCCCCACCGTCCGCCTCCACACGGCCTGGCTGGATGCGCGGGACGACTGGGGCCCCGGCGTTCATGAGGACGGTTTCGGCCTGCGGCCGTCCGACGAGGTGCAGTCGTCCGACGGGTTCACTGCCTGGGTGGCCCGGCTCACGGAGGAGTCGGATCCGATGAAGCCGCTGGACGCCGGGCGGGTGCACTGCACCTACCGATGGATCGTCGAGGGTGACCAGGTGCTCGGCGGAATCGCCCTGCGGCACGAGCTCGACGACTTCCTGTTGCGGGTCGGCGGGCACATCGGCTACGGCGTCCGGCCGTCCGCGCGCCGCCGCGGGCTGGCCAGCTGGGCGCTGGGCCGGATGCTCGACGAGGCACGAACGCTCGGCATGAATCGGGTATTGATCACCTGCGAGGTCAACAACACCGCCTCGGCGCGGACGATCGAGCGTCAGGGTGGCGTCCTGGAGGACATTCGGGACACCGAACTCGGTACGGCGCGACGTTACTGGGTCGAGCTGTAACAGCGGATCCATCGGTACGGGCGGGAAGCAGCAGCTTCTCCGCTGACCGATCCGTACGGGCGGTGCCCGGTCCTCGTACCGGAGTCTGACAGCGAATCGATGGTGCTTGTTTCGAGGTTCTGCCTCGCCGGGAACGTCGGCCCTGCAACGGCGAATGGGTCTGTTGTGCAGAGCACGTTGTGGTCGCAACGCGGCGCCGGATCAGGCTCTGCTGGTGAAGGCGTGCGCGATGCCACCGATGGCGGTGGCTGTCATGCGGCAGTGCGGTCCCGTGGCAGGCGCAGCATCGGCTACCCGTGCGGGGCCGCAGCGGTCATTCGTCCGACTGCTGCACCACGCCACGCCGAGCAGTTCGACACGTGTCAGCCAGCCAAGTCCACCAAGCGATGCAAGCAAGACCCAGCCAGCAGGGTTCGCCGGGGCGATCACGATGGCGGCGATAGCGGCCACTGCACCCATTGCGCCAAACAGCCACATCTTGCCGAGCGGCATCTCCCGAGGTCGCTGCGGCTCACGTTCAACGGGCGCGTTCGAGTCGTCGGCGGTCATGCGCTGATCTTCACTACGGCCATGTGCAGCGTCAACGCTCTGGCTTTCCAGACCTCTTCGGCGTGCGGGAACCGGGCTGCCCGGCGGATCGCCGTCGACGGCACGACAGCCTCGTCGCGTGGCTTCTATCCGACGACCGCCAGGAAGTCCGAGTAGAACAGGCCCAGGCCGACGGCCGCGCAGACGCCGGCCACGATCCAGAATCGGACCACGATGTTGGCTTCGCTCCATCCAGCCAGCTCGAAGTGGTGATGCAACGGCACCATCCGGAAGACACGTCTTCCGGTGGTCCGGTACGACACAATCTGGATCACCCAGGTGACCGTGATGATGAAGAAGAGACCGCCGATCAGGATCGACAGCAGCGTGGTGCGGGTTGCCACCGCGAGCCCGCCGATCAGGGCGCCGAGCCCGAGCGCGCCCACGTCGCCCATGAAGATCCGTGCCGGGGACGTGTTCCACCACAGGAAGCCCACGCAGGCGCCAGCGGCCGCGGCCGCGATCATGGCGATCTCCAGAGGATCGCGGACCTGGTAGCAGTAGTCGTTCGCGCGGGCGTACGTCTCGTCGGCGCACCAGTGCCGATACTGCCAGTACCCGATCAGCGCGTATGCGCCGAGCACCAGGGTCGACGCGCCGGTGGCCAGGCCGTCGAGGCCGTCGGTGAGGTTCACACCGTTCGACATCGCCGTGATGACGAATACGAACACGATCACCGAGCCGACCTTGCCGACGTTCAGCCAACTGATGTCCCGGATGAATGAGATGTGCTCGCTGGCCACGGTCTGGCGTTGGCGCTCGCCACGTAGAGCGCGGCGATGCCGAATCCGGTGCCGATGATCGCCTGGCCGAGCAGTTTGCCCTTGGCGGACAGGCCGTCGGAGTTGCGCCGGCGGACCTTGAGGTAATCGTCGACGAAGCCGACCGCGCCGCAAAAGACGAAGAGGCCGAGCAGGACGAGGGCCGTCATGGTCGGCTTCACCTGCGCGATCTGGCCATCGGGCAGCGTCGTCAGCGTCAAGTGCCCGGCGACGTAGGCGACGACGGTCGCCACAATGAACACGACGCCACCCATCGCAGGCGTGCCCCTTTTGCCCTCGTTCGAGGCGAGGCCGAGGGATCGGATCGGCTGTCCGGCCTTGAGCGCGGTGAAGACGCGAACTGCCACTGGCGTGCCGAACAGGGAGATGATGAACGCGACTGCGGCCGCGACGATGGCGGCCCTCACGAGCGAACCTCCACGAGATTCGGATTTCTCACGGCGCCTTCACCGAGCTTCCGGGTCGGCGCCGGACGTATCGAAGTGAGCGGGCCGCGCAGATCGTCTTCAACAAGATCGTCGATCACGAGACACGAGCTTGCCATCCGAACGGCGAGCGGAGAGCCCTGGACCCCCAGCGCCGTGGTTCGTAACTCGCCGACATGAATCCAACCACGATCTTGCATCGCTGACCCGCGCCCTGATCGAGTCCGCCGAGGGCGCGGAGGGTTTCGACCGTGCTTCCAACCGGCAAAAGCATCCCGAACGACGTGTCGCTCGTCCACTGTGGTGGGCGAGGCGATCCGTTCAGGAGCGGTACACGGCCGAGCGCCACGGCGTTCAAGGTGAGGTATGCCGGTGCGGCTGCCCGGGTCGGTGGCGGGCGGGATGTCATCCCATCTCACGTACCGATCAACGATGTTGCGAAGGTCATGGGGCGCGAGCAGGCAGGCACTCGACACGCGACCGCGGGGTGCTCCCCGCGTTCGCTGCCTGAGGATGAGTGGTGGCCCCTGGAAACGAATCAAGGCCCCTCCGTGGAGGGGCCTTGACCTGCTGTTACCTCAGGTCGGGGTGGCCGGATTCGAACCGACGACCTCTTCGTCCCGAACGAAGCGCGCTACCAAGCTGCGCCACACCCCGAGGCGTGCCGACAAATAGTAGCCCACCCGCCTTGGCGCTCCAACTCGGTACCCCCCTGGGTCGGGCCGCCTCCGCGGACCGTCGCGCCGGCCGGTTGGGCCGGTCGCTGCCGAGGCCGGGCCAAGATCCGGACAAGTCGCTCGAAGTCAGGTGACCGAGATCCACCACGTGCCGAGAATGCCGGGGAACGGGGCGGATCCGGAGCCGGCCGCGCTGCCGCGGACGCGGCACCCGCGGGCGAGCCAGGCCGGCCCGCCCGCGGGCGAGTGAGTGATCAGCGGGGGATGAGTGTGAGGATGCTCGCCTCCGGCGGACAGGCGAACCGGACCGGTGCGGTCGGGTGGGTGCCGAGACCGGCGGAGACGTGCAGCCAGGAGTCGGAGCCCGGCCAGCGGTGCAGCCCCTGTGCCATCGACCTGGGCAGCCCGCAGTTGGTGACGAGCGCCCCGACCCCCGGTACGCAGACCTGTCCGCCGTGGGTGTGTCCGGCGAGCAGCAGGCCGAAGCCGTCCGCGGCCATCTGGTCGAGCACGCGTGGCTCGGGAGAGTGCGTGAGCGCGATCGAGAGTTCGGCCGACGTGGCGACCGGTCCGGCCACGGCGGTGTAATCGTCCCGCTCGACGTGCGGGTCGTCCACGCCGACCAGATCGATGAGCCGCCCGCCGGCCTTCAACGTCGTCCGGGCGTTGTTGAGGTCGATCCAGCCGGCGCCGGTGAACACCTCGCGCAGCTCCTCGTACGGCAGCTCGACGCCCTCGACGTACTCCCGGTCGGGGAGGAAGTAGGTGAACGGGTTCTTCCAGACCGGGCCGGTGTAGTCGTTGGAGCCGAACACGAAGACGCCGGGGTAGTCGAGCAACGGTTGCAGGGCGCGCAGCACCCCCGGTACGGCCTCCGGATGCGCCATGTTGTCGCCGGTCACCACGACCAGGTCGGGATCGAGTGCCGCCAACGACGCCACCCAGCGCTGCTTGCGCGCCTGATCGGGCGTCATGTGCAGGTCCGAGATGTGCAGGACACGCAGCGGCTCCGCGTCGGTCGGCAGCACCGGTACGTCGTACCGGCGCAGGGTGTACAGGTTGCGCTCGATGAGCGACGCGTACGCCAGGGTGGCCGCGCCCACCGCGGCGGTGGCGGCCGCGAGCCGGAATACTGTGCGCTTTCGCATGCCGATCAGGGTAGTTTGACCGTCCATGAGCACGCTGAAGGACCGCCTCACCGCAGACATGCGTAACGCCCTCAAGGCGCGTGACGAGCTGACCACGTCCACCCTGCGGCTGGCGCTGGCCGCGGTGGGCACCGCGGAGGTCGCCGGGAAGGTGAAGCGCGAGCTCTCCGATGACGAGGTGCTCGCGGTGCTGACCAAGGAGGCGAAGAAGCGCCGCGAGTCGGCGGCCGCGTTCGCCGACGCCGGCCGCGCCGAGCAGGCCGCCAAGGAGACCGCCGAGGGGGAGGTGCTGGAGCGATACCTGCCGAAGCAGCTCTCCGACGACGAGCTGGCCGAGCTGGTCTCGCAGGCGCTGGCGGCGGGCGGTTTCACCGGCAAGGCGCAGATGGGCCCGGCCATGAAGTCGGCCCAGGCCGCGGTGGCGGGCCGGGCCGAGGGTGGCCGGGTGGCCGCGGAGGTACGCCGCCAGCTCGGCCTCTGACACCGACCGATAGCCACTCTTTCAGCGAAAGAGTGCCCTCTGGGCGGGCGATGGCCACTCTTTCGCTGAAAGAGTGGCCTCTGGGTGGGCGCCCTCGGGGTGCGCGCGGTGGGGTCGGTATGTGCGGACGGGCGGGCACCCACGAAGGGTGCCCGCCCGTCATCGTTCAGGCTGGGTGTCCGGACCGGCGCAGCTCAGCCGCCGGGACGGCCGCCCGGACGGTCGTTGCCCGGGCGGTCAGGCTGGTCGCCCGGCGGGTTGCCGGGACGGTTGCCGGGTGAACCCCCACCGCCACTGCTGATCTGGATGGTCACCACGCCGCCCTTGATGGTCCGGCCGTCCGGGCTGGTGCCGGCGGCCGTGCCGGGCGGGCAGCTGGAGGCGACCCTCGCGTCGGAGACGACGGCCTCGAAACCGGCGCCGTTGATCCGGGACTTCGCGGTGTCGACGGACTGGCACTTCACGTCGGGAATCGAGCGCTGGTCACCGTTTGAGATCTTCTGACCGGGCGGCTCGAAATCGATCCGCTCCTTGTGCTTCATCGCGTCGCGGAGCGTCTGGTAGACCGGCGGGTTGATGCCGTCGGGCACGTCGTGCCCCATCTTCTTGTTGGTCTGCGGCCAGTCCGGGTCGGCCATGATGCCGGCCACCGCGTACTGCTTGGTCATGGCGACCAGGGCGGCGGTCTTCTCCGAGTCGGTGGTGCCGGACTTGCCGGCCACCGGCGCGTCGACGATGCCGCGCACGTTCGACGCCGTACGGCTGCCGCCGCACTTGGTGGTCGGGGAGTTGTCACCGACCGGGCAGCGGGCGGCGTCCACGGCGGCCCGGGCGACCTGGGTGCTGATCCGCTTCTCGCAGCGCGGGTTGGCGATGTCCAGCTTCTTACCGTCCAGGTCGCGGATCGACTGCACCGGGATCGGCTCGCAGTACTTGCCGTCCGCGGCGAGGGTGGCGTACGCGTTGGCGAGCTCCAGCGGGGTGGTCTGCGAGACGCCGAGGGTGAACGCACCCCACTGGTGGGCCGACCCCTTGGTGCCGGCGAGGTCGGCGTCCTCGGTGGCCCGGAACTGGATGCCCATCCGCTTGGCTGCGTCGACCACGTTCTCCGCGCCGACCTTCTGCTCGAGGGGCACGAAGTACGTGTTGGTCGAGGCGCTGAATGCGCTCCACATGTTCTGTACGCCGCCCGGCTTCAGGTTGGAGTTGGTCGGGCAGTAGAAGTGCGTGCCCGGGCAGGCGGCGTCACTGCTGGGGTCGATGACGTATTCGGACTTGAACTGCTGCGGCGCGTTGTAGGTGTAGCTGAGCGGAATGCCCTTCTCCAGCGCCGCCACGATCGTGAAGATCTTGAAAGTCGAGCCGGCCTGGTAACCGGTGATGCCGTCACCGCCGGTGAGCAGCGGGTTCACCGTGTTCGGATAGTTGCCGCGCTTGCCCTTCGCGCGCTGCTTCGGGTCGCTGTGCATCTTGTTCTGCGGGTTCTTCGGGTCGTCGAGCTTGTAGTTCCGGTTCACCGCGAGCGCGCGTACCCGACCGGTGCCCGGCTCGACCACGGCCACCATGGCGGCTTCCTTGCTGTTGACGCTCTTCGCCTTGCGTACGGCCTTGTCCGCGCCCGTCTGCGCCTGGACGTCGAGGGTGGTGGTGATGACGTAGCCACCGGTCTTGAGGCGCCGCTCCCGGTCGTACGAGGTGGAGCCGAAGGTCTCCTGCTGCAACCACCACCGGTAGAAGTAGTCGCAGAAGAAGCCCCACTCCTTCTTGTTGGTGGCCACGCAACCGTTCGGTGCCCGCTTGCCCTTGACCTCCAGCTTGGTGGCCTTCGCGGCCGCCGCCTCCTCCTTGGTGATCGCGCCGGTGTCGACCATGTTCTGGATGACGTAGTCGCGCCGCTGCAGGGCGAGCGGGTAACCGCTCTTGGTGGTCGGGTCGTTGGTGCTGGGCGCCTTGACCATCCCGGCGAGCATTGCCGCCTCCGGGATCGTGAGGTTCTTGGGGCTCTTGCCGAAGTAGACCTGGCTCGCGGCATAGATCCCGTAGGCGCCGTTACCGAACGACGCGATGTTCAGGTAGCGCTCCAAGATCTCATCCTTGGAGAGCTCCTTGTCGATCTGGAGCGCGTAGCGCATCTCGCGCAGCTTGCGGGCGCTGGTGTCCTCGGTCGCCGCGACGACGTCGGCCGGGTGGGTGGCCGAGTACGCGATGGCCAGCCGGACGTACTGCATGGTCAGGGTGGAGGCACCCTGCTGCGAGTTGGCGCCGGACTGGTTGTTCACGAAGGCGCGGGCGATGCCGTTGATGTCGACGCCATTGTGCTTGTAGAAGTCGTGATCCTCGGCCGCGACGATGGCCTTCTGCATGTACGGCGAGACGTCGGCGAGCTTGACGTCCTTGCGGTTCTCGTCGTACATGCTGGCCAGTGGTGTCTTGCCGTCGCTGGCCAGGATGTACGTGATCTGCGGTGCGCGGGCCACGGTCAGCTCTGTGGGCAGAGCGCCGAATGTCTCCGCGCCGGCCTTCGCGGCCAGTCCGGACATCGCCACCGCGGGGAAGGCCGCCGCTGCGACCACCACGCCGGCCAGTAGGCCACATATGAGTAGCGATGCGGCGTTGGTCAGCACATTGTGGTCACGTTTCCGCATCCAGGTCACCTCGACAGGGTACGCGAGTAGGGAACGAGGGGCGCTGGGGCGTTCTTTCCCCATTTCCTGCGCGCGCTGCCCTCGTTGTGCTAAACGCACGACCCCTGGTGCGTGGTTGCGTGAGACCTGCCGCGAGTTTTCCTTCCCGAGACGGGTCTTCGCAGCGTTTTCGCGTACTGGGGCGGGGTAAGCGGCGATCGATGGCCCGGGAAGCCGGGAGTGTCCGGAATGATGGATTTGGCCGACAACGTTGCGTAATCGGGTGACTACAGAGCATGATGGTGGACGGCGACAGCGCCACATGTCGTCCGTGCCGCCTAGGGGAAGGCCGGGCGGGCGATCGGGGGGATTGCCGGCTGACGCGTAACGAGGTCGGTAGGTACTGCAAGGGGGGACGTGTACGCATGGGCATGATTGCTGACTGGCCGTCGCTGGCGGCGTGTCAGAACGGGGACCCGGACGCGCTGTTCGTACAGGGCGCCGAACAGAACGTGGCGAAGCGGATCTGCCGGAGCTGCCCAGTTCGGTACGAGTGCCTGGCCGACGCGCTCGACAACCGGATCGAATTCGGTGTGTGGGGTGGCATGACCGAACGCGAACGGCGGGCGCTGTTGCGCCGTCACCCGCAGGTGACGAGCTGGCGCAAGATGTTCGAGGCGGCCATGAAGAAGAACGCGAAGGAGAAGGCCGGCAAGGACCTGGTCACGACCGGCTGATCGCCGCGCCGATCGTTCGCAGCCCGTCGACGTCGTGGACGTCGGCGGGCTGTGCTGTCACCGACACCGTCGGCACCAGCGGGAACGCCTCGGTGAACCGGGCGGCCACCTGCTGCTCGCGTACCGCCTGACGGGCGAGCGCGGCGTGCGCCCGCAGCACGTCGGCGGTGCCCTCGTGCCCACCCAGCTCGGCCAGCCGGTCCGCCGCGGCCCGGCTGCTGGCCGCGTCCAGCGTGGGCACCGCGGGCCGATGCACCCGGTTGAGCACCAGGCCGGTCAGCGGCATCCGCTCCTCGCGCAGCCGGCTGGCGAAGTAGGCGGCCTCCCGGACCGCGTCCGGTTCCGGCGCCGCGACCAACAGGAATGCCGTCTCGCGTGCCTGGAGGATGCGGTACGTCTGCTCGGCACGCTGCCGGAAGCCGCCGAACATCGAGTCGAGCGCCGCCACGAAGCCGGAGAGGTCGGTCAGCAATTGCGCGCCCAGCACCTTCTGCACGACCTTCGAGAACATCCCGAACGACGCCGTGACCAGGCTGAACACGCTCCGCCCGCCGCTGCGCGCCGGAGCGAGCAGCATGCGCAGCATCCGACCGTCGAGGAAACGGGAGAGCCGGGCGGGCGCGTCCAGGAAGTCCAGCGCCGAGCGGGACGGCGGGGTGTCGACCACGATCAGATCCCACTCGCCCCGGGCGTGCAGCTGCCCCAGCTTCTCCATCGCCATGTACTCCTGAGTGCCGGCGAAGGTCGAGCTCATGGCCTGGTAGAAGGGGTTGGCGAAGATCTCCGCGGCCTTCGTCGGGTCGGTGTGCTGCAGCACCACGTCGTCGAAGGTCCGCTTCATGTCGAGCATCATCGCGTGCAGCTCGCCGCCGCTGGTCTCGACGTCGATGCCCTTCACCTGGCGGGGCGTGTTGTCCAGTTCCGTGAGGCCGAGCGACTGGGCCAACCGGCGGGCCGGGTCGATGGTGAGCACCACCGTGCGGCGTCCGTGCTGCTCCGCGGCTCGCAGCGCGAGCGCGGCGGCCGTGGTCGTCTTCCCGACCCCGCCGGCGCCGCAGCACACCACGATCCGGACGCCCGGATCAGCGAGGATCTGGTCGACGTCCAGCTGTGGCGCCGCGTCTGCAGAAGGCACCAATCGAGCGTATCGGGCCGGCTGGGTCCATGCGCCCGTGCCGACGACAGGTGTGAGTCAATCGGCTCGCCGCAGGGCTTCGGCGAGCGCGGCCAGCCCGGCCCGGTCGACCCCGTCGGGCAACAACGGCAACTCGGTCATCGGGAGCCCCAGCTCGACCAGGTCGGCCCGGAGTGAATCCTCCAGTTCCCGGCGGATGACCTGGTCGTGTGCCTCGGTATGGAGACCGGCGACGGTTTCCCGGTCCGCGGGTAGGCCCGCGGCGAGCAGGCCGCGGCGCAACTCGGCGGCGCTGACCACCCGGTCGGCCGGCAGGGGCGGACGGGTGCCGTTGACGATGATCCGGCCCACGGGGAATCCGAAGGAGGTCAGATCGGCGATCGCGTCCACGGTCTCCTGGACCGGCATCTCCTCCAGCAGGGTGACGACGTGCACCGCCGTGATCGGCGAGCGCAGCAGCGCCGCGACGCCCTCGCTCTGCGTCTTGATCGGGCCGACCTTGGCCAGTCGGGCGGTCTCCGCGGTCACGTTGAGGAACCGGCCGATCCGCCCGGTGGGCGGGGCGTCCAGCACCACGGCGTCGTACACCCGGCGCTGGTCGACGGTGCGGGTGGTCGCCTCCTTGGCCTTCCCGGTCAGCAGCACGTCCCGCAGCCCGGGAGCGATTGTGGTGGCGAAGTCGATCGCACCGAACTTGCGCAGCGCCCGCCCGGCCGCGCCGAGCCGGTAGAACATGTCGAGGTACTCGAGCAGCGCCTCCTCGGCGTCCACCGCCAGAGCCCGCACCTCGCCGCCGTCGGGTGCGTCGGTGAGGTGCCGCTCCTCGTACGGCAGTGGGTCGATGCCGAACAGTTGGGCGATGCCCTGCCGTCCCTCGACCTCGATCAGTAGCGTTCTCCGCCCGCCGGCGGCCAGGGCCAGGGCCAGTGCCGCCGCCACGCTCGTCTTGCCGGTGCCGCCCTTGCCGGTGACCACGTGCAGGCGGGCCGGCCACGCGGTACCGGTCGGGTCGGCCGGCTGCTCAGCTGCTCGCACCCGTCGAGCCTATCCAGCCGCGGCGGTCAGGCGACCTCGCAGACCCACCAACCCGTCTTCTGCACCACGGTGAAGCGCAGCTCCTGGTCGGCGACCTTCTCGTCGGACGTGGTCATGGTGACCTTGGTCGAGACGGTGGCCCGCTCGGCGTTCCGGTTGTCCACCTTCGGCGTGCTCCAGCGGAAACGGGGGTTCTGGTACGCCGAGGCGTACTTCTCCACCTCGGCAACCTTCGCGGCGATCTTGTCTTCGTCGCGGGCCGAGGCGCAGACCAGTTCCGCCGCCTTCACCGCGTCCCGCTCCTTGTAGACCGCGGTGAGGAACTGGTCCACCGCCGCCGCCGGCTCGTTCGCCCCCTCGCCGATCTCCACGTTGCGCAGGGTCAGGAACGCGGTGACACCACCGCCGACGCAGAGCACCAGGACCACCGCCAGCGCGATCGCCGCGATCAGCACGCCGCGCTTCTTCTTCGGCGCGGCGGGTGGCGGGAACCCCGGGCTTCCCGCCGCCGGATCAGCCGGCGGGAAGCCCGGCGAGGTCGCCGGGTAGCCGACCGGAGGCTGCCCGCCCGGGTACCCGGCGGGTCCGCTCGCTGGAACGCCCGGGTAGCCGGCGGGACCAGCTGCTGGAACGCCCGGGTAACCGGCAGGTCCGCCTGCTGGAACGCCCGGCGTCGCCGGGTAGCCGGCCGCGAGCCCGGGCTGACCGCCCGGTTGGCCCGCCGGACCGCCCGGCTGACCGACCTGACCACCCGCGAAGGTGGCCGGCGGCGGGGCGACCGGACCACCGGTGCCGGCTGGGGGCGCCGGCGGGATCGGCTGTCCCGGGTAGGGCGGGGGGAGAGGTCGCTCGGCGCCGGGGTGGGCCGGCGGTACGGCCCGGGATCCGCTCGCGTCGTCGTTGGGTGGCTGGCTCATCTCTTCCCCCGGGGTGCGGCGCCCGCCGCCACCCGGCGTCGAGCGTGAAGTCGAGTGGGCGGCCGTGTCGTGCCGTCCGACCGGAAGGGTAGCGGTCGATCTACCCGTCGGTGTCGCCCGAGGCGACCGGTCGGGTGGGAGCGTGGCCAATGTCTGTCACGTACACGGTATGTGTCGCATATGTGACTGGCGGTGCGGAGGGTGTGCGCGTCCTGTTGGCGGGACTCCGACACCGGACCTACGGTCGTGCCGTCGCGGGGGAGCCCGTCCGGTCATCCCGTCCGGACCGGGTGAGCAGGGACTTGAGCAGGTACGACGCCCGGAGGAAGTGCATGCGCGACGCGGACAACACCCCTCGAGCCCAGTTCCCGGCGAACGATCGGTCGCGCCGGGCCGGGACCGGCTCCGCCGGCGACGGCGAGGGGCCGGTCGGCAGCCTGCCGATCAACGAGCGGTCGTACCGTCCGATCGCGGAACCGGTCGAGGTGGTGCGTACGCTGCGGCGCACCGCGGAGAACGGCCGGGAGGAGGAGGAGCCCGGCTACGTGATCCATCTGCCGATCCGGGTGCCCGACCTGGCCTCGGCCACCGCCCTCGCCGGCCGGATCGCGGTCTCCCTCGGCTTCCTGCTCGAACTGGACGCGGGCGAGACGACCGTTTCCAACGCCGATGACCAGAACAACAGGTACCGGGTCTTCTGCGACCTTCTCCTGCCCGACCGCTCCCGCTGCCCCCAGCGGTACGAGCACAGCGGCCCCTGCGGCGAACTGCCCGCCGCGCCGGAGCAGCGTCCTTCATCCCGGCCCTCCGTCGGTCCGTAGGCTGTGCCTCGAACGATCCGCGTTTCGAGGGAGCCCTGCACCGATGCAAAAGTGGGAGTACGCCACGGTCCCCCTGCTGGTCCACGCGACCAAGCAGATCCTCGACAACTGGGGTGAGGACGGCTGGGAACTCGTCGCCGTGGTGCCCGGTCCGAGCCCGGACCAGTTGGTCGCCTACCTGAAGCGGCCGAAGGCATGAGCAACGGTCCGCACGCGAAGCTCGCCGAGCTCGGCTACGAGCTGCCCGAGGTGGTCCCGCCCGTGGCCAGTTACGTGCCGGCGGTGCAGTCCGGCAATCACGTCTACGTCTCCGGCCAGCTGCCCATGGCGGAGGGGAAGCTGCTCGCCACCGGCAAGGTCGGCGCCGGCGTCTCCGCCGAGCAGGCAAAGGATCTCGCCCAGCGTTGCGCGCTCAACGCGCTGGCCGCGATCGACTCGCTGGTCGGCCTGGAGAACGTCGTGAAGATCGTCAAGCTGACGGGCTTCGTGGCGTCCGCTCCCGGCTTCACCGGCCAGCCTGCCGTGATCAACGGTGCCTCCGATTTGTTCGGCGCCGTCTTCGGGGAGGCCGGTCGGCACGCCCGCAGCGCCGTCGGGGTGGCTGAGCTGCCCCTCGACGCCCCGGTCGAGGTCGAGGTCATCGTCGAGGTCAGCTGACCCGAGCGGCCCCGCTCCGCCGCACGACCCGCAGGCCCGTTCGGGACGAAGATCGCGAACGGGCACAAACCCGCAGAGGGTCTCCACAAGATCGCGGGGAGGGGCGGGCGGGGCCGTACGATCGCAGCCATGACCGGGCACGTGACCGCGCCGGCAGCGGCGCTCGCCGACCAGCTGCCGACCTGGGTGACGCTGCTGCGTGCGCCCAACCCGGGGCCGATGACCCTCGACGGCACCAACACCTGGGTGCTCCGTGCCCCGGGTGAGGAGCGCGCGATCGTCGTCGACCCGGGCCCGGCGGACGAGGCGCACCTGGCCGCGATCGCCGCGCACGGGCCGATCGCGCTGGTGCTGATCACGCACGGTCACGCGGACCACACCGAGGGCGCGCCGAGGCTCAGCGACCTGCTCGGCGGCGTGCCGGTACGCGCTGTCGACCCGGCGCACACCACCAACGGCCGGCCGCTCGGCGCCGACGCCGCCCCGGAGGTTCCCGGGCTGACCCTGCACGTCGTACCGACCCCCGGGCACACCGCTGACTCGGTCTGTCTCCTCGTCGAGCACGGCGACGAGCGGGTCGTGCTCACCGGCGACACCATCCTGGGTCGGGGCACCACCGTGGTGGCGCACCCGGACGGGCACCTCGGTGACTACCTGACGAGCCTGGAGCTGCTCTCGACGTACCGGGGCGTTCCGGCGCTGCCCGGTCACGGCCCGGCGCTGGCCGACTGCGGTGCGGCGGCCGACTTCTACCTGGCTCACCGCCGGGCGCGCCTGGACCAGGTCCGGGCGGCGGTCGTCGCCGGCGCCACCACCGCCGCCGAGGTGGTCGCCGTGGTCTACGCCGACGTCGACCGGTCCCTGTGGTGGGCGGCCGAATGGTCGGTGCGCGCGCAACTGGAGTACCTCGGTCCCGAGATCCGGGAATTCGTGACCGGGGACACGGAGTTGGAGCTTCCGTGACCTGCCCGGTGTGCGGAACCGTTGCCGTCCCCGGCGCGCGGTTCTGCCACAACTGCGGCGCCGCGCTGCCGGCTGCCGCCACCTTGCCGGCCGCCGAACGCCGGGTGGTGACCGTGCTCTTCGGCGACCTCTCCGACTTCACCTCCTGGTCCGAGGACCTCGACCCGGAACGGGTCGGGGCCGTCACCGACCGCGTGCTCGCCGCTCTCGCCGGCGCGGTGAAGACCTTCGGCGGCCACGTCGACAAGCTGACCGGTGACGGGATCATGGCCGTGTTCGGCGCGCCGGTGGCGCACGAGGACGACGCCGAGCGTGCGGTCCGCGCCGCGCTGTCCATGCAGCGGGCGGTGCGCCGGGTGCTCGACGACGAACGCGGCGGCGGCGCGCCGCTCGGCCTGCGGGTCGGGCTGAACACCGGCGACGTGATCGCGGGCATCCAGGCCGCCATCGAGTACACGGTCATCGGCGACACGGTGAACACCGCCGCGCGGCTCGCCGACGCCGCCGCCGTCGGCGCGGTCTACGCCGGTGCCCGGACCGCCGCCGCCACTCGGCACGTCGCGTCCTGGCGGGCGCTGCGGCCGCTGCGGCTCAAGGGCAAGCGTGATCCGGTCGAGGCGTACGAGCTGCTCGGCCTCCTGGATGCTCCCGGCACCCGCTCGGGTCTCGGCGACGAGGCGCCGTTCGTCGGGCGGGAGACGGAGATCGGGCGGGTCGCCGGCCGGCTCGCCGAGGTAATCGACCGTGGTGAGCCGCGGGTGCTGCTGATGACGGCCGAGGCGGGCGTCGGCAAGTCCCGCTTCGCCGCCGAGGTGGAGCGCCTGGCCGCGGGGTACGACGTGGGCGCGGGCCGGTACGCGGCGCACACCGGTGCCCGGGTGCTCTCGGTGCGCTGCGCGGCGTTCGGCGAGCGGCGGCGGCTCGCTCCGCTGGCCGACCTGGTGCGGGCCGCGGTCGGGCTGCCCAACGACGCGTCCACCGCGCTGACCCGCCCGGCGGTCGAGGAGCGGCTGCGCCGGCTCGGTCAACGGCTGGGACGCGATGGCGAGCCGGCGCCGATCGCCGTCGACCAACTCCTCGCTCTACTCGGCTACGCGGAGCTGCCTCCGGACGCGACCGATCAGGACGGGTGGACGGCCGCCCAGCTGCCCGCCGATGCCGAGGCGGTGCCGAACGCGGTCGCCGACCTGCTCAGCGCGCTCGCCGGCGAGGCGCCGCTGGTGGTGATCGTCGACGACCTGCACGACGCCACGGCGGAGACCATCCGCGCGCTCGGGCTGGCCCTGTCCCGGCTCGCCGGTCCGGTGCTGGTGCTGCTGCTCGGCCGGCCGGAGCTGGTCCGGACGGCGGGAGCGCTGACCCGGGTCGCCGACGCCGAGGTGCACGCGCTGCCGCCGCTGCGCGGTGCCGACGCGGCCCGGCTGCTGACCACCTACCTGAGCGGCGGGAAGCTGCCGCAGGCCGATGCCGACCGGCTGCTCGCCACCGCCCAGGGCAACCCGTTCTACCTCGCCGAGCTGGTCACCCTGTTGATGGAACGGGGCGCCCTCACCGCGGTCGCCGATCGCGCCGGCACCTCCAGCGTCGCCTGGCGGCTGTCGCCCGGTTCGCTGGGTAGCCGGCTGCTCTCCCGGGACCTGGCCGCCGTGCTGGCGGCCCGGATCGACGCGCTGCCGCCGGAGGCCCGGTCGGTGTTGCGTGACGCCGCGGTGGTCGGTGACACGGTGCCCGCCGGAGCCCTCGAGGCACTGCGCGAGCAGCACGCCGGGCTGGACGGCCGGCCCGCCGCCGTGATCGCGGTCGAATTCGAACGAGCGGTCGACGAGCTGTTGCAACGGCGCATGCTGCACCGAACACGTACCGGATTCGCGTTCGCCACCCCGCTGATGCGGGAAGCCGCGTATGCCGGGATCAGCAAGGCGGAACTGGCCGAGCGGCACGCCGCACTGGCCCGCTGGGCGGCGCCGTGCGCGGTCGGGGACGACAACGTCCCGACGCCGGCCGGCAACTTCACCGACATCGACCGTGACGAGTTCGTCGCCGCCCACGTCGAGCGCGCCGCGGCGCTCGCCGACGCGGTGAAGCTGCGCCCCGACGCACCGGCCCGCGCGGTGGTCCCGCTCGGCGTCGCAGCGCTCGGCCAGGCCGCCCGCCGGTCCCTCGCCGCAGGGGAGCCGGCACTGGCCGTCGAGTACGCCGAACGCGCCGCCGAGCTGGCCCGCGACGGTGTGCCGGCCAACGACCTCGTGGTCCACGCTCGCGCCCTGCTCCAGATCGGCCGGGCCGCCGATGCCCTCGCTTCGGCGGAGAAGATCGCCGCCAACGCGGGAGAGCAGGCGACCCGGGCCAGCGCTCTCCTGCTGGCCGGTCAGGCGCACCAGACACTCGGTGACCAGGGCCGGGCGGTCGAGGCGTGGCAGGAGGCCCTGCAGGTCGCCACCGCCGGTGGGTTGCCGACGCTGCGCGCCTCCGCCATGCGGCGGTTGGGCATGGCCGATTTCGTGGCCGGACGGCTGAGCCAGGCGAGCAGCCGGCTGGCGGCCGCGTACCAGGTCAGCCTCGCCGCCAAGGATCGGCGGGGGCAGGCCTGGTCGTTGCAGAACCTCGCGTGGGTGACCACCACCCGAGGCGACTTCGCCGGCACCGATGCCGTCCTGAACCGCGCCGCACGACTCTTCGCCGAGTTGAAGGACCCGTACGGGCGGGCCTGGCTACGCGGAACCACGGCGTTCGCGCGCCTGCTGGCCGGGCGGCTGCGCGAGGCCGACCGGCTGGCGCGGGTCTTCCTGCCGTTCGGTGAGCGGGTGGGCGAGGCGTGGGCGGTCGGGACGTTGCGGGCGGTCGAGGCGTTCGCCACCGCGGAGATGGGCGACCTGGCCGAGGCGGACCGGGAGGCCCGCCGGGCGTACCGGGACTTCGTTGCCGCCTCGGACGAGTGGGGGTGCGGGTTCGCGCTGGTGGTGCGGGGCGTGGTCGCGCGCGGGCTGGGCGAGCCGGCGCACGCCGCCGACCTGTTCACCGACGCGCTGGGGTACGCCGATCGCACGGCTCACCCGCTGTTGACCGGGATGGCGGGCACGCTGCGCGGTTTCGTGGCACTGGAGATGGGCGACGTCACGGCCGCCGAGCGGGACGCCCGCGCGGTGCTGACCACGGTCGAGCCGAACAACCCGCAGGCGCCGGCCCAGGTCGCGCCCCGGGTGCTGCTGGCCACCGCTCGGCTCGCGGTCGGCGACTCGGCGACCGCGGTGGGGCTGCTCGCGCCGGTGGCCACCGCGGCCGGAAGCACCCCGTCGATGCTCTTCTCCCGCCGGCAGACCCTCGCCCGGTACGCGTCGGCGCTGCTCGCCCACGGGCAGCCGGACCAGGCGCTCGACTGGGCCCGCCGGGCGATGGCGGCCCCGGCCGAGGACGTTCGCAGCCAGGTGATCGGAGCGATGGTGCTGGCCGAGGCGCTGGCCGCTTCCGGCAGTCCGGGGGAGGCGCTGGCCAGCGCGGAGGAGGCGGTCCGCCTGGCGTACGCCACGGAACAGCGCAGTGAGCGGCGCGGGGCCGAGGCCCTCCGGTCCCGCCTGGCCATCGGCTGACCTCGGCGGCCCCGGTCGAGGCCGGTGCGGTCCGGGCGTTGTGCCGGTTTCGCTGATGTACCGGGAGTCGAGTACCGACTAGCGTGTCAGTTTCACGCGGTGGTCCACAGTGGCTGCCGTACCGGCTTGGGGAGGGCCGTCATGAGGCTGCCGCGTTCGGTTGCCGGCTGGACGATCGCGGTGTTCGGCGTGCTGGCGTTGATCATGGGCGGGGTCGGGCTGCTCTGGCCGGAGACGATGTTGAGCTCGCTCGGCTTCGAGGTGCCAGCCACCCGCGCGCCGGGCGATCACACCGGCACCTTCCTGATGGCCTCCTCGATGGCCTCGTTCAACATGGGCGTCTACTACCTGTTGGCCACCGCCACCGAATGGCGGGTCTTCTACCGCTTCACGGTGGTTTTCCGGCTCGTCACCTTCACTGTCTTCAGCATCGCGGTGCTGGCCGACATCGCGCCGGACCGGTTCTTCGGCGTGGCGGCGTGGGAGGGTGGCGGCGCGCTGGCGACCGCCGTCGGCCTGTGGTGGGACGCCCGCCGGGCCGGTGGCGCCGGGCCTGCCGGGGCGGCCGATCCGAGCGGCGGGGACGACGCCGGGGCGGCCGGCGAGGCGCCCGCGGCCGACGCGGTCCGCTGACCCGTCAGTACGGTTGGGTATTTTCGAGCTGTGACCGACACCCCGTCCGGCGGCCTGCCGGTACCCATTGTGCCTGGTCTGACTGATTTACGGGTATTCGCCCGGGGTGGCTACGCCACCGTCTACCGGGCCACCCAGATCTCCGTGGGCCGCGAGGTCGCGGTCAAGGTGGAGAACCGCACGCTGGACAGCGAACGGGACCAGGCCCGGTTCCTGCGCGAGGCGCGTGCCGCCGGCCGGATGTCGTCCCACCCCCACGTGGTGGACCTCTTCGACGTCGGCGTCACCGTCGACCAGCACCCTTATTTGATCATGGAGCTCTGCGACGGATCGTACGCGGAGCGGATGCGCAACTCACCGCTGGGCGCCGCCGAGGCGCGCGACCTCGGCATCAAGATCGCGGACGCGCTCGCCCACTCGCACGCGGCCGGTGTGCTGCACCGCGACGTGAAACCGGCGAACATCCTCCACTCGCACTTCAACCCGGCCGTGCTGGCCGACTTCGGGCTGGCCGTACTGGCCGAGGTGCGTGATCCCACGGTCACCCTGGAGGTGCTGACCCCGGCCTACGCACCGCCGGAGATGTTCAACCACAGCCCGCCGTCGCCGGCGGTGGACGTCTACGCGCTCTGCGCCACCCTCTACGCGGTCATGCACGGTCGGCCGCCGCGCTGGCAGTCCGAGCGCAACCCGAGCCTGGTCACCGTGCTGGAGATGTTCAACCAGCCGATCCCCGGGCTGCCCGGCATCCCCGACGAACTGATCGACGTGCTGCGGGTCGGAATGGCGAACGATCCGGGCGAGCGACCCACCGCGGTGGAACTGCTCGGGCTGCTCGCCGCGCTGCCCATCGAGCCTGCCGCGGCGCCGGTCAGCGGTGCGCCGGTCGCGGGCAACCCGACCCGGGGCGGCGGGACCGGTTCCGGCCCGTACGCCGCCGGCCGTTCCGGGCAGCCGACGCCCCGCCCACCGGTCGAGGACGCCCACCCCACGTTGCCCACCCCCACCTCGACGGCCGGCCGGCGCTGGCGCCGGCGTTGGTTCCTCGGCGGCGCCCTGGTGCTCGCCCTGGCCGGTTCGGCCGCCGCCGGAGCGTGGTTCGCCGACGGTACGCGGCGGCCGGACCCGTCCGAGTCGGTGAGCCGTGCCGCCGGGCCGGCGACCGAGGGCAGACTGCCCGGCTGCACCGACCCGGCCGTGGCGACGACGCTGCCCGAGGGGGCGCGGTGCGCGGCCGGACTGGAGTGCTTCGGGCCGCTGCGGGTGCGCGGCACCCGGGCCGAGGCGACCCAGGTGACCTGCGACGGTCCACACACCTGGGAGTCGTACGCCGAGGGTGTGCTGCCGGTGCAGTTGGTCGGCGCCGGCTACCCGGAGGTGACCGCGGACCCGGTCGTCCAGCAAGTGTGCAGCCCGACCACCTTCCAGCTGACCAGCCGGGTCGACTCGACTGCCGGCTGGCATCTCGAGGTGCTGCCGCCGGTGGACGGCAGCCTCGACCGGACGTTCCGCTGCCTGGCGGGGCGCGGGGTCAACGCGCTCGGCGGTCCGACGCTGACCGGCCACTGAGCTCCGGCGGTCACCCGTCGTCTAGCCCGCGCCGCCGGTCACGTACCGCGCGCAACGCGTCCCGGCTGTCCAACGCGTCGAGGGTGTCCGCGTCGATGCCGAGTGGCTCGGGTAGGGACGGCGTGGCCGGCGGCGTCTCCACCGTCGTCTCGTCGTCGCTCTGGCGCGCCGCGGCGACCGACACTCCGGCCACGATCGCGAACAGGACGCAGAGCAGGGCCAGCACCACGCCGACGAGATCCTGCCGCCGCCACACGATCAGCGTCACCAGCAGGGAGAGCGCGGCGACCGCCGTGACGACGGCCAGGGTCCGCGCGTCGGGCCTGGTCAACCGGTCCACCCGTCCAGCATGTCGACCGCGCGGCGGCTGTCAACCGCCGACGCGAGCGTGGCGCAGCGTCCGCGTTGCCGAAAACGTTACGGCGAACCGGCGATTGTCGGCTTTGTAGGCGTTTTGCGTGCCGCATTCATTGCCTGCTATCCATATAGTGGCGGAAGTCGGGCGGCGTCCCGACCTTCCCTGTCGTCCACCGGAAGGCGTCCACATGCAACGACGAACCCGGTCCCTGGCCGTAGCAGGAATCATCGGCACCCTCCTCGCCGGATCGGCGGTCGCGCCGGCCGCCGCCGCACCGGTCGTGCCTGGTCGAGGACCATCGACCACCGGCGACCGGACCAGTCCCATCGAGGCCCGCCGGGTCGACCGGGTGCCGACACCCAGGCTCGACTGGTACCCCTGCTACGACTACGCCGAGTGCGCCACCGTCCGCCTCCCGTTGGACTACGACCAACCCCGGGGCGCCACCACCGAGGTCGCCCTGCTCCGGGTCAAGGCCCGCGACCAGCAGAACCGCATCGGCAGCCTCTTCGTCAACCCGGGCGGGCCGGGCGGCTCCGGCACCAGCATCGCGCTCGCGGCCCCCTACTTCTTCGGCGACGACGTGCTGGACCGCTTCGATGTCGTCGGGGTGGACCCGCGCGGCGTCGCCAACAGCGAGCAGGTGCGCTGCTTCGCCACGGTGGGCGACCAGACCCGGGCGTACGCGGGGCTCAACGTGGCCTTCCCGATCACGAAGGCCGAGGAGAAGGCGTACGTGGCCTCCTCGAAGGCGGTCGGCAGGGGCTGCTCCACGACCGGTCGCCCGCTCTCCGGCGCGATGTCGACGGCCGAGGTCGCCCGGGACATGGACGTCCTGCGCCGGGCCGTCGGTGACCGCAAGCTCAGCTACCTCGGCTTCAGCTACGGCAGCGTGCTCGGGCAGTACTACGCCAACATGTTCCCCGACCGGGTGCGCGCCCTGGTGATCGACGGTGTCCTCGACCCGTACGCCTGGTTGGGCAAGGGGAAGGCCCGTGACCTGCTCCAGGAGGACCGGATGCGCAGCGGCGAAGGCGCGTACCGGGCCTTGAGCGAGATATTCGTGCGCTGTGACGCGGCCGGGCCGGCAGCCTGCCCGATCGCCGGCGGCGCGGCCGACACCTATGAGCTGGTGGCGCAGCGGCTGCGCGCGAAGCCGCTGGTGATCGAGGACCCGGATCTCGGCACTTTCACGATCGGCTACGCCGACTTCGTCGCCGCCACGATGAGCGCGCTCTACGACCCGTACGGCTACCAGCAGGTCGCCGCCCTCACCGCCGAACTGCTGGTGCTCACCGACCCGGCTGCGGCCGCACCGGCCCGGGACCGGGCCCGCACCGCCGTGACCCGGCTCGCCGCCGAGGCACGCCAACAGGCCCGCCGGTACGACTTCCCGTACGACAACAACCTGGAGACCTTCCTCGGCGTGGACTGCACCGACGCCAACCACCCGAAGGACGCGGCCTCCTGGCCGGCTCGGGCAGCGAAGGCCGACCAGCGGGATCCGTACTTCGGCCGGGTCTGGGCCTGGGCCACGTCGCCCTGCGCCCGGAGCACCTGGACGGTGCGGGACGAGGACGCCTACACCGGCCCGTTCGACCGGCGTACCAGCGCCCCGGTGCTGGTGGTCGGCAACTACTGGGACCCGGCGACCAACTACCGGGGCGCGGTCAGCTCGGCGGCACTGCTGCCGAACAGCCGGTTGCTGAGCAGTGACAGCTGGGGGCACACCGCGTATGGCACCTCGGCCTGCGCCACCGGCGCGATCGACGAGTACCTGCTCAACGGCACCTTGCCGGCGAAGGGCACGCTCTGTGTCGGCGACGCGCAGCCCTTCGCCGAGGCGGCCGGCGAGCAGGCGGCCGAACGGGCGGAGACGGCCAAGCGCACCCTGGCCGACCAGGGTGCCCCACGTCGGGGTGCGCCGAAGCGGCTCCCGCCGGTCGTGGCACCGCTTCCCGCGGTGGGCACGCTTACCGTCCGCTGAGGACCGCCGGGGTACGACGGGCGATCGGGCGCCCGCCGTACCCCGGCCCGGCGGTCACTGAAATGGACAGTGGCCGCTACTCTCGGTGTCCCGCAGCTGTACGCGTCAGCGAGGTCGCCGATGAACGAATCGTCCACCGGGCTCCGGGTCCGCTCGGTCGCCACCACCATTTCCGTGGCGTTGGCGCTCACCCTCGCGGCTGCCGCCGGCTGCGACAGCCGGCAGGAGCCGGAGCTGCCGTCGGTGCAGGAGAAGCTCCGCGAGTCGCACATCTACGGCCAGCCGAAGCTGCGGATCGGGGTGGCCAGCAACGAGCCGCTGATGGGCGAGCTGCGCGACGGCGTGCACGTCGGTTTCGACGTGGAGATAGCGCGCTACATCGCCGCCTCCCTCGGCTACGAGGGCGACCAGCGGTTGGAGTTCGTCCCGGTCTCCACCGAGGACCGCATCCCCGCGCTCCAGGGCGGCACGGTCGATCTGGTGGTTTCGAGCTTCTCGATGACCGAGGAGCGTAAGAAGCTGGTCAGCTTCGCCGGACCGTACTTCGTCACCACGCAGGAGGCGATGGTGCCGGTCCGGCTCAAGGACAAGATCCGCACCATCGAGGACCTCCGCAACCCGGCGTACAAGATCTGCACCAGCGGTGGCTCGACCACCGAGGCGGAGTTGGAGAAGCACCAGGTCCGCACGTTCGTGGTGAAGGACGTCGGCGATTGCGTCGCCGGCATCCGGGCCGGTCGCTACGACGCGGTCAGCTCCGACGAAACGATGTTGGCCGGATTTCTGTCCCGGTACCCGACCGAGTTCGAGATCGTCGACATGCCCTTCGGCACCAGCGAACTGATCGGCGTCGGGGTGCCGATCAGCGACCCGGCGCTCCGGGACCTGGTCGCCTTCTTCCTCGACAAGAGCTACCAGCTGGAGCGGGCCGGCCGCGCCAGCCCATGGCAGACCGCCTACAACCGGACGCTCGGCCCTTGGTTGCGGGCGGAGAAGCCGCAGCCCCAGCCGCTGGAGGTGCCGAAGCTCGTCGACTTCGACGACAAGGCCCCCCGATGACGGTCCCCTCGGCGACCACCGCCCCCCTCGGTGAACCGGGGGCGGACGACGGTGCCCGGGTCGAGGAGCCGACGGCCTGGTACGACCGCAGCTGGCCCGGCGGTGACCGGCTGGACAAGGTGGAGCGGCGGGCGCAGGCCAGCCAGTCGTTCTGGACGGCGCTGGTCGGCGTGCCCGCCGTCTTCTCCGTACTCCGGCTCGGCGTCGAAGCCGGCGGCGAGCTCCAGACCACGTTGCTGCTGGTCGCGAACGTCGGGCCGGTGAACCTGCTCGCCGGCTTCCTCACCACCGCCGCCCGGCTCCTCGCCACCGCGTTGGTCGCCGTCTTCGCCCTGGGCGCGGTGTTCGGCACGAGTGTGGACCGGCTACCGCCCGGCACCCGGCGGCGCCCGCTCTTCGCCCGGTGGGCCGAGATCACCCCGGCCTGGCTGGTGCTGGCGAGTTTCCTGCTCGCCCTGGTCACCTGGCCGCTGCTCTACCTGCCGTTGCTCATTCCGGCGTTCGTGGCCGCCTTCCAGCTTCGCCCGGAACAGCTGCACGATCGGATCGCGCCCCGGGCGCTGCTGATCGTGGCCCTGCTCGCCGGGTACGCCTGGCTGCTGCTGCCCACTCTGCTGGACGCCGCCCGGCAGGGCAAACCGCTGGTGGTGGCGCTGCTGGCTCTGCCACCGCTGCTCGCCCTGAGCATCTCCGGGCCGCTGCCGCGCATCGTGATCGGGCCGCTCGCCTCACTCACCGAGGTCGCCGTGCTGGTCGTGCTGGTCTGGGCTGCCCTGCCGGTGATCAGCACACCGGTGCTGCCGCTGACCGTCACCACCGTGGGGCCGGCGAACGGCCCGACCGAGGACGTCCGGGGACACGTGGTGACCACCGACGACGTGAACATGGTGATCCTGCAGGAGCAGGGCGGCGTGCGGTACGTGCCGGTCGACCAGGTACAGGCGCAGGTGCTCTGCCCCAGCGAGGAGGAGCTGCCCCGGCACCAGCTGCGGATCCACGACTTCCACGTGGAGGATTCGCTGATGGAGGGGCTGGGTCGGCGCGTCCGCCCGGTGCACCGTATCGACGCCGCCTGCCGCGCGGTCGGCTGACCCCCTCAGTACGACTTCTCCTGACCGAGGACGTGCTGGGCGACGTAGTTCAGGATCATCTCCCGGCTCACCGGGGCGATCCGTCCGGCCCGGACGGCACCGAGCAGCGTCGCCACGCCGTACTCGGTGGTCATGCCGGCCCCGCCGTGGACCTGCACCGCGGTGTCCACGGCGAGCGCGGCGGCCTCGCCGGTCGCGTACTTGGCCATGTTGGCGGACACCCCGGCCTCCAGGTCCCGCCCGGCGTCGTAGAGGGCGGCCGCCTTGTAGATCATCAGCCGGGCCAGCTCCACCTGCACGGCGGCGTGCGCCAACGGGTGGGACACGCCCTGATGGGCGCCGATGCTCCGCCCGCCCCAGACCTTCCGGGTCGCGGTGTACGTCGAGGCCCGCTCGATCGCGTAGCGGCCGGTGCCCGCGCCCATCGCGGCCACCGTGATCCGCTCCGGGTTGAGCCCGGTGAAGAGCGCCGGCAGGCCCGCGTCCACCGACTCCCCGACCAGCGCGTCGGCCGGAAGCCGCACGTCGTCGAGGTAGAGCAGGAACTGGTTCTCCGGCGAGACGATCTCCATGTCGAGCTTGGATCGGGTGAGCCCCGGCGCGTCGGTCGGTACGACGAAGAGCGCCGGCTTCAGCCGTCCGGTCGTGGCGTCCTCGGTACGCGCCACGACCAGCACGTACCGCGCCTCGTCGACGCCGGAGATGAAGCACTTGCGCCCCGAGAGCAGCCAGTCGTCGCCGTCGCGCCGGGCGACCGTGCCGAGCCGGTGGAAGTTCGACCCGGCCTCCGGCTCGGTGATCGCGAAGACCACCTTCAGCGAGCCGTCGGCGAAGCCGGGCAGGAACCGTTTCCGCTGCGCCTCGGTGCCGTGCCGGTTGATCACGGTGGCCGCGATGGCGGGGGAGACGACGAGCAGCAGCAGGGGGCAGCCCGCCGCGGCCAGCTCCTCGCAGACGATCGCCAGCTCGGTGATGCCGCCGCCCCCGCCGCCGTACTCGGTGGGGATGTTCACCCCGAGGTAGCCGAGCCGGCCCGCCTCCGCCCAGAGCTCGGTGGTGTGCCCACCGACCTTCGCCTTGGCCACGAAGTAGTCGTGCCCGTACCGGCGGCCCAGCGCTCGCACGGCGTCCCGCAGCTGCTCCTGCTCGTCGGTGAGGTCGAAGTTCATCGCGCGTCCTCCAGGGGGTTGACCACGGCCAGCACGGCCCCGGTGTCGACCTGGCCGCCGGCCGGCACCGGCAGCTCCACGACCGTCCCGTCGACCGGGGCGAGCACCGGGTGCTCCAGCTTCATCGCCTCCAGGGTCAGCAGCAGGTCGCCGGTGACGACCCGCTGACCGGCCATCACGTGCACCCGGGTCACCGTGCCGGGCAGCGGCGCCAGCAGCGAGCCGGCAGCGAGCTCGGTGGTCGGCTCGGGAAAACGCGGCAGCTCGGTGAACGTGACCGAGCCCTCCGGGCCGTCCACGTGTATCGCCGAGCCGATCCCGTGCACCCGGTACGCGCACCGCACGCCGGCCGCGTCCAGCACGACCCGCTCGGCGGTGGCCGACACCAGCACCATGGCGCTCCACCCGCCGTCGCTCACGCCGGCCGGGTCGCCCGGGCTGCCCGCCCGGTCGACGCTGCCGGTGGTCGGTCCGTCGGCGTCCGGCCCGGCCGCGCGCACCGACCACTGCGCGAGTGCGCCCGTCCGGTCCAGGCGGTAGCGCACCTCGACCTCGCCGTCCGGGCCGAGCAGCCGGGTGACCTGCGGGTACGCGGGCACGTTCCGCCAGCCGGACGGGAGCCCGGCGAGCACCGGGGCGCTCGCCCGTCGGCCGGCCGCCGAGGCCAGTGCCGCGGCCAACGCGTACAGCGGCAGCCGATCCGACGGCACCAGCGGCGCGAACAGTTCCGGATGCCGGTCGAGGAAACCGGTGTCGATCTCGACGGCGGCGAACTCCGGGCTGCGCAGGACCCGGACCAGCAGGTCGCGGTTCGTGGTCACCCCGTGCAGTTCGGCGCGGGCCAGCGCACCGGCCAGTGCCCGCGCCGCCTCGCCACGCGTCGGCGCCCAGGAGATCACCTTGGCCAGCATCGAGTCGTAGTGGACGGCGACCGTCGAGCCGTCGACCACGCCGGAATCCATCCGCAGCCCGGCGTGGGTCAGCTCGCCGAACTCGGCGCACACACCCGGAACGGCGAACCGGTGCAGCACGCCGGTCGCCGGCCGGAAGCCCCGGGCCGGATCCTCGGCGCAGAGCCGCACCTCGACGGCGTACCCGCTGGTCTTCGGGTACACGGCCTCCTCCGGCAGCGGCTCACCGTCGGCGACCAGCAGTTGCAGCCGAACCAGGTCCAGCCCGGTGCACAGCTCGGTGACCGGGTGCTCGACCTGGAGCCGGGTGTTCATCTCCAGGAAGTGGATGTCCCCGTCGGGCGTCAGCAGGAACTCCACCGTGCCCGCGCCCACGTAGTCGACGGCACGACCGGCGGCCACCGCCGCCTCGTGCAGCCGCTCCCGCACCTCGGGCGGGACGACGCCGGGCGCCTCCTCGACGATCTTCTGATGCCGGCGCTGGATCGAGCACTCCCGCACGCCGAGCGCGGCGACCGTACCGAAGGTGTCGCCGAAGATCTGCACCTCGACGTGCCGGCCGTGCTCGACGTACCGCTCGATGAAGACCGTGCCGTCGCCGAACGCCGCGGCCGCCTCACGACGTGCGGAGGCGACGGCCTCGGCGAGCCCGGCCGCTCCACGGACGACGCGCATGCCCCGCCCTCCGCCGCCGAAGGCCGCCTTCACCAGCACCGGAAAGTCGGTGACCTGGTCGAGGTCGGTCCAGGTCGGCAGCATGGGTACGCCGGCGTCGGCGAGCAGCGCCTTCGCCGCCACCTTGTCGCCCATCGCGGCGATCGCCTTCGCCGACGGCCCGACCCAGGTCAGGCCCGCGTCGATCACCGCCGCGGCGAACTCGGCGTTCTCCGCGAGGAACCCGTAGCCGGGGTGGACCGCGTCCGCACCGGTCCGGCGGGCCGCATCCAGGATCAGGTCGATCCGCAGGTACGTCTCGGCCGGGCTGTTCCCCGGCAGCCGAACCGCCCGGTCGGCCTCGGCGACGTGCGGCGCGTCGGCGTCCGCGTCGGAGTGCACGGCCACCGTCTCGACGCCGAGCCGACGGCAGGTGGCGAGGACGCGGCGGGCGATCTCGCCCCGGTTCGCCACCAGGAGCCGGGTGATCATCTGGGGGCCTGCCTTTCGTTCGCGACTGCGGGACTCCGCTGCGCTGCGTTCCTCGCGCTCACGGTGCCTGCCTTTCGTTCGCGACTGCGGGACTCCGCTGCGCTGCGTTCCTCGCGCTCACCGGATCACATCCGGAAGACGCCGAAGCCGTGCGCGCCCTGCACGGGTGCGTTGTGGACGGCGGACAGGCAGAGGCCGAGGACCGTACGGGTGTCCCTGGGGTCGATCACTCCGTCGTCGTAGAGGCGACCGGAGAGGAACAGCGCGCCGGACTGTGACTCGATCTGCTGCTCGACCATCAGCCGCATCGCGGCGTCGGAGTCCTCGTCGTACGGCCGGCCCCGGGCGGCCGCGGCCTGCCGGGCCACGATCGAGAGCACCCCGGCGAGCTGGGCCGGCCCCATCACCGCAGACTTCGCGTTCGGCCAGGTGAAGAGGAACCTCGGCTCGTACGCCCGCCCGCACATGCCGTAGTTGCCCGCCCCGTACGACGCGCCGAGGTTGACCGTCAGGTGCGGCACCGTCGAGTTGGAGACCGCGTTGATCATCAGGGCGCCGTGCTTGATGATCCCGCGCTGCTCGTACTCGGTGCCGACCATGTAGCCGGTGGTGTTCTGCAGGAAGAGCAGTGGGGTGTCGGCCGCATTGGCGAGCTGGATGAACTGCGCCGCCTTCTGCGCCTCCTCGCTGAACAGCACGCCCCGGGCGTTGGCGAGCACCCCGACCGGGTAGCCGTGCAGTTGGCCCCAGCCGGTGACCAGCGCGCCGCCGTACGCCGGTTTGAACTCGTCGAACTCGCTGCCGTCGAGGATCCGGGCGAGCACCTCGCGCGGATCGAACGGCACCTTCAGATCGGAGCTGACGATGCCGAGCAGCTCCTCCGGGTCGTACTTCGGCGGCTGCGGCGACGGGTCACGCGGCCCTGGGCCCTGCTTGCGCCAGTTCGACCGGCGTACGCACTGCCGGGCCAGCCGGATGCCGTCCCGCTCGTCGGCGGCGAGGAAGTCCGCGAGCCCCGACGTTGTGGCGTGCATCGCCGCGCCGCCGAGTGACTCGTCGTCGGTGACCTCGCCGGTGGCCATCTTCACCAGCGGCGGCCCGGCCAGGTAGACCTGCGACCGGTCCCGAATCATGATCACGTTGTCGGACATCCCCGGCACGTACGCGCCGCCCGCGGTCGCGTTGCCGAAGACCACGCTGACCGTGGGGATCCGCGCCGCCGAGAGCCGGGTCAGGTCGCGGAACACCCGGCCGCCCGGGATGAAGATCTCCGCCTGGGTGGGCAGGTCGGCCCCGGCCGACTCGACCAGGTTCAACATCGGCAGCCGGTTGGCGAGCGCGATCTCACCGGCCCGCCGGGTCTTGGCCAGCGACCACGGGTTGACCGCGCCACCGCGTACCGTCGGGTCGTTCGCGACGATCAGACACTCGACGCCCTCGACCACACCGATACCGGTCACCACACTCGCCCCGACGGGGAAGTCGGTGCCGTACGCGGCCACCGGAGACAGCTCCAGGAACGGGCTGTCCGGGTCGAGCAGCAGTTCGATCCGTTCCCGGGGGAGCAGCTTGCCCCGGGCGTGGTGCCGGGTCACGTACTTCTCGCCACCCCCGGCTCGGGCCTGGTCCAGGGCGGCGTCCAGCTCCGCCAGCCGCTCCAGCAGCGCCGCGCGGTTGTCGGCGAAACCCGGCGAGGACGGATCGATCGCGCTGCCCAGTACGGTCACAGCCCCATCCCCTTCGCGATGATCTCGTTCATGATCTCGGTGGTGCCGCCGCCGATGCCGAGGATGCGGGCATCGCGGTAGTGCCGTTCCACCTCGGCGTCGCGCAGGTAGCCGAACCCGCCGTGCAGTTGGAGCGCCTGGTCAACCACCTCGGCGCAGGCGGCCACCGCGACGTTCTTGGCCATCGCCACCTCGGTGACCACCGGCTCGCCGGCCGCGACCCGAGCCGCGACCTCGTGCACGTACGCGCGGGCGGCCTCGGCGCGCGTGTGCATCCCGGCCAGCCGGTGCCGGACGAGTTGGCGGCTGACCAACGGCCGGCCGAACGTGGAACGGTCCCGGCACCAGCGCACGGCCAACTCGACGCAGCGCTGGGCGATCGCGTACGCCTGCGTGGCGAGCGAGATCCGCTCGGCGGCGAAGTGCTGCATGATCGCCAGGAAGCCGGTGTCCTCCGCGCCGATCCGGTTCGCCACCGGCACCCGTACGTCGACGAAGGACAGCTCGGCGGTGTCCGAACAGTGCCAGCCCAGCTTCTCCAGCCGGCGGCCCACGGTGAAGCCGGGGGTGCCTTTCTCGATCACCAGCAGGGTGAGCTCACCGCTGCCCGGGAAGTCGGTGCAGACCGCGGTGGTCACGAAGTCGGCCCGGACGCCGCTGGTGATGTAGGTCTTCGACCCGTTCACCACGTAGTGGTCGCCGTCCCGGCGGGCGGTGGTGCGGATCCCGGCGACGTCCGAGCCGCCGTCCGGCTCGGTGATCGCCAGCGCGCCGATCATCGTCCCGGCCAGGGTCGGGCGGACGTACCGGTCGACCAGGTCGTCGTCGCCCGCGGCCGGGACGGCGCCGAGCCGGCCGCCGAGCGGGCCGCCGGTCCGGCCGCCGGCGGCGACCATGTGCGGGAGCGCGATGCCGTGCGTGAAGAGCGCGGCCACCAGCCCCGATGAGCCGCCGGATCGGATGATCTCCTCGGTCACGATGATCGTGTCGAGCAGGTCGCCGCCGCTGCCCCCGACCGATTCGGGGAACCCGACGCCGAGCAGGCCGATCTTCGCGGCGGTGGCGTGCAGGTGGCGCGGGACCTCACCGGCCCGCTCCCAATCGTCCAGGTACGGCAGCACCTCCCGGGTGACGAAGGCGCGGGTCAGCTCGCGCAGCTGGCGCCGCTCCGGCGTGTCCACGATGGTCATGCGGTCGCCTCCAGGATCGGCAGGTCGACGATCCGCGAGCGGAGCAGCTCGCCGAGCGCCTTGGCCTGCGGGTCGAAGCGGGTGGACGCGGCCACTCCCTGACCGAGCAGGCCCCGGATCACGAAGTTGACGGCGCCCAGGTTCGGCAGCTCGTACCGCTCGACGGTCAGGTTGGCGGTCTCCGGCAGCAGCTCGGCCAGCCGCTCCACGGTCAGCCAGCCGCGCAGCCAGTCGTATGCCGCGTCGCTGCGGGCCCAGACACCCAGGTTCGCGTCACCGCCCTTGTCTCCCGACCGTGCCCCGACCAGCTCACCGAGTGGGCCGCGGCGGGTGCGGTGCCCGGAGAGCATCGTCGCCGGCGCATCCGGTTGCGCGACGCTCTCCGGCGGACAGGTGTCGGGCGGCGGAGGGATCGGCACGCGGGTGCCGTCGGGGAGTACCGCGGTGTGTTGAACCGCGTCCTGCGGTACGAGGTTCGTGGTGAACACCCCGTACGGCGTCGCGTCGCCGGGCGGGGTGGTCAGGGTGCATCCCGGGTAGGAGGCGAGCGCCAACTCCACCGCGGCCGCCGAGAACGCCCGCCCGGCCCGTGCCTTGTCGCCGTCGCGCAGGTGTACGTGCAGCAGCGCGCTCGCCGTCTCCGTGTCGGCAGAATCGGAATGGTCGGTGCGGGCCAAGGTGAACTCCAGCCCCTCCTTGCCCACCGACGACTCCAACTGGCTGCGGACGAGGGCCGCCTTGGCCGGGATGTCCAGCCCGCAGAGCACGAAAGTCATCGAGTTGCGGAAGCCACCGAGGTTGTTGACGCCGACCTTGAGGGTCGCCGGTGGCGGTGCCCCCCGTACGCCGGTGACCCGCACCCGGTCCGCCCCGTCGGTGTGCAGGGTCACCGTGTCCAGCCGCGTCACCACGTCCGGACCCAGGTACGCGGGCCCGCCCACCTCGTAGAGCAGCTGCGCGGTGACGGTCTCCACGGTCACCGCGCCGCCGGTCCCCGGGTGTTTCGTGACGACGCACGAACCGTCCCGGTGCACCTCGGCGACCGGGAAGCCGGGACGGTGGCCGCCGTCGGGCAGCTCGGTGAAGAAGCTGAAGTTGCCGCCGGTGACCTGCGCGCCGCACTCGACGAGGTGCCCGGCGACGGTGGCGCCGGCGAGCGCGTCGAGGTCGTCGCGGGTCCAGCCGTACCGGGCGATCGCCGGACCCACCACCAGCGAGGCGTCGGTGACCCGGCCGGTGACGACCACGTCGGCCCCGCCGTCGAGGCAGGCGGCGATCCCGAACGCGCCCAGGTACGCGTTCGCGGTGAGCGCGTCCGGCCGGGGCAGCACGTCGCCCTCGACGTACCCGACCCGGACGGTGAGGCCGAGCCGGTCGGCGAGCGCGTTGATCGCGGCGGCCAGCCCGGCCGGGTTCAGCCCACCGGCGTTGGTCACGAGCTTGACCCCGCGCTCGAGCGCGGTGCCGAGGCAGCCTTCGAGCTGCCGGAGGAAGGTCCGCGCATAGCCGAGCGACGGGTCGCGCATCCGGTCCCGCCCGAGGATCAGCATGGTCAGTTCGGCCAGATAGTCGCCGGTCAGCACGTCCAGCTCGCCGCCGTCGAGCATTTCCCGCCAGGCGGTGAAGCGATCGCCGTAGAAGCCGGAGGCGTTGCCGATGCGGATCACACCGGCACCCCGCTCGGGCCGGCAGCGCGGGTCCCCGCCTCGCCCGTCGGCGGGTGACCGGGTGGCGGGTCCAGCGGCGGTCGGCCGGCACCGGGTGGTCCGGCGAACGCCTGCGCCACGTCGAGCCACTCGTCGGCGACCGGGCCGGTGACGGTGAGTGCGAGATCGGCGCGGTGCCGGCGCTGGGTGACCAGCAGACAGAAGTCCCGGGCGCGCCCGGTGACCCGGTCGGTGCTCTCCGCGGGGCCCCAACTCCAGGTTTCGCCGCCCGGCCCCGCCAGTTCCACCCGTACGGGCGCCGCCGGCATGGGCCGGCCGTGGGCGGCGAAGCCGTGGCCGAGGGTACGCACGCCGAGATGGGCGACGTGCCGGAGCCGGTGGGTGTCGGGACGGTGTACGTCGAGTGCGTCGGCGACGTCCTCGCCGTGCGCCCAGGTCTCCATGATCCGGGCGGTGACCATCGACGCGGCCGACATCCGTGTGCCGTACCAGGGCAGTTTCTCCCCGGGCAGAACGAGGGCGAGGGCGGCGGCCAGTGCCGCCCGGCCGCCGCGCCAGCGGGCGAGCAGGTCGGCCGGCGGAGCGAGGAACTCCTCCGCGCCGTGGTCGACGAGTCGGGCCGGGTCCGGGACGGAGGCCACGGACGCGAAGAAGGCTTCGGCGTCGGTGGCGGCGAGCAGCGCCACATGGTCGGTCCAGGCGAGGTGGGCCACCTGGTGGGCGACGGTCCAGCCGGCCGCCGGGGTGGGGCGGGCCCAGTCCGCCGGCGACAGTGGGCCGACGAGCGCCTCCAGCGCCTCGGACTCCCCGGCCAGGTCGACGAGCAGGTCCGACAGGTCGACCATGGTGCCTCCGGTCTGGTCATGCCCCGCTGGGGCAGGTCAGGGCGTGAGGAGCGTGGAGAGTTGCTGCTTCCAGGTGGCGAGCAGGGCGGTGCGCCGGACGGTGTCGTCGGTGAGCAGGTTGGCCACGCCCAGCCCGCGGAGCAGGTCCAGGGTGGCCTGCACCGCCTCCCGTACGCCGGGGCGTCGCTCGTCGACGCCGAGCAGTGCGACGGTGAGCCGGTGCATCTCCCGGCCCACCCGGGCCTCCAGTGGCACCAGCGCCCGGCGCAGCTCGGGATCGGTGCGGGCGGCGACCCAGAGTTCGAGTGCGGCGACGAAGAGCGGACCGGTGAACGCCACGCCGAGCAGGTCGATCACCCGGTCGAGCCGCTGCGGCCCGGTCGGTAGCGCCTCCGCCTCGGCACGCAGCTCGGCCGCGCGGCGCTCGGCGAGGTGGTCGACGGCCGCGGTGACCAGAGCGGCCTTCGTCGGGTAGTGGTGCAGCTGGGCACCGCGCGAAACCCCGGCCCGCGCCGCGACCAGCGTGGTCGTGGTCCCCGCCCAGCCGTGCTCCACCAGGCATTCGACGGTCGCCTCCAGCAGTCGCGCCTGAGTGGCGCGGCTGCGTTTCTGTTGAGGGACGCGGATCGATGCGGCGGGCACGGGCACAGCGTGCCGGTCACGAAACAAACAGTCAAGCATGACTTTTTCCGGCCGCTGTCCGCCGCCATGCACCCGTCAGCCCCGCCTCCGGGCACCACCCTTGTCTGTCGGACGCTGTCGAGCTGCCCCAGTTCTGGGGCGCGGCGTGGTCGCCTGCGGGTCCTGCGGGCTCGCCGGTTCGGCTGCTCCATTTCTGGGGTGCTGCGTGGTTGTCTGTGGGTCCTGCGGGCTCGCCGCTTCGGCCGCCCCATTTCTGGGGCAGCTCGACAGCAGGCGAGCCGGGACGCCGTCCACGTCCATCGCGGGCAGCCGGGCAGCCGGGCAGCCGGGCAGCGGTGCATCGGGGCAGCGATGCGGCGGTGCTCAGCGGCCGTCGCGGGGGGCGAACACCGCCAGCGCGTCGGCGTCGCTGTGCCGGGAGCGCAGGTACTCGTCGGCGAAGCCGGCGGCGTCCGGGTACGTCGACTCGGCGGCCACCCGGGCACAGGCCGCGTCCACGTCGAAGTCGGTGCGACGCAGCTGCACACCCGGACCGAGCAGCGCCCAGTACGCGCCGGGCCCGCCGTACGGCATCCCGACGCTGCCGGGATTGACCACCAGCCGCCGGTCGACCAGCCGGGTGAACGGCATGTGGGTGTGCCCGCAGACCACCGTGCGCACCTCTGCCGGCACGTCGGCGAGGACCTCCGCCCAGCGCGCCATCCGGGTGTCGACCAGCACGACCTCCTCGTCGTCCCGAGGTGTGGCGTGGCAGAAGAGCACCGGACCCAGTCCGTCGATGGTGAGCGTCACCGTGCGAGGCAGTTCCGCCAGCCGGTCGACCTGATCGTCGCGGAGCTGATCCGCCGCCCAGTTCGAGACCTCGATCGGGAGGCGGTGCCCGGCGCGTGCCTCCACCAGTTCCCGGTCGGCGTTGCCGCGTACCCAGCAGGCCCGGTCGCCGAGCTCGGTGAGCCGGTCGAGCACCTCGACCGGCTGTGGGCCGGCGGCGATGTCACCGGTGAGCACGATCAGGTCGGCGGCAGCCACGTCCGGCTCGGCCAGCACGGCCTCCAGGGCGGGAAGCACACCGTGGATGTCGGAGAGGACGGCGACGTTGGTCAGCATCGCCCCAGCGTGGCCACCCGTCCGGGCGAAATCCAGCGATTCTGCGCCGGGCAGACACGTCCTGCGCCAAAACGGCCCGAACCGACAAGGCGGTCCGGGCCGTAGCGGCCAGAGTCAGACGCGGGCGCGGCGGGCCAGGCGCTCCGGGTCCAGAATGATGATGCTCTTACCGTCCAGGCGTAGCCAGCCCCGCGAGGCGAAGTCCGCCAGCGCCTTGTTGACCGTCTCCCGGGAGGCGCCGACGAGCTGGGCGATCTCCTCCTGGGTGAGGTCGTGGGTCACCCGCAGCACACCGCCGTCGCGGGTGCCGAAGCGGCCGGCCATCTGGAGCAGGTTCTTCGCCACGCGGCCCGGCACGTCGGTAAAGATCAGGTCGGCCAGCGAGTCGTTGGTCCGGCGGAGCCGGCGGGCCAGCACCCGGAGCAGCTGCTCCGCGATCTCCGGCCGATTGGCCAGCCACGGCCGCAGCGCCTGCTTGCGCAGCCGGACCAGGCGGGTGTCGGTCACCGCCGTAGCCGTCGCCGTGCGCGGGCCCGGGTCGAAGAGTGACAGCTCGCCGACCATGTCCGACGGGCCCATCACCGCGATCAGGTTCTGCCGGCCGTCCGCCGCACGGCGGCCGACCTTGATCTTGCCGGACAGCAGAATGTAAAGACTGTCGCCGGGCTCGCCCTCGTTGAACACGACCTCGCCCTTGCGGACCTCGATCGTCTCCATCTCCTTGGCGAGCGCCTCGGCAGCCTCCGGGTCGACACCCTGGAAGATCCCGCTGCGGGCCAGTACCTCGTCCATCGCGCACCTCCGGTTGCGCGTTGCCGTCCCTCGGCCGGGTCCGCCGTCCGCTGGTCCCTCGCGCGCCGACAAGTCTAGGCGCACGTGAGCCGGAATCAGAGGTGGCCCCTGGAAACGTGATCGTTGGGCGTAATCCGTACGTTTTGCCTGGCCAGATGGTCACCGCCCGCAGACCGTCGGTACCGGTCGGGACCGGTCGGGCCGTAGGGTCACCGGGTGCTGAGTGAGCCGTTGCTGACCACCCGCCACGAGAACGGGCACGACGTTCCGATGCTGGTCTGGCGGGCCACCGGTCCGCTGCGCGCGGTGAGCTCCGCGTCGCTGGGCGGCGGAATCGGCGTACGCCACTGGGTCTTGAACGCGACAGTGCCGATGTCGTACGACCGGGACGACCCGGCGGACCACCTGGCCGCGCTCGCCCACGGGCTCGGGCTGGACGGGCCCGGGGTCGGGCTGCTGACCGGTGTCGACGTCGCCGAGGTGATCGCCCGGACCGACGGCGGCGTGCGGGCCTGGGCGACGGTCGGGCTCGGCACCCCGATCCGAGCCGCCGAGCCGGCACCGGTGGCGCTCGGCGAGCGGGTCGGCACGGTCAACATCGTGGTGTACGTGCCGGTGCGGCTAAGCGACGCCGCCCTGGTCAACGCGGTCGCCACCGCGACCGAGGCGAAGGCGCAGGCGATCACGGAGCTGGGCCTGGCAGCCACCGGCACCCCGACGGACGCGGTCGCCGTGCTCTGCCCGGTCGACGGCCCCGAGTTCGCCTACGGAGGGCCGCGCTCGACGTGGGGTGCGCCACTCGCCCGAGCGGTGCACGCGGCCGTGCTCGCAGGCGGGTCCGGCGCCGTCGTGCCCTGGTCAGACCGGCTGAACGGCTGAACTTCCGTCCGATCGGCCGTCGTCTCGGGGAAACCAGCCCGGGTAGGGTCGCCAACGATGTACGCTGCCGCGCGCTCCTCGCGCCACCCCTCATACCGTCGCCGGATCACCCTCGTGTTCGGCGTGCTGCTCGCCCTGCTCGTGGCGGGCTGCGCCGAGACCGTCGCGGCTCCCGTCTGGCAGGCCGGTGCGGGTGGCGGGGCCACCGGTGCGCCGGTGACCACCCCCTCGGCGAGTGGTTCCCCGGAAGAGGGCGAGATCGTCTCGCTCTCCGCGACCGGCGACATCATCATGGGTAACGCCCCGAATCGGCTGCCCCCCAACGGCGGCAAGGGCTTCTTCGCCTCGGTCACCAAGGCGCTCGCCGCCGACGTGGTTATGGGCAACCTGGAGGAGCCGTTGACCGTGGACACCGGCACCGGCAAGTGCGGGGCCGACTCCACCCGCTGCTTCCAGTTCCGCGCCCCGCCGGAGTACGCGGCCCACCTGCGCGACGCCGGTTTCGACCTGCTCAACCAGGCCAACAACCACGGCTACGACTACGGCCCGAAGGGCTACGAGAACACCCAGCGGTCGCTGGAGAAGTACGACCTCGCGCACACCGGCGCGCCGGACCAGATCACCGTCGTCGAGAGCAACGGCATCAAGATCGCCGTTGCCGGCTTCTCGTCGTACGTCTGGTCCAACAGTGTCGTGGACATCACCGCCGCGAAGAAGGTCGTCGCGAAGGCGGCCACCATGGCCGACCTGGTCGTCGTGCAGGTGCACATGGGGGCCGAGGGTTCGGACAAGACCCGAGTCCGGCCCGGTACCGAGATGTTCCTGGGCGAAAATCGGGGCGACCCGGTCAAGTTCGCCAAGGCGATGATCGACGCCGGGGCCGACCTGATCGTCGGGCACGGCCCGCACGTGCTGCGCGGAATGGAGTTCTACAAGGGCCGGCTGATCGCCTACAGCCTGGGGAACTTCGCGGGCGGGGGCAACTCGCTGAGCAACAACGGTCGTCTCGGCTGGGGTGGCGTCCTGAAGGTGTCGCTGCGCTCCGACGGCAGTTGGGCGGGTGGCTCGTTCACCTCGACGTACATGAACGGGGCCGGCAAGCCGACCCTCGACCCGGACGACCGGGGACTGGGCCTGGTGAAGCAGCTCACTCGCAGCGACTTCCCCAAGACCGGCGTTCGCCTCGACGATGCCGGCAAGATCACACCACCTGGAGCCTGACGCCCGCCCGGCGACGTACGCTGGCCGTCGTGACCCGTAGCTCCCCCGGTGCCAGCGAGACCGACCTCGGGCGGAAGCGGCGCGCTCGGCGGATCGGCCGGGTGCTCGCCGAGACCCATCCCGACGCGCACTGCGAACTGGACCACTCCAGTGCGCTGGAGTTGGCCGTCGCCACGATCCTCTCGGCGCAGACCACCGACAAGAGGGTCAACGAGGTCACCCCGAGGCTTTTCGTGCGCTACCCGACCGCCGCCGCGTACGCCGCTGCCGACCGGGCGGAGATGGAGGAGCTGATCCGGCCGACCGGCTTCTACCGGAACAAGACCGACTCACTGATCAAGCTGGGACAGGCGCTCGTGGAGCGCCACGACGGTCGCGTGCCGGGCAGGATGGCCGACCTGGTGGCGCTGCCGGGGATCGGTCGCAAGACCGCCAACGTCATCCTCGGCAACGCGTTCGACGTGCCCGGGATCACCGTCGACACCCACTTCCAGCGCCTGGTGCACCGCTGGCGGCTCACGTCCGAGACCGACCCGGTCAAGATCGAGCATGCGGTCGGCGCGCTCTACGAGAAGCGCGACTGGACCATGCTCTCCCACCGGGTGATCTTCCACGGCCGTCGCGTCTGCCACGCGCGCAAGCCCGCCTGCGGGGCCTGCACGCTGGCGAAGCTCTGCCCGTCGTACGGCACCGGACCGACCGACCCGACAGTCGCGGTCAAGCTGCTCAAGGGCCCCCGGGCCGGTGAACTGGCGGTCGCCGCCGGAATCGACCCGCAGTTGGTGCCGGCCCAGGCGGTCACCGCGGAGGTGCCATGAATCGCCGAATCGCCGTACTGCTCCTGCCGCTGCTGGTCGCCGCCGCAGCGGGCTGCACCGCCACGGGCACGGAGGAGCCCGCGCCACCCCGGCCGCGGGCCGAACGGCCGTCACCGTTCGAGGACTGCGCGAAGCTGACCACCCCGGCGACCGCCACTCCGACCGCCGGCGCGGGGACGTCGAGCGAAGCCACCGACACGAGCACCGGCGCGGAGGCGTCGAGCGCCGCCGCGAACGGGCGCGCGGGAGATCCGCTACCCGAGCTGACCCTCGCCTGCTTCACCGGCGGCGCGCCGGTCGCCCTCCGCGACGTACGCGGACCCGCCGTGATCAACATTTGGGCGTCCTGGTGCCCGCCCTGCCGCAAGGAGCTGCCCGCCTTCCAGCGGTTGAGCAAACGGGCCGGTGACCGGATCCACGTGATCGGGGTGAACAGCCAGGACAGCCGCAGTGCGGCCCAGTCCATCGGCGAGGACCTGGGCGTCGGCTTCCCGATGCTGGTCGACCAGGGGACAGCGCTGCAACGGGCGCTGAACCGAAACGCCTTCCCGCTGACCCTCCTCGTCGACGCGCAGGGCCGGGTCGTGCACACCGACGCGTCCGGCGCGCTGGACGACGCGAGCCTCGGCGAACTGGTCCGTGAACACCTCGGGGTGGCGGTGCCGGCGTGACCCCAAGACCGCCGGAGTGGATGGCACCGCTGCTCGACCGGCTCGGCACGGCCCGGGCCGAGGACTTCACCCGGCTGGCGACGCCGGAGAGCGGCGGGCGGGAGAGCGCCGTGCTGGTGCTCCTCGGCGAGCAGGCCGACACCGGCCCGGACGTGCTGATCCTGCAACGGGCGGCCACCCTGCGGACCCACGCCGGTCAGCCCGCCTTCCCGGGTGGCGCCGCGGACCCGGAGGACGCCGACGCCCGGGCGACCGCGCTGCGCGAGGCGAACGAGGAGGTCGCCCTCGACCCGCGCAGCGTCACCGTCCTGGCCGAACTGCCGAAACTATGGATCCCGGTCAGCGACTTCGTGGTGACCCCCGTCCTCGCCTGGTGGCACGCGCCGCACCCGGTGCACCCCTGCGAGCCGGCCGAGGTGGCACACGTGGCCCGGCTGCCGATCGCCGAACTGGTCGACCCGGCGAACCGGGTCCGCGTACGCCACCCGAGCGGCTGGATCGGCCCGGCCTTCGCCGTACGCGGCATGCTGGTCTGGGGCTTCACCGCCGGGGTGCTGAGCACCCTCCTCGACCTGGGCGGCTGGTCCCGGCCGTGGGCCCCGGGGCGGATGGTCGAGCTGCCGCCCATCGGGGCGACGCCGGCCCCCTCCGCGGGCACCGACGAGGTCGACGAGACGTCCGTACGCTGACCGCACGGTCACCTTCCGCAAGCGGTGGTCATCCGACGGGCCCCCGGCCCGTACGCTTGACGCGTGTCGGCCGTCGATCTCGTCCTGGTGCTGCTCATTCTCGTGTTCGCGATCAGCGGATACCGACAGGGCTTTGTCATCGGAATCCTGTCGTTCACCGGGTTCTTCCTCGGCGCGCTGGTCGGGCTCCAAGCCGGGCCGATACTCGCCCGTCAGTTCGTCGACAGCGGCACCCGGGTGCTGATCTCACTGGTGGCGGTCTTCGGCCTCGCCGTGGCCGGGCAGGCGCTCGCCGGTTGGCTGGGATCGAACCTCCGGGCCGCGATAACCGGTTCCGTCTTCCGCAAGATCGATGACGTCGGCGGCGCGTTCGTCTCCCTCTTCGCGGTGCTCATGGTCGCCTGGCTGGTCGCGGTGCCGCTCGGCTCGTCCTCGCTGCCCTGGTTGGCCTCCTCCGTGCGGAACAGCGCCCTGCTCAACGTGGTCGACCGGGTCCTGCCCGACCAGGCGCAGCGACTCTCCACCGCGTTGCGGGACACCGTCGACACGAACGGCTTCCCGGACGTCTTCGGTGACCTCGCGCCCACCCGCGCGCGGCAGGTGGAGCCGCCCGACCCGGCGCTCGCCGGCTCGCAGGTGGTGGTGAACGGGCAGCGCTCGGTGGTCAAGGTGCTCGGCTCCGCGCCCAGCTGCTCGCGCCGCATCGAGGGCTCCGGCTTCGTGTACGCCGACGACCGGGTGATGACCAACGCCCACGTCGTCGCCGGCACCCGTTCGGTGGCCGTGGAACTCGGCGGCGACCGGTACGACGGCGAGGTGGTCGTCTACGACCCGGACCGGGACCTCGCCGTGCTGCACGTGCCGGGGCTGCCCGGCCCGTCCATGCGGTTCGCCGCCGGTAACGCGGGCACCGGCGCGGACGCCATCGTGCTCGGCTTTCCGCTCGACGGGCCGTACAACGCCCAGTCCGCCCGGGTTCGCGACGTGGACCGGATCACCGGGCCCGACATCTACTCCTCCGGAGACGTGACGCGGGAGATCTACACGATCCGCGCGTTGGTCCGCAGCGGCAATTCCGGTGGGCCGCTGGTCTCCGCGAACGGGTTGGTGCTCGGGGTGATCTTCGCGGCGGCGGCGGACGACCCCAACACCGGGTTCGCGGTGACCTCGGCGGAGGCGCGCCCGGTGGCCCTGGCAGGCGCCCAGAGCACCCGATCCGTCGACACCGGCGAATGCACCTGACCCACCACTCCTGACAGGGACTCTTTCTCAGAAAGAGTGGCTATCGGCGGCGCGAAGGGGACTCTTTCCCAGAAAGAGTGGCCATCGGCGGCGGGAAGGGGCCCCTTTCACGGGAAGAGCGGCATCCGCGGAGGGAGGGCCGCAGGGGAGATCGCGGCGCGGGGTCAGTGGCGGTTTGCGGGGGCGCGCTGCCAGACGGTGAAGCCGGCGGCGGTGGCCGCCAGGACGGCCGTGGCGAGGAGCCACCCGCCGATCACGTCGCTGGTCCAGTGCACCCCGAGGGCCATTCGGCTCGCCCCGGTCAGCACAGCGAGCAGTAGCGCCGTGGTCCAGAGAGCAGCACGTTGCGCCCGGCGCCGGGCCAGCGGCAGGAAGACCACCAGCAGCACCCCGGCGGCCAGGGCGGCGTTGAGCGCGTGCCCGGACGGAAACGCGTACCCGACGGCCCGGCCGACCGGATCCGGCAGTTCCGGCCGGTCCCGAGCGACGAGCAGCTTGAGCAGGGCGCCGAGCAGCCCGCCCGCCAGCATGGTCACCGCGACCCAGAGGGCCAACCGGCGGGCGTCCCGACGGACCAGCCAGATCACGACAGCCAGGGCGGCGACGCGTAGCGGCATGGGCGCGAAGACTTCAGTCCAGACGCTCGTCAGCCGTACCCAGCCAGGGTGCTCCAGCGCGTAGCCGTGCAGCGCCTCCGCCACCGAGGTGTCCATCCGGTGCAGCGGAGGCCACGCGCCGAGCACGAGCAGGGCGAGCGCCGTGAAGGGCACCAGCACCAGGAACGCGGCCGTCACGGCCAGGGTGAGACGTAGCCCACGCGGCTGGACCGGGTCGAGCCGGCGTCGCCGCCAGGACGCCGCGTCGCCGGGGGCGAGGGTGCGCGGACCGGTCGTACTCATGGCGTCCGTTCTACCCGACCGGGCGGGCGATCAGCCGCGGTCTCAGCGGTGCTGATGGCGCAGCCGGCGGACCATCAGCGCCGCCCCGGTGAGCAGGGCGACGAAGAGGGCGGCCCCGGTCCAGAGCCGTTCCGGTGCCGAATCGTCCTGGCTGCCGGCCGGGCGGGCGGTCCAGCTGGTCTGCTGCTGCGGGACGTGGCGGCCGAGCGGATCACCGAAGCCGGCCGCCTGGTCGCTCTGCTCGCGACCCGGTGCCGGTCCGAAGCCGACCACGCCGGGCGAGGCGTTGTCGTCGAGCGGGTTGCCGGTCACCGGCGGCACGTCGGCGGTGAGCGCGGCCACCGGGTCGACCAGACCGAAGCCGAAGCGGTCGTCGCGTCCGGTCGGGCCGAGATCGCGAGCGGTGGACATCAGCCGGTTCACCACGTCACCGGCCGACATCTGCGGGTAGCGGGACCGGACGAGGGCCGCGGTGGCGGACACCAGCGGTGTGGCGAAACTGGTGCCCTGCACCCGCCAGTAGCCGCCCGGGCGGGCGCCGACGAGCCCGGTGGCCGGTGCGGACAGCACGGCCTCCCGGCCGGTGATCGAACCGGACCAGAGATTCTCGCTGTTCCGTTCCAGGCCGGCGACCGCGATCACACCCGGCTCCCGGGCCGGGTACCAGACCTCGGAGGTCGTCGAGCTGGCGACGTTACCGGTGCAGGCCACCACCACCACGTCGCGGGCGAAGGCGTAGTCCAGGGCGGCGGCGAGAGCAGGGCTGTCACCGCTGCCGCCGAGCGACAGGTTGATCACCCGCGCGCCGTGGTCGACCGCCCAGCGGACCCCACGGGCCACGATCAGCGCGTCGTCGTACCTGTTCTCGTCGTCGAGCACGCGGACCGGCAGGATGCGTGCGTCCGGCGCGAGGCCGACCACACCTTGTTTGTCGTCCCGCCGGCCGGCGATCAGCCCGGCCACCGTGGTGCCATGGCCCACCGGGTCCGCCTGCGGGCCGCCACCCGGCGACACCAGGTCGTATCCGGGCAGCACCTGCCCCACCAGGTCGGGGTGGGTGGCGTCCACTCCGGAGTCGATGACGGCGACGGTGACCCCGCGCCCGGTCGAGGTGCGCCACGCGGTCGCCGCGTTCAACTCGTCGATCTGCCACTGCTCGTCACGGATCTGGTCCGGCCGGTCCGGCGCCTCGTCCGGCACGTACGCCAACGGGGTGGCGGCGATCGCGCTCGCGTGGACCGGAGCGGCCGACACGGGCAGCGCGGGACCGGCCACGGCTACGACGGTTGCCGTCACGCCGAGCAGCGCCCGGCGGGCAGCCCGCCGGCCCGCTGCCGGGCAGCTGTGCCGAACCCCAGTCACATCCTCAGCCATTCGTCGCCTGCGGAACCACAACGATCGGAGATTACCGGTTCTCGCCCCGATCGAGGGACGATCCGGGGAGACGGTTCACGGTGCGGGCAGGTGTGCCAGCTGGACCAGGCGCACGCCTTCCCGGCGGGTGACCAGCCGGCCACGCCCGGGTGGCAGCGGGCCGGGGCGGACCGGCCCGACCAGCGCCCCCTCCTCCGGACTGCCGGCCATCACGAGTCCGGCCGTGGCGAGTTCCCGCAGCCGCTGGACGATCGGCTCGTACTGGGCGCGGGCGGCGCCACCCGAACGGCGGACGAGCACCAGGTGCAGGCCGATGTCCCGGGCCTGCGGTAGGTACTCCGCCAGGGCGTGCAGCGGGTTGGTCGGACCCGTCGCCACCAGGTCGTAGTCGTCCACCAGCACGAACAGCTCCGGCCCCGACCACCAGGAGCGGTCGCGGAGCTGCTGCGAAGTGACCTCGGGGCCGGCGATCCGGCGCGCGAGGTAGCCGGCGGCCGACTCCACGAGCTCGGCGGTGTGCGCGGCCGCGGTGCCGTAACCGATCAGGTGGTCGGTCGCGATCGCGCCGAGCAGGCTGCGCCGGTAGTCGACCAGGATCACCCGGGCCTGCTCCGGGGTGAACCGGGCGGTGATGGTGGCGCCCAGCGCACGCAGGAACGAGGACTTGCCGCACTCGGCGTCACCGAAGACCACGAAGTGTGGCTCGGCGGCGAAGTCGAGCACCACCGGTCGTAGGTCGGCCTCGGCGATCCCGACCGGCAGCCGCAGGCCGGTCGTCGCGCCGAGGTCCAGGTCGGCGTACGCAAGCACCGGCGGCAGCAGCCGTACCCGCGGGGCAGGCGGGCCGGGCCACGCTCCGGCGACCTGCTTGACGAGGTCGACGGTGTCCGCGCCGGCGAGCCGGGGCAGGGCCGTCAAGAAGTGCAGGCTCTCGGCGGTCACGCCCCGCCCCGGGGCCTTCTCCGGCACGTTCGCCGCCGCCCGGCGGGCCACCAGCGAGTCGTTCGGGTCGCCGAGACGAAGCTCGATGCGGGATCCGAAGAGGTCCCGGATCGCGGGGCGGAAGTCCAGCCAGCGCAGCGCGGTGGTCACCACGTGCACCCCGTAGGAGAGCCCCCGGGTGGCCAGGTCGGTGATCAGGGGTTCCAGGTCGTCGTACTCGGCGCGCAGCGTCGTCCACCCGTCCACGACGAGGAACACGTCGCCGAACGGGTCGACGTCCGGCTCCCCGGAGGCGGCGCGCCGCCGCCGGTACGCCGTCATCGACTCGACACCCAGCTCGGCGAAGCGCCGCTCCCGCTCGGCGAGCAGCGTGGCGACCTCCCCGATCGTGCGTCGGACGGCGGTGGGGTCGGCACGCCCGGTCACCCCGCCGACGTGTGGCAGGTCGCGCAGCGCGGCCAGCCCGCCGCCGCCGAAGTCGAGGCAGTAGACCTGCACCTCCGCCGGAGTGTGGGTGAGCGCCAGCGCGCAGATCAGCGTCCGCAGCACGCTCGACTTGCCGCTCTGCGGGGCGCCGACCACCGCGACGTGCCCGGCGGCGCCGTCGAGTGCCAGCCAGAGCAGGTCTCGGCGCTGTTCGAAGGGCTTGTCCACCAGGGCCACCGGGACGCTGAGCGCACCGTGCAGCTCCGGGTTCCCGGTGGTGAGGCCACGCGCGGGATCCGTGCCGACCGGGCCGAGCAGTTCGTCCAGGGCCGGCGGCTGGTCGAGCGGGGGCAACCAGACCTGGTGCGCCGGTGACCCCTGACCGGACAGCCGGTTCACCAGCAGGTCCAGCAGGCTCTCCCGGCCCTCCTCCTCGGCGGCCGGTGCTAGCTGTGCGTCCGGCTCGGGCACCGCCACGAAGTGAGTGGTGAAGGCGTGCAGGCGAGGTGGGCCGTCCAGGTCCGGGCCCGCCGTCCGGCCGCTGCGGGGCAGCGCGCCGGAGACGTACGCGGCCTTGAACCGGACCAGCGGATCGATGCCGGAACGCAGGTAGCCGTGCCCGGGGGTGCGTGGCAGTTCGTGGGCGTCCGGCACGCCGAGCACCGTCCGGGACTCCAGGGCCGAGAAGGTGCGCAGACCGATCCGGTACGACAGGTGGGTGTCCAACCCACGTAGCCGCCCCTCCTCGAGTCGCTGCGAGGCGAGCAGCAGGTGCACCCCGAGCGACCGGCCCAACCGGCCGATCTGCACGAAGAGATCGATGAAGTCCGGCTTGGCGGAGAGCAGTTCGGAGAACTCGTCACAGATCAGCAGCAGTGACGGCAACGGGGGGAGGGCGTTGCCGGCGGCGCGGGCCCGTTCGTAGTCCCGCACGCTGGCGAAGTTGCCGGCCCGGCGGAGCAGCTCCTGCCGGCGCATCAGTTCGCCGTTCAAGGCGTCGACCATCCGGTCGACCAGCGGCAGGGCGTCCGCCAGGTTGGTGATCACGGCAGCGGTGTGCGGCAACCGGTCGAACGAGGCGAAGGTGGCCCCGCCCTTGAAGTCGATGAGGACGAAGTTGAGCTGTTCCGAGCTGTGCGTGGCGGCCAGCCCCAGCACCAGCGTGCGCAGCAGCTCGGACTTGCCGGAGCCGGTCGCACCGATGAGGAGCCCGTGCGGGCCCATGCCGTCCTGCGCGGACTCCTTGAGGTCCAGCTCGACGGTGCCGCCGTCGGCGCCCACTCCGATCGGCACCCGCAGCCGGTCCCGCGCCGAACGGGGCGCCCAGCCCTGCTCCACGGTGAAGGCTCGCGGGTCGCCGAGGTCGAGCAGCTCGGGCAGGCCCGGCTCGGCATGCAGCGGGGCGTCCAGGCCGCGGGCCGTGCCGGCGAGGCGAAGCGGGGCCAGCCGGCGGGCCACCGCCTCGGCGTCGACCGCGTCGAGCTGGTCCGCGAGGCCCACCTCGGCGTGCCCCTCCGCCGAGTACGAGTGCAACCGTCCGTCGCGCAGTTCGAGCAGGAGCGCGTACCGGTCGAGCAGTCGGGGTGGCGGAGTGTCCAGGTCGAGCACGGTGACCGCGTCGATACCGCTGTCGCCGGTCATGTCGGTGGCCCCGGTGACGTCGGCGCCGTCGAGTACGACGACCACGTGCGGCCCGTCGGTCGCCGGGCCGGCCGGGCTGAACCGGGAGCGGCTGGCCAGCACCTCGTCGAGCAGCCCGCCAGTTCGGCGGCGGAGCTGCTGACCAGACGTACCGGGCCGAGGGCGTCGGTGCGGTCCGGATGCCGGGCGTGGGGCAGCCACTTGACCCACTCCCAGGCGGCTCGCCGCTCCGGGCCGGCACAGACCGCGATCAGCAGCTCCTCCGGCGCGTGGAAGACCGCCAGCTGGGTGAGGACCGCGCGGATCATCGCCCGGGCCGACGAACCTTCGGCGGGACCGCCGTCCGTCGCCGGCCCGGCGACCGTGCCGTCGATGGATTCGGAACCGGTGACCTGGCGTACGAACACCCGGGCGAAGCTGCGCAGCGAGAGAGCCACCGGCAGGTCGGGAACGACCGAGTAGGCGTCCAGGAAGCGGCGCAGGGCGCCCGCGGTCATCGGCTCCAGTTCCTCGAGTGGGCGGGTCACGGGCGGGATCAGCGGGGTGGCCAGGGTCTGCGGCCCGACGGCGACCCGCACCACCGCGAAGTCCGGATCGGTGGGGCGGCGCTCCCAGACCCGGTGGCTGGTCACCGTCGACCAGAGCCGCCCGGGGTGGGGGTGCCGGTAGTGCAGCCCGGCCCGCTGCCGTTCGGCGGTCTCCCGGACCCGGCGGCGCAGGGAGGTCAGATGCCGCAGGTACTCCCGGCGGGCGGCCATCAACTCCGACTTGCGTGGTGTGCCGGACGCACTGCCCCACGAGGTCACCAGCATCGCCAGCGAGGAGAGCCCGAACATCGCGCCCACCACGTACGAGTAGGCACCTCCGCCGCGGCCGAACATCATCGCCATCGCCACCGTGCCGCCCAGCATGGGCAGCAGCATGAGCAGCTGCTGCCAGCGGCCGCCGGCCACGGCGGGGATCTCCGGTGGGGCTTCGACGGGCAGCTCACCGACCGGGATCTCCGGTGCCGGCCGGCGGGGCGGCCGTTTGACGACGACGGTGGACAAGGAGCCTCCCCAGAACGCTCGGTAACCCGAAGCTGGCTCATCGTAGGTAAAGTCCTGTCGTCCGCGCAGCCACCGATCCCGTTCGATATGGAGACAGGCCGATGTCAACCGGGCTGGCCCGCGTCACGATCAGCGCCCCGCAACGGCGGCTGGACGTCGCCCTGCCGGAGCAGGTCCCGCTCGCGGAGCTGCTGCCCGAGATGCTGAGACACGCGGGTGTCGGGCTGGCCGACGACGGTGAGCGGCACGAGGGCTGGGTGTTGCGGCGCACCGACGGGGCCGCGCTGTCGACCGCGCAGGCGCTGCATCCGCAGGGCGTCCGCGACGGCGAGGTGCTGTACCTGGTCCCGGCCCGGGCGCACTGGCCCGAACTGGAGTACGACGACGTGGTCGAGGCGATCGTCGACGGCGCGAGGCGCCGGGGCGGGGCGTGGTCGTCGGCGGCCACCCGGGCGGTCGTACTGGCCGGTGCCGGTGCGCCGCTCGCCGTCGGGCTACTCGCCCTGCTCGGTGGCGGCCCGCAGCACCGGGGCGGCTGGGTCGCGGCGGCCGTCGTGGCGCTGCTGCTGGTGCTCGCGGGAACGATCGCATCCCGGGCGCACGGCGACGGCATGAGTGCCGCGACGCTCGGCGGTTACGCCCTGCCGTACGCGGCCGCGGCCGGTGCGCTGGCGGTCGGCTCGGGGGACCCGGTCGGCCCGTTCGGGCCGCTGCGCTGGATGGGCGGCGCGGAGGTGCTGGCGGCCGCGGTGGCCCTGCTGCTGGCGTCGGTGCTCGGCCTGTTCGGGGTGGCGAGCAGGCTACGCGTCTTCGTGGCCGGGGCGACGGTCGGTCTGGTGGCCGCGCCGGCGGCCCTCGGCGGGCTGGCGTTCGGCCCGGCCGGGACCGCCGCGGTGCTGCTCTGCGTGCTGGTCTTCGCCGTCGGGGTGATTCCGCTGCTGGCGATTCGGCTCGGCAAGCTGCCACTGCCGCCGATCAACCTGCCGAACCCGAGCGACGGCGGAGCGCACGCCCGCGACCTGCCCGACCGTGGCCGGGTGTACGCGGCGGTGGCCCGCACCGAGGAGATACTCACCGGGATGCTGCTCGGGCACGCCGTGCTGGCCGTCGTGGCGGCGACGGTGCTGGCCGTCACGGGCGGTACCGCCGGTGCGTTGCTGGTCGTGGTCACCGCCGCGGTCCTGCTGCTTCGCTCCCGGCTGTTCGTGGCGGTCCGGCACCGCCTGCCGCCGGTGGTCGGCGGCCTGCTCGGGTACGCCGTGCTCGGTGCCGTGCACGCCGACCGGGCCGGCGACGTGGGCCGGCTGGGACTGGCCGCGGCCGGGGTGGGACTGGCTCTGCTCGCCGTGGCCGCCGGCACCACCTACGCCCGGCGTCCCGTTTCGCCGTACCTCGGTCGGATCGCCGATCTGGCCGACACGGCGCTCGTGGTGGCCGTGGTGCCGGTGGCCTGCGCGGTGCTGGACCTGTACGAACGGGCCCGGGGGCTGCTCGGCTGAGCAGTCTCCGGGCCCGTTCCGGGTCTCGGTGCGATCAGTGCAGGCCTTCGCCGCGCTCCTCGGCCTCCTTGGCGCGCTGGTAGGAGGCGCGGATCTCGGCTTCCGCCTCGGTGCGACCCACCCAGGTGGCGCCCTCGACCGACTTACCGGGCTCCAGGTCCTTGTAGACCTCGAAGAAGTGCTGGATCTCCAGCCGGTCGAACTCGCCCAGGTGGTGGATGTCCCGCAGGTGCTCCTGGCGCGGGTCCTCGTAGGGCACGCAGAGGACCTTGTCGTCGCCGCCCTTCTCGTCCGTCATCCGGAACATGCCGATGGTGCGGCACCGGATCAGGCAGCCCGGGAAGGTGGGCTCGGGCACGAGCACGAGCGCGTCCAACGGGTCGCCGTCCTCGCCCAGGGTGCCCTCGATGAAGCCGTAGTCCGCCGGGTACTGCGTGGACGTGAAGAGGGTGCGGTCCAGCCGGATTCGGCCGGTCTTGTGGTCGACCTCGTACTTGTTGCGGTGACCCTTCGGGATCTCAACCGTGACGTCGAAATCCATGTGCACGCTCCCTCGTTTGCCCACGCTGGCCAACGGAATCGCCGGCACCGCCGGGGGCGAATGTCACCCACCGGTCGCGACCGCCGCATAGTGTTCGGACCGAAGTAGTGTCACCCAAGCCAATTTCCGCAGGGGAGGAGGGGGTCGTGGGGAGGGATGATTCACATTACCGCCCGGACGATGGGTCTGGACGTGGTACCGGAGGATCTGGTTCTGGTGGAGCCGTCGGGCGCGTGCACGTCCCCGGCACGGAGCCCCGGATGACCTCCGATCCCTCCCGCGATCAGGTTCCGTCCGACCCGCACGGGCCGACGGGAGGACGGTTCCCCGCCCTGGGGCCGGACCGGCCGATCGTCCCGCCGACCTTCCCCACCACGACGTCTGACGGGTCGGCGCCGACCTCCGGTATCCCGACCAGCCCGGCGCCTGCCGGACCGAGCCGTGAACGGCAGCCGGCCGGACAGGAGTACGCCGGGGCGGGTGTGGGCGTGCCCCCCGCCGCCGCTCCCGCCGGTCCGGCCCCGGCCGGGACGGGCGGCCATCCCGACGGCCCGGTCAGCGCCCCACCGGGCGCCGCGGGCGCGACCGGCCCGGCACCCCGCCGCCGGCGGCTGCCGATGGTGCTCGCCGCGGTGCTCCTGCTCGTGCTGGCCGGCGTGGGTGTGGCGGTGGTACGCCCCGGCCCGGTGGCCGACTGGCTCGGCGGCGGGGCCGACGACACGCGAGCCGATGTCGTGGCGGCGGATCCCACGCCGCCGGCCGTGCTCGCCGGCGCCGACCCGAATGCTCCCCAACCCACGCCCGACGGGGTGCGCGCCGCGCTTGATCCGCTGGTCCGGGCGGCTGCCCTCGGCGACCGGGTGAACGTGTCGGTGGCGGACGTCCTCACCGGCCAGCCGCTCTTCGGTCAGGGCGCGGACGACGGCACCGTGCCCGCATCCGTGACCAAGCTGGTCACCGCGGTCACCGTGCTGGCCGCGCGGGGGCCGGGCTACCGGATCCCGACCCGGGCGGTCGCCGGGGCGAACCCCGGTGAGGTGGTGATCGTCGGTGGCGGCGACATCACGCTGGCCGTCGACCGGAACGGCTTCTATCCGGGAGCCGCCCGCCTGGACGATCTGGCCGACCAGGTCGAGCAGGCACTCGGTGGCACGAAACCCACCAAGGTGATCATCGACGGGTCGCTCTACTCCGGCCCCACGCTGGAGCCGGGCTGGGACGAGGACATCAGCGGATACGGCGCACCGATCACCGCCCTGATGACCGACGGCGCGCGTGGGGACGTGTCACAGGCGAAGAAGGATTACGACGAGGGCATGCACGGGGCCGCCCGGGTGTCCCAGCCCGACCTCACCGCCGGCCGCGCGTTCGCCCGGCTGCTCGGCGTGCCGGCCAGCGCGGTCAGCAGGGGCACGGCGCCCACCGCCGAGACCGGTGTCACGTCCGGTCCGGGCACGGAGCTTGGCAAGGTCGAGTCCCTGCCACTGGTCCGGCTGGTCGACATCATGATCACCGACAGCGACAACATCCTCGCCGAGGCGCTGGCCCGCCAGGTGGCGCTGGCCCGCAACCAGCCCGCCTCGTTCGTCGGCGCCGCGGCGGCGGTGGACCAGGTGGCCGGGGAGTTGGGGCTGGACGCCGACGAACTGGCCCTCGCCGACGGCAGCGGTCTCTCCCGCACCAACCGGATCAGCCCGTCGCTGCTCACCGACCTGATCACGCTGGCCGGCAACGGCGACCATCCCGAACTGGCGGCGATCTTCGGCGGTCTGCCGGTCGGCGGCTGGTCCGGGACGCTGGGCGACCGGTACGGGACCGCCGCCACGAAGAGCGGTGCCGGGGTGGTCCGGGCCAAGACCGGAACGCTGACCGGCGTGAGCGCGATCGCCGGCCTGGTCACCACGAAGGAGGGGCGGCTGCTCACCTTCGCGGTGCTCACCGACCGGGTACCCGCGGACGGGACCGACAGTGCCCGGGCGGCGCTGGACCGGATCACCGCCACGCTCGCGAGCTGCGGCTGCCACTGACCTTCTGACGGCGGCGAGGCGGGGCACGACGCTCTCCGATCGCTGGTTGGCGCCCCCGCACGCCGCCGGGCGGACGTCGCGGCTGCCGCGGGCCCGTCGCGGGTCCGGTTCGGGGTGTTCCCACGCGGGTACGGTGGGTGCATGGCGCAGTTCGTGGACTGGGATCTCGCCGCCGCCACCGCGGGGGCGCTGGGCAAGTCGGGGCCCCGCGTGTCGTACGCCGAGGCCACCGACGTGGTCGGCGACCTGCGGCGGCTGACCGAGGAGGCGGCCCGGCACGTGGCCGACTACACCGGTCTGCGGGCGCAGGTGAGCCATCCGCCCGTCCGGATCGTCGACCGGCGGGACTGGGCCGCCGCCAACATCGCCGGGTTGCGCGAGGTGATCGGTCCGCTCGTCGGCCGGCTCGCCGGTGACAAGCGGCCCGGTGCTATCACCGAGGCGATCGGCTCCCGACTGACCGGAGTGCAGGCGGGCACGGTGCTCGCGTACCTCTCCGGCCGGGTGCTCGGCCAGTACGAGGTCTTCTCCGGCGATCCGGGGCAGCTGCTACTGGTGGCGCCGAACATCGTCGAGGTGGAGCGGAAGCTCGGAGCCGATCCGCACGACTTCCGGCTCTGGGTCTGCCTCCATGAGGTGACCCACCGAACCCAGTTCACCGCCGTGCCGTGGATGCGGGCGTACTTCCTGGGTGAGGTGCAGGCGTTCGTGGACGCCTCGTCCGGCGCCGAGGAGGCCCTGCTGGATCGGCTGCGCCGCAGCGTGGGGACCCTCGCCGACGCGATCCGGGACCCGGAGAGCCGCACCAGCGTGCTGGATCTCGTGCAGACGCCGGGGCAGCGCGCCGTGCTGGACCGGCTCACCGCGTTGATGACCTTGCTCGAGGGGCACGCCGAGTTCGTGATGGACGGCGTCGGCCCACAGGTCATCCCGAGCGTCGACCGGATCCGGGCCGCCTTCAACCGGCGGCGCGAGGCCGGCAATCCGCTGGAGAAGGCGATTCGCCGGCTGCTGGGTGTGGACGTCAAGATGCGCCAGTACGCCGAGGGCCGCAAGTTCGTGCACGGGGTGGTCGAGCGGGTCGGCATGGAGGGCTTCAACAAGGTGTTCGGCTCGCCGCTCACCCTGCCCCGGATCGAGGAACTGGGCGACCCGGACGCCTGGGTGGCCCGGGTGCACGGCCCGGCCGGTCCGCTGCCGTCGGCCGGCTGACGGTACGCCGGTGGCCGTACTCGCCCCGCCGGTGGCCGCGATCCGGGTGGCGGTGCGCCGCGCGCTGACCGACCTGCCCGGGGACGGGCCGGTGCTGGTGGCCTGTTCCGGTGGCGCCGACTCCTTGGCGCTCGCCGCCGCCACCGCGTTCGTCGCACCGCGTCTCGGCCGGCGCGCCGGCCTGGTGACGGTCGACCACGGGCTGCAGGCGGGCTCTGCCGAACGGGCCGCCGAGGTGGCGGCGCTTGCCGGCGAGCTGGGAATGGCTCCGGTGGAGCTGGTCCGGGTGGAGGTGGCCGGGCGTCCCGGTGGCCCCGAGGCGGCGGCCCGGGAGGCTCGCTACGAGGCGCTGGCGGACGCCGCCGTGCGGCGCGACGCCGTGGCGTTGCTCACCGGACACACCCGCGACGACCAGGCCGAGACCGTGCTGCTCGCGCTGGCCCGGGGCGCCGGTCCGCGCGGGCTGGCCGGGATGCCCGTCCGCCGGGACCTGGCCGGGGTGCCGCTGCTGCGACCGCTGCTCGGGATCACCCGGGAGCAGACCCGGGCGGCGTGCGCCGCGCTCGGCCTGAAGCCGTGGGTCGACCCGCACAACAGCGACCCCGCGTACACCCGGGCCCGGGTGCGCTCCGACGTGTTGCCCGCGCTGGTCCGCGCGCTGGGGCCGGCGGTGCTGGACGGGCTGGCTCGTACCGCCCGGCTGGTGGCCGAGGACAACGCCGCGCTCGACGAGATCGCCGGAGCGGCGATGGCATCGGTCCGGCACCCCGCCGGTGGGCTCTCCGTGCCGGAGTTGGCCGCCCTCGCTCCCGCCGTACGTGGCCGGGTGCTGCACGCCTGGGCGCGTGAGCTGGGTGCCTCGCCGAGCGCGCTCTCCCACCGGCACGTGGCGGCGCTGGACGCCCTGGTCAAGGCATGGCGGGGGCAGGGCCCCGCGTACCTGCCCGGCGGTCTGTGCGTCCACCGTCGCGTCGATCGCCTCCTTCTCGCCCAGGACAGGGCCTAGGGCCTGTCCTGTCGATCATGGAAGCCAGATGATGGCGGCGATCAGGACCAGGCTGGCTCGGTAGAGAGATGCGCGTTTGGCGTAGCGGGT
>NZ_JBFAAL010000020.1:0-88670 GCF_040639715.1 Micromonospora sp. NPDC023737
TTGGTCAATCCGTAGATCCGGTTGTTGAACAGCAGGATCTTGAGGTTGACGTTCCGCCGGAGCGCGTGGATCAGGTGGTTACCACCGATCGAGAGAGCGTCGCCGTCGCCGGTCACCACCCACACGGACAGGTCCGGCCGGGTGGCCGAAAGGCCGGTGGCGATCGCCGGGGCGCGACCGTGGATGGAGTGCATCCCGTAGGTGTTCATGTAGTACGGGAAGCGGGACGAGCAGCCGATGCCGGAGATGAAGACGATCCGCTCGCGCGGGATGTTCAGCTCCGGCATGAAGCCCTGAACGGCCGCCAGGATCGCGTAGTCACCGCAACCTGGGCACCAGCGCACCTCCTGGTCGGACTTGAAGTCCTTGGCGGTGAGCTTGAGGGCGATGGGCTCAGACATTCTTGAGGACCTCTTCCAGCATCGTCTCCAGCTCGGCGGCGGTGAACGGCAGACCGCGGACCTGGTTGTAGCCGATCGCGTCGACCAGGTACCTCGCGCGGATGACGTGCGCCAGCTGGCCGAGGTTCATCTCGGGGATGACCACGCGGTCGTACGAACGGAGCACCGCACCGAGGTTGGCCGGCATCGGGGCGAGGTGACGCAGGTGCGCCTGCGCCACGGAGAGGCCGCGCTGGCGCAGGCCCCGGCAGGCCGCGCCGATCGGGCCGTACGTCGAGCCCCAGCCGAGCACCAGCACCCGCGCGTCGCCGTCCGGGTCCTCGACCTCGACGTCCGGCACCGGGATCGTCTCGATCCGGGCGGCCCGGGTACGGACCATGAAGTCGTGGTTGGCCGGGTCGTACGAGATGTCGCCGGTCTTGTCGGCCTTCTCCAGCCCGCCGATCCGGTGCTCCAGGCCCGGCGTGCCCGGGATGGCCCACGGGCGGGCCAGCGTCTCCGGGTCGCGCAGGTACGGCAGGAAGGTGGTGCCGTCCTCGCCGTTCGGGGCGGTCGCGAACTCCACCCGCAGGTCGGGCAGGGAGTCGACGTCGGGCAGCAGCCACGGCTCGGAGCCGTTGGCGACGTAGTTGTCCGACAGCAGGATCACCGGGGTGCGGTAGGTGAGGGCGATCCGGGCCGCCTCCAGGGCCGCGTAGAAGCAGTCCGCGGGGGACTTCGGCGCGATCACCGCGACCGGGGCCTCGCCGTGGCGGCCGTAGAGCGCCAGATTCAAGTCGGCCTGCTCGGTCTTCGTCGGCATGCCGGTCGACGGGCCGGCCCGCTGCACGTCGACGATGACCAGCGGCAGTTCCAGTGCCACCGCCAGGGAGATCGTCTCGCTCTTGAGGGCGACGCCCGGGCCGCTGGTGGTGGTGATGCCGAGCGCGCCTCCGTACGACGCGCCCAGTGCCGCGCCGACCGCGGCGATCTCGTCCTCGGCCTGCATGGTGAGCACGCCGAACTTCTTGTGCTTGCTCAGCTCGTGCAGGATGTCCGACGCCGGGGTGATCGGGTAGGCGCCGAGGAAGACCGGCAGGCCGGAGCGGACACCGGCGGCGACCAGGCCGAGCGAGAGCGCCGCGTTGCCGGTGATGTTGCGGTAGGTGCCGGGCGGCATCTGCGCCGGCTTCACCTCGTAGCGGACCGCGAAGTCCTCGGTCGTCTCGCCGAAGTTCCAACCGGCCCGGAAGGCGGCCACGTTCGCCGCCACCAGCTCCGGCCGGCGCGCGAACTTGCGCTCCAGGAACCTTAGTGTCGACTCGTACGGGCGGGAGTACATCCAGGAGAGCAGGCCGAGGGCGAACATGTTCTTGGCCCGCTCGGCGTCCTTCTTGGACACGTCCTGGTCGGCGAGGGCGCCGATCGTCATCGAGGTGAGCGCCACCGGGTGCACCGCGTAGCCGGCGAGCGTGTCGTCATCGAGCGGGCTGACCTGGTAGCCGACCTTGGCCAGGTTGCGCTTGGTGAACTCGTCGGTGTTGACGATGATGTCCGCGCCGCGAGGAAGGTCGACCAGGTTGGCCTTGAGCGCGGCCGGGTTCATGGCCACCAGCACGTTCGGCGCGTCGCCGGGGGTGAGGATGTCGTAGTCGGCGAAGTGCACCTGGAAGCTCGACACGCCCGGCAGGGTGCCGGCGGGTGCCCGGATCTCCGCGGGGAAGTTGGGCAAGGTGGAGATGTCGTTGCCGAGCTGGGCCGTCTCGGAGGTGAACCGGTCGCCGGTCAGCTGCATGCCGTCGCCGGAGTCGCCGGCGAACCGGATGACCACCCGGTCCAGTTGACGGATCTGCTTGCTCACGCCTGCACCTCGCTTCGCTGTGCGCGGTGGCGGCTCGAGTTGCTGGTGACCCCGCCTTGCCCGGCCACGCGACCTCCCTTACGCACCCTGCACCGCGCCGGCCGTGACTGGCCCGGCCCGCATGTGGTTTCTCACCTGAGAGCCTACGTCGGACCGACCCGTCACCTTCCCCGGAGGTTCATCGACTGGGACCGGATTGGGGGGTGAAATTCACCACTTCGTGGGGTTTCGCATCTCCTGCCGTAATAGAGATCACGATCGGCCGATGTCTCGGGCCTGTGGATCAAACTTTCGCGTCGTGCCCGCCCGGCACCACCGGCCGGGTGAGCCATCGACGCACCGCCGCGCCGGCCAGCCAGAGCGCCAGCACGATGAGCAGCGTCGAGACCACGACGAGGACCATCGCGATACGCCGTTCCGAGGAGCCGCCCGGCTCGTCCGGCAGCGTCCCGCCGGCACCCAGGACGCCTTGCGAGCCCGTCGGCGCGGGCGCGGCCACCACGGTTGCCAGCGCGACCGCGGCGCTGATCCGGAAGCTCATCTGCACCTGACGGGCACCGCCGCGGGCCGGCACGAGCCGGGCCACCACCGCGCCCGTCAGCGGTGCGTCCCGCTGGGCGGCCGGCGTGGCCTCGACCGGCAGCCGGAGGCTCACGTGGCGTCCGGCCCGGATCGCACCCAGGTCGCAGCGGATCCGGGTCGGGTCGAGCGGTACGCAGCCGGTCGGTGGCGCCGGCACGCTGACTCCGGCGGGCAGGAGCACGTCGATCCGGCCCGTGGCGTCCGCCGTGCCGGTGTTGGTCAGCCGTACGGCGAGGTCCGTGGCGGTGCCGCTGATGTCGAAGGTGACCTCGTCGGCCTCGAGCGCGATGCCGGCCGCCGGGGGCCCCGGTGGGAAGAGCACCGCGAACCCCTCGTCGTCGCCGGCCGATCCCGGCACTCCGGGGGCGCTGGCGGTGACCGCGACCGAGCCGCCCAACGGCATCCGTCGCCACGCGTCCCCGGCGACCCGGAGTCGGATCAGGCTGCTGAACCGGGCGCCCGCGGGCGCCGTCCACTCGCCGCAGCGGTACGCGCCGCCGCCGGTCGCCACGCAGCCGGCCGTGCCGGCGTCCATGAGCCCGGTGGGGAGCCGGTACGACAGGGCGACCCGAGCAGTCGTGCTCCCCGTGTTGGTGACGGTGACGCGCAACGTGGTGACCGTGCTGCTCGCGTTCCAGTACACGGGGGTCAGGGCGACGTCTCCGGTGCTGACCCGTACCCCGAGCGGGTGCGGCGCCGGAGCGCTGTGCGGCGCCGACGGCTGGACCGGAGGCCTCGGCGGCCCGGTGGGCGTCCCCGTGGGCGGCGCGGCGGTGGTGGGCTGCGCCGTCCACGGCGTGCTGGTGGCCGGCAGCGGCGGGTCACTCGTCGGTGGCGCGCTGGTCTCCTGCGGCGGATCGATGGTCGGTGGTGCGGTCGTCGGCCCCGGGTCGATAGCGGTCGGCTCCGCCGTCGGCGTCTCGCCGCCCTGCTCGTCGGGGTCGGTGAGCACAGCGACGGGGCTGGCCGTCGGGTCACCGGGCGCGGCCGGCCCCGGCAGCACGGCGAGGACGGTGAGCACGCAGAGCGTGACGGTCACCCCGAGCGCAGGCACGGCACGGGAACGCCGCGCTCGCCCGGCCGGTACGTCCACGCTGGCCATCTGCCCTCCGGTGACAACGGATCAGGGGTCCCATCGTCGGTACCGTTGCCGCACGGCACCAGTCCCGCCCGGAAACAAATCCGTAACGTGTCCGGAATTGGTCAACCGGCCGGGCGGTAGGCTGCCGATCGTGGACGGTTACCTGGGCTCGTACGCGACGCTCGGGCTCCTGCTGCTCGTCAGCGTCCTCTTCTTCGTGGTGGCGTTCACCGCCAACCGGGTGCTGCGTCCGGGCCGTCCCGCCGAGCCGCCCGGCAAGCGGGCGAGCTACGAGTGCGGGCTCGATCCGGTCGGTGGCGACTGGGCGCAGATGCAGATCCGCTACTACGTGTACGCGTACCTCTATGTGCTCTTCGCAGTCGAGGCGGTGTTCCTCTTCCCCTGGGCCGTGGTCTTCGACCGGCCCGGGTTCGGCCTGGTCACGGTCGTCGAGATGGCGATCTTCGTGGCGGTGCTGGCGCTCGGCATCCTCTACGCCTGGCGTCGCAACATCCTGCGCTGGACCTGAGGCGGCAGGAGCCCGAGCGTTCCGGGGGACCACTCCGGCTCGCCCTGCCAGCTTCGGGCCGGCTGCCCGCCGCAGGGCCGGCGCGGGTGCGGTCGGCGGCTCGATCAGGCCAGGCCGCGCCGGGTCGCCGCCGGCGGGCGATCCCCGCGGATCGAGGCGACCATGTCGAGCACCCGGCGCGTGGCGCGCACCTGGTGGGCCCGGAACACCCGGGCACCGAGCCAGGCCGAGACGACGGTCGCGGCGATCGTGCCCTCCAGCCGCTCGGCGGCCGGCAGGTCCAGCGTCTCCCCGACGAAGTCCTTGTTCGAGAGCGCGACCAGTAGCGGCCAGCCGGTGGCGGTCAGCTCGTCCAGCCGCCGGGTGATCTCCAGCGAGTGGCGGGTGTTCTTGCCGAAATCGTGTGCCGGGTCGATGAGGATCCCGTCGGCGCGTACGCCCAGCGCGACCGCGCGTTCGGCGAGCCCGGTGACCGTGGCGACCACGTCGGCCACGACGTCGTCGAAGGCGGCCCGGTGCGGGCGGGTCCGGGGCGCCAGCCCGCCGGCGTGCGAGCAGACGAGCCCGGCACCGGTCTCCGCGGCGACCCGGGCCAGCGCGGGGTCCGCCCCGGACCAGGTGTCGTTGAGCAGGTCGGCACCGGCGGCCACCGCTTCCACGGCGACCTCCGCACGCCACGTGTCGATGGAGATCACCACGTCCGGGAAGGCGGCGCGGACGGCGGCGATGGTGCCGACCGTACGTCGGATCTCCTCGGTGACGTCGACCTCGGCGCCCGGGCCGGCCTTCACCCCGCCGATGTCGATGATCTCGGCGCCCTCGGTCACCGCGCGCTCCACCGCCCGTAGCGCGCTGTCCGCCTCGAACGTCGCCCCCCGGTCGAAGAACGAGTCCGGCGTGCGGTTGACGATCGCCATCACCACCAGCTCACCGGGGGCGAAGGTCCGCCCACCGAGCCGCAGCTCCCCGGCCATTGCCGCCTCCCTCACCGAAGCCCTGCGGGCGTTCCCCGCACCGGCCGGTCCCGACGCTAACCCGTCCGCCGACGCACCGTTCGAACGGTCCGTCGGCCCGGCGTCGGTGGCGGGCTCGCCCCGGTCCGTTCGGCATGCCACGATCTGTGCATGGGTCAGGTTCTGCTCATGCTGGTCGTGGCGTTGACCGTCGCGGCGGTGGTGTTCGGGGTGACGGCGCTGGTCACCGGTCGTGATCCTGGCCTGGTGCCGGCCGAACCGGACGGACGTGCCGTACCGCTGCCGGGCGACCGGCCGTTGCGGGAAACGGACGTCGAGGAGATCCGGTTCGACACCGTGCTGCGTGGGTACCAGATGGCTCAGGTCGATCGGGCGTTGCGTCGCGCCGCCTACGACATCGGCTACAAGTCCGAGCTGATCGGTGTGCTGGAGGCGGAGGTAGCCGCGTTGCGGGAGGGGCGGACGGCGGACGCGGAGGCCCTGCGGCGGGCCCGCGAGCAGGCTGGTGCCGCCGCGTCGGCGTCCACCGGGGTCGCCGCCGTGCCCGGCACGACGCCCGGAAGCGACCGGACGTTCGAGGCGGGGGGCGGGCAGCCCGAGTTGGCGGTCACCGCTGCCGAGCCCTTCGTCACCGCCGACGGTGCCGCGACCCGCGGGACCACCTTCATCGGCCCCACCTCCGCTCCGGGCGACCCGGACGACGCGGCAGCCGGCCGGAGCAAGCCGGCGGACGGCTCCGGCGGGCACGGCCCGGTGGTGCGCTCGGAGCCGGTGTGACCGCAGAGCAGGGCGGGGACGATCTGCCCGAGGCGGCCCAGCCGGGCGCCGGCGAGGTGACCGCGACGGTCATCGTCGACGCCCCCGCGGAACGGGTCTTCGCCGCGTTGCTCGCCTGGGAGCGGCAGTCCGACTGGATCCCGTTCACCCGGGTACGGGTGGTCGAGGGTGACGGTCGCGAGGGCAGCCTCGTCGAGGCGCTGACCGCGCTCGGCCCGACCGAGCTTCGAGACGAGATGCGGGTGGTCCGGGTCGACGAGCCCTACGAGATCGGGGTGGTGCACTGCGGCCCGTTGCTGCGCGGCCCGGGCGTGCTGCGCTGCACCCCGTTGGCCCGTGACCGGACGCAGGTCGTGTGGCACGAGTGGTTCCACCTGCCCGGCGGCGCCGTCGGTCGGGTCGCCTGGCCGGTGATCTGGCCCGGCTCCAAGCTCGGGCTGACCCGCGCGCTGCGACGGTTCGGTCGGCTCGTCGAGCAGGGGCGGCTGCCGTGACCGGCGTGGCGGCGTGGCCCGCGAACGGCCGCAGCCACCCCTCTACCGATCGGTGACCCGCGCCCTGGGCAGCCCCGCGACGATGGGCGATGGGCTGTCGGTGCTTTGGCCTAGCGTGTGCAGACGTGACTGACCTGGTGATCGGTGCCGACGGGCTACCGCGCTGCGCCTGGGGGGCGAGCACCCCCGACTACGCCGCCTACCACGACACCGAGTGGGGGCAACCGCTGCACGGCGACGACGCGCTCTACGAGCGGATGACGCTGGAGGCGTTCCAGTCCGGGCTGTCCTGGCTGACGATCCTGCGCAAGCGCCCCGCCTTCCGGTTGGCCTTCGACGAGTTCCGGATCCCGACCGTGGCGGAATACGGCGAGGCCGACGTGACCCGGCTGCTGGCCGACGCCGGGATCGTCCGCAACCGCGCCAAGATCGAGGCCGCCATCGCCAACGCGCGGTCGGCCGCGGAGCTGCCCGAGGGGCTCTCCGCGCTGCTCTGGTCGTTCGCCCCGGCCCCACGCCCGGCCCGCCCGACCTCCTTCGCCGAGGTGCCGGCGATCACCGCCGAGTCGACGGCGATGGCCAAGGCGCTCAAGAAACGCGGCTTCCGGTTCGTCGGCCCGACCACGGCGTACGCGCTGATGCAGGCCACCGGGATGGTCGACGACCATCTCGACGGCTGCCATGTCAAGCCGACCGGCACGGCGTGATGGGATGGGAGGCATGACGACCGACACCGCGCACCGGCCGGACGGGACGGGCCGGACGGCGAGCACCGGCGCCTGGGCCGTCCTGCTGCCCGCCGGCCGCTACGACGCCGAACGGCTGGTGCACCACGACACGCTCGAGCTGACCGGCCTGGACGGCACCGTGCGCCCCCGTCCCGGCGAGGACGTGGCGGTGCTGATCGACGAGCCGGTGCGGGTGGTGGCCCTCGGTCGTGTCGCCGCGGCCACCGGCACCCGCCCGGACGACCCGGAGGACCCGCAGTCCGACCGCGAGGCGGCTCTGGTGGTGACGTACACCCGGCGGGCCTTCGACGAGCCGCTGCCGGCCGGTCAGCTCGCCCCCGATCGACCGGTCACCCCGCTCGACCCGGCGGTCCACCGGGCGCTGGCCGAGCGGCTCGGTCCGCCGCCGCCCCGACGTACCTGGCTGGTCAGCCTCGACCTGCCGATCGAGGCCGACTCGCCCGCCGAGGCGGTCCGCCTCTTCTGGTCGTACGTGCAGGAGCTGGGCCCGCGCGAGCTGCCCGCCTTCGTGTCGCCCGCCGGCGACGAACTCGCCATGCAGGCGTTCGTGCTCGGCGCCGAGGCCAACCAGGATCCGGAGGAGGACGACTGAGCCCGGTCGGGAGTGGCCTCGCGAGCGTGACCCGGCCGCCGCCCGCTCAGCGTCCCTCGAAGACCGGCCGTTCCTTGGCGACGAAGGCCATGGTGGCCGCCCGGTGGTCCGTGGTGGCACCGCAGATGCTCTGCGCCTGAGCCTCGGCCGCGAGCGCGTCGGCGAGGGTGCCGGCGTCGGCGATGGAGAGCTGCCGCTTGATCGCCCCGTACGCGACCGTCGGCCCGGCGGCCAGCCGTGCGGCCAGTTCCTGCGCGGCCGGAAGCACCTGCTCGTCGTCGTCGACCATGCGGTTCAGCAGCCCGAGCCGGCAGGCCTCCTCGGCGCGTACGGGCTCGGCGAGCATCAGCAGCTCGACCGCCTTGGCGTGGCCGACCAGCCGGGGCAGCGTCCACGACGCGCCGGTGTCGGCGGCGAGCCCGACCTTCGCGAACGCCATCAGGAAGCTGGTGCTCGGTCCACCGATCCGGATGTCGGCCAGGAAGGCCAGCGAGGCGCCGGCCCCGGCGGCCATCCCGCGCACCGCCGCCACCACCGGCTTCGGCAGGTTGGCCAGGCGGGCGGCGATCGGGTTGTAGTGCGCCCCGACGGTGGACAGCGGGTCCGTGCCGGTGGATTCCAGCGTCGCCACATGCTCGCGCAGGTCCTGCCCGGCGCTGAACGAGCCACCCGCCCCGGCGAGCACCACGGCCCGGCAGCTGCGGTCGGTCTCCAGTTCGGCCAGGACGTCCCGAAGGGCCTCCTTCAGCGCCACGTCGAACGCGTTCATCGCCTTCGGGCGGTTCAGCGTCAGCGTGACGACGGCGTCGGTCCGGTCGACGAGCAGGGGCTCAGTCACTTTGTCTAACGACCCTTCTGTCGGGCGATGCGGTTACCGGCGTCGAGGCACCTCTCGACGTACCGGTCGGCGGCCGGTCGCAGCCGGGCCGCGTGCCGGTCGAAGAAGCTGGCGGCAGCGGTGCCGGGCCAGCGTTCGGGAAGCAGCGCGGGCGGCAGCTGTGGGTCCCGGAACAGGAAGGTACGCCACGCGTGCACCAGCCGGAACCGGGCGGCGTACGCCTCCTCGTCCCCGCTGCGTACGTTCACCTTCGCGATCAGGGGCCGCTGCTCGGTCACGAACCGCTCGTACGCCTGCCCGATCTCGTTGAGGTTCCAGGCGCGGCGTACGACGGCCATCGCACCCGGCGTGCCGGCCGCGTGCGCCGCGGTGAACCGCTCGTGCCGCACCCCCGCCTCGCTGAGCAGCACGTCGACGTCCTCGCCCGGGCGGGTGGCCACCCAGGTGCACTCGTCGAGCGTCCCGTAGCCGAGGAAGGTGAGGTTCGCGGCGAGCCGTTGGCGCTCCCGACGGGACGTCGGTGCCTCCAGCACGATGAGGTCGAACCGGCCGTCCCAGCCGATCCGGCCCGTCCGATAGATCCGGGCGGCCGCCTCGTCGAGCCGCCGCGCCGCTTTGGACGTGATCGAATATCCCGGCCCGGAGGCCAGTTTGAGCGGGTCGAGCCAGCCCTGGCGGACCATCCGGGAGACGGCGGTGCGCACGGCCGGCGGGGCGATGCCCAGCGGTGCCAGCAGCTTGACCAGGGCGGCCACCGGTGCCCGGCCGCCCCTCGCCCGGAGGTGGTCGCCGTACAGGTCGAAGAGTGCCGACCGTGCCTGCATGACCGCACATTGTGACAGGCCTTCTCAAGATAAGCTAGATGCTGTTACATCAATACTGCTTCGGTTTGGGTCCGGCGGTGTTCATCAGGGAAAATCGTTGGTCGACGCCCCCGCGAAGGCTGCGGGTGGTCGTGATGAAGTGGCTGTGGGGCAACCCACCGACCCTGGTGTAGGTCTGAGGGGAGACAACATGGCGGCGATGAAGCCGCGGACGGGCGACGGTCCGCTGGAAGTCACCAAGGAGGGCCGGGGCATCGTCATGCGAGTCCCGCTGGAGGGCGGTGGCCGGCTCGTCGTCGAGATGACTCCCGACGAGGCCAATGCGCTCGGTGACGCACTGAAGGCGGCCGCCGGCTGATCGAGGAACGGTCTGGGCGGCGGCAGCCGTCCCGGCGGTTCGTCATACCCTGAGCCACCGGCCCCGGCCGGTGGCTCAGGGCTTCACCGGTGCGGAACGCGCCGCACCGAGACTTTCCTGGAGGTACGGTTCCGCGTGCTCGCCATCCGTCTGTTCGCCGAGCCCGACCGGCTCGACACACTCGTCCTGCCCGTCCGAGCGGCCGCAACGGCGGAGGGCGGCGACGCCCCGGCCATTCCGGTCCTGACCCCGGCCACGCTGCCCGAGGGAGTCGCCGACGAGGCCGCCGCACTGGTGCCGGCCGCGCGACTCACCGGTCGGGCCGGCGAGACCCGGACCCATCTCCGTCCGGGGCACAGCCCAGGCGTGCTGGTCCTGGTCGGGGTGGGCGACGGGGACGAGGCGGGCTGGCGGCGGGCCGGTGCCGCGATCGCCCGGGCGGTCGCCGACGAGGAGCACGCCACCGTCGCGCTGCCTGCCGACGCGTCCCCGGAGGCCGTGCGAGGGCTCTACGAGGGGCTGTTGCTGGCCTCCTACCGGTTCCGGCTGACCGACGCCGGTGAGGCGCCCACGCTCGCTCAGGTCGACCTCGTGGTCGCCGACCCGGACGACCACCTGGCGGTGGTCGAGACGGCCCGCACCACGGCCCAGCTGACCCGGTTCGCCCGTGACCTCACGAACACGCCCTCCTCGGTGAAGAATCCGCAGTGGTTCGCCGAGCAGGTGGCCGAGCGGGCCGACGGAACGCCGGACCTGCACCTGCGGGTACGCGGACCGGTCGAGCTGGCCGCCGGGGGCTTCGGCGGCATCCTCGCCGTCGGCGGCGGCTCGGCCAGCACCCCGCGCCTCGTCGAGCTGGACTGGCGCCCGGCCGACGCCCGTACGCACGTGGTGCTGGTCGGCAAGGGCATCACGTTCGACACCGGCGGCATCTCGATCAAGCCGGTGCCGGCGATGAAGCTGATGCGCAAGGACATGGGCGGTGCCGCTGCCGTGGTCGCCGCCACCCTCGGCGCGGCCGCGCTACGGCTGCCCGTCCGGGTCACCACGCTGGCGCCGCTCGCGGAGAACGCGGTGAGCGGGTCGGCGTTCCGCCCCGGCGACGTCATCCGCCACTACGGCGGGGTCACCAGTGAGACCACCAACTCCGACGCCGAGGGGCGGCTCGTCCTCGCCGACGCGATCAGTTACGCGGTCCGGGAGCTCAAGCCGGACGTGCTGGTCGACCTGGCCACGCTGACCGGGGCGAACGCAGTCGCGCTGGGCAAGCGGACGGGTGCCCTCTACAGCGAGAACGACGAGCTCGCCGGCACTTTCCTCGCCGCCGTCGAGGCGGCCGGTGAGCAGGCTTGGCGGATGCCGCTCCCGGCGGACTACGTCGAGTACCTCGGCAGCGAGGTGGCGGACCTGTTCAGCGCGCCGACGCAGGGAGCCGGTTCGGTGCTCGCCGCGCTCTACCTGCGCGAGTTCACCGACGACCTGCGCGACCGCTGGGTGCACGTGGACATGTCGGCGCCGTCCTGGGCCGACTCCGACGACGCCGAGCTGACCAAGGGCGCGACCGGTTGGGGCGTACGTTCGCTGCTGCGCTGGCTGGCGACGCTGAGCTGACCGGCGGTACCCGGCCCCGGCGGACCTACGGTTCGCCGGGGCCGGTCAGCACTTTGACCGCGGCGAGCAGCCCGTGCCCGGCCGGCAACAGGGCGGGGATCCAGTGCTCCGACTCCCGGATCGCCTTGATCGTCTCCCGGACGGTCACCGTCTCCGCGTCCCGCGCGGCCGGGTCCCCGATCCGGCCGCCGGCCAGCACCCCGTTGAGCACGAGGACGCCGCCGGGGCGCAGCAGCCGCAGCGCCGCCTCGACGCAGGCGTGGAAGCCGGTCACCTCGGCGTCGACGAAGAGCAGGTCGTACGCGCCGTCCGCCAGCCGTGGCAGCACGTCGAAGGCGCGACCGGTGATGATCCGGGTACGCCCGGTCGGGAAGCCCGCCTCCGTGAAGATCCGCCGGGCGATCCGTTGATGCTCCACCTCGACGTCGATGGTGGTGAGTACGCCGTCCGCGCGCATCCCACGCAGCAGCCAGACCCCGCTGACCCCGGTGCCGGTGCCGATCTCCACCACCGCCCGGGCGTTGCCGGCGGCGGCGAGCAGGCGTAGTGCCGCGCCCGCGCCGGGGGTCACCGCGTCGAGACCCACCTCGCGGGCCAGGCTGCGGGCGGTGCGGAGCACGAGATCCTCGGTGACGTACGACTCGGCGAACTGCAGGGCCGGGTTCGAACTGCCGGAACCGGCGACCGTGGCGATGGGGCACCTCCGGGCGGCGAAGTGGTGCAAGGGGTGGGTTCGCGGCTATGAGCCTAGAGGCGGCCCTCCGCACGCGCAGCCGCGCGTCCCGCCCACGCGATCACGGTGACAACCGCTGACCCCATCCCGGACATCCGTGCAATCCTGGAGGCGGTGTCCCGTCAGCCGCGGCCCGGACGCGCTTGTCGTGGTCGTGAGACGCGGGGCCCGGGGGACGGACTGGGAGGCACCGACGTGACCGACGGCTGGGACTGGCGCCGGCCCGGTGATGCTCCGGCACCAGCGGCACCGCCGGAGGTGGTCGGCCAGCCGGCCGCCACGCCGGGGTACCCGGTTGACCGCGAGGCATCGCCCTGGTGGTCCGATGCGCTCACCGACCCGTGGCGGGACCCGGCGGCGCCCGCTGCGGTGGTCGTCCCACTGGCGGGTCACAGCGGTACGGAGCCCGAGCCGGTCAGCGATCCGGACGCGCCCGGCCGGCCACGGCTCCGCGAGGTCCTCCTCATCCCGCTGGTCACGGCTCTGCTCGCGGGCGCTCTCGGCGGCGCCCTCGGGTACGCGCTGGCGGTGCGTGGCGGCGGCGCGGCCGGCACGGTGCTGGGCGCCGACCCGGGTCAGGCGCCCGCGCTCGCCCAGCGTCGACCGGAATCCCTGGCCGCGGTCGCCGAGCGGGTGCTGCCCAGCGTGGTGACCGTGCGGGTGAGCAGTCTCGGCGGTACGAGCGAGGGTTCCGGCTTCATCGCGAGCGCCGACGGGCACGTGATCACCAACGATCACGTGGTGGCCGGCGGCACCGGCCGGGCCTCGGTGATCTTCAACGACGGCACCTCCTCCGCGGCCAAACTGATCGGGCGGGACCCGGAGTCGGACATCGCGGTCATGAAAGTGGAGCGTTCCGGCCTGCGGCCGGTGGAGTTCGGTGATTCCGACTCGCTCGCCGTGGGCGACCCGGTGCTGGCCATCGGTTCGCCGCTGTCGCTGACCAACACGGTCACCGCCGGCATCGTGAGCGCGGTGGATCGGACGATGCAGGCCGGGGAGGCCGGCGGCCCGGTGCGGTACTACGCGGCGATCCAGACCGACGCCGCGGTCAACCACGGCAACTCCGGTGGTCCGCTCGTCGACGCGGCCGGCCGGGTGATCGGGGTGAACTCCACCATCAAGTCGTTGGTCTCGGAGGGGCAGGAGGCCGGCAACATCGGCCTCGCCTTCGCCATCCCGATCAACCAGGCGAAGCGGGTCACCCAGGACATCATCGGCACCGGCAAGGCTCGGCGTACGGTGATCGGCGCCCAGGTCGGCGGGCCGAACGCGGCCGTCCCCGGCGGCGGCGTACGCCTCGAATCGGTCGAGCCGTCCGGTCCGGCCCAGGCGGCCGGGCTCAGGGCCGGTGACGTGGTCCTGCGGCTGAACGGGCGGCCGATGACCGAGCCGAGCGATCTGATCGCACTGGTCCGCAAGTTCGCCCCGGGTTCGGTGGTCACGGTCGAGTACCGCAGGGGGTCGACCAGGCAGAACGCCTCCGTGACGTTGGCTGCGGACGCGAAGTGAACACTGCGTCACCCCCTCCCCGGTCCGCCTCCATCGTGCGTAGTCTTGCTCCTGACGCCGAGAGGGGGCCCGCAGGATGCTCGACAACCTGAACTGGTGGGAGATCGGTGCGCTACTTCTCCTAGCGCTGCTGATCTTCGGTGACCGGCTGCCCGCGGTCATCAGCGACGGGCTGCGAATGGTGCGCAACCTGCGCAACATGGCTCGCAACGCCACCAGCGACCTGAGCAAGGAACTCGGCACCGACATCCAGCTCGAGGACCTGCACCCGAAGGCGTTCATCCGCAAGCACCTGCTCAGCGAGGAGGACGAGCAGGCGATCCGGAAGCCGCTGCAGGGCGTGTACGACAACCTGCGCGCGGACGTCACAGGCGTGCACAACGAGCTGAAGGACGTGGCCAACGCCGCCGACCTGCGGTCGAACGGCCAGACGTCCACGGCCACCAGCGGCACTTCCGCTCCCGCTCAGCGGGTCAGCTACGACGACGCCACCTGATCAGTTGCCCTGATCGGCTCGATCAGCGGTAAGGCGCGCTGCCGCGGCTGACGGACACCGCGACCTCACCGAACCGGAGTCGATCGAACCGGCTAGCGGCCGGCGGGCTTCAGGCCGAGCGGCTTGCCCAGCAGCGACTCACGCCGTACGGCCAGCCGGTCGGCCACCTGGCCCAACGCCGCCGCGGCGGGCGACTCCGGCGCGGACAGCACGATCGGGTCGCCCACGTCACCGGCCTCCCGTACCCGGGTGTCCAGCGGGATCTGCCCGAGCAGGGGTACCTGGGCGCCGATGGTCCGGCTCAGCGACTCGGCGACGGTCTGCCCGCCACCGGCGCCGAAGACCTCCATCCGGGAACCGTCCGGCAGCTCCAGCCAGGACATGTTCTCGATCACACCGACCACCCGCTGGTGGGTCTGCAGCGCGATCGCGCCGGCCCGCTCCGCGACCTCGGCGGCCGCGGCCTGCGGGGTGGTCACCACGAGGATCTCCGAGTTGGGCAGCAGCTGGGCCAGCGAGATGGCCACGTCGCCGGTGCCGGGCGGCAGATCGAGCAGGAGCACGTCCAGGTCGCCCCAGTAGACGTCCGCGAGGAACTGCTGCAACGCCCGGTGCAGCATCGGGCCGCGCCACACCACGGCGGCGTTGCCGGCGGTGAACATGCCGATCGAGATGACCTTCACGCCGTGCGCCTGCGGCGGCATGATCATGTCTTCGACCCGGGTCGGGCGGCCGTCCGCGCCGAGCATCCGGGGCACCGAGTGACCGTAGATGTCCGCGTCGACGACGCCGACGGAGAGCCCCCGCGCGGCCAGCGCCGCTGCCAGGTTGACCGTGACGCTGGACTTGCCGACGCCGCCCTTGCCGCTGGCCACCGCGTAGACCCGGGTGCGGGAGCCGGGCTGGGCGAACGGGATCACCGGGTCGGCGTTCGCCGTACCGCCGCGCAGCTTCGCCTGCAGCGACTGACGCTGCTCGGGGCTCATGACCCCGAACTCGATCTCCACACCGGTCACGCCGGGCACCGCGGCGACCGCGGCGGTGATGTCCGCGCGCAGCTTGTCCTTCAGCGGGCAACCGGCGACGGTGAGCAGCAGCTCGACCCGTACCACGCCGTCCGGGCCGATCAGCGCGGACCGGACCATGTCCAGCTCGGTGATGGGCCGACGGATCTCCGGGTCGTTGACCGTGGCCAGAGCGGCCTGGATCGCGTCCTCGACGGTGCTGGCGGGTGCTGACATGCCCGCAATGCTACGTCGGCCGGTATCCGCTGCCGCGTCGCCGGGGGGCGGTGTGAGCGAATCGATGGGTCTCGGCAGCCACCCGACGGGGGGTGGACGAGCACCCGGCGAAGTGGGACTATCGAGACGGAACGCCGCTCGCCTGGCCCCTTGAGGCGCGCGGCGTTCAAGTGTCCGGACCCCTGTGCGCGCCGAGACGGCAGCACCCCGGGGGCGGTCAAACGTTCGGATTGCGTCGCGGCGTGGCGTCCCCGTGGCCGTCCCGGGTGAAGTCGCCGTCCAGCTCGTCCCGAGGTTCCGCCAGCCCTTCGTTGCCCGTCGTGCGGGCCTTCCCGTGCTGGCGCTGTTCGAGTCGCTGCCGGCGTTGGTTCGCCTCGTCGAGTTCCTCGGCCAGCCGGGCCAGTTCGGTGCGGACGAAGTCCCGGGTGGCCACCTCGCCCAGGGCGATCCGCAGCGCGGCGATCTCCCGGGCCAGGTACTCGGTGTCCGCCTTCTGCGCGGTCGCCCGCCGCCGGTCCTCCTCCAACGCCACCCGGTCCCGGTCCGCCTGCCGGTTCTGCGCCAGCAGGATGAGCGGCGCCGCGTAACTGGCCTGCAGGGACAGCACCAGCGTGAGGAACGTGAAGGTGTACGGGTCGAAGCGGACGCTGGGCGGGGCCAGCGTGTTCCAGCCGAACCAGATCCCGATCGCCAACGTCATGTAGACGATGAAGTTGGCGGTGCCCATGCTCCGGGCGATCCCCTCCGACCAGCGGCCGAACGCCTCCGGGTCGAAGCGGGGCAGCTTGACGCCTCGGGGCTCGCGCGGCTGGTCGAGCCGGCCCGCCCGCTGCCGCTCAGCCATCCGCGCCGTCCGGCGTCGGGACCGGGGACGGGGCGGCGATCGCGTCCCGATCCCGCCAGTCGCGCGGCAGCGAGTGGTCCAGCACGTCGTCGACCGTCACCGCGCCGACGAGCCGGTTGTTCTGGTCGATGACCGGCATGGCGACCAGGTCGTACGTGGCCATCCGGCGGGTTATCTCCGGCAGCGGGGTGGCCGGCTGAAGCGGGTCGATGTCGTTGACCACGACCCCGCCGAGCAGGTCGGCCGGCGGCTCGCGGAGCAGCCGCTGGAAGTGCACCATGCCCAGATAGCGTCCGGTGGGTGTGGTCATCGGGGCGCGGGCCACGAAGACCTGCGCCGCCACCGCGGGTGAGAGCTGGGGCTCCCGGATCCGCGCCAGCGCCTCGGCCACGGTGGCGTCCGGCGGCATGATGACCGGCTCGGAGGTCATCACGCTTCCCGCGGTGCCCGGGCTGTACTTGAGCAGCTGCCGCACCGGGTCGGCCTCGTCCGGCTGCATCAGGTCGAGCAGCACGTCCTGCTCGGGTGGGGGCAGTTCGTTGAGCAGGTCCGCGGCGTCGTCCGGATCCATCTCCTCCAGCACGTCGGCGGCCCGCTCCCGGTCCAGCGCCGCGAGGATCTCCACCTGGTCGCGTTCGGGCAGCTCGCTGAGCACATCGGCCAGCCGCTCGTCGTCGAGCGCGGCGGCCACCTCGTTTCGCCGCGCGTCCGGCAGGTCCTGCAACACGTTCGCCAGGTCGGCCGGGCGCATGTCCTCCAGCACGGCGAGCAGGTTCGCCGTACCCCGGGCGTCGGCGATCCCGGTCAGCCCCCGTACCCGTTCCCACTCGACCTGGTGCAGGTGGCCGCGGCGGGCGAGCCGCCCGGTCTGCTCGCGTACGGCCACCCGGGTGAGGTTCCACTCGCCACCCCGGCTGCACTCCATCGCCACGTCGACCACCGCGCCGGACTGGCCGCCCGGGTCCAACTGCACCCGCCGGTCCAGCAGCTCCTGGAGCACCAGCAGTTCGTTCGGGCGTTTCTCGAAGCGGCGCAGGTTGAGCGTGCCGGTGCCGAGTACGACGGCCTCCGCGTCGATCGAGGTGATCCGGTTGATGGAGAGGAAGATCCGCCGGCGCATCGGCATCTCGGCCACCAGGCCCACGATCTCCGGTCGCTGGGTGGGCCGGAGTCGGGCGACCGCGTCGCGGACGCGGCCGACCAGGTCACCGTTCGGATCGAAGACGGCAACTCCGGCGAGCCGGGCGAGGTAGACGCGGGTCGGGGATGTCACGGCCACCAGCCTAAGCGCCTAGGGTTTACCAACATGTCGACCTTGTCCTACGAGATCGTGGACGTCTTCACCGACCGCCCGTTCGCCGGAAACCCGCTGGCCGTGGTGTTCGGTGCCGAGGCCCTGGCCACCGAGCAGATGCAGTTACTCGCACTGGAGTTCAACCTCTCCGAGACGGCGTTCGTGCTGCCGCCCACCCAGGCCGGTGCCACCTACCGGGCTCGCATCTTCACCCCGACGGACGAACTGCCGTTCGCCGGCCACCCGAGTGTCGGTGCCGCGGTGGTGGCCGCCCGACGGGGCGTGTTCGGCGTGGGCCAGGTCGCACAGGAGTGCCTGGCCGGCATCATGCCGATCCAGGTCACCGAGACCGGCGCGACGCTGACCGGCGGCGTACCGACCCTGGGGCCCGAACTGGACCCGGAGCCGCTGCTGGCGATCGCGGGTCTCACCGCGGCCGACCACGCCGGGCCGGCACCCCGGGTCGCCGGGTGCGGGTTGGAGTTCCCGTACCTGCCGGTCCGCCCCGACGCGGTGGCCCGCGCCCGGGTCGACTCGGCGGCGGCACAGCGGCTCGGTGTGGACCATGTCTGCGTCTTCTCCTGGGACCCGTCGACCGAAACCGCGCACAGCCGGGTCTTCGTGCCCGGTATGGGGGTTCCGGAGGACCCGGCGACCGGGTCGGCGGCGCTGGGCCTCGGCGTCTGGCTGGTGGCCAGCGGTCTCCTCCCCGGCGACGGTCGCTCCAGCTACACCGTCCGGCAGGGCATCGAGATCAACCGGCCGTCGTCGCTGGCCTGCACGGTCACCGCGGCGAACGGCGCGGCAGTGGGAACCACGGTGGCGGGCCAGGTCGTCCCGGTGGCCCGGGGCGAGATCATGGTGCCGCCGTTCGTCGGCTGAACGGGGCGTACGGCAACGCTGACCGGGTCGGACAACGGAGGAGAGCGCTGTGACGGACGAGGACGGGCGGCGCAGCACGCCCCTGGTCGACGAGGTGATCAAGAAGGCCGCGGTGGTCTGGGTGAGCGTGTCCGGCGGCGCGGCCCGCGCGCTCTGGTGCGCCCCGCTGGAAGGCGCGCTGCTCGTGATCACCGGTCCCGGCGAGCAGACGGCGCCGGGGCTGGCCGAGGCGACCGGCGCGCACGTCACCATGCGTGGCGACCACGGCGGGCGGATCGTGACCTGGCCGGCCCGCGTCGACCGGGTGCTGCCGGGCACCGAGGAGTGGGAGACCGTCGCGCCGCTGGTCGCGGCGAAACGGCTGAACGCGCCCGGGTCCGCCACCGACCTGATGCAGCGCTGGGCGGACGACGGCTGTGCGCTGACCCGGCTCACGCCGGCCGGCGATCCGGTCTCCGGTGAGGCTCTGCCAACCGGCTCGCTCGCCGAACCGCCCCGGGACACCCCGGCGGCGCGCGCGACCCGTCGGCCGTTCCGGCTGCACCGGGTCCGCCGCCGCTGACCGTCGGGTCGCTTTCGGCTCCCGGAGCGGGATGGCCGCGCCCCCGATCGCGTCGCCGCCCCCGGGTCGTCACGTCCGGTCTCAGCCCGGCCGGTCCGGCTTGGCTGTCAAGCGGCAGAGGTCCGCCGCGGGACCGTCACGCGGGCGGCCGGCCGGCGGTGATCGGGGCGTACCGTCCCGTCGCCGGCCCGAGCTGGTCGCCGCCGGCGTCGACCAGGTCGAGCACCTCGCTCAGCGAACCGAGCACCGGGCCGCGCCAGTCGAGATCGGCGTTGAACACCATGTGTTCGGCGAGATCCGGCGCGGCCAGCCGGGCCGCGGTCAACCCGGCCCGCTCCGCGCCGGTGAGCTCCTGGCTGCCACCGTCGCCGACGAAGAGACACTCTCGCGGGGCCAGCCCGAGCCGCCGGCACGCCGCCAGGTAGAGCTCCGGATCCGGTTTGCAGCGCCCCACCTGCACCGAGAAGATCCGCACGTCGAGCAGGGGGGCGATGGCCAGGTCCGGCAGGAAGGCCGGCAGCTCGTGGGTGCAGTCGCTGATGAGGCCGGTGCGTAGTCCACGTTGGCGTAGCCCCGCCAGTGTCGGCACCGCGTCGGGCCGGAGCCGGGTGTCGGCGCGTACCGCCAGGTGCCGGGACGCCACGGCCAAGCGGACCGCGCCGTCCGACGGGTGTACGCCGGCCTGCGCGCAGACCCAACGCAGGGTCGCCTCGGCATTGCCGAACTGGCCGCTGGCCCGTTGGTAGAACGTCCGGTCCAACACCGCGGTGAACGTCTCGGCAGGGCAGCCGAGCAGTTCTGCGGTGCCGTGGTGGCCTGCGCCACGCTGAACGGACCGGGTCAGCGTGCCGAAGAAGTCGAAGAGCACCGCCTGGAACCTGGGCATGGGGGAGCGCCTCCGGGCGTGAGGGGGTCGCCGGCGCGGACCGCGTGATCGTAACGGAGCGCTGACGGTAAGTGTCGGTCCGGGTCGTGTGAGGATTGCTCCCCGTGTCCCCAGCTCAACACCGCCCGCCGCTCGACCCGATGACCATCGGGGCGCTCGCCCTCGCCGTGGTCGCCGTCTCGTCGTCCGCACCGCTGATCGCGTTCGCGGCCGCCCCCGCGCTGGCCGTCGCGTTCTGGCGGAACCTGCTCTCGGTCGCCCTGCTGGGCCCGTTCTCGGCGGTCCGGCGCCGCGCGGAGCTGCGTGCGCTCACCGTCGGCGCCGGACGGCGTGAGGGCCTGTACTGCGTGCTCTCCGGCGTCGCGCTCGCCGCACACTTCGCCACCTGGATGCCGAGCGCGCAGCTCACCTCGGTCGCCGCGGCGACCGCCCTGGGCGCCACCCAGCCGGTGTGGCAGGGGCTGATCGCCCGCGGCCAGGGGCGACGGTTGCCGCCGGTGGTGTGGGCGGGCATCGGGGTCGCGGTCGCCGGCGCGGTGTTCGCCACCGGCGCCGACTTCGCCGTCTCCGGCCGGGCGTTCGCCGGCGACCTGCTCGCGGTGGCCGGTGGCATGTTCGCGGCGATCTACACCGCGTTCGGCGAACGCGCCCGGGTCAGCGTCAGCACCGCCACGTACACCACCGTCTGCTACGGCGTGTGCTCGCTGATCCTGCTGGTCGTGTGCCTGGCCGGCGGCGTACGGGTGACCGGTTTCGACGGCCGTACCTGGCTGGCGATCCTCGCCCTGGTGGCGGGTGCCCAGCTGCTGGGGCACTCGATGTTCAACTACGCGCTGCGGCGGGTCTCCGCCACCACGGTGAGTGTGCTGATCCTGCTGGAGGCGCCGGGCGCCGCCCTGATCGGCTGGGTCTGGCTCGGCCAGCTGCCCCGACCGCTCGCCCTGCCCGGTCTGGCGCTGCTGCTCGCCGGAGTGGTCGTGGTGGTGCTCGGCGCGGCCCGCCGCCCCGCCCCCGCCCCCGTCCCCCCGGACGCCGCCCCCCTCCCCACCCCCCGCTGACGACCCGGCGGGCGCACTTTCCTTGAAAGAGTGGCCATTCCGCCGCCGGAACGGCCACTTTCCGTGAAAGTGCGGGGAGGGGCGTACGGGAGGGCGGGTATGCGAGGGCGCGGGAACGGGGGTGGCGGAGGGCGCGAGGTTGGGCCGGGAACGGCCGTCACGCCCTCGGCCGAGTTCCCGCCGCTGGACCCGCAGGAGCTGGGGGCGCTACGCCGCATCGGCGAGCACTGGCGGGCCGCCCCGGACGGAGCTCAACCCGACCCGTCGCGGCTGCCGTTGGATCCGACGATCGAACGGAGTCGAGCGGAGCCGGCACCCGGCCGCTTCGGCCGGCTCGCGCCGATCGCCATGTTCAAGCCCGGGGAGCCGGGTGAACTGGTGGCGACCGAGCCGGCGAACATTCCCGGCACCCGCGCAGGCCGGGCGCTGTCCCGCTGCCGACGGGCATTGTTGGGCCCGCCGCTGACCAGCGCGGCGGTGCTCTACGAGCGGATGCGCAAGCTGGTGGCCCTCCCGGTGCTCTCCTCCGACCTGCTCAGCTCGGTGGCGTACGGGCCGGAGGCGATGCTGGCCGTGCTGGTGCTCGCCGGCAGCGGCGCGCTCGGCCTGTCGCTACCGCTCGTCGCCGTGCTGGCCGTGCTCATGGTCGCGGTGGGCCTGTCCTACCGGCAGACCGTGGTCGCCTACCCGCACGGTGCCGGCTCGTACGTGGTGGCCCTGGACAACCTCGGCGTCCGGCCGGGGCTCGCCGCCGCAGCCGGCCTGATGGTCGACTACGTGCTGACCGTGGCGGTGTCGGTGGCGGCCGGGGTGCACGCGGTCACCTCGGCGCTGCCCGGCCTGGCCCGGTACACCGTGCCGCTCGGGCTGCTGACGATCCTCGTGCTGCTCGCCGGGAACCTGCGCGGGGTGCGGGCCGCCGGCAACCTCTTCGTCTGGCCCACGTACGCCTTCCTCCTCGCGCTGCTCGCGGTGCTCCTGGTCGGCTACGCGCGCGCCGGCGCGCGGGGTTTCGAACCGGTCCCGCCGCCGCCGGTGCCGGCCACCGAAGGGCTGGGGCTGCTGCTGGTGCTGCGCGCGTTCGCGTCGGGGGCCGTGTCGATGACCGGCATCGAGGCGGTGTCGAACGCCGTCCCCGCGTTCCGCCCGCCCGAATGGCGCAACGCCCGTACGACGCTCAGCTGGATGATCGGGATGCTGGTCGTGCTCTTCATCGGGCTGACCGTGCTGATCCACCTGAGCGGGCTGGCACCGGCCCCGGAGAAGACCCTGCTGTCCCAACTCGCCCGGGCCACGTTCCCCACCGGCCCCTGGTACGCGCTGGTGCAGGCGGCCACCGCGCTGATCCTGCTGCTGGCCGCGAACACCGCGTTCAACGGGTTCCCCCGGCTGCTCTTCTTCATGGCCCGGGCCGGCCACGCGCCGCGCCGGTTCCTGCACATGGGGGACCGGTTGGCGTTCAGCAACGGCCTGGTCGCGCTCGCGGTCACGGCGGGAGTGGTCTTCCTGGTGTTCCGCGGCCGTACCCAGGCGCTCATCCCGCTCTACGCGGTCGGGGTCTTCCTCGCCTTCACCCTGTCGCAGAGCGGCATGGTGGTGCACTGGCACCGGCGACGCAACCGAGGCTGGCGCCGGCGCGCAGCGATCAACGCGCTCGGCGCGTTCCTCTCCGGCCTGGTGCTGGTGACCGCCGCCATCACCAAGTTCACCGAGGGCGCCTGGGTGGTGGTCGTCGCCGTACCGCTGCTGGTGCTGCTCGCGCTCGCCATCCACCGGCACTACCGGCGGCTGCAACGGTCACTGGCCCTGCATCCGCCGCCGGACGGCCGGCGTCCCGGGCCGGCGCTCACCGCGGTGCCGCTGCCCGGCGCGGCCGAACCAGGTGCGCCGGCCGAGGCCCAGGAGCTTCCGCAGCAGGTACGCCACCTCGTGGTGGTGCCGGTCGCCCGCCTGAACCGGGCGTCGCTGCGGGCGCTGGCGTACGCGGCGTCGCTGCGCCAGCCGACCCTGGCCGTGCACATCGCCCCCGAGGACCCGGAAGCGGACCGGTTCCGTGAACAGTGGGAGGCCTGGGGCGACCACGTGCGGCTGGAGACGATCGTGTCGCCCTACCGGACGTCGATCGGGCCGCTCGCCCACTACCTGGAGGCGTTGCACGCCTCCCGCCCCGATGTTCTGCTCACCGTCGTGGTGCCGGAGGTGGTGGTGCGGGGACCGTGGCAGCGGCTGCTGCACAGCCGGGCCGAGCATCGCCTGCGCCGTGCCCTGCGAGCCCTGCCCGGTGTGGTGGTGACGAGCCTGCCGGTCCATCTGGCCGACTAGTCCAGGCGACCCAGCGGCTGGCCGCTCGGCATACCGAAGCGCCTCCCTCCGTGGTAGCCGGGTGCTCGCCGCCGTTCTCCGGGTTCTCCGGTTTCCCGATCGACCGGACAGGCGTCGGTCGGGCGCGAACCCGTCGTGTGGCTGGCCCGAGTGGCGGGCCGACGACCGTTACCCGGCGCCCACGGTTCGAGCGCGACTTGCGCTGGCCAGGCGCTATCGCTACGTTACTTGAAAATGATTTCCGTTTCCGGCTAGGGCGAGAGTATGTCAAGGCACTACTGGGTCACCACAGGTGAACCCACGTTCGACAAGTCCGTCTTCCGTCGACTACGGCCTGCGCGCCGGTCGTCATCCGAATTCCACAGTCGGCAGCACCGGGTGGCCGTGCTCGGCGGGCGCGTCCGCACAGCGTTGCCCGTCGAGGGCACGCGGACGATCGGCCGGCGCAGCACCGAAACCCTCGTACGCGATCTGCCCGCCGCTCGGGTTGAACTCTGATGGCGAAGGCGGCCGGGATCCGGCCGATCCTCCGGCTGAAGAGCGCTCCTGAACGCGATCGAGAACCGGCGACCTCCGAGGCGGAAGCGACAGCGCCTCGACGGTTCGTCGTCCGACTACTCGTGGTGTGCGGTGTGCTGGCCTGCGGGCTGGCAGTCGCTGTCGTCGCCGGTGTGGCGTTGGGGCCGGTCCGGATTCCCCCGCTCGAGGTGGTCACTGCCCTGGCCGACGATCTCGGACTGCCTCTTCCTGGCGACGCAGCCGGTGGGGAGCACGCCACCGTGATCAACTACATCCGGTTGCCGAGGGTGCTCGTCGGTGCGTTGGTGGGTGCCGCGTTGGGCATCGCGGGGGCAACCATGCAGGCGGTCTTCCGGAATCCACTGGCGGAGCCGGGCGTCATCGGAGTCTCCTCCGGCGCTGCGCTCGGCGCCGTCGCGGCGATCTACTTCGGCTGGACGGCGTTCACCCCCTGGATGCTGCCGGCTACGGCGTTCGTGGGTGCCGTCGCCGCGATGGGTTTCGTCTTCATGGTCGCCGCCCTGCGCCGGGACCGGGGCCCCGTGACTCTCCTGCTGGTCGGCATCGCGGTCAGCGCCTTCTTCGGTGCGCTGATCTCGGTGATGGTGGCGACGACGACGAACAACGAGGAGTTGCGCGGCATCGTGTTCTGGCTGCAAGGCGGGCTCGGCGCCAGAACGTGGCAGCACGTCCAGTTGGCCGCGGTCCCGGTGGTGGCAGGTTGCCTGTTGTTGACCGTGTTCGGGCGAGACCTGAACGTCCTGTTACTCGGTGACGACGGCGCCCGTGCTGCCGGGCTCGACGTGGCCCGCCAACGGGTGGTGATCCTCGGGCTTACCTCGCTGTTGACCGGCGCGGCGGTGGCTGTCAGCGGGGTCATCGGCTTCGTGGGGCTGGTTGTCCCGCACGCGCTGCGCCTGGTGATCGGTCCGGACAACCGGATTCTCTTGCCCGCCAGCGCACTCGGCGGCGCGGCGTTCCTGGTCCTGGCCGACCTGATAGCGCGCGTCGCCTTCAGCCCCGCCAGCCTGCAGGTGGGCATCGTCACCGCCCTGTTCGGGGCGCCGGTCTTCCTGGCCTTGGTGCTGCGGCGGCGCGGGGCCTCGGGCGGTCTTCGATGATCGTCAACGCCGTCAACGTGGGGCTGCGTCAGGGTGCCACCCGCATCCTCCATGCGGTCGATGTCGCAGTCTCCGCCGGGGAGGTTGTCGGCATCATCGGGCCCAACGGCGCCGGCAAGTCCACGCTGCTGCGCGCGATCGCGGGCGTGGTCATCCCCGACGAGGGTGAGATCACGATCGCCGGAGTGGACGTGGCCAGCGCGCGGCCCAGGTTGCTGGCGCGGCAGCTGGCACTTGTCGAGCAACACCCGGTCATGCAGTTCGACTTCAACGTCCGTGACTACGTCCTGTTGGGCAGGCACGCCCACCTGGGGCGCTTCCAGGCGGAGGGTGCCGTGGACGCTGCCCATACGGCAGCGGCACTGGCGAAGGTGGGCATCTCCGCGTTCGCGTCCCGGAACGTGACGACCCTGTCCGGCGGCGAACGCCAGCTCGCGGCGATCGCCCGGGCACTGGTGCAGCAACCCCGCGCCCTGCTGCTCGACGAACCGACGTCCGCACTCGACCTGAGCCACCAACTCCGGGTCCTGGAGCTCGTCCGGGACCTGGCCGCCGAGCAGCTCGCCGTGATCGTCGTGGTTCACGACCTCGACCTGGCGGCGCGGATGTGCGACCGGCTGGTCCTGCTCGTCGATGGACGCGTCAGCGCCGACGGGCCACCGGAGACGGTCTTGGACGCGGACCTGCTACGCGACGCGTACCACGTGCACAGCGTCGTGCGCCCCAGTCCCGACACCGACGCGCAGACCGTGACGGCGCTGCGTCACATCCCGACCCCGAACAACAAGTCCGAGTAAATACCCGGAAAGGAATCCCATGAGAGCACCAACCGCCGTACGCCGCGCTCTGGCGCTGGTCGCGGCGCTGATCATGACGTCAGCGCTGATGGCCTGCGCGGGCGCCAGCGCGAGTGAGGACCAGCACCCGGCGGCCGCCGACGGCTACCCCAGGACGATCAAAACGGACGTGGGGGACGTCACCATCAAGTCCCGCCCCGAGCGCATCGTCGCGGCGTCAACCAACGCCGCGGAGATCGCGCTCTCCCTCGTCGGCCCGGATCGCCTGATCGGCGTACCCGAGTGGCCCACGGACGACCGGCACAGCCCGTTCGCCGCTGAAGCGCGCCAGGTGGGGCACACCGTCGGAACGGTGGCCGATGATCCCGAACAGATCCTCGCGCTCAACCCTGACCTCGTGCTCATCACGTTGGCTCACGACACCGAGCGCGACGCGCTCAAGGTGCTGCAGCAGGCCGGCTTGCCCACCCTCGTGTTGAGCCACTTCCCGAGCGTCACCACTGACGCGTTGGCAGACATCTCCCTGATCGGTGAAGCGCTCGGTGCCGAGCAGAAGGCCACCGAGCTGGTCGGTCAGCTGCGTGGTCGGTTGGATGCCGTCAAGCAGGCTGTTGCTGGGAGCACGGTGAAGCCACGGGTCGTGTTCATCTCCATGTGGCTCGACACCGGCCCGTACGTGACCGGACCGGGGACCATCAACCATGACCTGATCACGCTCGCGGGAGCAGCGAACGCGATCGAGGACGCAGGCTTCGACAGCAGTGGCTATCTGGATCCGGAACAGCTCGTCAAGGCAGCACCGACCCATATCGTGACGCTGGATTCCGCTGGGGTCGGTCTCGACAAGCTCACCAAGGGATTCCTGAAGAATCCGGCACTCGCCAATGTTCCCGCCATCGCGAAGGACCGGATTCTGGTGCTGCCCGACCGGATGTTCTCTCCCGCGCAGGCCGGGATTGAGGGCCTCGAACTGATGGCCAAGTGGCTGCACAACCCGAACGCCACGCGGGAGGTGCAGTGACGCAGGCGCATGCCCACCGCACCGTCGCTGGGAAACCGCGGGCGGAGCTGGCCCACCTGCTGCGGCGGGCGGGTTTCACGCCGACCGCCGCCGAGCTGGACCAGGCGGAACTGCTCGGCTACCGGGCCTCCGTCGAACGGCTGCTGAGCCCGCCGCCGCCCGCCGAGGACGAGCAGTACCTCGTACACCGGCATCTCCCGGCAACCGAGTTGCCGATCGAGGCCGCGATGGCCGCTCCCGAGGTCATGTGGCAACTGATCACCAGCGGACACCCCCTGCGGGAAAAGGTCGCCCTGTTCTGGCATGGGCTGTTCGCCACCGCGTTCAAGGACGGCATCGCCGGCGTCGACCAGGCAGCCCAGTTCGCGATGTTCCGTCGGCACGGCCTGGGCAGTTTCGCGGACCTGCTGGTCCGGCTGTCACTGGACCCCGCGATGTTGGTGTGGCTGGACAACCAGCTCAGTGCGGCCGACCGGGTCAATGAGAACTTCGGCCGGGAACTCCTCGAGTTGTTCTCGATGGGGCGCGGCAACTATGACGAACAGGACGTGCACGCCAGCGCCTCGGCCTTCACCGGGTGGGCGGTCCGTCCCGGGCCGTCGGCGTTCCACCTCGGGGCTCGCCGGATGTGGTTCCACTACGACGCGCAGCGCCACCACGGAAGCCCGCAACAGATGCTGGGCCGAGATGTCGTCAACGGCCACGACGTCGTAGCGGCGATCATGGCGCAATCCGCTACGGCCCGATACATCGCAACCCGGCTGTACCTCTTCTTCGTCGAGCAGAGCCCGCACCCGGAGACCGTCGCTGCCATGGCGGACACGTTCACTGCGACCGGTGGCGACATTCGGGCGGTGCTGCGAACCCTGTTCACCAGCCGCCGGTTCCTCGACCCGGTGGTACGCCGCGTGCAGGTGAAGTCGCCGGTCGAGCTTGTCGTGGGACTGGCCCGGACCGGGCAGTCCTGGTCAGTTCCCGACCACCGGCTCGGGGAACTCGTCGACGCGGCCGCCCTCATGGGGCAGCGCCTGCTGACACCGCCCAACGTTGCCGGCTGGGTCAGCGGCGAGGCGTGGCTCCAGGGCTCCAACCTGCTGGAGCGGATCAACTTCGCCGCCCGAATGGTCAGCGCGTCGGCGTTGCTGGTGGGCCGCGCTGAGCAGACCGGTCTTCCGGTGTTGGACGCCTGCCTGGCGGCGCTTGACCTTGATGACGTGTCGGAGCAGTCGCGGGACTCGTTGGCGCGGGCCATCGGGCGCCTCGGCGACGACGGGGAACCGACCAGCGGTCGGGCCATGACCCTTGCCGTCGCATTGCCCGAGTTCCAGTACTGCTGAAAGGAAGGCCATGTCCTCCAATTTCGTGGTGATACACCTTGCCGGCGGTAACGACGCCCTGAACACCGTTGTGCCCTTCACGGATCCGCACTACATCGCAGTCCGCCCAACCCTCGCCCTTCAGCCGGATGCTGAGCTGCCGACACTGCGTCGTCCGGGACGTGAGGACGTGCCGGGCGGGCCGAGCGTGCTGCCGATCAACGACTCGCTAGGCCTGCATGGCGCCCTCACCGGGTTCCGTGACCTGTACGAGCAGGGCAGACTGGCCGTACTGCTGGGCGTGGGGTACCCGGAGCGAGACCGGTCGCACTTCCGCTCCCTGGACGTGTGGCACACCGCCGAACCGCACCAGGTCCGCAGTGACGGGTGGCTGGGCCGAGTCGCGTCGGTGTTGGACCCGCAGCATGACAACCCGGTGCTACTGACCAACATCGGCCGGGCGATGCCGCTGGCCCTGGCCGCTCCTGGCGTCATGGCGGCGTCGCTGGAGTCGATCGGAGGATACGGCCTGCTTCCGCCGGCCGACCGACGTGACGCCGCTGAGGGTGTCGCTCATTCCGATCTGGCCGCCCTAGCGGCCAGCTTGTACCAGGGCCGCGCGCTCCCCGACCCGTGGGGCTCCGCGCAGCAGGTCGGGGTATCGGCGATCCGCGGGATCCGCTCCTTCGACGCGGTTCCCGATCGCGCCGAGACCGATGTGCAGTATCCGCCGTTCAACCCCATCGCCGCGCGCCTGGAGGTCATCGCGCGGATCGCCATTGCCGGTGTGGGGGCGCAGATCTTTCACACCAGCCATGACGGCTACGACACGCACGAGAACCAGTTCGCCACGCAGCACAGGCTGCTGGCCGATCTGAGCGAGGCCGTCACCGTGTTCCTCGACGACCTGGCACAGCGCGATCCACTGGACCGTACTCTGGTCTTGATCCATTCCGAGTTCGGACGCCGTATCGCCGAATCCCGCGGCGGCACCGACCACGGCGGAGCTGGAGTCGCGTTCCTGGTCGGCAACGGCGTGGCCGGCGGCATCTACGGTGACATGCCCAGCTTGCGCCGCGAGGACAGCATCGACGGTGACCTGCGCCCATCGTTGGACCTGCGCGAGGTGTACACCGCGATCCTTCAGCGGTTCCTGAACGTCGACGCTGCGGCGGTGCTCGGCAAGGCGTTGGGAAGCCTACGGCTGGATCGGACGGTGGCGTGATGACCGCGGCGGCAATCAGTATCGGCGTATGGGGCAACAAGCTCCGGGGGTTCGCTCACCCGGTCGATGCCTGCGTCGACGAGGCAACGGGACACCTGCTGGTGCTCAATCGCTCGACTTCCTGGAGCTCGCCGCACGGCCGTGCCGTGCGTGTCAGCGTGTTGGATCGGCCCGACCCCCATGCCGATGTGATCGCGGAGATCGCACGCCATGGCTCCGAGGCCGGCCAGCTGATGGCCCCGGTGGCGCTGGCTGCCGACGGGACAGGCCGGATCGCCGTCACCGACGAGCACAGCCACACCGTGACGGTGTTCGGCAGCGACGGACGGTTCATCAGCCGTATCGGCGGTCCCGGGACGGCACCTGGCCTGTTCGATCACCCCGCCGGGATCGCCGCCGACCCGGATGGCATCTGGGTTGCCGACGCCGGCAACGACCGGCTGCAGCGGCTCACCTGGGACGGCGCACCGATTGCCGTCGTTGGTTCGACCGGCCTGGGCCCGGGTCAATTCCGCAGGCCGTGGATGGTGAACGCCGATACCGAGGGAAACCTCTGGGTAGCTGACTGGGGCAACGACCGTATCCAGGTCCTCGACCCCCAGGGAACGTGCCGACAGGTACTCGGTTCGCCCGAAGGCGAGCCGTTCCTGCGGCCAAGCGCAGTGCTCCCCATGCCCGACGGTGGACTCGTAGTCTCCGACTGGGCGCACCGGTGCATCCATCGCTTCGATCAGCGGATGCGGCGCATCGGGGTGTGGTACGGGTCGGCGCAACTGTCACCGTGGGGGCAGGAGCGGCTCGCCCAGTTCGACACCATCGCCGGACGCCGCGACGCGGCCGCAGACCCAGCCGGGGAACAGCTCATGGGGCGGCCGGGCGGGCTCTGCGCCTTGCCGGACGGGAACGTGCTGGTTGCGGACACCGCACACCATCGACTCCAGGTCTACCCGAGCGTGTAACGCGGCCGCCGGATGCGACGCCGCGGTGGTATGTCGCACGGGACGAAACCTCCTGCACAGGCTGCTGCCAGGTCGCGATCGCCCGGTCGGTGAGTGTGGGGACGGGTCACCCGGCCGGGTGACCCGTCCCCACACCGCAGCGTCAGACGTCGTGCACCTGCAGCACCCGGCTGACCGGCGCGGCGTCGCCGAGCGCGGCCCGCAGCGCCACCCGTTCCGGGTCGGCGAGGAAGCTCTCCTGACCGCCCGGGGTGGCGAACCGGATCACGTGTACCTCGGTCCGGCCGTCGCCGGTGCGCAGCCGCCGTTCCAGCCGTCCACCGTGTCGGCCGAGCATCGCGAGCACGGCGTCCTCGTACCGCTGGCCGGCTTCGACGTCGGGCAGCTCGACCAGCACGGCCAGCCGCACGGCGTCGGCCGGGTCGGCGACCAGCGACTTCCAGAAGTGGTGGTCGACGTGGCCGCCGGGAATGCCGTCCCGGATACCCGTGTCGGTGTAGCCGTGACGCCGGTAGAAGCCCGGCGCCTGGAACGAGAACGACGACACGGAGATCTCGGTACAGCCCCTTCGCCGCGCCTCACCCTCGGCCGCCCGCAGCAGCCGGCCACCCCAACCGTCGCGCCGCCGGTCCGCCCGGACCCAGACGGTGTCGATGCCGGCCCGCCCACCCCAGGTCCAGCCGGTCAGACCGGCGACCAGTTCGCCGTCGCCGTCGGTGACCCGGACGGAGAGCCCGGCCTCGTCGTCAGCGCCGGTGGCGGCGTTGTTGAAGGCGGTCAGCTCCCGGTCGATGCGGGCGGCCAGTTCCGTGTCCTCGCCGGCGACGCGCAGGGTCGGCGCGGCGGTGTCGTCTCCCGTCGTCATGGCGCGGAGTATGGCAGCGGACGGGCGCCGGGGGACACCACGCGACGGGTCAGGGGTCGATGCCGACGGCCTTGGCGCTGGCCGTCCAGAGCCGCGCGGCGAGCCGCGGGTCGGCCGCCTTGCGCAGCGGACGGCGCAGCCGTCGGTTGTAGTAGTACCCGCCGTTCAGCAGTCGCGCCGGGTCGGAGTTGACCAGCCAGAGCAGCGTCTCCGCGCCCTTCTCCGGGCTGCGGAACGGCAGCAGGCGCATGCCGGCCGCGACCAACCGGCTCTCGTTGCCGAACCGGGTGCGCACCACACCCGGGTGGAAGCAGTGCGCGTGGATCTCCGGCCAGCGCCGGGCAGCCTCGGCGGTGAAGAGGATGTTCGCCTGTTTGCTGGTGCCGTACGCCGTCAACGCCCGGTAGCGCCGCAGCGGAAGGTTGAGGTCGCTCGGGTCCAGCGCGCCGCTGCGGTGCGCCCCGGAGGCGGTGACCACGATCCGGCCGACCCGGTCGCGCAGCAGGTTGCTGAGCAGGAACGGTGCCAGATGGTTGGCCTGAATGGAGAGTTCGTACCCGTCGACCGTGGTGACCGGCTGGAGCACGATCGCGCCGGCGTTGTTGACCAGTACGTCGATCCGGTCGTACGCGGCGCGCAGCTTCTCGGCGAGCCGGCGTACGTCGTCGAACACGGCGAAGTCGGCCCGGAACAGCTCCGGCTTCTCTCCGGACGCGTCGCGGACCCGGTCTCCGGCGGTTTGCAGGCGCGCCGGATCGCGGCCGACCAGTACCACCTGGTCACCTCGGCGCGCCAGGTCGACCGCGGCTGCCAGGCCGATGCCCGAACTGGCGCCGGTCACCAGCACCAGGCGCCGCCCAGTGAGATCTTCCACAGCTCCGTTCACCCCGGTCATGGCGCGACGTTACCGTGGCGTAGCCCCCTTTGGGATCGTTGAGCCTCAGTCTTCGTCGGCTGGCGTCGGCGTTCCTGCCACGCCGGAAGGAGCCATCCATGGCCGCTGTCGGTCGCCCCCGCCGGTCCTGCCTGGCGGTACCGGGTTCCAGCGTCAAGATGCTCGGCAAGGCCCAAGGGCTCCCGGCCGATCAGGTCTTCCTCGACCTGGAGGACGCGGTCGCGCCGTTGGCGAAGCCGGACGCCCGCAAGAACATCGTGGCCGCGCTCAACGAGGGCGACTGGGCCGGCAAGACCCGGGTCGTACGGGTCAACGACCTCACCACCCCGTGGACCTACCGGGACGTCATCGACGTGGTCGAAGGCGCGGGCGCCAACCTGGACTGCGTCATGCTGCCGAAGGTGCAGAACGCGGGTCAGGTGCAGTGGCTGGACCTGACCCTCACCCAGTTGGAGAAGACGCTCGGCCTCGAGGTCGGCCGGATCGGCATCGAGGCGCAGATCGAGAACGCCGCCGGCCTGGTCAACGTGGACGAGATAGCCGCCGCGTCGCCGCGGGTGGAGACGATCATCTTCGGTCCGGCCGACTTCATGGCCTCGATCAACATGAGGTCGCTCGCGGTCGGCGCGCTCATCCCGGATTACCCCGGCGACCCCTACCACTACATCCTGATGCGGATCCTCATGGCCGCCCGGATGCACGACAAGCAGGCCATCGACGGGCCGTTCCTGCAGATCCGGGACCTGGACGGGTTCCGCGAGGTCGCCCGGCGCTCGGCCGCGCTCGGCTTCGACGGCAAGTGGGTCCTGCACCCCGGCCAGATCGAGGCGGCGAACGAGGTCTACTCGCCGGCCCAGGCCGACTACGACCACGCCGAGCTGATCCTCGACGCGTACGAGCACTACACCTCGGAGGCGGGTGGCAGGCTCGGCGCGGTGATGCTCGGTGACGAGATGATCGACGAGGCGTCTCGAAAGATGGCCCTGGTCATCGCCGCCAAGGGGCGGGCCGCCGGAATGACCCGCACGTCCTCGTTCACCCCACCCCAGCAGTGACCGCCGGTCGTGCCGGCCGGGACGTCCCGACCGGCACGACCGCCGCGGTGGTCAGCTGTTCTGGTTCGCCGCGACGACGATCGCGATGATGATGCCGATCGTGGCGAGCACCGCGATGACCGTGGAGATCCAGCCCGTGATGATGCCGGCGGTCGCCATGCCCTCGCCGCTCTCGCCCCGCTCGCGGATCTGGCGCCGGGCGATGTGGCCGAGGATCGCACCGACGACGCCGATGATGCCGCCGACGCCGTACCCGCAGAGGCCCATGATGCCGGTGATGCCGATGACCATCGCGGCGACCGCCATCCCGTTGGTCGGCGGCGCGGGCGGATAACCGTAGCCCGGGTACGCGGGCGCGTGGCCCGGCTGGGCGTACGGCGCGACGGCGGGCGGCTGTTGCGCGGCGTACGGGTCGGCCGGGGCGTACGGCCCCACAACGGGTGGCTGCTGGCCGCCGTACGGATTCGCCGGCGCGTACGGGTCGACCGGGCCCGGCTGAGCGGGTACCGGCGGGCCGCTCATCGGCAGCGTCGGATCGGCTGGTTGGCTCGGCTGCTGGCCCGATCCTGACGGATCGTGCCAGCCGGGCTGTGGAGGATAGGTCATGCGCTCTCTCCGTTGGCTGCGTGTGCCGCCAGGGTAGCCAGCACCGGGCAAAACCGATGCCCCCGGCATCCGGGTGCCTCGTTGCCCGTGCCGCCCCGAACGGGCAGGATCCAGGCATGGCAATCGACGCGCGCGCCGCGGACCGCTCCGGCAGTCGACCGAGACGGGACGCGAGCCGTCCGGGCTTCGCCCGGCGCAACCGCGCGACCGCACCGACCAACGTGGCCGATCAGGATCTACCGGTCGCGTTGCCGGATCCGGTGACGATGCGGCTCGACGGCCGGGTCGCGCTGGTGACCGGGGCCGGCAGCCCGGACGGCATCGGCTTCGCGACCGCCCGCCGCCTCGCCGACCTGGGTGCCCGGGTGGCGATCGTGTCCACCACCCGCCGGATCCACGAACGGGCGAGCGAACTGGGAGTCACCGGGTTCGTCGCCGACCTGACCGACGAGTCCGAGGTGGGCGCCCTGGCCGACGCGGTCGCCGAGCAGCTCGGCGACGTCGAGGTGCTCGTCAACAACGCCGGCCTGGCGAGTCGGGCCAGTCCCGAGGTGCTCCGCCCGGTCGCCCAGCTCACGTACGACGAGTGGCGCGGTGAGATCGACCGGAACCTGACCACGGCGTTCCTGTGCAGCCGAGCGTTCATCGGCGGGATGGCCGAGCGGGGCTGGGGACGCGTCGTCAACCTGTCGGCCACCGCCGGACCGGTCAACGCGCTGCCCACCGAGGCGGCGTACGCCGCGGCCAAGGCGGGCGTGGTCGGGTTGACCCGGGCCCTCGCCATGGAGGCGATCGCCGACGGGGTGACCGTTAACGCGGTGGCCCCGGGCACCATCTACACGGCGGCGTCCACGATGGCCGAGATCAAGCAGGGGCTCGGCACGCCGGTCGGACGGCCCGGCACACCGGACGAGGTGGCCGCCGCGATCGCCTTCCTCTGCTCGCCCGCCGCGTCGTACATCACCGGGCAGATGCTGGTGGTCGACGGGGGCAACAGCGTCCGCGAGGCCGAGTTCCGCTGAGCCCACGCCGACGGGTGATCAGTAGTTGTTGCCGTTGCTGCCGGCGAGGATCACCACGGCGAGCCAGCCGCAGCAGGCCAGCAGGCCCAGGCCGGTGAAGACGTAGCTGAGGATCAGCCCCCAGGTGGCGAGCTGTTCGCCTTCCTCACGGCTGGTGCGCAGCTGCCGCTTGGCCAGGTGGCCGAGGACGATGCCGGCCGGCGCGAAGACGAACGCGAAGACCAGCGACAGGATCGCCAGCACGTTGGTGCGGACCGGGCCGGAAGGAGCCGGCCCGTACTGCCCGTACGGCGGCTGCGGGGCGTACGGCGGCTGCTGCCCCCACTGCGGGCCCGGCGGGTAGCCGCCTGGGTGACCGAACGGCGGTTGGTCGGGTGCGGGTGGAGTGGGTGACTCGTCGGCGGGCGGTAGGTACGGCGGGCGTTCCGGCGGCGGACCGAACGGCGACGGCTCGTCCGGCGGCGGCGCGTAGGGCGAACGCTCCGGCGGCTGCCCACCGGGCGGCTGGTCCCGCGGTGGCTCGTACGGCGAGGGTGGCTGCTCGTGACCGGACGGGTCGGACGGCGGCGGGTTCGTCACGGTCTCCTCCTCCTGCCGGCGCCGGGGCATGGGCCCTCTTGCCGGACGCTACCCGCAGCGGTGAACCTTTTCACAGCGGTTGTGTGGACTGGTCACCTTGGCCTCGTCGCGAGGGCGACCGATACTGACCGAGCGTTCAGTTACCCACGAGTAATGCCCCGATCCCCCGGAGGCTGACATGGCTCGACTCGCCCAGACGCCCGGCCTGACCGATGTGCAGCGGTCGATCCTGGAGACCGTTCGAGAGTTCGCCGACAAGGAGATCATCCCCCACGCGCAGCGGCTGGAGCGCGCCGACGAGTACCCGACCGGCATCATCGACGGGATGCGCGAGATGGGGCTGTTCGGCCTCACCATCGCCGAGGAGTACGGCGGGCTCGGCGAGTCGCTGCTGACGTACGCCCTCGTGGTCGAGGAACTGTCCCGGGCCTGGATGTCGATCTCCGGAATCGTCAACACGCACTTCATCGTGGCGTACCTGATCTCCCAACACGGCTCGGCCGAGCAGCGGAGCCGGCTGCTGCCGAGGATGGCCACCGGCGAGACACGGGGCGCGTTCTCGATGTCCGAGCCGGAGTGCGGCTCCGACGTCGCCGCGATCAAGTCGAAGGCCGTCCGCGACGGCGATGGGTTCGTGATCGACGGCCAGAAGATGTGGCTGACCAACGGGGCGTACTCCTCGGTGGTGGCCACCCTGGTCCGGACCGACACCGGCGCCGACTCGGTCTACGGCAACATGAGCACCTTCCTGCTGGAGAAGGAGCCCGGCTTCGGCGAGACCGCGCCCGGCCTCACCATCCCCGGCCGGATCGAGAAGATGGGCTACAAGGGTGTCGAGACCACGGAGATGGTGCTCGACGGGGTGACCGTGCCCGCCTCGGCCGTATTGGGCGGGGCGGAGAAGGTCGGCCGCGGCTTCTACCAGATGATGGACGGCATCGAGGTCGGGCGGGTCAACGTGGCGGCTCGGGCGTGTGGCATCTCGATCCGGGCCTTCGAGTTGGCCGTCGCGTACGCCCAGCAACGCCGCACCTTCGGCCAGCCGCTCGCCAAGCACCAGGCCGTCGCGTTCAAACTCGCCGAGATGGGTACGAAGATCGAAGCCGCGCACGCCCTCATGGTCAACGCGGCCCGGCTCAAGGACGCCGGCCAGCGCAACGACGTCGAGGCCGGCATGGCCAAGCTGCTCGCCTCCGAGTACTGCGCCGAGGTGGTGCAGGAGGCGTTCCGCATCCACGGCGGCTACGGCTACTCCAAGGAGTACGAGATCGAGCGGCTGATGCGGGAGGCGCCGTTCCTGCTGATCGGTGAGGGCACCTCGGAGATCCAGAAGACGATCATCTCCCGCGGCCTGCTCAAGGAGTACAAGCTCTGACCGCCGTCCCGGGATCGCCGCGGCGGAGCCTTCGCTCGCGCAGACCCGACCTGGCGCGGCAAGCCGGCCGGGGCTGCGCGGTGGGGCCCGGTCAGCCGAGCCGGGTGAGCGCGCCGACGGCGCGTTCCACCGCCAGGCAGCGGTTCTCGACGTACTCGATGCCCGCCTCCTCGGCGATCCGCCGCGCCTCGGGCGAGATGATGTCGAGCTGAAGCCACACGGCCGGGGCGCCGATCGCCACCGCCTGCCGGACCACCTCGACCGCGTCCTCGGCGGGCCGGAACACGTTCACCAGGTCCACCGGGTGCGGAATGTCGGCGAGCGTGCGGTAGACCCGCTCACCGAACAGTTCGTCGGCGCTCGGGTTGACCGGGATGATCCGCCAGCCGTGCCGCTGCATCTGCAAGGGCACGCTGTGCGCGGCCTTGAGCGGGTCGCGGGAGGCGCCCACCACGGCGATCACGGCGGAGTCGGCGAGAATTTGCTGAGCGGTACGCACCGGGCGACTGTAGCCCCGCGACCCGACGTTCGCCCACGAGCGGTCAGAGCAGGGTGAGCTGCTCGGCGGCCGGCGGTGGCGGTGGTTGCGGAAGGTCGCGGTTGTCGCCCTGCTCAGCCCGGTGCAGGCCGTGCCGACGGGCGGCTATCCGCACCCGCGCGGTCAGCTCCCGCTGATAGGCCTGTGGGGCGTACGAGCCGGCGCGGTAGAGCTCGCGGTAGCGGGGCACCAGGTGCGGAAACTCGTCGGCCAGCCAGTGCGCGTACCACTCGCGAGCGCCGGGGCGCAGGTGCAGCGGTATGGGAGTCACGCTCGTCGCCCCGGCCGCCGCGATCGCCGCCACGGTGGCGTCGATCGACTCGTCGTCGTCAGTGAGGCCGGGCAGGATCGGCGCCATCAGTACGCCCACGGAGAAGCCGGCCTCGGAGAGCATCCGTACGGCGTCCAGCCTGCGGCGCGGGCTGGGTGTGCCCGGCTCGACGGCCCGCCAGAGCCGCTCGTCGACGAAGCCCACCGAGAAGGAGACGCCGACCCGGGTGACCTCGGCGGCCTGCCGCAGCAGCGGAAGATCGCGCAGGATCAAGGTGCCCTTGGTGAGGATCGAGAACGGGTTGGCGAAGTCGCGCAGCGCCGTGATGATCTGCGGCATCAGCTGGTAGCGCCCCTCGGCGCGCTGGTAGCAGTCGACGTTCGTGCCCATCGCGATGTGCGCGCCCCGCCAGCGCGGCGCCGCCAGCTCCCGCCGGAGCAGCTCGGCCGCGTTGACCTTGACGATCACCTTCTGGTCGAAGTCCGCCCCGGCATCCAGGTCGAGGTAGGTGTGAGTATTTCTCGCGAAGCAATATTTACATGCATGACTGCATCCACGGTAGGGGTTGATCGTCCACTCGAACGGGACGTGTGAGTTGCCCCCCACGCGATTGATGATCGACTTGGCCTGCACCTCGTAGAACGTCATGCCGGCGAAGCCGGGAGTGTCGAAGGTGCGGACGGTCGCGCCGGGCAGCGCCAGCGGCAGGGGTGGCGTCGCTGGCGCTGCCCGTTCGAGAGTCCCCTCGTCCGGGGGAGCGGCGAGGTTGTCCCAGCGCATGGCCATTATTCGAACACATGTACGAGCACGGTGCAAGCGTGTCCGTCGTGTCGCCGACCACCTCGTCGACGCCGGCACGGCCTCCGGGTGGAGGATGGAGGCATGGAGAGGTCGACGTTCGTCTACGACGGCGATTGCGCGTTCTGCACCCGCTGCGCCCAGTTCATCGAGCGGCACATCCCCACCTCGGCTCGGGTGATGCCGTGGCAGTTCGCCGACCTGACCGCGCTGGGTCTGACCGAGGCGGAGTGCGACCAGGCCGTGCAGTGGGTCGGCGTGGACGGCGTACGCGCCGCCGGGCCGGACGCCATCGCCCGGCTGCTCGGCGACAGCAATCTGCTCTGGCGGGTCGCGGGAGCGGCCCTGCGCTTCCCGCCGGTACGCGCGGTGGCCTGGCCCGCGTACCGCTGGGTGGCGCGCAACCGCGACCGGATGCCCGGCGGGACCGCCGCGTGCGCCGTGCCGGCCGCGCAGCGGGACTGACCCCGCCGTCGGTCGGGGGCGTCGTCAGCCGGGGAGGCCGGTGCAGGCTGTGTCGTCGATGGTGCAGGCGGTCGGGGCCGCGCTGACGAGCGCGCCGGCGACCCGGAACGTCACCTGTACGGAGCCCCGTCCCGGCACCTGCCCGCCGCCGTCCGGCACGAAGGTCCAGGTGGTGCCGTCGCGGGTGACGCGGGCCCCGGTGACCGCCGTGACCTTGAGGGACTCCCGCGGCAGCGTCACCACCAGGGTCCAGTCCGGTGCGGGCACCGTCCCCGGGTTGCTGATGTCGACCGTGGCCCGGTAGCTGAGCAGCGCGCTCTCGTCGATCGCGAACTCGGCGCGCAGCGGTGCCGGAGCCGGGGCGGACGTGGTCGCGGCGGCACTGGACGGCGTCGCGGTGGTGGGGCTCGCCGTCCCGGCGGGGCGGCTCGGCGTGGGGGCGACGGATGTGGCGGGGCGGGCCTCCGCGCCGGGGGTGCCGGGCTCGGGCGCGGCCGCCGGGCCGGGGCCGGGTGGTGGGTCCAGGGCCACCGGTGCCAACCGCTCCGGTGTGCGCAGCACCAGGACGACCGGTATCGCCGTGGCGACGAGTACCGTCAGCGAGGCGACGACGGCGATCCGAGCGGCACGTGATCCCGTGCTCCGGTCGATGACCGTACGCCGGACCGACGCGGCGAGGGCCACGATCCGGTCGAGCACGATGATCGCCACGGTCCGCCGTGGCTGCGGCGGTGATGCCGGCACTGCCCACTTCCCCCTTCAGATGGTCCGACGCGCGTCGCGGCGGGGCCGCCACGGTGGTTCGTCGGTTCAGAGCGCGCGGAGCCCGGCGAGCAGCTCCCTGAGCAGTTCCTCGGAGGGCAGCTCGGCGAGCGTCGGCGGTTCGTGTGTCTCGATCAGCCCGGCCGCGAGCAGGTCACCGAGGAGTACCCGGACGGTGCCGACCGGCAGGTCCAGTTCCGCGCCGAGTTCCGCCACCGACAGCGGTCGATGACACATCTCGACGATCGCCGACTGCTCGGGGAAGAGCCGTCCGGCCGCGGGAGCCGGGCCCCGGGCGACGACCAGGGTGATCAGGTCGAACCGGCCCCGGTCGGGGGCCGCGCGGCCTCCGGTCATGGTGTACGGCCGGACCACCGGCCCGGCGTCGTCGTCGTACCACGCCTCGTCAGCGGCTCCGGTCGGCTGCACCGATCTCCCCGGTCGTCACGGTGGAGGCCGGCGTGAGGTACACCGGTAGGTGCCGTTCGGCCTGCCCCACGAAGAGCGCCACCTCGTACGCCATGTCGCCGACCTCGGCATCGGCTCCGATGCGGACGGTGAGGATGGCGCCGTTGCGGGTGGTGGCGACGAAGAGGAACGCCCGTGCCATCTGCACGACGATCTGCCGTAGCGCGCCGCCGACGCAGACCCGGGTGGCGGCCGAACCGAGCGCCTCCAGCCCGGCGACCAGGCTGGACAGTTGACCCGCCAGTTCGTCGTGGACGCCCCGGCTGGCGCCGAGCAGCAGCCCGTCGGGGGAGAGCACCACCGCGAACTCGGCGCCGTGCACCCGGTCGACCAGATCGTTCAGGGCCTCGGTCAGGCCGTCGGCGGTGACCACTGAATGCGTCATGAGCGTCCTCTCGCTGCTCTGGGTGCCGGTATCTCAACCGTGTCGGTGCCGGCCCTGCCCGGCCCGGGCTGACCGGACCCGGAATAGCGGGTCCGGACCGGCAGGTCGCCGGCGGAGCCGGGGCCGACCGATGGCCGAGCCGACGGACCGGACCGGGGGCCACCCGGCCCGGGCGCTGCGGCGTCCGGCCCCGTCGGCGTGACCAGGGCGGACGGGAGCAGCACGATCGCCGCCGTTCCGCCGCGAGGACCGGGTTGCAGCGAGACCCGGGCACCGCAACGGGCAGCGAGTAGTGCAGCAGCGTACAGGCCGGTGCGGCCGGACGGGGGACCCGCCATCGGTGGATCGGCCAGTGTGAGGTTGGCTGTGGCGAGGGCGGCCGGGGCGAGGCCTGGTCCGTCGTCGGTCACGACGACGGCGCAGCCGCCCGGCCGGTGCTCGCCGGCCATCCGGACCGTGGTCTCCGCCGGGGAGAACACCAGGGCGTTCTCGACGAGTTCGGCGAGCAGGTGGATGACGTCGGTGACCGCGGGTCCGGCGAGGTGCCACGGCCAGTGCGGAGCGACGAGGACCCGCTGGTAGTCGGCGACCTCGGCGACGGCGCCGCGGGCCACGTCGAGCAGCGGAACCGGTCGGCGCCAGCGTCGGGACGGTCTGGCCCCGGCGAGAGTGACCAGTTTTTCGACGTTGCGCCGCAGCCGGGTGGCGAGGTGATCGAGTTGGAACAGCTCGGCGACCTCCTCCGCGTCGTGCTCGCGTCGCTCCATCAGGTCGAGCAGGTTGAGCTGCTCGCGCAGCAGCACCTGGTTGCGCTGGGTGAGGCGGAGGAACAGTTCCCGGGTGGCCGCCCCGCCGGTGTGCTCGACCCGCCGCCCGGTCACGGAGCCGCCGCCTGCGCGGCCCGGGCCGGCGGCTCTCACGATGCCGTTGTCCCGTCCGCCCCACCCGGTGGCTGCGGGACCTCCGTTCGCGTGAACGTTCCTAACCCCGGGGACGGGACGGCCGGGCGCGTGGTCGTTCCGGCCGTCGAGCGGGGCGCGTCCGGGCGACCCGACGTCACGGGCGGCGGCTGATCCGGGACGGCCACCGGCGGGAGGCCGGCGCAGCTCCCCGGCCGGTGCGGCGGGTCGGGTGTGGCGGCTGGGGTCGGGTGCGGCGGAGAACCGGCGGAGGGCGCGGGCCCCGGCGAGCAGCAGGGCGACCAGCGCGAGCAGGCCGAGGCCCAGCACGGCACCGGTACGCACGACCAGCAGGGCCGCTCCGGGCGTGGCCCGTTCCACGCTTTGCCGGGCCGTGGACCTGACCAGGTCGTGCAGTTCGGCCAGGGCGGGCGCGGAGGCGGCCTGCCACTCCTCGGCGCTGGGCTCGGGGCGGGAGTCGACCGGGTGCAGCAGCCGATCCTCCAGCGAACGGAGTGCCGCGAACCGGGGGCCCTGCACCAGGGTCAGGTAGGCGTCCTGATCGTTGCCCGGCAGCCCGACGACGGCCTCGGTGCCCGCGTACCGCCGGATCTCGATCAGCTCGGCGAGGCGACGTCGGTCGTCGGCGCTGGTCAGGCCGGCCGTCAGCGCGGCGGTGAGCAGGGTGTCCTCCCGGGCGAGCAGTTCCCGCGTACGGGCGAGCGCCACGATCGACCGGGTCTCGGCGGCCAGCCGGTTCTCGCGGGTACCCCACTCCGGGCCGTACACGGCGAACGCGACGTCGATGAGCTGGTCGTAGCCGGTGACGGCCTCGGGTCGGCCGGCGTCCGCGTCGGCGCGCAGGTCGGCCAGTCCACCGAGCCGGCGTAGCAGCGTGTCGGCGCGGTCGTGTACCGCCCCGGCGGTGAGCAGCCGCAGGTCGGTACCGCCGGCGGCGTCGCGTAGGGCGGTGACGCTGCGGTCGGTGTCGGTGCGTGCGCCGGTGAGGGCGGACGGCTCCTGCGTCCCGCTGGCGATCGTGCCGGCGGTGAGGCGCCGTTCGGTCTGCAGGTCACGGATCAGCCGGTCGGTGGGCTGGCCGAGGGTCTCCGCCAGGGCCCGGACGCGGAGCAGGTCGGCGGCTTCCGCGCCGGTCAGGTACGCGGCGTACGACCAGAGCACGAGCAGCGCCACCGCTGCGGCGGCGAAGAGGCGCCGGATCGGTTGCCCGGTCATCGTCGTCGCGGGTTCGCTCATCGGGTCGACCGTCCGGGCCAGGGCTGCCCTGCCGCCGTGTCGGGGCGTTGGGCCACGATGGTGCGTAGCAGCGCCAGCAGTTCCGCGCGGTTGGCGCAGTCGAGGCGGGACCGCATCCGGGCCACGTGGTGTTCCACCGTCTTCGCCGAGATGAAGAGCCGGTCGCCGATCTCCCGATAGGTGAGCCCGGCCAGCACCAGTTCGGCCACCTCCCGCTCGCGGTCGCTGAGCCGGTGCGCGGCCGGCGTGGCCAGCGCGTCGGCGACCTGCCCGTCGTCGCCGGCCACCGATGGCCGATCCGGCCGGGACCCGGCGGACCGTCCCTGGAGCGTCCGGGCGCAGTCGAGGAGGGTGGTCATGGCTCGGCGGTCCGAGGTGCGGATGGCGGCCTGTCCGGCGAGCCGGGCCCCGTCCCAGCAGAGCCCGGCTTCGTGCAGGCCGCGGGCTGCGGCCTCCACCGGGACCGGGTCGACCACGCCACGCAGCACGTCGACCCAGCTGGCGGCGGCCGCGGCGACCACCGTGCCGTACCGGCTGTGCGGCGCGGCGGCCAGCAGCGCGGCCACGTGCTCGTCGGCGGCGCCCGGCTCGTCGGAGAGGATCGCCGCGTGCAGGCCGCTCCAGTGCAGCGGGGTGCTCCACAGTGGTGGATCGCCGAGCCGGGCCAGTAGCGACCGGGCCCGGTGCAGGTGTGGTGCCAGCCGGTCCAGGTCGCCGAGTCTGGCGCCCGCGATGGCCAGCTCACCGAGGGGGAGCAGCGTGAACAGGTCCACCGGGTGGCGTACGACGGCTTCCAGGGCGTGCCCCCAGCCGCGCTGGAGCGCGCCGAGGTCGCTGTTGCGCCGTGCGATGCCCAGCTCCAGGGCGGTGGCGAAGAGCAGGTCCCGCGACTCGAGCGGCCGGCCGTGGCCGGTGACCGCGCCGAGCCGGGCGGTGGCGTCGGCCGTACGACCCCGGACCATCAGGATCCAGGCCTGGAGCAGCCGGTGGCGGCGTGCCATCAGCGGGCCGCCGATGCCGCTGGCCACCGCCCGGTCGAGCACCCGCTCCGCGATGTCCAGCTCACCTGCGTGTACGGCGATAAGCGCGGCGAGGGCGGCCGGGCTGTCAGGCAGGAGCACCGCTCGGCCGTCCGGCTCCAGCAGCGCCGTCGCCTGCACGAGGGTGGACAGGGCCGCCGTCGGCGCCCCGCCGAGACTCTCCCGTATCCCCTCGGCCATCAGCCGGGCTGCGCTCGCGTGCAGGGTCGGCGGCCCGCCACTGTCGTCTTCGTGGGCGTCGGCCGCGGCCGCCGGGTCGCCGGCGGCCAGCGCGCCGACGGCGGCGAACGCCGCCGCCGGGGCCGCTCCCGACCAGCGGTACAGCTCGACGCTGCGGCCGACCTGGCCGCGATGGGTGAGCGCCGTCGCGGCGACCAGTGCTGCCTCGGCGCGTTCGGTGGGCGTCGCCGAGGCGAGCAACCGGTCGGCGAGGCGGAGCGCGACGTCGAGGTCTCCGGCGAGGGCCGCGGCGACCGCCTGCCGGACGGCTACCGGCCGTCCGGCGGTGGACGCCGCCGCGAACAGTTCCGCCGCGAGGGCCGGCTCGGTGGTGAGCGCCTCCTCGGCGGCGGCCTCGAGCGTCCCGGCCGGGCAGTCCCTGGCCACTCCGGCGCCGAGCAGTGCACGGACCAGCGGCAGCACCGATCCGCCTCGGGCGAGCTGGACCTCGCTGAGCCGACGCCAGACCGCTGTGCGCTCGGCGGCCGGGCTGAGTGCGGTCACCGCCCGGCGTACCAGCGGAGCGAGGCGGCCGTCCGCGCCGAGCAGGCCGGCGGCGCGGGTCGCGGCGACGAGGGCGTCCACCTCGGCCGGCTCGCGGCCGAGCAGCGCGCCGAGCAGGTCGATCGGCAGCGGTACGCCGGCGGCGACGGCCAGCAGCAGCCGACGGACGTCGGGGGAGAGGTCGTCGAGGTCCGGGCCGAACTCGAGGACGGCCTGCCGGGGCGGCTCGGTGGGGACGCCGGGTCGCAGGTCCTGCCCGCGCAACGCCCGGGCCAGCCGCTCGACGTCGCGGGGCACTCCGGCGGTCTGGCCGTGTACGAATTCGATCAGGTCGGGTCGCCGGCCGAGTTCCGGCACGGTGGCGAGGTACGCGGCGGTCTGTTCGCGGGCGAACGGGGTGAGCAGGATGAGCTGTCCGTCCCGTCGTACCGCGTCGGCCAGCTCGACCAGCGGGGCGGATCGTGGCCACGGCCGGTAGGCCACGACGAGCCGGTGCCGCCGACCGGCCACCAGCTCGCGCAGTGTCCGGAGTCGGGTGTCGTCGAGCAGGTGCGCGTCGTCGACCAGCAGGACGGCGTCCGGGTCGGCTGCGGCGGCTCGCTCCGGGGCGGCCACGTCGACGGTGACGCCGGCGCGCCGGTGGATTCCGGCCAGCTCGGCGAGGTACGCGCTGCGGCCGTGCCCGTCCGGGGCGGTCACCGCGAGCAGCAGCGGTGCTGCCGGATCGGCGGTGACGTGGTCGAGCAGGTTCCGCGCCGCGTGATCGAGTATCAGCCGGTTCCCGGCGAGGGCGCTCGTGGTCATCGTGGTCATCCTTCGCGTCCCCGGCCCCGGGCCAGTGCGAGGCGGGACGGCCTCGGCAGCTCCAGCGGGGTGACCCGGACCGGGGGTCGGGGTGGCGGCTCACCGTGGTTCAGCCGGTCGTGGTTCGGACGTCGTGGCGTGGGCACCGCGGGGTGGTGGCGGGGGCCGGGCAGCATGCCGTGGTGCGGGTCTCCGTCGGGGGCGGGGGTACGGTCGGGCTCGGGCGGCCGTGGCCGCGGCGACAGCACCTGGCAGGCGGCCAGCGCCGCGCCGGAGGCGGCGGTCAGTTGCGGGTCCGGCTCGACCTCGACCGGCACCGGGAACGCGGCGGTGAGCAGCTCGGCGACGAGCGGGATGCGGGTGGACCCGCCGGTCAGCAGGACGGCGTCGAGGTCGGTGGGACGCAGCCCGGCGGAGAGTACGCTGCGCAGCAGCAGGTCCACAGTGGCCTGCACCGCGGGCCGGATCATCTCCTCGAACTCCATCCGGGTCACCGGTACCCGGGCCGGGCCGGTCGGCAGGGTGAGCAGTACGTCGGTCTCGGTGCTCACCGTCAGTTCCCGCTTGGCCCGTTCGCACTCGGGCCGCAGGGCACGCAGGGTGGCGTACGTCTCCCGGCGGCCGGCGGCGGCGAGTTCCCGGGCCAGCACGGTCCGTACGTGCTCGGCGAGCGCCTCGTCGAAGTCGGCCCCGCCGATCCAGTCCAGCGCCTGCGGGAGGCCGAGGGTCTCGTACCGGCCGTGCGCGTTGCGCCGGACCAGCGCCGCCTCGAAGCTGTCGCCGCCGAGGGCGTACACCGCGGCGGTGCTCCCGGCGAACCCCCGGGCGGCGTGGCTCTCGGCGACGGTGATCGTGCACGGCAGCAGCGTCACGTTGGACAGTCCGAGCTCCCAGAGGGAGTCGCGCAGCAGTTCGCGGCGGTGCCGTCCCCACCCGGCGGGGTGGCTGAGCACTACCGCGTCGGCCGGTTCCCCCTCGCGGGCGAGGACCCGTTCCACCACCCAGGTCGCCAGTACGGCGGTGAGCAGATGCGGTGGGCAGGCCTCGCCGGCCAGCAGCAGCGGCACGTCGTCACCGACCCGGTGCAGGAAGCCCCGGGCCGTCCGGCTGCCGTCGTCGGTGCCGGACTCGCCGACGACGAGCGTCCCGTCGGCACCGAGGTGCAGCACCGACGGCACGGTGGCGGCACCGCTGTCCAACGTGACCACCTCGGGACGGGTCCAGTTGGCGCCGCGCCGCCGGGCCAGGGTGGCCGAGGTGGTCGTGCTCCCGATGTCGATCCCCAGGACGTACGGCATGTGCTTTCTTCCTCCGCCGGTGTCGGCCGGCCGCGGCTCCGCGGGTTTCCCGCAGGGTGAACGACCCACCCCCGGCAAATCCCCGTGGGCTCCTACGTTCGTACCAGACATGGCTCCGGCATCGGCCCCCTAAATCTGGCCGCCTCGGTTCCCCCAGTCCCCCTAACGGCCGATGGGGCAGAGGCCCTAATCGGGCGTCACAGATTGCGGGCCGTTCCCCGATGCCCGATCCCGGACGGTGGTCATAGCGTCGCTGTCGACGAACGGCGGGAGACGACGCCCACATCCGAGGAGAAGCGGCACATGGACCAGACCCTGCACGACTTCGTGCTCAACCTGCTCACCGACCCCGATGCCCGGTCGGCGTTCGACCTCGACCCGGAGGGAGCGCTGCGGGCCGCGGGCCTCACCGACATCACGGCCGCGGACGTGCAGGACGTGGTGCCGCTGGTGGTCGACTACGCGCCGGTGCAGGGGCTCGCCCCGGTCGCCCCGGTGATCGGCGAGCTCGGTGCCGAGCCGTTGGTGACGGACGCGACCGACGTGGTCGGTCAGTTGCAGACGGTGGCGCAGCAGCTCTCGGTCACCAGCAGCTACAACGGGGTGGACGTCAAGGCGGGCGTACTGGGCGCCATCGCGGTGGACCCGGCCTCGGCCGCAGCCGGGGTGACGGTGCTTCCCGGCATCGGCCTGGGCGTCGGTCCCGGCGGCATCGGCACCGACCTGACCGGGGTGCACGACGTCGCGCACACGCTGGACGCGGACGTGGTCGGCGTCGTGGACTCCGTCGCGGACCCGGTGGTCGGGGACGTGACCGGGACGGTCGGCAGCCCGGACTCGGTGCTCGACGCCACCGACCACGGACTGCTCGGCACCCCGGAGAACCTGCTCGGCGGCTCGGACGGTCTGCTGGGCGGGACTCTCTCCGGCGCCACGGGTCAGGTCGGCGGCCTCGTCGACTCGATCGGCGTCGACGACACCCTGGGCGGGCTGGGCCTGCACGACGGCGGCAGCGGGATCGTTCCGCCGGTCGACGTGCCGGGCACGGTCGGTGGCGTCACGCACCAGGTGGATGGGCTTCTTTCCGGCGTCACCGGCACGGTGGGCAGCGTGACCGGTGGCGTCACCGACGGGGTGACCGGCGACGCCGGGGTCCACGGGGACGCTTCGGCGTCTCACGGCGGCGGTCTGCTGGGCATCACCGACGGTCTGCTCTGACCTCCCTCGGTCGGAGCGGGAAGGCCGGGCCGCCGTTGGCGGCCCGGCCCTTTCCCTTCTTCGGTGGCCCTCTTGATAATTGAGCCGAAATCCGCACACTTGGTGCGGTGATGGCGGGGATCTGGCTGGACGTGCTGGACGAGATCGCCCGTACGTGCCGCGAACACGGACGTGGCGATCTGCTGCAGGCGGTCCGGCAGAAGCGCGCGCAACTGCTCGACCCGACCCTGCGGGTACTGGTCATCGGGGAGCCCAACCAGGGCAAGAGCCAACTGATCAACGCGATCGTCAACGCGGCGGTCTGCCCGGTGGGTGACGGCCGCACCACCGTCCTACCGACCGTCGTGCAGCACGCCGAGGTCGCCGCGGCCGTCGTGGTCCAGGCCGCGCCGGCGCCGCCCGGTGGGTCGTCGGGGACCGCGCCGGCCAGCAACGTGGAGCGCACCGTGGTGCCGGTGGAACGGATTCCGGCGGGCGTCGCAGGCACGTACGGCCGCCGCCCCGGCGGCGGTCCCGCGTACGTCGAGATCGGACTGCCGCGCGCGCTGCTCGCCGCCGGACTGGTCCTCGTGGACACTCCCGGCGCCGACGAGGTCGGTGCGCACGGTGGCACGGCGCCGGTCGCCGCGCTGAACCGGGCCGACACCGTGCTGCTGGTCTCCGACTCGACCCGTGAGCTCTCGGTGGCCGAGCTGAACGTGCTGCTGCACGTCACCCGCTCGCATCCGAACGTGCTGGTCGTGCAGAGCAAGACCGATCTGGTGCCGGACTGGCGGGCGGTGGCCGAACGCAACCAGCGGCACCTCGCCGAGGCCGGAGTGCCGGCGGCTCTGATCCCGGTCTCGGCGGCCCTGCGGCTGCGCGCCGCCGCCGCCGACGACCGCGCGCTCAACGCCGAGTCCGGCTTTCCCGCGTTGATCGCCCGACTGCACCGCGACCTGGCCGGCAAGGCCGACGTGCTGGCCCGCGCCACGGTGGGTCTGACCGCCCGGACAGTGGTCGAGCAGCTCGCCGCGCCACTGCGCGCCGAGTTGGAGAGCCAGCAGGCCGAGGAGCAGTCGGGGCCGATGGCCCGGCTGCACGCGGCCCAACGTGAGGTCGAGGAGCTGCGGCGCTGTTCCGTACGGTGGCAGAACGCGCTCAACGACGAGATGGCCGACCTGCTGTCCGACATCGAGTACGACCTGCGCGACCGCACCCGCCAGATCCTGCGCGAGGTCGACGACGCGTTCGACACCGCCGACCCGCTGGTCGCCTGGGACACGTTCCAGGAGTGGTTGGCGCACAGCCTCACCGAGGCGGCCGAGGCCAACCACGAGTGGCTGGTCCAGCGTTGCGACTTCGTCGCCCGGCGGGTGGCCGGCCACTTCGCCCGGTACGGCTACGACGTGCTGCCGCCCTGGTCGATGACGGTGCCGGAGGACCTGGCCGACCGGATGCCGGAGTTCGAGCAGCCCAACATCGACCGCTTCACGGTCAGCCAGAAGGTGATCACGGGCATGAAGGGCTCGTACGGAGGCCTGCTGATGTTCGGCCTGGCGCTGACGCTGGCCGGCATGCCGATGATCAATCCGGTCTCGATCGGCGCGGGTGCGCTCTTCGGTGGCAAGAGCATCCGGGACGAGAGCAAGCAGCTGCTGCGCCGCCGCCAGGCCACGGTCAAGACGGCGGTCCAGCGCCACGTCGACGACTACTTCGTACGGGTGGTCAAGGACTGCCGGGACGCGACCCGCCAGGTGCAGCGGATGCTGCGGGACCACTTCGCCGCACTGACCGACGAGCTGCAGGAGGCCATCGTCCAGTCGCTGCGTACGGCCAAGCAGGCCGCCGACACCGACGCGGCCGTCCGCGACCAGCGGCAGCGCGAGATCAAGCTGAAGATGACCCGCCTCGCCGCGCTCTACGACCAGGCCCAGCAGCTGACCGCCGCCCGGCCGGCGGCGGTGCCGTTGGAGCCACGGGCATGACCGTCGGTCTGCGCCTGGACGAGGCGGTCTGGGGGCTGCTGCACCAGGCCCTGGAGCTGTACCGGGACGATCCCCGGGCCACCGGGCACCTGCGGCACCAGCTCGCCCGGCTGGAGCAGCCGCTGCGCGTCGCGCTCGCCGGTCCCTGGCGTGCCGGCAAGTCGACCCTGCTCAACGCGATGATGGGCGAGGAGGTCGCGCCGGTGGTCGGGGCCGACGGCAGTGGCGTCTTCACCTGGTACGAGGACGGTCCGCAGCCACGGGCGACCGCGTACTCGGCCAACCACCCGCCGCAGGAGCTGGCGATGGTGAAGTCGGCGACCGGGATGCGGGTGGATCTCGTCGGCTGGCGGGCCGGCGAGTTGCGCGACATCGTGGTGCGCTGGCCGACCCGTGCGCTGCGGCAGGTGACTCTCCTCGACACGCCCGCGATCACCGGCCCCGCGGAGCACGGGCGGTCGCCGGTGATGGACCGCGTGCTGCGGGACGCGGACGCGGTGCTCTACCTGACCCGGGACGGCCGGGGCACCGACCTGCGGGTGCTGGAGTCCGGCCGGGACAGCGCGGTCGGGCAGGCCGCCCCGATCAACACGATCATGGTGCTCGCCCGGTCCGACGAGACCGGGGGCGGCAAGATCGACGCACTGCTCACCGCCCGCCAGCTCGCCCGACGCCAGCAGCGCGATCCGCGGGTGAACGCGCTCAGCGTCACCGTGGTGGCGTGCAGCGGACTGATCGGCCTGGCCGGCCGGGTGCTCAGCGAGTCCGATTTCGCGGCGCTGGCCCAGCTGGCCACGGTGCCGAGGCCACAACTCGAGGGGTACCTGCTCTCCGCCGACCGCTTCCTCCGCAGCGAGCTGCCGGTGCCGTTGGACGCCGAGGTGCGAGCGGGACTGCTGGACCGGCTCGGCCTGTTCGGGGTGCGGCTCGCCACCACCCTGGTGCGGACCGGCTGCGACAGCCGGGCGGCGCTCTCCGGCGAACTGATCCGCCGCAGCGGCCTCGCGGAGCTGCGCGAGTCGGTCAACCGGTTCTTCGTCGACCGCCGGGACACGCTCAAGTCCCGCTCGGCGCTGGCCGCCGTCGAGGCGCTGCTGCGGGCCGAGCCCGGGCGGGGCACCGCCGAGCTGCTCGCCAACGTGGAGCAGATCCTGGCCGGCGCCCACGAGTTCCGGGAGCTGCGCCTGCTCGCCGCGCTACGCGACACCCGGCTCGGGTTCGACGCCGAGGTCGCCGCGGAGGCGCGGCGGCTGGTCGGCGGTGACGGGGTCGGCCTTGCCGCCCGGCTCGGCGTCGAGCACGACGCGGGCGTGCGGCGGCTCTGGGAGGCCGCCGCCGAGGCTCAGTGGCGCTGGCGGGACCGTGCCGAGGACCCCCTGCTCCGGCTGGCCCAGCGGCGCGGGGCGCAGGTCGTCGTCCGCAGCTGCGAGGGGATGCTCGCCGAGCTCGCCGAGGGCGGGCGGTGAGCCGCGGCGCCGGAGCCGGCGCAGCCAGTGGATCGGGCGGACCCGCTCCAGCGGCAGGAAACTGGCCATCGCGGCCAGGTGCGGCGCGAACGAGATGGTGATGGTCGCGAAGGTGACCACGTGGAACGAGTAGAAGAAGCCGACCGTCCAGAGCCGCCAGCGGGCCGGCACCAGGAAGACAAGCGGGCTGGCCAGCTCGAAGGCGATGATGCCGAACTGGGCGATGATCAGCAGGTACGGCACCTGAGCGATCAGGTCCGCCAGGTCCGTACCGCGCCTGATGATCGCCCGGGCCAGGACCGAGCCGGTCAGCCAGTCCAGACCGCCGAACCGCAGCTTCGCCCAGGCCGCGAGGAAGTACGTGCAGACGACGGCGATCTGGGTGACCCGCAACGCCCAGCCGGCCGCCTCGCACCGGGTGGGGTCACCGTGCCGCGCCCGCCCGACGCTGGGAAGCACGGCGAGCGCGATGAGCAGGCCGAACCGGTCGTGGTCGACCTTGCCGTAGCTCATCGCGATGATCATCCACTCGAGGTAGAGCGCGAAGACCGACCAGCCGAGCAGCCGGGGTGCGCGTCCGCTCGCCGCGAGCAGCGCCAGCCCGAGCAGGGTCCAGAAGATCACCGCGACCAGCGCCGGGGTGGGTGTCGGCAGGTGCGCCATCCGACCGACCAGCAGCGGCTGGTAGAGATCGCCGGGCACATTGACCCGGGTACGCACCCACGGCGTGAAGAACACCAGGTCGGCGGCGACGAACAGGTAGATCAGGGTGCGGAAGGCGGCCACCCGGCCACGCGGCACCGGCTCGGTCAACCAGCGGATCATGCGGGCACCTGCCAGCTGACCACCGTCTCGTCGGTGTACCGGCCGGTCGGGCGGCCGTCCTGGATGCCGATCCAGCGGATCACGATGCGGACCTCGACCAGCGCGGGCGCCTCCGGGTGCCGTTCCGCGTACGCGTCGGCGACCTCGGCGAGCCGTGCCGGGTCGGCGACGTACCGGCTCTGCTGGCCCTCGATCTCGGCTCGGCGGATCCCGGTCGCATCCTCGCCGAGACCCACCACCGCGCCGGTGCGGTCGACCCCCTCGACCCGGGTGTCCGGGGCGGGCGCGTTCGGCGGGTTGGACGTCGCGTACATCCGGAAGGGGCCGAACGGGAAGTGGTCGTCGGTGCCCCAGAGCGTGCCGGCCAGCAGGACGGCCAGGCCGAGCACCGTCGCACCGACCCGGGCCGCCCGTCCCCGGTGGGTCAAGGTCTCCATCGGATCGTGACCCTACGGGAAGGAACGGTCGATACGGGTCCCTCCCACGGTCGAGGTCCCTCGACCGGTACGCCGATCGTCGTCACCCGGCGGCCGGTGCTCCGGCGGTTGCGGCCGGTACGCAGACAGAAGACGGCCGGGCCCCCAGCTGAGGGGCCCGGCCGTCGACCGTGATCTTCGGTGGCTCAGTGCTTGTGCTCGGCCAGCTGCCGCCGGACGTCGTCCATGTCGAGCGCCTCGACCTGCTCGATCAGGTTCTCCAGCGCGGACTCGGGCAGGGCGCCCGGCTGCGCGAAGACGATCACACCGTCCCGGATCGCCATGATGGTCGGGATGGACCGGATGTCGAACTTGGCGCCCAGCTCCTGCTGCGCCTCGGTGTCGACCTTGCCGAAGACGATGTTCTGGTGCTTCTCCGAGGAGCGCTCGTAGACGGGGGCGAACCGCTTGCACGGGCCACACCAGTCGGCCCAGAAGTCGACGAGGACGATGCCGTCCTTGCCGGTCATCTCGTCAAAGTTCGCCGTGGTCAGCTCGACGGTTGCCATTGAAGTCTCCGATCAGCGCGCTATCCGTACGATCCGTAGAACCAGGGTTGACCGCATCGCATTCCCGCTTCACGGCCGCCGAAACGGCGCACGGCCGGGTGCGTCCCCGTACGGCAGGTTATCGACCTCCGTCTGTCAGTGTCCGTCCTGCGGAACGCAACTGCGACATGCATTTGCGTGACGAAGCGTGATGGGAGCGCTTCCGAACACGTCGGCACGATTGACCGGTACGAATCGGTAAGTCGGGGCTTGACAAGGAGCTATTTCATGCATAGAGATCGCTGCGGAGAGGGTGGGTAAACACGGAGAGTGTTGTTACAAAAAGGTAAATGTGATCTGGCTCTCTGTTGCAACCGGACGGGCGTACGGCAGAATCTTCCGCATCAGAGCGTGGGCGGCGGGTGCCGGGGAGGGCCCCGCCGTTCATTGCGTCTCCCCTCGGATGTGGCCCGTGTGACATTTCCGCCTGGCCCTCGCCTCGAGCAGCACCTTAGCGATCGATAAGGCATGCTGTGCCGAACTCCATCGCCGCCCGTCGAAGGGGACCAGGATGCAGTTCGGCCGTTACTACGAGGAGTTCGAGGTCGGCGCGGTCTACCGGCACTGGCCCGGCAAGACCGTGACCGAGTACGACGACCATCTGTTCTGCCTGCTCACCATGAACCACCACCCGCTCCACCTGGACGCCCACTACGCGGAGTCGGCGACCCAGTTCGAGCGCAACGTCGTGGTCGGCAACTACATCTACTCGCTGCTGCTGGGCATGTCAGTCCCCGACGTCAGCGGCAAGGCGATCGCCAACCTGGAGGTCGAGTCGCTCCGACACGTGGCACCGACCTTCCACGGCGACACCGTCTACGGCGAGACCACCGTGCTCGACAAGCGCGAGTCGGCCTCGAAGCCCGACCGGGGCGTGGTCTCGGTCGAGACGCGCGGCTACAAGCAGGACGGGACGCTGGTCTGCGTGTTCCGCCGCCGCGTGATGGTCCCCAAGCGGGAGTACGCCCTCCGCGATGTGCCCGAGGGTGTGGACCCGGAGCGACCGAGTTTCCCCGAGCCGCGCTGACCCGACCGAACAGCGCCGGCCCGCTCGCGTCCTGACCTCGCGGGGGACCGCACAGGCGGCCCGGCGCGGAGCGCGGTCCGGAGCTTCGGCCCCTTCCTCGTGTTCCGGTGAGGAAGGGGCCCTTTTCGCGATCCGGGGCATATGCTGACGCCGGAGGTCCCGCGATGAGCGAGCGCAGCGAGCGAACCGTCAGGCTCAGCGCGTCGGTGCCTCATGGCGCCGCGGAGCGAAGCGGAGCGGCGGCATGAGCCACTCCCTCGGCGGAGGGTCGCCCTCCGCCGGGCGCCGCGCCGCACCGCTGACCACCGCCGTCTACTCCGCCGCCGAGTGGGATCTGCTCACCAGCCTGCCCGGCCGGGTCCTCGCGGCCGCCGCCGCGGGCGGTCCCGGCCGGCCGCGCCGCGGCGTGACCGAAGCGCTCGCCGGCCTGGAGGCGCTGACGGCCGGACGATCCTTCGACAGCGACCTCGTCCGTGCGGTGGTCACCACGATCTACGCCCGGCCCGACGGTCAACCCGTGCCCGGCAACGGAAGCACCGACCTGGTCGATCTGCTCGCCGCGTGCCGGGCGGCGGTGCGAGTGCTCGACCGGCGGGCCGATCCCGCCGACTCGGCCGCGTACCGGCAGTGGGTGCAGTCGGTGGCGGCCCGGGTCTGCCGGGCGCTTCCACCCGGCCGGGTGCAGCCGGTCGGCGAGTCGCCGGCCGACCGGCGCCTCCTGGACCGCCTCGGCGACGCGCTGGGCCTGCGCTGAATCCCCCACCCCGTCCGGGTGGGGGCGCGGCATCGCCGTACCCTCTGGTGATCGTGACCGGTGACCAGCTCGACGTCGGTGTGGGCCCCTGGACGGGTGACCCGCCGGAGGACCCGCGGTACGACCCGGAGCTGCTCGCCTCGGGGGACCGGCGCAACGTCGTCGACCGCTACCGCTACTGGCGCCGAGAGGCGATCGTGGCGGACCTGGACGAGCGCCGGCACGACTTCCATGTGGCGATCGAGAACTGGCAGCACGACTTCAACATCGGCACGGTGGTACGCAACGCCAACGCGTTCCTCGCCGCCGAGGTGCACATCGTGGGACGCCGGAGGTGGAACCGGCGCGGCGCGATGGTCACCGACCGCTACCAGCACGTCCGGCACCACGAGACGATCGAGGAGTTCGTGGCCTGGGCGGCCGGGCTGCAACTGGCGGTCGTCGGCATCGACAACCTGCCCGGCTCCCGTCCGCTGGAGACGGCCACGCTGCCGCGGCGCTGCGTGCTCCTCTTCGGTCAGGAGGGGCCCGGTCTCTCCGAGCCGGCGCGCGTCGCCTGCACGCAGGTCTTCTCGATCGCGCAGTACGGCTCGACCCGATCGATCAACGCCGGGGTCGCGAGCGGCATCGCCATGCACGCCTGGATCCGGACGCACGCCGGACCGCCCCCGGACTGACCCGCCCGACGGGTACGGGGTTGTCGTCTGGGCCACGGCGAGGGCGACCGGACCGACGCGTCCGCCGACCATCCGCCACGCCCACGGACGGATGACAAGACTCGGCGTGTCGCGGGGATCCTTGTCGCGATGGGACGGATCCGGCCGCTCGGCTTGACGGCTCCGCCGCGCGGGGTGACGGTGGGAAGGTGAGCGTCGCGGTGAGTTGTCCACGTTGCGGTGGGCCTGTCCGGCCACCCGACCTCATGCACTCCGAATCGCGGTGCGCGAGTTGCGGGCCGGTGTCGCCGCTGCACGTGCCCGAGCACATTGGAGCCGAGATCGTCGCCAGCGTGGTGGAGCGGATCGTCGCCGACGTCGATCCGCCTCGGGAGTCGGCCACGCCGCTGTGGTGCCCGTGGCCGCTGCCGGCCGGCTGGACGATGACCGGCGTCGCGTACGCGGGAGACGACCGGACCGGCGTGCGGGCCACGGCGGTGGCCTGCGCGGGACCGGCCCCGCTCGGCGGTGGCCCGGCCGACCTGCTCTTCATCGCCGAGGAGCCGGGGGTGGGGCTGGGCAACCGCTTCGCCGCCATGGTCGGACCGGATCCGGGCCCGCAACTGGCGGTGGCGCTCAGCGAACCCGGGCCCGGGCACCCGGGACACATCGGTCAGGCTCGGATCAAGGTGGCCGGGCACCCGACTCCACTGTGGCTGGTGAACTCGCCGGCGGATCGAAGCGCGTACGCCGGCGAGGCTCGGGGATTGTGGCTCCATGCGATAGCCTGGCCGGCGAGCGCGGGGCACCTGCTCGCGGAGGATGTCGTGCTGCACGACCTGACTGAGTGGACTCCCCCCGAGCTCGTGTACGGCGCACCATCTCCATATCTGCACGGGAAGGCTTGACAACCCGACCCGGAATGACGGAGAACGGACGCAGATATTCACTGTACGACACCGCACTGATACTCTGGGTGCCGCTGCGGTAATGGGACCCGGCGCCGCGCGAGAGGATGGCCCGCCATGGTCAAGAAGGTCCTCACCTGGGCCGGTATCGCATTCTTGATCTTCTTTGTCGCCTACCGGCCGAACTCCGCGGCGGACGTGTTCAAGTCGCTCGGCGGCGGGATCATGGACATCGCCCAGGGATTCGGCGACTTCTTCACCAGCCTGGTGGCCTGATCGCCGATGGGTAGCCCCCCCGGTCCGCCCTTCGACCCCGACGATCCCGATCGGGAGCGCCGGGAACGCGACACGGAACCCATCCCCCGGGTCCCTCCGGAAGAGGGTCCCGGCTACGGCTCCGGCGCCGGTCTCTCGGATGGTCCATCGTTCTCCGACGACGCCGGCTACGGCGACGGTCCCGGCTACGCGGGTGAAGGCCGGTCCGGCCGGGCCTGGATCCGTGATCCGGAGGGTGGCTACCAACCTCCGCCGATCTCGGAGGACGAGCTGGCCGGGCTGCGCGCCGACGCAGCCGGCAACACCCCCCGCCGGGTGCTGCCGCTGGAGGACGAGCCCAGCTCGCTGGTCGCCCGTTACCTCTTCCCGACCGAGCGTTACCGGGGCGAGTGGAAGCGGCACTGGATCCACCTCGCCACGCCGATCCTCGTCGGCATCGCGGCCACGTTTGTGCTCGGCTACCTCTCCGGCTTCCTCGCCGGGCAGAACGTCGGCGCGCTCACCACCGTCGCGGTGCTGCTCTGGTTCGCCGTCATGGGCTGGGTGGCCTGGCGGGTCGCCGACTGGTGGTATGACCGTTTCATCCTCACGAACAAGCGCGTGATGGTGGTCAACGGGATCATCACCCGGCGGGTCGCCATGATGCCGCTGGTACGGGTCACCGACATGAAGTACGAGCAGACCCCGACCGGCCGCGCGCTCAACTACGGCACCTTCGTGCTGGAGTCCGCCGGCCAGGAACAGGCGCTCCGGGAGATCAAGAATCTGCCCAACCCCAACGAGCTCTACCTACGTGTGGTCGAAGAGATGTACGAGCCGCAGGCGGTCGAGGCCCGGCTGGGCAAGGAGGCGGACGAGGCCAAGGCCGACGACGGCGCCTGACGGACTCCCCCGAACGGTGGGATGAACTGCACACCTGCGGATCTCGACCCGGGCCTACCGCCCGTGGCAGCCTGGTTGGTTCGGGCTCTCAGGAGGTGTTCAGTGGCCGGCAGGGATCAGTCGGAGGAGGAGTTCCGCGAATTCGTCGCGGCTCGCTCCGCCGCTCTGCTGCGCACCGCCTACCTGCTCGCCGGTGACTGGGCCACCGCCGAGGATCTGCTCCAGACCGCGCTGACGAAGACCTACCTCGCGTGGCGGCGGCTCGGCGGGATCGAGGCGGTCGAGCCGTACGCCCGGCGCGTCCTGGTCAACACGTCGACCAGTTGGTGGCGGCGGCGCTGGCACGGTGAGCGCCCCACCGACGTGCTCCCGGAGCGGGCCGGCGCCGACGAGATCGAGCGACAGCTGGACCGGGACCTGCTCTGGCGGCACCTGCGTGCCCTGCCCACCCGGCAGCGGGCGGTCCTGGTGCTGCGGTTCTACGAGGACATGTCCGAGGCGCAGACCGCCGCCCTGCTCGGCATATCGACGGGAACGGTCAAGAGCCAGACCTCGCGCGCCCTGGCCACGCTGCGTCAACGGATGGGTGCCGAGGCCGCGCTGGAACTGCCGCCGGAGCAGGCCGCCGAACCCGTCCGGTCAGGCCGCGTGCCCCGGTCGGGGCCCACGCGGACCCGGCCTGAGCAGTCGGGGCCGGTCGTGACCGCGGCCGGCCCGGTGGAGGCGTCCGCCGGCACCGCGGCCGTCGGAGCCCCGTCGGCGAGCGTCGCCGCGACTCCGGCGCCAGCAGGGATCGCGATCCCGTCCGAGGCCGGCGACCAGCCGGTCGGCAAGCAGCGGCAACGCCCCACGCGACGCGACGACGCGAACTCGGAACCCGTCGTGGCCCTTCTCTCCGGCGTTCCGGCGCCGGCCGTCGCGGGGGAGCAGGGGTGAACCCGGTCGTCCGTGACAACCGGAGCGACCCCCCGACGCGTCCATTCCGTGTGACGCAGGACGAGCTGGAGCGGGCGGTCCGGGAGAGCCTCGCCCAGCAGGTCGCCGCACCCCGGCCGCTCGCGGCGGACCCGGCCGGGGCGGCGATCCGCCGTGCCCGGCGGACGCAGCGGAAGCGGACGATGACCGGGCTGGCCCTGGCCGCCCTGGCGACCGTGGTGGTCAGCGCCGGGGTCGTTCAGCTCGGCGATGCGACCCGTCGACCGGCCCAGCCCCCCACGGTCGTGCTCGGTGATCCGTCCAACCAGGCCCGGCCCGAGCCACTGCCCTCGGACGCCGGGATCGTCGACGGGTCATCGGCCGACCCTGACGCGGGGGCCGACGTGCTCGTCGGTGGCGCGATCCTCAGCGCCGGCGGCGAGCGGCTGGCGCTCGCCGGAGTCGGCCCGGCGGAGCGGGCCCAGTGGCTGCCGGAGAACGCCGGATGGCTGGTGATCGGTTCCCCCGCCCCGGCCGGTCGGAAACTCTGGGCCATCTCCCGTGACGGCACGCCGAGGGTGCTGCTGGACGGCGCGGAAGCGATCACCATTGCTCCGGACGGCCGGCAGGTCGCCTGGCGGGACGGCGGCGAGATCGTGACCGCCGGCCTGGTCCGTAGCGAGCTCATCGCGCCGGTACGCACACCCGCGCCCGCCAGCGCCGCACCTGTGGGTTTCGTCGGGGACTCCGTCCTGGTGCGGCTCGACCTCGCCCACCCCGGGCACGTGCTCTGGAGCCCGGCCACGGCACCGCTCCAGACCGGATCCGACCGGAGCACGCTCAACGTCTACGGCGCCCTGCCCGACGGCCGGCTCGTCGGTCAGGTCCTCGACAAGGTCTCCGGCCGTCCCTGCCTGGCGGTGCTCGACCCGTCCCGATCGCTGGCCCCGCTCCAGACGGCCTGCGCCCCGACGTTCAGCCGGGACGGGCTCGGCGCCGTCTCCCCGGACGGACGGTGGCTGCTGGTGAACGGGCAGGCCGGCGGGAAGACCAGTGCGCTGCTGGTCGACCTGACCCAGCTGGGCGTCGCCCATCCGTCCGGGTCGGACGAGCCCCTGACGGCCCTGCCCGCCGGGCCGCCGTTGACCGGCGCGGTGGCCTGGAACCGGGTCGACGAGGCCGCCTACATCGACGACTCGGGCAGGTTGGTGCGGCTCACGGCGGAGCGGGTACAGGCCGGGTCGGCAGGTGTTCCCGCTGCGGTGCCGGGAGCGGATGCCTCGAACCGTCCGGTGGTGGTGACCGGCTCCGTCGGAGGTACGTGAGGCGCCCGTGCCGGTGTCTGCGCGGAGCCTCGGCGGCGGTCCTGCCGGCCGGGTGGGACGGTAGCGTCGGGCGATGATCTCCGACAGCGGTCCGGCCCGCCGGATCGACCTGCACGCCCACTCGACGGCCAGCGACGGCACGCTGAGCCCCGCCGAGCTGGTACGGGCCGCCGCCGACGCCGGACTCGACGTGGTGGCCATCACCGACCACGACACCACTGCCGGCTGGGCACCGGCGCTGGCCGCGTTGCCGGCCGGGCTGAGTCTGGTACGCGGCGCCGAACTCTCCTGCCGTTGGTTCGGCGCGGACCCACCGGTGCCGCTGCACCTGCTCGCGTACCTCTTCGATCCGGATCATCCGGAGTTGGTCGCCGAGCTGGCCCGGGTACGCGCCGCGCGGGAGGCACGCGGCGAGCGGATCGTGGACCTGTTGCGGGCCGACGGGATCGACGTCGACTGGGCGGAGATCCTGACCGCCGCGGCCGGCGGCACCGTCGGCCGGCCGCACATCGCCCAGGCCCTGATCCGGGCCGGCCTGGTGGGCACCACCAGTGAGGCGTTCGGGCCGGACTGGCTGGGCGAGCGCTACCGGCTGCCCAAGGAGGACATCGAAGTCTTCCACGCCGTCCGGCTGGTCCGGGCGGCCGGCGGTGTCCCGGTCTTCGCCCACCCGCGCGCCAGCCGCCGGGGCCGGGTGGTGCCGGATGAACTGATCGCCCAGCTGGCCGCCGCCGGCCTCGCCGGGTTGGAGGTCGACCACGAGGACCACTCACCGGAGGAACGGGCGCACGTCCGCGCCCTCGCCGCCGAACTCGGGCTGCTGGTCACCGGCTCTTCCGACTTCCACGGCACGCACAAGACGGTCCGGCTCGGGGCGTTCACCACCGCCCCCGACGCGTACGAGCGGCTCGTCGCCGAGGCCGGCGGAGTGACCGGGGTCGCTTCCGGCTGATCCGCGTTTCGGCCCGCAGCAGCGCGGCTACCTTGATCAGGTGGATCTGAAGCTTCTCGGTGAGGTCTTCGTGACCTTGCTGGTGATCACCGACCCACCGGGCATGATGCCGATCTTCGTCGCGCTGACCGGTCCGCTTCCGGCGCGGGACCGGAACCGGGCGGCCTGGCAGGCGGTCGCGTTGGCGCTCGGTGTGATCGTGGTCTTCGCCGTGGCCGGACAGACGCTCCTCGACTACCTGCACGTCGACCTGCCGGCGCTCCAGGCGGCCGGGGGGCTGTTGCTGGTGCTGGTCGCGCTGGAGCTGCTGACGGGCAAGGGCGACGAGCCGAGCGGTCAGTCCACCTCGAACATCGCCCTGGTGCCACTCGGTACGCCGCTGCTCGCCGGCCCCGGAGCGATCGTGGCGACCATGCTCTTCGTCCAGCAGGCGGAGGGCCTGGCCGACTACACGGCAATCGCGGCGGGCATCCTCTCCGTGATGATCGCCGTCTGGATCGTCCTGCGCTTCTCCGGCGGGATCGTCAAGATCCTCCGGCCCGGCGGGATCGAGGTGCTCACCCGGATCGCGGGCCTGCTGCTGGCCGCCATCGCGGTGCAGCTCATCGCCGACGCGGTCGCCGCGTTCGTGCGGCACTTCGCGCAAACGGTCTGAGCGGGCCGCCGCGCTGTCGTACGCCGATGGCAGGATCTCGGGTGTGCGACGACCCTCTTCAGCAGGCCGACCGTCCTCCACCGGTGGCCGCGCGCCCCGCCCCCGAGCAGAGCAGGCTGAGCAACTCGGGTTCGAGGGAATGCCCGAGCGGCTCTTCGTCTGCACACCGAGCAAACTGGGCGCCTACGCCGACTGCCCCCGCCGCTACCGCTACGCCTACGTCGACCGTCCCGCCCCGCCGAAGGGGCCTCCGTGGGCGCACAACTCCCTCGGCGCGAGCGTGCACACCGCCCTGCGCAACTGGTACGCGCTGACACCTGAGCGGCGCCGTCCGGAGGCGCTGGCCGGGCTGTTGCGCGGCACCTGGGTGCGCGAGGGCTACCGCGACGAGGAGCAGGAGCGGGCGGCCTACCAGCGCGCGCTGAGCTGGCTGGAGGCGTACGTCGAGACGCTGGAGCCGGATGTCGATCCGCTCGGCGTCGAGCGGGTGGTGGCAGTCAAGACGGCGGTGCTGGCCTTCAACGGACGGGCCGACCGGATCGACTCCCGCCCGGGCCCCGACGGCCCCGAGCTGGTCATCGTCGACTACAAGACCGGCCGCACCGGGCTCGACGCCGACGACGCCCGGGGCTCGCAGGCGTTGGCGCTCTACGCGTACGCGGCCGAGCGGACGTTCCGCCGGCCGTGTCGCCGGGTCGAGCTGCACCACCTGCCGACCGGCACGGTCGCCGGGCACGAGCACACCGTCGAGTCGCTGGCTCGGCAGCTGAGCCGGGCGGAAGAGACCGCCCGCGACATCATGGCCGCCGAGAAGGCGGTCGCCGGCGGCGCGGACCCGGACGAAGCCTTCCCCACGGACCCGAGCCCCCGATGCGGTTGGTGCGACTACCGGCGCAACTGCCCGGTCGGCAGCCAGACGCCGGGCAAGGACCCCTGGGCGGCGGTCGAGCGCCCGGCCGAGGGCGCCCCCGCACAGGAGTGACGCGGGGGCGGTGACCGTTCCGCTTGCAGTTCGATTCCTTCGGGCGGGTGACCGGTCAGGGCGTCGGTGACGCGCCGACCGAGCGGGCTGCCCGTTCCCTGGCCGCCTGTTGCAGCGGGCTCTCCCGCCAGCGTTGCGGCAGCGCGGCGAGCGCGAGGCGGAGCCCCCGGACAGTCGCGTCCGCGGACAGGGCGGTGGTGGGCAGCCCCAGACCGCCGTACATCCGGCGGGCCCAGGCGGGCAGCAGGGCGAGGGCGGTGCCGGCGACGCCGAGGTACGCCCACCTCGGCGGTCCGAGGGTCAGCCCCAGCCGGATCGGCAGGCTCAGCTTCCACGGCACCGGCGGGGCGGTGAGGAAGAGGGCGGTCTCGGCGGCCTCCCTGGTCATCCGAAGCTCCGGCCGGACCGCACGGTAGTAGTCGGCGACCTCCTCGGCGGTGCCGGGGACGGCGGCCGGATCCAAACCGACCAGCGCGGCCGCCCGGCGCTGCTCGGTGTAGTAGCCGTCGACCTCGGCGGATGTCAGCGGCACCCCGGCCCGACGCGCGGTGTCGACGAACGACTCCACCTCGGCCACGTGCACCCACCGCAACAGGTCCGGCTCGTCGATCCGGAAGCGCTCGCCGGTGATCGGGTCGATGGCGTGCAACCGCTCGTGCAGCCGGCGAAGCCGGCGGCCCGCCGCCTCGGCCTCAGCCGTCGTGCCGTACACGGTGGTCGCGACATAGGTGGCGGTGCGCACCAGGCGCCCCCACGCGTCGGTGCGGTAGTCGCTGTTCTGCGCCACTCCGGCCATCGCCCTCGGGTGCAGCGCCTGGAGATAGAGCGAGCGGAGACCGGCGACGATCAGGACCGGCTCCGCGTGCACCTTCCAGGTGACCGATCCGGGACCGAACAGGCCGAGGTCGTCGGAGTCCACCGACCAAGCGTGCCACGCAGGAGCAGCGATACGTCACTCCTCGGAGTTGCGGCGGGCCTGGCAGGCCGGGCAAAGCCCCCAGAAGGTCACTTCCGCTTCGTCGACCTCGAAGCCGTGCGCGGGGCTCGGGTCGAGGCAGGGAGCGGAGCCGACCGCACAGTCGATGTCGGCGATCGTGCCGCAGCCCCGACAGACCACGTGGTGGTGGTTGTCGCCGACCCGCGCCTCGTACCGGGCGGGGCTGCCGGCCGGCTCGATGCGGCGGGACAGGCCGGCCCGAGTGAGAGCGCCCAGCACGTCGTACACGGCCTGGGTCGAGACCGAGTCGAGGCGCTCCCGCACCCGGCGGGTGATCTCGTCGACCTCGAGATGGCCGCCGCCGGAGAGTACGTCGAGCACGGCGAGGCGAGGCCGGGTGACCCGCAGACCCTTCGACCGGAGCAACTCCTCGCCATGCGACATCTGCCAATGACAACACGCCCCACCGCGGTCGACAACAGCTGCGCCGATGGCCGCGGAACGCGGTTCGGTCGGGATGCAGCTGAACCGGATCCGTGCCGCCTGCGTGTAAGCGATCGAGAAGTCTGGCTGGCGACGGGCGTGCTCGTACGCTTGGCAGTCCGCGACCGTGATGCCTTCCGGAGGTGCCGATGTTCGAGCAGATTCTGGGCCTGCCGGTCCATGTCCTGGTTGTGCACGCGGTCGTCGTGTTCGTGCCGTTGCTGGCGCTGCTCGCCGTGGCGTACGTCGTGCTGCCCCGTTGGCGGCGTCGGCTGGACTGGGCCGTCGCGATCTTCGCCGTGCTCGCCCCGGTCACCGCGTTCTTCGCGGTCGAGTCGGGCGAGGCGTTGAACGACGCACTGGTCGCGCGGGGTTTCCAGGGGCCGATCCTCGACCAGATCGCCGAGCACTCCGGCTACGGCGACATCCTGTTCTGGATCGTCGTGCCGCTCGCCATCGTGGCGCTTCTGCTGCTGGTGTCGACCAGCGGTCACCGGCGGGTGCCGAAGCTGCCCGCGCTGATCACCCCGGTGCTGTCGGTGGCAGTGGTCGGGCTGTCGGTCGCCGCCCTCATCTACGTCTGGCTGACCGGGCACTCCGGCGCCGAGGCGGTCTGGGGCACCACACTCTGATCCCGAGCTGGGCCGCCCGACGGATCAGCGGCCGCTGCCCGGGTGGCGTTCGGCGACACCTTCACCAGCCCGTGGCCGGAGAGCCCGCCGCTGCCCTCGAACGGCCGGTTCAGAAGACGACCCGGGAGCAGAGCAGGCAGACCAGGATCAACAGCACCGCGCCGGCCACCGCGCCGATCGAGTAGGTGACGCGCTGGGCACGCTGTTCGGCCACGTCCAGCGCGGCCATGTCCTGCGGAGGCAGGGACCGTGGCGCGGCCGGTTGCAGGTGAACGGGGGGACGCCAGCCTGCGGGCGGCGGCGTACTGGGCGGCGGGCCGGTGTATCCGCCGAACGTGGTGCCGCCGAGTCCTGCGCCTCCGCCCAGTCCCGCACCCGTGGGCGACGCGTGCTCGCCGGCGATCGGTGCCCCGCCCGGCAGCCCTCCGCCGTCAGGCGGGGGACGCCGCCAGAAGTCGTCCGGGGAGCTGCCGCCGATGGGGGTCGTCACGCCGTCCGACGCTACCAACGCACGCCGTGCTCGGCCGGAGGACGCCACCGAGCGGCGCCCAGATCGGTCGCTCGTCACGAGCGCCTGTCCGGCGTGGGTGGGCGTGTTCGCGGTTCACGACGCGGCGAGCGACTGTTGATCGACTCGAGAGGTGCCGTCGGGGATGTCCCGCTGCGATGGCACCACGACTTCGGGGAGAACCGAGTTGATCAGGCTCGACCGGGCCGGCGAACGGGGAGCGCGGGCCGGCACTGCGTTACCCTTACGGCTCGTGAGCACCGAGGACCCGGGTTTCCGCCGCGACGACGATCGCACCGTCGAGTTGAGCGACGAATTCGTGGTGCTGCCTGAGCAGACGAGCGACGACACCGACCGTGGCTGGGGCGAGCACGCCACCGGCAACGACGACTGGCTGCTCGCCGAGCGGCCGCCGCACTGGGGCTGATCTCCCGCCCGCATCGCCGCCGCGCGGTGTGGATCTCATCGCGCAGCTCGGTCGCGCGCTGGTCGCGCTTACAGCCCCGGTGGGTCTCATCCGCGTACCACGATGGCGAACCGGCTGCCCTCCGGTTGCCCGACGGTCCGCTGCGCCTGGCCGGGGCTGAGGGCGAGGTAGAGCGCGGCCGAGCCGTCCATCGCGCCGGCACCCACCACGTCGAGCACGAGCGCGCTGCTCGCGAGCAGGCTGGCCTCGCCGGAGCGACCGCCGGCCGGCGCGGCGAGGAGGTCGACGCGGGCGCCGGGGCGTACCACCGCGAGCGCGGCCGGTTCGGCCAACCGGACCGGTACGCCCACGCTGCCGGCGGGGAGCGGCAACCGTTCCCCGGGCCGGTGCGGGTCGGCGGTCGCCGTGATCACGCCCTGCTCGGCCGGCGTGAGGGCGGCCGCCGTGGACGGGACACCGCCGGTCGCCGGTCCGGGTCGAGCAGGCGACGCGGCCGGGACGGAGGCCTGCGGTGGCGGGCGGCCGCACGGTGTGTGCAGTACGACTGCCGCCAGGCCGAGCAGCCCGGCGACCAGCGCGGCGCGGAACAGTGTGCCGCGGCGCGGCAGGTGCGTTCGGCGTACCGGGCGTAGTACGGCCGCCGTGCCGGTGTCAGCCATCACGCCTCCGCCCCTCCGTTGGGGTACCGAAGCGGTGCCCCTCGGCAGCGAGGTTAGGAGCGGACTGCCGGCGGTGCCCGCCGTCGACCACAACCTGTGGACAACGGAGTGGCCTGTGGATAACCCCCGCGGGAAGCGTTGCTCCGTTAGTGGCCGCTCGGTTCGCGATCCGGATCGGACCGGCCGGAGGGCGGGTACGAGCGCGCCGGTACGCCCCCGATCAGGGGTGTACCGGCGCGTTGCGGTCGGTGGACGCCGACCTGGTCAGGACGAGGTGCTGCTGCTGGCGGCCGGCGCCTTGCTCGACGAGGACGAGCCGTTCGAGGACGAGCCGCTCGAGGACGAGCCGTTGGCGGAGGAGCCGCTCGAACCGGACGAGTTGGTCGAGCTCGACGTGCCGGAGGACGAGTCGGACTTCGTCGACTTGCCGCCGTCCGACGAGGCCGACACGGTGTCGGAGCCGGACGAGCGCGAGTCGGTGCGGTAGAAGCCCGAGCCCTTGAACACGATGCCCACCGAGTTGAAGACCTTGCGCAGCCGCCCCGCGCACTCCGGGCACTCGGTCAGCGGGGCGTCAGAGAAGGACTGCACCGCCTCGAGCTGGTGGCCGCACGCGGTGCAGGCGTACTGGTACGTGGGCACTTTCTCCTCCGGATCGGGTTCGGCCGGTTGGCACTCGACGTCTTCGAGTGCCAATGTTGCGTCATTCGCCCCCGGTTCGTCCAGCGGACGTGTGGGGCGCGACACCCGGCGGCGTGCCCCGCCCGGACGGCGGGGCGGCATCCAGCGTACGCAGACCCTCGGCGGGGGTGACCACGGCGCGTACCGGACGGTCGTGCGGCTCGGCGGGAAGGCTGCTGACCAGCTCACCGTCGTGCAGCGGCACCACGGTCAGGGTCGTCTCGGGCAGCCGGGCCAACGCCCGGTCGTACGATCCGCCGCCACGGCCCAGCCGCAGCCCGCGCACGTCCACCGCCAGCGCCGGGAGCACCACCAGCCCCGCGTCGGCGATCGCGTCCGCACCGAGCCGTGGCCCGGTGGGCTCGCGCATCCCCCGACCGGCCGCGACCAGGCAGTCGGGTCCGGTGTAGGCGGCCCAGTCCAGATCGAGGTCGGGTAGCAGCACCGGCAGCAGCAGCTCCCCGTCGGGCGGCAGCGCGGCCCGCAGCACCTCCGGCAGCTCCGGACCGCCCGGCTCCGAACCGACCGGCACGTACGCCGTAACCCGGACCGGGCGCAGTCGCCGTACCAGCGCGACCAGTGCGGCCTGGACGCCGGACGCGGCTGCCGCTCGGGCCTCGGCGCTCAGTTCCCGGCGGCGGGCGAGCAGTGCGACACGCATGTCCCGTTTCGCCACATGAGTCACTTCCGCTCCATAAGAAAAATCCGGCACGCAACACTCCTGACGCAACGCCTCTCCCACGGTTGCTCTGTGTCAGCATCGCAACAGGGAAGGCGGAACTTTCGGGGGGAACCGAGTGACGCTACGCGGGCGGTTGACGGCGGCCTTCCTCGCGGTGGTCCTCGGCCCGGTCCTGCTCGGCGCCCTCTTCGTAGCCTCGACCCTGCACACCGTGGACCGCAGCCGTTCCATCGAGCGGCTCGCCGTGGCGACCGCCGCCGTGCGTACCTCCGTCGACGCCCTCTGCCAGCAGTTGCGCGCCGCAGCCGACGCGGTCGCCCTGGGCCGCGGCGACCCGGCCGGCGCCGCGGCCCAAGTGGTGAGTCGGGGCCTGGCCGCGGGGGTGGTGCTGAGCGACGTCGCCGGGCGGACCACCTACACCACGCTGGGCGCACCGGCGAGTCCGTGGCAGGAGTGCGCCGGCGCGGCGACCAGCGGGCCGGTCCGTGCATTGACCGTCCGGGTCGACCTGCGCGACCACGCCGGGGCGACGCTCGGCACGGTCGCGGCCGCACAGCCGGTCGACCCGGCGTTCGTGGCCCGGCTCGCCGCGGTGACCGGTGTGGCGGTCACCCTGCTCGACGACGGCGCCGGACCCGCACGGGTCACCCACACGACCGAGACGAGTGAGGTACGCGACGCGGTGCTGGCCGCCGCCGGCACCCTCGACGACGAGCAGATCATCGAGACGGCGGACGGCCGGTACGTCCGCCGCATCGGTCCCTCGTCCGGTCAGCCGCTGCCGCTGGTGCTCTCGGTCCCCAGCGAACAACCGCCCGGTTTGAACACGGCGCTGGTCACGGCGGTGGTGCTGGCCGCGCTGCTCGCCGTGCTGGCCGCCTGGCGCCTGGCCCGCGTCACCACCCGACCGCTGGTCGAGCTGGCCGCCGCGGTCGACCAGGTGGCGGACGGCGACCTGACCGCCCGGGTCCCCGTACGCACCCGCGACGAGCTGGGTCGCCTGGCCGGCGCGTTCAACCGGATGACCCGTGAGACCGGCTCCTACGTGGCCGCGCTGACCAGCAGCCGCGACCAGCTGCGGGGGCACCTCGCCGTCCTCGGGGACACCCTCGCCAGTACGCACGACCTGCAACGCATCCTGCGGGTGATCCTGAACAGCGCGATCGCGGCGACCGGCGCCCGGGCCGGCGCAGTGCTCCTGGTCGAGCCGGGCGGAATGCTCGTCGCCCAGTGCACCGACGGGCTGGACGGGCGCTGGCCGGAGCAGGACTCACCGACGACCCTGCGGGTGCCAGTCGGCAGCGGGATGGTGGGTGCCGTCGCCGCGACCGGGGTGCCGCAGCGGGGCCGGATGGACCCGGCCGACGTACCGGCGGGGGAGCCACGCTGCCGGACGTACATCGCGGTCCCCTTCGCCACTCCCGCCGGCCCGGGGCCTGCCACGGGTGCCGCTGTGCCCTTTGGTGTTCCCACGCCGTCCGGTGGCGGATCCCTGCCGACGGTCGCCGAGCCCACCGACGCGCAGAGCGGGGCGGGCGACTTCCCGACGGTCGAGCTGCCCGGCGGAGCGGGAGGCCGGACCACGGGCGGTACGGACCAGGCCGCGGCGCTCGGCGTGCTCGCGCTCTACGACCGCCTCGGCGCGGACGAGTTCGACGACGACGACCTGGTCACCCTGCGCACCTTCGCGAGCCACGCGGCCGTGGCGGTGGAGAACGTACGCGGGCACGAGGAGGCGCAGCGCCTCTCGCTCACCGACCCGCTGACCGGACTGTGGAACTACCGTTACCTGCGCGAGTCGATCCGGCGCGAGGTCGAGCGGGCCAGCCGGTTCGGCCGGATGCTGAGCGTCCTCGCGCTGGACCTGGACCGGTTCAAGGACGTCAACGACACCTACGGGCACGCGGCCGGAGACACCGTACTGGCCGAGTTCGCCCGCCGGTTGCGTGGCGAGATCCGCGAGGTCGACCTGGCGTTCCGGCAGGGCGGCGAGGAGTTCGTACTGCTGCTGCCGGAGACCGACGCCCGCGGTGCGGCGATCGTCGCGGAGCGGCTCGGCGCGGCGATCCGGGACACGTCGATGCCGGTCGAGCCGCACACGGGATCACCCGTCCCGGTACGGGTGACCGTCTCCATCGGTATCGCCGTCTACCCCGACCACGCGAGCACCGGGCAGCAGGTGCTGGAGGCCGCCGACGACGCCCTCTACGCCGCGAAGGCCGCCGGCCGGGACACCTACCGGGTGAGCACGCTGCGGCAGACGGCGGCTCGTGAGCTGCCGGTGCCGGCGGCGGCGGTCACCCCGCCCGACGGGCTGCCCCGCGCCGGCCGCGCGACCGTGCCCGTCCGCGCCGAGCCGGCCGCGTCGGTCCGCGCCGAGGCGGCCGCACCGACCTGCACGGACGAGATGCCTAGGGGAGACGGAAGCGCAGCTGAGCCGCTGGGGTCGACCGCCACCGGTCCGGATGCCGCCCGAGCCGGGCCCGGTCCCACGCGCTCCGCTGCCGGAGGCGGCGCGTCTTCCGGGCCACACCCGCCGCGGCAGAGCCGTGGCCGATAGTCTCGCGGCATGTCGGTGCACTCAGCGAACTCCTCAACGACGGCCGCCGCGACCGGCCGTTCCCGCGCGGTCAAGGCGGTAATCCCGGCCGCCGGTCTCGCCACGCGCTTCCTGCCGGCCACGAAGGCGGTGCCCAAGGAACTGCTGCCGGTGGTCGATCGGCCGGTGCTGCAGTACATCGTCGAGGAGGCCACCCAGGCCGGCATCAACGACGTGCTGTTGATCACCGGGCGGGGTAAGACCTCGATGGTGGACCACTTCGACCGCCGCCCCGACCTGGAGGCCCGGCTGGAGAAGAAGCCCGAGATCCTGGCCGCCGTGCAGCGACCCAGCGAGCTGGCCGAGATCTACACCGTCCGGCAGCCCGAACAGCTCGGCCTCGGTCACGCCGTCGGGTACGCCGAGTCGCACGTGGGTGACCAGCCCTTCGCCGTGCTGCTGGGCGACGAGTTCGTCAAGATGGACGAGCCGCTGCTGCCGGCCATGCTGGAGCTGCAGGCCCGCACCGGCGGGGTGGTGCTGGCGTTCTTCGAGGTCGACCCGGCCGAGACGAAGCGGTACGGGATCGCGTCCGTCGAGCCGGCTGAGGCCGAGCTGACCGACATCGGCGAGGTCGTGAAGGTCACCGGGATGGTCGAGAAGCCGGACCCGGAGGAGGCCCCGAGCAACCTGGCGGTACTCGGCCGGTACGTGCTGCCGGGCAAGATCTTCGACGCGATCCGGCGTACGAAGCCGGGCAGCGGCGGTGAGATCCAGCTGACCGACGCGATGGAGCTGCTGCGCACGGAAGGGACACCGGTGCACGCCATCGTCTACCGGGGCACCCGCTACGACACCGGCATGCCGCTCGGTTACCTGCAGACAGTGGTGCAGATCGCCGTCGAACGGGACGACTTCGGTGCCGAGTTCCGCAAGTGGCTGACCGACTTCGTGAACTCCAACGTGTCGGGCGGTTCCAATACATGACCGCTACGGCCGACGCCGAGGCGGCCGCGAACGAGTTGACGCCGCTCGCCGACTACCTGGGCAGTGTGCTGCGCAGGTTACGCGCGCTGCCTCCACTCGACCTCGACCTCACCCAGGCGTACGGCAACGTCCTCGCTGAGGACGTCGCCGCGCCGCACGCGTTCCCGGCCTTCGACCAGTCCGCCGTCGACGGTTACGCCGCACGCTGGGAGGACATCTCCGGCGCCGGACGGGCCGCCGGCGGGCGGGCGGTCCGGCTGAACGTGGTCGGTGACCTCGGCGCGGCGAGCTGGCGGCCGGTCCGGCTCACGCCCGGCTCCTGCTTCTCCGTCGCCGCCGGGGCGCCGCTGCCCGTCGCCGCCGACGTGGTGGTGCCGGTCGAGTGGACCGACCAGGGCATGGCCGCGGTGGAGATCTACCGCACCCCCAAGCGGGGGTACGGGGTGCGCCGGGCCGGCGACGAGCTGCCCGCCGGGGCGCTGCTCGCCCGGGCCGGCACCTACGTGTCGCCGGCGTTGGTCGCGGTCTTCGCCGCCACCGGCATCGGGCACGTGGTGGTCCGGCCCAGCCCGCGGGTGGTCGTCGTGGCCACCGGGGACGAGCTGGTCGACGTCGGCCGGGGCAGCCAGCCCGGCCAGGTGGTGGACGCGAACTCGCACGCGCTCACCGCGGCGGCGGCCGAGGCGGGCGCGCTGGCATACCGGGTCGGCATCTGCGACGACGACCCGGAGGGGCTGCGCGGGCTGCTGGAGGACCAGACCCTGCGCGCCGACCTGATCATCACCACCGGTGGCACCGGCACCGGTCCGGGCGACATGGTCCGGCGGATCCTCTCCCGCCGCGAGGGCAGCCGAGCCGGCCCGGTCACGTTCACCGAGGTGGCGCTCTACCCCGGCACGGCGCTCGGCTTCGGCACGGTCGGCGCCGAGGAGGTGCCGGTGGTCTGCCTTCCCGGCGACCCGGGCGCGGCGCTGATCGGATTCGAGGTGCTCGCCCGCCCGGCGATCCAGCTCCTCGCCGGGGCGGAGCCGGTCTTCCGGCCCAGCGTCCGGGCACACCTGCTGGAGACCGTCTCGTCACCGGGCGGGCTGCGCGAGTTCCGCCCCGCGCACGTCGCCGAGCGGCGCGGCGGCGGCTACACGGTCCAGCCGCTCAGCGGCGGGCCGTTCACTCTTTCCGGACTCGCCGAGGCCAACGGCCTGCTGGTGCTCGGCGAACGGGTCACCACGGCCGCCGCGGGCTCCACGGTGGACGTGCTCCTGCTGGATCGCCGTCGGTGAGCGCCCCCGCGGGCCCCACCCGCGTCTGCGGGGGCCAGGTGCGACGGCGAGCCACGCGGGACCACGTGATTGTTCGGAGTGCCCGCACGGGCGGTGCGGTGGCGGGCGTAGGGTCCGCCCCGTGAGCCTCTTCGGAGCCGGGCGGGTACCCGGCTGGCCGGCGGTCCTTGTGGACGGTCCCGTCGTGCTGCGTCCCTACCGACGCTCGGACGCCGCCGCCTGGTCCGAGGTGCGGCGCGCCAACAAGAGCTGGTTGGCGCCCTGGGAGTCGTCGCTACCCGGTGACTGGGACGAGCTGAACTCGCCGGCCACCTTCCGCTGGATCTACCGGGACCAGCAACGCTCGGCGCGCACCGGCGACGGAATGCCCTTCGCCGTCTGCCTGCGCGAGGACGGGCGGGAGCGACTCGTCGGGCACCTGAACCTGGGCAGCATCGTGCGGCGGGCACTCTGCTCCGGGTACGCGGGCTACTGGGTGGATCACCGGGTCGCCGGCCGCGGCGTGATCCCCACCGCGTTGGCGCTCGCCGTCGACCACGCCTTCGGCCCGGGTGGTCTGCATCGGATCGAGGTCAACATCCGGCCCGAGAACCGGCCGTCCCGCCGGGTCGTGGAGAAGCTCGGCTTCCGCGAGGAGGCGTACCACGTGCGCTACATGCACATCGATGGCGCCTGGCGTGACCACATCGGATACGCGATGACCAGCGAAGAGGTCGCCGCCGAGGGCGGATTGCTGGCCCGCTGGCATCGGGTCCGCGCCGCCACCAGGTGACCGTCCAGCCCGTGCCGGGCCCGGCACGGGCACACGCGCCGCTGTCCCGCCGATGGGATCGGCGCGGCGCGTCGGCATCACGCTCCGTCGCCCGTAACCTCAAGTAACTGCAAGATGTGGCAAACGCTGTTCGTCGTACGATCGACTCCGCCGGCACCGATCGGTTGAAGATCCTGCGGCCGAGCCGCGATTGCTCCGAATTCGGTGACGGGAGGGGTGAGGGTGCCGACCTCGGTGCTCCTCGCCGTCCTCGCCGCCGCCGGCCTGCTCGCCCTCGCTCCGGCGCTGGTCCGCCGGTACGATGCCACCGAGCGGCTGGTGGCGGAGCGGGCGCAGTCGACGGCGCGGGTGCTCCAGCGCCAGCGCCGCCGCCGTACTGTGCCGGGACGGCGGCCGGTGCGCCCGCCACGACACCTCGTCGTCACCCTCAGTGAAGATTCAGCTACGGGCGGTCTCGGTAGGCCGGTCTCGGCGCCACCCGCCACGGCCCGCCGAGCGGGCCGGCTGCGCGCTGTGCCCCCCGCCCCGAATCGGGCCCGCCGTCGGCCGCCACCCCGCCGCCACACCCCGGCCGTCTACCGGCGGCGCCGGGTGCTCGCCGCGCTGCTGCTGCTCAACGGCGTCGAGCTGATCGGCGTACTCGTGGTCGGCCCCGGATTCTGGATCAGCTTCTCGGTCACCGGCGCGCTGCTCGTCGCGTACGTCGGGCACCTGCGGCAGCGGGCCATCGCCGAACAGCGGAGGCGGCGGGCGCGGGCTCGGGAAGCGGCGTGGCTGGCCGCCCGGCAGGCGGAGGTACGGCGCGAGCAGGCCCGCCGCGCGGCAGCCCGCCGCGAGGCGCAGCGGCGACTCGCGGCCCAACGTGAGGTGGTACGCCGAGCGGCCATGGGCCTGGACCGGCCGGCAGATCTCCCGCCCGCCGCGAGCGGCGGCTCGGTCTCCTACCGGCGCAGCGGTGGCCTCCGCGGCCGCGCCTACGAGGCCGGCCGGGGCTCCCACACGGCCTGACCACCGACACCTCCCGGTCGGTCCTCCGGCGCCTCCCGGCCGGTCCTCCGGGTCGACTGCCTGGCTGTCGGGCCCCTGACTGGGCGAGGGGCCGCATGGTCATCTCGACTTCCATGAGGTCGGGGTGTCCCGGTGCCTCGGAGGCCCCGACTTCATGGATGTCGAGTCGATCACCCTGTCGTGGCGAGCGCCTGATGCCCGGCTCTCCCGGATATGGGCTTTCGTGGCGGCTGGTGGCCGCATGATCGTCCGAAGGGGCGCGGCGGGGTGGGGTGGATTCGCCCCCGGGGCGGTCGACCTGTTAGCCTTGTCGCCGGCCCGCCCGGTGTTAGCCGGGTGGGACCGACGCCGGTTTGCCGGCGGAGGGGCTGTGGCGCAGACCGGTAGCGCACCTCGTTCGCATCGAGGGGGTCAGGGGTTCAAATCCCCTCAGCTCCACCCAGATCAAAGGCCGTTTCCGCTAGTCGGAAGCGGCCTTTTCCGATCCTGTGTGCGGCGTCAGCGACAGCACTCGCCCGGACGGCGGCGGCCCGGCCTCGGGACCGGGCCGCCGCCGTCCGGCGGGTCAGCTGGTGAAATCGTCCTTGGCGTCCTGCGCGTCCTCTTGGACGTGTTCGCCGGGCTGTCTGCCCCGGATTTCGTCCCGCTGCGCCACCTGTTCCGCCCGTGCCCGCTCCTTCTGGGTCATGTCGCCCAGCCGGGCGCGGGCCGGGCCGGCCAGCTTCTCGACGTTCCCGGTCGCCCTCTCGAAGCTCATGTCGCCTCCCTGTGGTCATGGCGAGAGCCAGGTTCCACTTCCTGTCTCGCGTCCCCGCCCGCCGGTGGGGGAAACCCGGCAGTCTCGGCCGGATCCAGACAGGCGGTGCGGCAGGTCAGCGACAGAGCCGTACGGTGTACGCAGTCCGTGGAGGCACCGGAACCGGCGCAATCAGCCCCCCGGTCAGCGGCGGTGCCGCAGGCCGAGCCGGAGCGCGCGCAGCAGCGTGCCGGGTCGGCTCAGCGCCGCCGGGTGGTCGAGCATGGTGGTGACCCGGCCCAGCCGGGAGCTCAGCACCGGGTCGGTCTGCGCGGCGCGGAAGATCAGGTCGCCGAACCACTTGGTGAGCTTGTACCCGCGCGGGTACGGCCCGCGAACGTGCGGCAGCTCGACGTCGGCCGAGGTGGAGATCTGCCAGGCGGCGTCGACTATCACGCGGACCTGGTCGAAGTACGCCCGTGCCGGCTCCTCGTGTGGCCTCGGCCCGGAGCGTAGGTACGCCGACAGGCAGGAGGCGTGCAGCATCGCGGAGGTCATGCCCTGGCCGTACACCGGATTGAAGGAGGCGATCGCGTCCCCCGCGACGACCAGGCCCGCGGGCATGCGGTCGAGCTTGTGGAAGTCCCGGCGTCGGCTGTCGGCCTGGTGGTACGTGACCACCCCGCCCAGCATCTCCCCCTGCTCGGCGATGTCGCCGAACATCTCCGGATAGTGCTCGCGGCAACGGGCGGTGAAGTCGGCGACGTCGCGGCTCGGCCGGTCGTCGTCGTAGCCGGCGACCAGCACCATCCAGCGGTCGTCCTCGACCGAGTTGATTCCGCCGATCCGGGCGGTACGGCCGTTGCCCGCCATGGTCTGGTAGACCACGACCCAGGTGTCGCTCACCTTCTCGTCCCGCCGGAAGAGCGCGGTCGCGTAGTTCAGCTTGATCGGCATCCGCTGCATCGGCGGGCGGGGCCACCCCTCGTCGGCCAGCCAATCGCTCAGCCTGCTGGACCGTCCCATCGCGTCGACCACCAGATCCGCGGCTTCGAGGACCGGCTCGGCGCCATCCCGGGGCACGTACCGCGCACCGGTGACCCGGTGGCCGGCGTAGGACAGGCCGTCCGCTCGGCCGTACACCATCCGGACGTTGTCGGCGGCGAGCGTGTACCGCCGGACCAGCGCCTCCAGGAAGGGCCGCGTGGTGATCAGCATCGGGCCGGTGGCAGCTGCCGCCGGCGGTATCCCCAGCACCCCGTTCACGAAGGTCTTCGCCGTGGCGTCCGCGCTCGGCGGCAACGGGGCACCGAGCGCGAACGCCTCGTCGACGACGCCGGGGAACCAGCGCTCCAGCTGCATCTGGCCGGACGGCAGCAGCGCGTGCACCTGGCTGCCCTGCGGTACGCCCGGCCGGGGGCCGGAATCCACATCGGATGGATCCCGCTCGACGATCAGCACCTCCTCGGCGTGGTCGCTGAGCACCCGGGCCGCCATCAGCCCGGCGATGCTGCCGCCGAGCACCACTGCACGCCGCATGACGACGCTCGTGTCGGTCGGCCGTTCGGCCGTCGCTATCTGCGAGAAGGTCCGGGACGGAGACGGGCGCATGCGATCACTCCTCGGGTGGTCGAACACTCGGCGCCACGACTCAGATGTCAGTCGCGCCGCCACTTCTGGTGCCTCCTGCCACCGCTGGCTGCTTTCCGCTCGCCCATTCGCGAATCAACTCTAGTTTTGGTGCGTCCATTGTCGCCGGACGCATTGTTACTAACACAGAGGCGGGTAAGGCGGAAGCACCAGGCGAACAAGAATCGCATTCTGTGATTGCCGCTTGAACTCGACGGTCGTTGTAACCCGACGGAAACAAGTGGCAGGCTGTGTTCATGGAGGATCAGTCGCCACTGTCCGCCGACGAGTTGTTGGACATCGTCGACGAACAAGACCGAGTGGTGGGCCAGGCGCGGCGCGGCGAGGTGTACGCCGCCGGACTCCGGCACCGCTGCGCGTTCGTGCTGGCCCGGGACGACGAGGATCGCATCTTCGTGCACCGCCGTACCGCTCGGAAGCTCGTCTTCCCGTCCTTGTACGACATGTTCGTCGGCGGGGTGGTCGGTGCGGGCGAGTCGTACGACGCGGCGGCGCTGCGGGAAGCCGAGGAGGAACTGGGGGTACCCGGTCTGCCCGCGCCTGTGCCGTTGTTCAAGTTCCTCTACGAGACCTCCGAACACCGCTGGTGGTCGTCCGTCTACGAGGTGCGCTGCCCGTCGGAGGTCGCCCCGCAACCCGAGGAGGTCGCCTGGCACGCGTTCCTGACCGAGGACGAGCTGGAACGGCGGCTCACCGAGTGGGCCTGGGTGCCGGACGGCTTCGAGGCGTACCGCCGGCTTCTCGACTGGCGGGCGACCAGTGCGGCGCGTGACTCCTGACCGGCACGAGCCCGCTGCGGGCCGGCATGACGGCCGACGGGTGGAGCAACGGCCGAGTGTCTCGTCGCGGCGGGGTGCCGAGCGGGAGGCCGGTCGGACACGCCGGCCTCCCCATCAAGCGCTACGGCTTCCAGGATCCGGCGGGCTGGAACTGGTGCAGGTACTCCAGCACACCGTTCTTGTCCGCGACGTTGAACACCACCGTGCCGGTCACCTTGCGCCCCGCGGAGATCTCGCCGGGCTCGAGGCTCTCACCGCAACCGGCGAACAGCCCGGCAATGGCGTTGGTCTCCGTACCGTCCGCCGCCACCCATTGGAAGTAGAGCGGATTCACCGCGGCGCTGCCCTTGGTGACCTTGACGGTGACGTCCGCGATCAGGTAGATGCCCTGGTCCGGATCCGGCGCGAACTCGTTGCAGCCCTTCGTCCTGGTGCTGAACTTCGTCACGGTGATCTCGACGGCACTGAGGTCGTTGGTGATCACGAGGGTGTCGCCGACCGGCATGTTCGAGGTCTCGCCGTCGGCCGTCTCGTCGGGGTCGACCGGGACGGCCGGTGGGCTGTCCACGTCCCTGGTCGGCGTCGTGGTCGGCAAGGAGGCCACCACCTCGTCCGCCTGGTTCGCGCCGTAGATCAAGGCGGCGACGCCGCCACCGCAGCAGAGCAGAGCCAGCACCGCCGCCACGATGACGATGATCAGCACCGTCTTGTTCGACTTCTTCTGCGGGGGCTGCGGCCCGCCGGGCGGAAAACCGCCGGGTGGGAAACCGCCGGGTGGGAAACCGCCGGGCGGGTACGCACCGGGTGGGTAGGCACCGGGCGCGGCCGGGTACGGCTGGCCCGCGGGCGGGTAGGGGCCGGGCGGTGTCGGCTGCTGGGCCGTGCCGGGCGCGGCCCAGGGGTTACCGGACGGCTGCGGAGGTGCGCCGGACACGGGCGGCTCGGGCGTTGAGGGCGCCGCCCACGGGCTGCCGGAGACGGGCGGTTGCGGCGTACCCGGAATCGGCTGCTGGGGCAGGGTCGCCGGCGGCTGCCCTTGGGCGGTCGGTGCCCACGGGTTGTGCGGCATCGAACTCGTCGCCCCGGCCGACGCCGTCGGCATCGGGGTGGTGGCGTCGCCCTGCGGGAACGGAGCCGTCGGCATCGGGGTGGTGGCGTTGCCGTGTGGGAACGGAGCCGTCGGCATCGGGGTGGTGGCGTTGCCGTGCGGGAACGGGGCCGGTGGCATCGCGACGGTCGGGTCGGCCGGAGTGGCCTGGGCCGGCGGCATCGGGGCCGTCGCGTCGCCCGTCGGGGGCCGTGGGGCCGGGGGCATCGTTCCGCCCTGCGGTGCCGGCGGCATCGGGGCCGTGGGGAACGCCTGGGTCGGCGGCTCCGGATACGGCTGGTCGGGATCGTGCGGCCCGGCGGGCGGGTCGGGGTGGCTCACCGTACTCCTTGGATCGTGGGCATGGGAGGGGAGGTAGGGAACTCGGCCGACGCTACCGTGCCCGAACGACGGGTTGTGCCCCGCCGGGGCCCGCCGCGCTCGTCAGGGCAGGGGCAGTACGGCGGCGGTGCGGACCAGACCGTCGGCCACCACGAAGCGCCCGTGCACCGCTCGCGGTGGATGCCCGACCGGCGCGGCGTCGACCCGCGCGGGCGCGATCCGGGCCCTGAAGGTGCCGGCGTCCGGGTCGATCTCGACCAGGGCGTCGGTGAAGTCGAGCCAGGTGCCGACCACCGGATGCCACACCTTGTAGATGGTCTCCTTGGCGCTGAACAGCACCGCCGGCCAGGAGACCCCGACCGGCAGCCGCGCGAGATGCACGTCCTCCTCGGGCAGGCAGATCAGTCGGCGTACCCCCGGACTGAGCTCCTTGTGCTGCTCCGCGTCCATGCCGACGGCCCGGACCTCGGAGCTGCGGGCCGCGGCCGCCGCGCAGTATCCCCGGGTGTGGGTGATGGTGCCGACCACGCCGGACGGCCACACCGGCGCCCGGTCGGCGGCTGGCACGGGGGCCGGCGGCAGCCCGAGTGTGGCCATCGCCCGCCGCGCGCAGACCCGCCCGGCGGTGAAGTCCCGCCGTCGGCTCTCCACCGCCCGTTCGCCGAGGCAGGCGAGCTCTTCGGCGAGCAGTCGACCGGTCCAGTCGCCGGGCCCGGCCACGGCCACCGCGACCTCCGGCGGCAGCAGGTCACGCATCGCCCGTCCCGGTGGGGCGTGGGTGCCGCGACGGCCAGTCGATGCGCGAATCCAGCCGGATCGGTCGGCCGTCCGATCGGCCAATCGTCAACTTTCTGACTGCCATGAATGGCGAAAGTACCGCAACCATGTAACACAGGATGGTTCTGCGGCGCTACAGCCCGAGCACGGCATGATGGACATCGACTGTCGTAAGTTCAGGTCGGCGTGGCGTCGGCCCTGTCAGGAACCGGAGAGGGAGTGCGATGACCGGTGGTGCGGAACCGTCCGGCCCGGTGAGCGGTGAACACGTGCCGGAGCCGCCCAACTGGAACTGTGGTTCCTGTGGCGAGGACTGGCCGTGCGCGACGAAACGCAGCCGGCTGCTCCAGGAGTACGGCGACCGCGCGACGCTCAGCGTCTACCTGGGATCCTGCCTCGCTGCCGCCAGCGAGGATCTGCGCACCGCCTCCGTGACATCCCTTCAGGACCGGTTCATCGGGTGGCTGCCCCGGGGGCCGAAGAGCACCTGACCCGCCTCGCGAGTACCGGTCCCGTCCCGACCTGCGCGGCTCGGGACGGGACCGGCAGCTCAACGCCGGCGCGTCAGACGCGCCGGGGCCGGCGGGTGAGCGCGAAGCCGACCACGCCGGCCACTGCGGCCAGGACGCCGCCGACGCTCGTCCAGATCCACCGGGAGCCCAGCGCGGGCAGCAGGTCGTCGAGCCAGCTCTCCTCGTCCGCGTCCTCGACGGGCGCGGTGGCCTGCTCGTCGGTCAGCACCGCGCCGGCCCGGGTGTTCGGCACCAACGGCACCGCCAGTTCGCCGTCGTCGGCCGGGGCGCCCTCGCCGTCGGCGTTGACCAGCAACTCGACCTCGACCGGCGCGCCCAGGTCCGGCTCCGGCACGTCGGCGACCGAGAGCCGGACGAAGTACGTGCCGGGCAGTGGATCGCCCGACCAGGGTTCGGCCCACGGTCGTACCTCGCGCAGCGTGCAGCCGAGCGAGACACTGCTCGCCGCCTTGTCGACGGTCGGGGTCTGCGCCCCGGCCGTGCACGCCTGCCGGCGGCGAAGCCCGTCGAAGACCTCGACGGTCCAGGTCGACGCGCCGCTGCGTGCACCGGGGAACGAGACGGTGGCCGAGATGTCGTGCACCTGCCCGGCGTCCGCGGTGAACGACCAGTAGAGGTAGTCGCCCGTCGAGGCGTCCACCTGGACCGGCTGGCCGGCGGCGATCGTGGTCGCGGTGAGGAAGGAGGTGCCGGCGCGGGTCACCGTCGCGGCACCGGGGGAGGGTGTTGGCCCGTCGCTCGGGGCGGCGAGCGCCGTGGCGGGCAGCGCCACCGGGCCGGCGGCGGCGACCAGCGCGGCCAGCGACCGGGTCAGAGTCGTACGCACGCTCACTTCTCCCTCCAAGTGGCCACCCACCAGCGGGTCAGCAGGCCGGTGAGCAGACCGGTGACCAGGCCGGCCACGGTCAGCAGGGCCAGCAGCACCCAGCCGCGGCCGAGGTCCGGGCCCTTCGGCGTCGGCGACGCCGCGACCACGTCGACGGTCAGCTCCACCGGCATGCCCGGGCTCGCCTCGGTGCCGTCGCGGGGAGCGAACGAGTTGCTGACGACCAGGCAGACCATGGTCGGTGGCACGATCTCCGGGTCGGTCGCCGCGGTGGTGACCGAGCCGTCCGCGTCGTCCCGCTCGTCCGTGTCGTCCTGGTCGTCCTCGTGGTCATCCGACCAGCGCAGGCCGGCGGAGACCACGTCCGCCCGGCCGCTGCCCGCGTCCACTCCGCGGACCAGCTCCCGGCCGTCGGTCGCGACGGCCCGCAGCAGTACGCCGTAGTCCGGGTTGACGGGCCGGTCCAGCGCCACGCTCACCGAGGCACGCAGCTCCTGACCCGGCCGTACCGGCACCCGGTACCAGCGGTGCTCGGAGAACTTCTCCCGGTCGGTGTAGACGCCGGGAGCGAGCAGCGGCGCGCCCTCGCAGACGGAGCTGCCGCCGACCACCGTCGGCGTGCGGGTGTACGTCTCCTGGGCCCGGTCCACCAGCTGCTTGATCCGGTTGGTCAGCTGGTCGGTGCTCTGCGCCGCGGTGTACGTCCCTCCGGTCGCGGCGGCGATGCAGAGCAGCTGCCGACGTACCTTCTCGTCAGGGGCGAGGCCCAGCGTGTCGACGACCAGCCGCGTGCCCTGCGCGGCGAGTTCCCGCGCGACGTCGCACGGGTCGGGCGGTGCGCAGGTGTCCTCACCGTCGGTGATCAGCACGATCCTTCGGGTGGTGGCACCGGAGCCGAGGTCCTTGGCGGCTTCGCGCAGGGCCAGCCCGACGGGGGTGAATCCGGTCGGCTTCAACCCGGCCACGGCGTCCTTCGCCTGGGTCCGGTCCACCGGGCCCACCGGGACGATCTGCTGGGTGTCCTGGCAGCCGACCTTCTTGTTCTCACCCTTGTACGTCGCACCGAGTACCCGGATGCCGAGCTGGGTGGTCTCCGGCAGCGCGTCGACGACCTCGTTGAACGCCTGCTGCGCCACCGAGATCCGGCTCCGGCCCTCGATGTCCCGGGCCCCCATCGAGCCGCTGACGTCGAGGACCAGCTCCACCCGGGGCGGCTCGGCGGGCTCCGGCTCGTCGGCCATGGCCGGTACCGGCCCGAGCAGCGCGGGAATCACCACCAGTCCGGCGAGGACGGTGGTGGAACGTCTTAAGTTGATCACTGGGCGAAGTGTAATGAGGTCCACTTAGGATGATCACTCGGGTGCGTCGGCGACGGACCGGCCGCCGGCGTCCGTCATTTTCATCGCCCGGCCCGGTCCCGAGCGACCCGCCCGCTCCGCGCCTCCGCCGGGGTCGGGGCCGCCCGTGCCCCCGTAGGAACCGCGCCTCGTCGTCTCGGCGCCGCCACTCTCCCCGCGTCACTGTCGGAACCGCGCCGCCGTCCCCGCGCGACCGCCGTCCCCCGCGCCGCTGCCGGAATCGCGCCGCCGCCGTCGGAATCGTCGTCCTCACGCCGCTTCGGAGGCGATGATGTGCCGGTGGGTGACCGACGGTCAGTTGTCGGATCTGTCCCGTGACCAAAGGGGTATCCGTCAGAAATCTGACCCAAGTTGACCCGTTGTGCCGGTGGTGCGCGGTGGTTAAGCTTCTCGTGCGCGCCCCAATCGCCCGCTTCCCCCGTGGCAGGCGATCGGGGCGCGCTTCTCTGTCGAACGGCCCGCACGCAAACGCGTACGGGCCGTTGTCGTTGCCGTGTGCTCCGCCGGCTGTCGCCCCTCGGGCCCCCGCGGCGGACAAACCGGCGTCAGATCCAGCGACCGCCCAACCACATGCGGGCCGACCAGTCGGCGTACGGGATCACCTCGCCGACGAAGATCGGATAGAAGTACGCGAAGCAGAGCGCCACCAGCAACACGTAGGCGCCCGCGACGACGCCACCGATCAACCGGCGGTCGTATCCCGCGTCGCCCGGCCCGGCCGTCCGTGCCGCTCCGGCGCGCGCCCCGGCGGGCGAGACGATCGCGCCGAGCACGTACACCACCGCCAGCACCATGAACGGCAGCGCTGGTGCGGTGTAGAAGGAGAACATCGTCCGCCCGTCCAGGGCGAACCAGAACCAGGGCAGCAGGCCGGCGGCCACCATCAGCAGGATGGCGCCCGCCCGCCAGTCCCGGCGGGCCAGGCCGAGCCAGGCGGTCGCCACCAGGGCCGGGAGGAACGACCACCAGAGCAGCGGGGTGCCGAGCAGCAGGATCTCCGCCGCGCAGTTCGCCGCCCCGCACGGGCCGTCGCCGGACCAGTAGAACGCGACCGGGCGGCCCAGCAGCAGCCACTGCCAGGGCCAGGACTGGTACTTGTGCCCGGTGTCCAGGTGGGTGTGGAAGCCGTACGCGGCCTTGTGGTACTCGAACAGGTTGATCAGCGGCCCGATCACCGGTTTGTCGCTCAGCGGGGCACCGGGGTAGTTGGCGGCCAGGCGGTAGTAGCCGTCGTCGGTCAACAACCAACCTGACCAGGTCGCCAGGTAGGTGCCGACCATCAGCACACCGGCCAGCGCCAGCCAGGGCAGCTCGCCGACGAACGCGTCCCGCCACGGGCGGCGTACGCCCGCCGAGCGGCGGACACCGGCCTCCCAGACGAACACCAGCAGCACGAACGCCGGCAGGAAGTAGAGGCCGCTCCACTTCACCGCGCAGGCGCCCGCGAACAACACCGCCGCGACGAGACGCCACCACGGCCACCCGCGCCACCCGTTGGCCGGTCGACCGGCCCGCCCCGGCCGGGTGGGATCCAGCCCGGCGTCCAGCGCGCGCGTCCACTGCCGTCGGCGGGCGTCCCGGTCGAGCACCAGCGCGCCGAACGCGGCCAGCACGAAGAAGAGCAGGAAGATGTCGAGCAGCGCCGCGCGGGAGAGCACCAGGTGGAAGCCGTCCAGGGCCAGCAACAGGCCGGCCGCGCAGCCGAGCGCGGTGGAGCGGAACAACCGCCGCCCGATCCGTACCAGCAGCAGCACCGACAGGGTGCCGATGACGGCCGCCGAGAAGCGCCAGCCGAACTCCGGCGCGGTGGTCATGAGGTGCCCCGGCACCGAGATGTGGCTCTCCGCGTCCTGGTAGCCGAACGCCCACTCGCCGAGCCCGATGAGCCACTTGCCCAGCGGCGGGTGCACCACGTACGACGGGCCGCCGTCCTTGTAGTTCCACTCGACGCCGCGAGAGATCAACCCGTACGCGTCCTTGGCGTAGTAGGTCTCGTCGAAGATCTTGCCCTTGGGTCCGGACAGGCCGACGAAGCGCAGGATGCCGGCGATCAGCACGACCACACCGGTGGCCAGCCACGACCACCGGTCGAGCCGGGCCTCGACGGTGGCCAGCCGGGCGCGGACCACGCTTGGAACGCCGCCCCCGTCGGTCGGCCCGCCACCGGCCGTACGCTCCGAATCGACCCGGGGCGCGTTCGCGCTCTGTGCTGTCGACGCACTCGTCACCCGGCGATCGTAGGCTGCGGAGGTGACCGGTGGCGGCAGTCGTCCCCGATCCCGCCACCGCCGTCGATCGAGGAGCGAAAGATCTCGTGGGTGATATGTCGGATGTTGGGCGTCTCATCCTGCTCGGCGCGCCGCTCGGCAACCCGGCGGACGCGTCCGCGCGGTTCCGTGAGGTGCTCACCACCGCCGACGTGGTGGCCGCCGAGGACACCCGCCGCCTCACCCGGCTGGCCCGTGACCTCGACATCACCGTGCCAGGCCGGATCGTGTCCTACTTCGAGGGCAACGAGGAACGGCGTACGCCCGAACTGGTCGAGGTGATCCAGGCCGGCTACGTCGTCGCCCTGGTCACCGACGGCGGCATGCCGAGCGTCTCCGACCCCGGCTACCGGCTGGTCCGCGCCGCGCTAGACGCCGGTGCACCGGTCACCGCCGCGCCGGGGCCGAGCGCGGTCACCACCGCCCTCGCGCTCTCCGGGCTGCCCTGCGACAGGTTCTGCTTCGAGGGGTTCCTGCCCCGCTCGCCCGGCGCGCGGCGATCCCGTCTGCGGGCGCTCGCCGGTGAGGAGCGCACCCTCGTCTTCTTCGAGGCGCCACACCGGATCGCCAGCGCACTGGCCGACCTGGCGGACGCGTTCGGCGCCGACCGCCCGGCCGCGCTCTGCCGCGAGCTCACCAAGACGTACGAGGAGGTGCTCCGCCGGCCGCTCGGCGAGCTGGCCCGCTGGGCCGCCGAGGGGGAGCCGCGTGGCGAGATCACGCTGGTGGTGGCCGGAGCGCCCGCGACCGCGCCGGAGCCCCCCGACGACGACACGCTGCGCGCCGCTGTCGCCGACCGGGAGGCGGCCGGCCTCTCCCGGCGGGACGCGATCAGCGAGGTGGCCACCGCGTACGGCCTGCGCCGCCGCGACGTGTACGGCGTCGTGCACCGCTGATCAGCTCCGGACCTGACCGGATGCCGCGACCGTCGGGCAGCCTCCGCGCGGGTCACCAGGCGGTGCCGAGGAATCCCGCCGTGATCAGCACCGGCCCGGCGAACGCGAGGCCGATTCCCCAGCGGCGGGCACGCTGCCCCTTCAGCCGGGTGGCCCCGGTCCAGCGGGCGATCCCGGCGCCGCAACCCGCCACCACGAGCAGGCCGAGCACCCAGCGCAGGTGAAGGGCGGCCCCGCCGGTGTCGGCGTACGCGGTCCCGCCCTCCGGGCCGGTCATCCTGGCCGGGAGCGTTCCGCCGACCACCGCCCGGTCGGCCGGCACGTCGCTGACCCGCACCCCGTGGGCGACGAAGCGCCGGTCGTCGGCGGTGAAGATGCCTCGGCAGCGCTGACTCAGGCCACTGCCACTGCAGTCGGTGATCACCGAGGTGCCATGCGTGGCGTGGCCCAGCGCGACCCAGAGCGGCCCGGCGCTGACCCAGGCGAAGAACGCCGCGACCAGGCTCAACGCCAGCAGCGCGGCGAGCCCGGGGAGCGGGTCCGGCGGGTGGCTGGCACGACGGGCGCGTCGGCGCTGGCCGGCGTCGTCCCGAGCCGGCCGGTTCCGCTCCGCTGCCGGCTCCTCGCGGATCGGGGTGCCGTCCCAGTGCACCTCCTCGATCGGCGCCCAGAACGTCTGGTCGTCGTCCGTGGGCTCGCCGTCGGCGCCCAGGGCGGGGCGACGCCGGCGCTTGGACTGGCGTACGGGCACCCGGCGCGGCAGCGCGTCCACCGGCGCCCCGGTCGTCGGCTCCACGTCGGCGGCGCGCTCCTCCTCGGGGGCGCAGTCGCCATCCCGGCTCGGCGTCACGGCGTGGCCCGGGCGCTCTGCGGCAGGACGAGCGGACGACTCGTCTTCGGTCCCCGCCGGGCTGTCAGCGGTCTCCGGCTGGTCTCGGCGGCTGCGGGCGGGTGCCGGCACCTTGCCGGTCCGCGGTGGCCGGGTCTGCTTCCGCTCGGGCGGCGGGCCGGTGCGTGGTGATCGGGGTGACCGGCCGGAAGGCGGCGTGGCGTCGGTGCCGGGCACCGGACGGGGCTGCGGCGCCACCCCCGGTCCCCGCGCCGTCGGGGTGCGCGCGGGCCCGTCGCCCGACGTGTCGTCGTCCGCGGCGGCGTCCTCGCCGGTGTCCGACCGGGTCGGGGTGTCGTGGCCGGGCGAGGTGTCCCCGCCGTCGGCGAGCGCCGCCCGCGAGGGGCGTTCGTCGGGTTCACGGCGCGCTCGTCTGCCAGCCACGATGTTCATTGCACACCCGCTCGTTCCCCCGATCGGGCAGCAAAGGGCGTGTCGACGACAAATCGGACCATCGGCCCGGCAATCCTGCCCAGTTCGCCGACCCACCCCCCCACCACCCCCCACCCCCACTCACCGCCCCCACCCACCACCGCCGTGATCATGAAGTTGTTGTCGCGACATGCCGACACGGGCCGCAACAACTTCATGATCAGCGCGGCGGTGGGGGGTGGGGGTGTATTGATTGGTCGGTGGGCGGGGCGGGTCACTAGGCTTGCTGGTCATGAGTCACGTTCTCGCGGCGGTTGCCTGGCCGTACGCCAACGGCCCGCGCCACATCGGCCACGTTTCCGGTTTCGGCGTTCCCTCCGACGTCTTCAGCCGGTACATGCGGATGGCCGGTCACGACGTGCTCATGGTCTCCGGCACGGACGAGCACGGCACCCCGATCCAGGTACAGGCCGACGCCGAGGGGGTCACCCCGCGCGAGCTGGCCGACCGCTACAACCGGGTGATCGTCGAGGACCTGCACGGCCTCGGGCTCTCGTACGACCTGTTCACCCGCACCACCACCCGCAACCACTACGCGGTGGTGCAGGAGTTGTTCGAGGGGATGTACCGCAACGGCTACATCGTGCCGAAGACCACGATGGGTGCGATCTCCCCGTCCACCGGCCGGACGCTGCCCGACCGCTACATCGAGGGCACCTGCCCGATCTGCGGATATGACAGCGCCCGCGGCGACCAGTGCGACAACTGCGGCAACCAGCTCGACCCGATCGACCTGATCAACCCGAAGTCGAAGATCAACGGGGAGACGCCGGAGTTCGTCGAGACCGAGCACTTCTTCCTGGACCTGCCCGCCCTGGCGGACGTGCTCCGGCGGTGGCTGGACACCCGCGAGGGGTGGCGTCCCAACGTGCTGCGGTTCTCGAAGAACCTCCTGGACGACCTCCAGCCCCGCGCGATCACCCGGGACCTCGAGTGGGGCGTGCCGATCCCGCTCGACGGTTGGCGGGACCGGTCCGACAAGCGGATCTACGTCTGGTTCGACGCGGTCATCGGCTACCTCTCCGCCTCCATCGAGTGGGCGCGCCGCTCCGGCGACCCGGAGGCGTGGCGCCGCTGGTGGTCCACCGACGGGGAGGGGAAGGACGCCCAGACGTACTACTTCATGGGCAAGGACAACATCGTCTTCCACTCGGTGATCTGGCCCGCGCTGCTCGCCGGCTACTCCGGCGAGGGGGCGCGCGACGGCGAACCGGGCGGGCTCGGGCGGCTCAACCTCCCGACCGAGGTGGTCTCCAGCGAGTACCTGACGATGGAGGGCCGCAAGTTCTCCTCGTCCCGGCGGGTCGTCATCTACGTCCGCGACTTCCTGGAGCGCTACGACGCCGACGCGCTGCGCTACTTCATCGCGGCCGCCGGACCGGAGAGCAACGACACCGACTTCACCTGGGCGGAGTTCCTCCGCCGCAACAACGACGAGCTGGTCGCCGGCTGGGGCAACCTGGTCAACCGCTCCATCTCGATGGCGGCGAAGAACTTCGGCGCGATCCCGCCGATCGACCCGGCAGGTCTCACCGAGGCCGACGAGGCGCTGCTCGCCACCGCTCGCGCCGGGTTCGCGGTGGTCGGCGACCTGATCGGCCGGCACCGGCAGAAGCAGGCGATCGGCGAGGCGATGAAGGTGGTCGCCGAGGCGAACAAGTACCTCTCCGAGCAGGCGCCGTGGAAGCTCAAGGACGAGGCCGACAAGCCGCGGATGGGCAGCATCCTGCACGTCGCCCTCCAGGTGGTCAGCGACGCCAACACGCTGCTCACCCCGTTCCTGCCGCACTCCGCACAGAAGGTGTACGAGCTGCTCGGCGGCACCGGTGTGCACGCGCCGATGCCGCAGATCGTGGAGGTGGAGGACCTCGACGGCGGGCCGGCGTATCCGGTGCTGACCGGGGACTACACGCAGGGCACGCGGTGGGAGTCCGTACCCCTGGAGGTCGGGCGGCCGCTCGCGGCGCCGAAGCCGGTGTTCCGCAAGCTCGACCCGTCGATCGTCGACGAGGAGCTGGCCCGGCTCGGCGCCTGACGGACCCGCGGGCCCGCGGCAGGCGGCTGCCGGGCCGGCGACAGGCAGCCGGCCTGGTCCGGACACGGCGGTGCGGCCCGGGGCATCCCCGGG
>NZ_JBFAAL010000021.1:0-82227 GCF_040639715.1 Micromonospora sp. NPDC023737
GCGGTGGGCAGCCGCGATGAGAGCGACTCCGCCGGTCACCTCGACCAAGCCTGGCCTGGCTGCGGTCGTACCACCAGTCAATAGGTAGCCGCGATCCGCGCGGCTCGGACGCCAGGACAGTCACCCTTAGTATCCGTGATCTCGGCCCCGACTCGGGCAGCGATAGTCGTTGAAGTCCATGGCCAGATCGAGGGTAGAGCGCCGGTCCTCCGGGATCCGCACCGTTGAACATCGTTACGGACCTGTGCACGTTCGGCTGTACCCGGTTGGGCACGTTGACCCGTACGCCGACAGCACGGTCCGGCTCGACCCACACGGCGCCGAGGAGAGCAAGAGACGGAGCCATTTTGTCGTTGGGGCGGCTCTCCCGGTGGGAGAGGTGGGGTCGGTCAATCGACCGATCCGGAGTTGGCCGCCGGGTGCTGCCGATTTTTGCCGGCGGGGTGGCCGTTACGGTGGCCCGCGCTAGTGGTGCCTCGCTGGTGCCAGTGCCGGCGCACGGTCCGTTCTGACTTGCCGATTCGCGCAGCGACTTCCGCTGGCTGCAGCGCGGGCTCGCGGCGGCGCCAGTAGGCGACGGCGGACGCGGTGTCAGCTATGACGGCGACACCGTGCGATGGAGCCGTCAGGCCGTGCCCGCTGGTGCCCTCCGCCGCTGACGGCGCGATGATGCCCTCTGCCGGCGTGGGAGTCACCTCGGCGTTCGTGACGGGAGCCGCTTGCGGCGCCGTCTCGGACGGCGGCGGGCCTGGTGCCTTGGCCGCGCGTACGTCGGCCGGTCTGCCGGTCCCGGCGGTGGGCGATTTAGCGACGTCAGCGGCCAGAACGTTGCCAGGTTCGCGCTGGGTGATGCCGGGTTGCGGCGCTGCCGGGTCGCCGCCGCCGTCAGCGCCGCTGCCGCCGGGCGGCGCAGTAGGGGCATGCTGAAGCGAGATCGGACGACGAGCAGCTGTCGCCGGCGCGGCGGGGCGCCCGGGATCCGCGCGTCGGTACCGGCCTGTGGAAGGTGCGGCGGCGGTGACCTCATCCGGGGCCGACAAGGTGGAGACCGCGGCCGCAGGCGCCCTGGACAGTTCGGCAGTGGCCGCGAGAGCCATGCGCGTGGACGCGGCCCGTATGCGGGCGGTGATTTCGACGAGGCTGACGCTGGCGACGAGAACGAGACCGTCGACGGAGATGGGCAGCAGGTACGCGGCGCCGTAGCCGGACTCGCCGTAGCGGGCGGCGACTCCGACGAGGTGCCAGTACGACACCCAGGCGGCGATAAGGGCGATGATCGCGGCGGCGGTGATGCGGATCGCGCCGAGGTACCAGCGGTGGTGGGGCACGCGGGAGATGAGCTCGACCGTGAGCAGCAGTGCCAGGGGTGGCCACGCGGCGATGATCTGGCTGATCGGGTTCGGGCGGGCGTGCAGGACGTTCGCGGCGACCGACGCGGCGACGCCGAGGACGAGGGTGGCGCGTACCGCCCACCGCAGCCGCCGCAGTTGCTTACCGCCGAGGTCCGCGCCGTCGGCGGTGGGGACGCTGGCCAGGGTGTCGAGGCTCATGCGAGTGCTCCCCCGTCGGAGGGCTGTGGGGTGCGAAGGCCGCGTCGAGGTTGCCGCAGGTCGGTGGCGAGTCGGTCGGCCAGGGCGAGGGTGTCGTCGGAGGGTTCCGCGTCGATCTCGGCGAGGCGTCGGGTGAGGGTGCGGCGCAGCGCGCGGATGGTGTCGAGGTTCCCGAGGCGGGCGTGGGCGCGCATCGCCTGCTGGTACAGCACCTCGGCGTAGGGGTGGTGGGGCAGGGCGGTTTCGCAGACGGCGGCTTGCTCGGCGGGCTGGTCGGCGAGTTCCTCGAGGAGAGCGGTGGCGGCGTCGAGGGCTTCGCGTTGGACGGCGTGGCGGTGGGGTTCGAGCCATTCGTAGTCGCAGCCGTCGGCCAGGGGTCGGTAGGTGGCCACGGCGCGGCGCAGTGCCTCGATGCGTTCGGTGTGTGATCCGGCGGTGTCGGCGGCGCGGATCGCCGCGCGCATGCGCCACAGGTCGAGGTTGAAGCGGTCGGGGTTGAGCTGGTATCGGTGGTGGGTGCGGGTCAGGTAGGTGCCGGGTCCGGCGTTGTGTCGCAGTACGGCGCGTAGGTCTGAGATGTAGGTGTGCAGCCGGTGCGTGGCTTTGCTGGCGGGGGCGTCGGGTAGCAGGTCGTCTAGGATTGCCTCGGTGGAGGCGTCGCCGTCGCACGCCGCCAGGTACACCAGCAGTTCCATGGACTTGGCGCGCAGGGCGCGCTGCGGGTCGGCGCCGATGATGGCGGGTTTGCCGAGGACCACCACTTCGACCGCATCGCGCCGCGGCGCCGCCGGCAGCGGCGCCTCATCAGCGTTGACGGCGGGCGCGTCGATCGCAGGCATGGACTCGCCGCTGCCCTCGACGGTGGCATCACCGTTGATTCGGGCCGCGACACCCTCGTCGGCGTGAGCGGGGGCAGCGGTCATCTCCGGGGTGGGCGGGGCGGCGGTTACGCCGGCAGTGGGTGGGCATGCTTCGCGACTGGCGGCGTCGCTCGCCTCATTCGGGTTCCCCGCGTCGGTGTCAGCCCGCTCGTCGTCGGACGGTCCAGGCGAGGGCGTAAGGGTGATCCGGGCCGCTGGTGATGATGACAGCCGATTCGCGGCGGGTGCGCTATCGGCGCCGCTTTCGGGCCGAGAGTGGATTACAGCTTCGGCGAGAGCGGATGCGGGCAGGTGGCCGGTGTGCGCTTCGGTCAGGGTCGCGAGGATGTCCAGGGTCTCGGTGGGGTTGAGCACGGTGAGGCGGCTGACGCCAGCGGCGCGGGGGCCACGTGGCGAGTCATTATCGGCCGGGCTCACTCCGCCATCGGGGGTTACGTCGATGGTGTCGCCGTCGGACCACTCGCCGAGCAGCACCCCGTGGATGTCCAGGTGTTGACCCTGAGCGAGCAGGGCGGCGACGCGGGCGCGCTGGTGACGGCCGATGGGCCCGGCCAGCAGCATGACCGGCGGGAGGGGTTCCTCGTAGGGGTCGGCGGCGCGCAGCTCGGCCGCTGTGCGCACATCGTGCTGATCGAGCAGCCGAGCCCGGTACATCGCATGTTGCTCGACGATTGCCAGGGCCTCGGTGAGGTCGGTAGTGACGGTCATCCTCGGGGTGCGCGGCAGGTTGATGGTGGCGACACCCATCAGGGCTGTCGCGGTCGCCGCTGGAATGACGACCTGGGTACGGGCGTCGGGTGTGGTGTCGGCCGCCAGTGCGGCGATGAGGAGCCCGCGGGCGGCGGCCTCCGCGCCGGGCCCGATCAGGCCCAGCCCTGCCGGCGGCCACGCGGCTAGCGGGTACGCGAGAGCCGGCACCAGGTCGCCCGCATCCGGCGCGTCGTCGTCACGGCTGGCCAACCCGGGGGACCCGTCCTCAGTGAGGACATTGGCCTGGTGAAGGCCAGCGATGTCGCCGAGCTGGGTGGGCTGCGTGCCGTCATCGACCGCCTCGTCGGCCGGATGTCCGGCCTCCTGGTGTGCCATGCCCTTCCCGTTGGCGACCCGGCGGAGGCTGCGGCGGATTTGCCGTACCACGTGAGGCATGGGCCTGAGGTCCGCGTCGTCGAGGCGGGGCTGCGTCGAGGGTTTGCCCGGCACGTAGCGGCGTTGCCGGTGTGCCCAGACCAGCGCGACCGCGGCAGCGATGGCCAGCGCGACACCGAGGTCGAGCCAGCTACCACTGGGCAGCCGCACGCCCCGCGTGGTCTCCCCCGCCTCGCGGCTACGGTTCGCCGCGGAGTCAGCGCCGTCGGCGCCGTTGCCGCTCACGCAATCAGGTTCCGTCGCACCGTTGCTGCCTGGCGTCGGGGCGATGGTGGTGGCGGCGGCGCCTGGCGTCGGGCTCAGAGTCGGCCCGGCCGACGGGCGCATGTCAGTGGCATCGGGTGGTGGCGGGTTTGGGCTGTCGGTGGAGGGCCACCGCGGCGTTGACCCGTTAGACGGGCCGGGCTGTCCCGGGTCGTCGGCGGGCAGTTTCAAGGTCCACCCGGGGCGGATGACGTTCGGGTCGCGCAGTGTGCCGCCGACGTCGGGGAAACGGTGACCGCGGTTGAGGGCGAAAATTTCCGGCCACCGGTCGGCATCTCCGAGCTGACGCTTGGCGATTTTTGACAGGCTGTCGCCGCGTTCGACGGTATAGACGGATGGCTGGCCTGTTGATCGCGTCTCTTGCCGCTCTCGGTCGCTCTGGGCGGTGGCCGTGGATCTGGCCTCGCTGGCCTGCGCGTCACCGTCGACGGTCGCGGCAGCGGCGGGTGGGCCGGCGTGCGCGGCGGCGCCCGCGACGGTGGTCACGGCGGTCGTCCCGAGCAGCGCGGCGGCGAGACCCTGCACGGGGCCCGGAAGCCGGACCGCGGGTGTGGCGCGCAACCGGCAGGCCAGCGCGGCGTAGGCGCGCATCAGGACGGCCGTGGCCAGCAACAGCCACAGCACGAGCACGCCTCCTCCGGCCAAGACCACAATGAGGTCAGGGCCCATCGGCTCGGCGATCCACTGCCGGACAGCAGCCGATGACGGCACCTCGGGCACCCACACGCCAGCGCCGGCGAAGACGATGGGCACGGCTGCCGTGCACAGAACAGACGTGACTACGGCAGGAACAACAGGTCGTGACGTCACCTAGCCTCCTTCGCCCGCCGCCGGCGCCCAACGGTCCAAGGCGGATGCCTACGGGTCCCGGCTGAAGCAATGCGGTGACGCTACGGCCATCGATGCTGCTGGAGATCGAGATGGCGTTTTACAGGACCTCACACCACCTCACGCGGCCTCACACCTGCAGGTCAGCGAGGCGGTGCTAGGAAGGCGCCGAACAGGAGCCGGGCAGGGCGACATGGCTCGTCCCGGGCGGCTCGCCCGAAGTAGGTGAAGGGACCACTCATCTCCGGCTCCGGTTTCCACGCGATCGAACCTGCCGCCAGCCGCCTTCATGACCTTCGGTCTGGCTTCACGAGGGTCATGACAGGTCGGCTGAGGCAGGCGCAGGGTTGCCCCCGCGGCAAGCAGTCACCGGGCTCATACATCCGCTGGTGTCGGCGAGCCGGGACGGACCGAGTGCGGCCCCTGTTGTCTTCCGAGGCATGCCCGTCGCCGGTCCTGGCCCCCACTGGGGCAGCCAAGCGTCCTCTGCGAGCGGCCCGGCTAGGGCGGTATCGGGTCGTGATCAATGAGCATCGCAGCTTCCGGGGCGGGTGCCCGCCTGGGTATGGGGCCCGGCGATCTGCGGCTGCGCCGTGTGGGCGCGAGTGATCGGCAGCGATGCCGCTGGCAGGCAGCGGCGGGGCCCGAGGGTCCCGGCTGCATGCCCGCCGGGATGGTGTGTCAGACCACGGCGAGCCGGTCCACCAGCAGCTCCACCCTCGGCTCGGTGTCCTCTGCGGGCAGCCGTCCCGCTCGGGTCAGGGTGGCCAGCCCGTGCAGGGCCGCCCAGAACACCTCGGTGAACAGTGCCGGGTGGACGCCGTCGCCGGCGACCTCGCCGAGGCTTTCCAGGAGGGCGGCGAAGGCGTCCTTAAGAGGTTGTGGGGTGTCGTCGCTCGCGAAGGCCAGGCCGCCGTCGAGCTCGAACATGGCGTCGTAGACCGCCGGGTTGCGTGCGGCGAAGTCGAGGTAGGTGCGGGCGAGGGCGGTGACTCGGGCGCGCGGGCGGTCCGCGGCGGAGCTCGCGGCCCGCAGCGCGGCCGCCATTTCGGCGGCGCCGTCGAGGGCGACGGCGCCGATGATCTCGCGTTTGCCGCGGAAGTGGCTGTAGAGGACGGGCTGGCTGTATTCGATGCGCTCGGCGAGCCGGCGGGTGGTGACCGCGTCCCAGCCCTGCTGCTCGGCGAGTTCGCGGGCTGTCGCCACGATGAGGCGCTCGCGCGCCGCCCGTTCGCGCTCCTTGCGTTCCTGTACCGACATGACTCGATCCTAGCACCGCTAGACAAGCGAGCGGCAACAGTACTAGCGTTGCCACGCCAGCTATCAACGCTAGATCAGGAGCGGTCATCATGCTCAACGCACTCGAGGTGTTCACCACCGTGGTCGTCGGCGTGATGGTGGGGGTGGAGTTCTCCGTCGCCTTCGTCATCAACCCGATCCTCAACGCGCTCCCCGGTGACAGTGGCCAACTCGGCCGCGCCCACGGGGGCCGGATGCTCGGCGCCGTGATGCCCGTCTGGTACATCACCTCGCTCGTCCTCGTTGCGGTCTGGGCCATCGCCGGATGGCACTACCACGGCAACGGCCTCGTCGTCACCGCCGGCGCGCTGCTGGTTCTCAGCGTGATCATGTCGATCCTGCTGCTCGTCCCGATCAACAACCGGGGCAAGACGTGGACCCCCGACAACCGGCCCGCCGACTGGAAGCAGCAGATGAACCGCTGGGACCGCTACCACTACGTCCGCGTCGCTGTCATCATCGCTGCCTTCGCCCTGTTGGTCGCCGCCCTCACCTGAGCCCGCGGGCCGACACCGCGCCGGTGGTGCACAATCCCCAGTTCCCGGGCGGCAGCGGGCCACCGAAATCCGACATCCGGGGATGCAGCCGCCGCTCAGAGCCACAACTGCGATCAGGTGGGCGCGGTTGCCGCGGGACGAGTACGCCTTGTCCCCGGCGACCGCGTCCGGCCTGGTGCGAGGCCGCCCCACTGGGCCACGGACCCGGATCCTCCCCAGCACCGGGTGTGGGCTGTCGGCCGCCTGTCCCGCGGTCAAGACGAACGCCAACGGCCGGCACTTGCGGTCGGCGGCGAGATGGACCTTTGACGTCTGCCCGCCCCGTGAGCGCCCCGGCAGAGCGGCCTTCAGCCGGACCCTGCGCCGCCGCCGGCGTCGCCGCTCGTCCCGCTCGGGATCGGCACCACCGTCCTGCCCGCTTCGTCCCTCGGGACCGGCCCCCTTTGACCTGGCCTCCCCCTCTTCGGCGGCAGCCTTCTCCAAAGCGGCGAGCACGTCCTGGCTCGTGTGCATCCCGGCGGCATCGTGATGGGCCCGCACGGTGGTGAGTCGATACTGACCAGCGACAGATCCACCTCACCCCGCTTCGCGGCCTCCGCGATCAGGCCCTCCAGCAGGGCCTCGAACACGCCGGCGTCACGCACTGCCGGAAACGCTTGGACACCGTCGACCAAGCACCGAACTCCTGCGGCATCTCCCGCGACTGCCCGCCGGTCCTGAACCGCCAGACCACCCCCTCGAACTGCTGGCGCAACCGCTCGGGGTACGGGCCATACTCGCCGATCGGCAGGTACGGCTCGATGAATTCCCACTCCACATCGGTCAGCTGCGCAGGCGTCATGCAAGACGATCTACCGGATCGAAGATCAGCACGACGGGAAAACCCAGACCCGCCTCGCCCAGCACCCCGACATCAAGGGCGTCTACATGCGCTCATTGATCACGACCCGATACGCGCCCTAGCTGGTAACGGCGGCGCCGTTCAGTCCAGCGTCCCCAGCGCGGGCATCGTCAACGGGGTCGAGGCCCGCTTCGATGAGACGCCGGATATAGCCCTCGTGTAGCTGGGCAGCTGCGTCGTGCTCGCCGAGCGCGGCGAGGGCATTCATCGTGCGCGCGTGCAGCTCGGCGTTGTATGGATCGATGCGGATGGCGCCTTGGAGCAGGTCCAAGGCGTGACGGGGGCCGGATGCGGCGGCGGCGAGGGCTACGTAGGCGTCGATGATGTGGCGGCGGATGGTCTCGCGGATGGGGTCGAGCCACGGCCAGGTGCGTCCGGCGGCGAGGTCACCGGTGTAGGTGTCGATGACGGCCTGCCGGGCGCTTGTGGTGTCGGTGACAGCGGTCGCGGCGTGCTGGGCCGCTGCGTATAAGCGCCACAAGTCGACGTCGATGTGGCTGGGGTTGAGGCGGTAGCGGTCGTCGGCGTGATCGATGAGATTCAGCCCGCAGGCGGTCCGGATGCTGCCACGAAGTTCGCTGAGCGTGGTGTAGAGACGGCCGCTCAGCGATCGGCGGGGCAGGCCCGGCCAGATGGCGTCGGTCAGCTGCCGGGTGTCAGCTCCGTCGGGGTGGGTGGCGAGCAGAACAAGGACTTGGACGGCCGCACCGCGGCGGACGTTCAGTGGTTCGCCGTCGATGAGCAGCGCCGGCTCGCCCAGAACGCGCAACTCCAGCCGCCGGGCGGCGGCTGCGGGACGGGGCAGGAATTGCTGCCGGGCCGTCTGCCGTGGCAGCTGCCGAGGTGGCGTCGCGTGACCTGGGGACGGCGTGGGGGACGCGGGCTCGAGCGGTGGTGGATCGACGTGGGCAATCACGATGAGCAGGTCGGCAGCCGCCACCGAGTCGAGGACGCACAACCGTGGACCGGGCTGTTCGGGGCGCTGCGTGTCGTGTGTGTGGCCGTCCGGGTCGACCTGCCATGTCGGACCGCCCGGCCATCTGCCCAGCACCACCATGCTGCCAGCGTCGGCAGCGTTCACGACCGTCAGGTCTTGTACACCGCGTGCTGCCACAGCGCTCTCCACGATCAGGCTGGTGGCGGGGTGCGCAGGGCCTGTTGTCCCATTTCCGTTCCGCTCCGTGTCGTCTCGTGCCCCGCCGCCGCGACCAGCGGGTCTGCGTTGAAGAATCCGTACCGCCTCGGCAGGGCTCTCGACGACCTCTAACCCCGGCAGACGGCAGCCCAGGGTTTCGGCGGCAGCGCCGAGCAGCCTGGTGAGCGCGGTCCGGGTGATGACCAGCGGCAGCGTCGGGTGACGCTGCCGGGCCAAGAGGGTGGTGACCAGTAGACCGCGCCCCGCGGCCAGGGCACCCGGTCCGGTGAGCCCGACCCCTGCGGCCGGAAGAGTCACACCTCCGGTCACCATCCCGCCCGCCGGCTGCTCAACAGAGGCAGGATCGGCGGCAGCCGGTGAGGGGTGCTCGGCGAGGGCGGCTTGCACGGCAGCAGCGGTCGCGGGCAGCGGGGCCAGGTCCTCGTCCGTGCGGCCTGGTTGGCCGGGTGGGCGTGGCCGGTAGGCGCGGCGTCGGCGTAGCCAGACCAGGGCTGCGGCGGCGGTGACCTGCTCGGCGACGTCGCGGGGAAGCCAACCACCGGACACGACGATCCCGTCGTCGGGCAGAGCCATGCCGTCGCGCCCCGGGACGATGGTGTCGCCGCCCGCATCGAGGCTGCCGGCGGGCACCGGATGTGGTGGTTGCGGAGGTGATGCGGTCACCGCGTTGGCGCTGATTCCGAGCACAGCCGCTCCGGCCACCCCGGTGGCCGTGGCCTGTAGGGGTGTCGGCAGAGGCAGGTGCCTCAGCCAGGCCACGGTCGCGCGGAGGCGGGCGAGGACCCGGATGGTGACCGTGTAGGCGAGCACGAGCCACACCAGCCAGGCCGTGATGGTCAACGCGATAGTGAGGGTCTGCTCGGTCAGCGGCTGCTCTACCCATACTCGCAATTGCTCCGCGGTCGGCCAGCCAGGTACGGGTGGGCCGACCAGTGACAGCAGCACCACCGGCGGGCCGGCCAGAAGCGCGAGGACGAACAGCAGCGACATCAGCCGCCGCGGCCACCGCACCTCATCCACCCCCACCCGGCGGCATGACGCCGGTCGCGAGTGCCCGTGCCTCACCTGGCGGCGCGGGTTGGGCGGGGCGGATGATGCGGGTCCACAAGCGGGCCGCCCACCACACCGCGACGGCGAGGGCGTAGATGACACCAAGGATCCCGGTGGAATCAGGACCGACGATCGCCGCCGAGATCACCACAAGGGGAGCAGAGAGGATAAGCCGGAACATCAGCGGCTGCACCAGCGCCATGACCACTCCGACGCCGATCAGCAGCCCACCAACCCGGCCGGCGACGTCGATCAACAGAATCATGTCCGGCCACCGTCTGGCGGTCAGCGCGTACTGCACCAACAGCATGCCGAGCGTGGCGGTGACGATCGAGCCGGTCGGCGCGGCCAGCAACGCCGACCAGCCGCCGTGAGGGGCGCGCCACTGCCGCGCGGCGACCACCGCCATCGCCACCGCCATACCAATGATCGGGGTGATCGGCCACAGCGCCCAGCTCAGGAACCGGCCCAACGTCTCACCGGCGAAGTACTGGTTGGCGACCACCGCGTACAGGCCGGCGATCGCCGCGCCGAGGGACACCGCGGCAAGGATGCCGACACTGACCTTCCCACCTTCTGTTCGGGTGCCAGGTGTGGGACTGCGGGCGGCGATCAACGACCCGAGGACGGTTCCCGAAGCGAGACACGCCAGCAGCGCGAACACCGCCGCCATGGTGAACTCGCCCCAGTTCAAATTCGCCACCCACATGTAGACACCAATGGTGTTGCGCTGCTCCGCAGTCATGAAGCACTGCCAGATCAGCGCCAGAGAGGCGAAGCCGGGAACCGCGATCGCGACGGCTCGCCGCACCGGCGGCACCGGCACCTCCTCCACCCCGAGCCCGCCCGCCTCGCTGGCGCCAGCGCCCGCGGCGCCCCGGGCCGCGGCCAATGCGGGCTCGATAGGGATCATGGGGGTGATGCCGGTCTGCTCGGCAATGGCTTTGCCCAGGTGCGGGAGGTGGGCGCTACCCCCGACGCAGTACAGGCCCGCGAGGTCGCCGACGGTCAGCTCGGAAGCGGCGACGGCCTCCTGGGTCAGCTGCGCCACCCGCAGCGGGACAGAGCGGGCCGCGTCGGCGAGCATGGCACTGTTCGCGACGACAGGCGGCCGATCGGGTAGAGGCACCGTGACGGCCGGATGGGCGCCCAACGCTTCCTTCGCCGCGCGGACACTGTCCATCATCACCCCGGTCACCGCGTCGCCGCCCGCCACGTTCACATCTCCCAGCAATGCGCCGACGAGCCCGTGATCGACGGCGGCGCCACCAGCGGCAGGGTCAGCGAGGGTCGCGAGGACCTCAAAGCCAGACGGGCCCCGCCGCAGCACCGTCACCTCCACGCCCCCGCCGATATCGCACACGACGATGAACGCCCCCACCGGCAGCTGTACACCGGTGACCAGGAGATGCTCGGCGACGGCTACCGGGGCCTCGACCAGACGCGGCTGCGGCAACCCGGCCCGGTGCGCGACCTGCCGCAACCAGGTACGCCGCCTCGGCCCCCACCCGGCCGGCGCGACCAACCGGACATCCCGCACCGGGGCTCCAGCGACCCGCTCGGCCTCCGCCGCGGCCCTGCGAAGCGGAGCCGCCGCCACATCCAGCGCGTTCACCGCCGTCCCATCGACAGTGACATCATCGTCGGCCGGACGGCGGGGACTCGGGATAAGCCGGCTCGGCGCGGCGACACTAGCCTGTCGGGCCTGCTGTCCCGTCCACACCTCGCCGTCATCGGAGACGTAGACAGCGCTGGGCAGATAGGGCACCCCGTCGAAGGACAGCGGCGTCGAGGTGCCGTCAGGCCCTACCAGGAGCGCCTTGGTGCTGGTCATTCCGCAATCGATCGCTAGCCGCGTCTCCCCCGCCCGCATAGACATAGTCAAACATGAGGATCACATTCACGTCATCTCCCGATCACACACGGACAGCGAGGCTCGTGCCCATGCCTGATCAGCGAGACGCCGAGCCGAACCTCCACTGGGCTTCCTCGAGGAAGTCCTTATGCTGGGCCGCTTCCCACGCCTGCATGCTCGGGTAACGGTCACCGCAGTACCGCCGTTCCAAGCGCTCGACGAACCGCACACGCTCACGGTCACCCGCCAAGAAGAGCCCCCGATCGTGGCTTCCCGCTCGGAGCAGGCAGCTGCCGTCGGGATTGACCGTCATGGTGATCTCGCCGTGTCGTGGCTCGGGGACGCGCGCCGCGAGATACGCGAAGTAGATGTACCGATAGCCGAACTCGTCGCGATGCCGGTGGATCCAGTTCAACCACTCGTCCACCCGCTCCAGACTCCACGGTCCCATCCGCCCCCCTCCCACGGCCTGCACCCACAGGTCGACCGTGATCAATCTAATCGAGGGCGCCAAGGTTGTTGGTCACGGCGGCGCCTGGGCGCGCCTACGGCGCCCAGGCAGGCTCGGCTGGGCCGCCGCTACCACAGATGTGCGGAAGCGGCAGCGTTATCTACAGGCCGACGAGTTATCCACAGACAGGGTCCCGCAAAGTGGCCTGCTCTCCGCGGTTGCTGATGAGGCACCCCTGGGGCGTCACGGGGGCGTCCCACGCGGTCGGAGGTACGCGTATGACCAAGCGTCGGGCACGAGGGGCACGTCGATCGGGAAGGCCGGCCCGTCTGGAACCGTCTGTTCGGGTGGCTGGTGTGATCAGCGCGGTCGCAAGCCTCATCACAGCGATCGTGGGGCTGATGCCCGCGATCAGCGCCACGGTGGGAGGCCGCTGATGCCCGCAGTGGAGGTCTGGTTCCTCGGGGGCCCGGTCGACGGCCGCCTCGCCCCGGTCGAGGTCGACGAGACGGGCACACTGCCTCAGGTAGCTCCTCCAGGCAGGCTTCTACCTCGGCGCCGCCGACCATCCTACCCAGTCGGTCGAGCACACATACGTCCACGACGAATTGGAGACCTGCCGCCCGGTGTACCGCTATGCCGGACCTGCCCAGACATGAGGATCCTATCCAGCTGCGGCACCATCTGATCCGGCGCGTCCTGACGCCGACGCCAAGCAACGACAACGGTCTCCTGAGCCAGCTCCCGGGCGCGCTCCATGGTTCCCGTCCGCCGATAGCAATAGCGCAACACCAGGTGGTAGCTCGATTCGAGCATCCGCTCGAGCGCGGCATGCCCCCTGGTTCCACGCGCCCCCGGCCTCCTCCGGCGTCTCGCCCCTGCTAGTCATGGCGCGAACCGGGCCAGCGTTACAGCCGCACAAGAACTTCCACAGCGAGGGCAGCGAACGTCACATCAGCGGGCGAGCCGCGGTGTGTGGCACCGCATGGAAACGATATCGCCGGTACGACCATCGATGGTGACCTCCAGGTGAGGCGGCGCGACGTCGGGGGCCACCGCGTGACCTGACGCACCTGCGGGAGAGCGGCATACGATCGCCGGATCGGGCGTATCGAACCGTATCGGGCCGGCCGGCTCACCCGTAAGGACTCCAAGGCTCAGCACCGCCCCCACAACGAGAATCGGCCTCCAGCGGGGTCGTCGTGAAGGCGACGAGATGGCCGGCCGTACGTCCAAGTCGATCACGGGCATACGAAACACTAGCGCCCCGGATCTGCCTAACCATCGACTTGGATCCGCCGGTGCGGCCTGCGATATGTGCGGCAGAACCGGCCAGGAGTGGTCGGCGCCACATCGTCCGCGATGTCTACACCGCCCTGCGCGCCGACTTCGCCGCCCTCACCCTTGACCTCCTGAAGCATCGGATGACAGCAGGATCGGGCGCGGCGTACCGCCGATCAATCCAGCACGTGGTAAATGACCCAGGCGGCCTGGAGTGCCAGGCAGACTGACCCGCCAACGAGTCCCAGAATCGCCAGCAGGCGGCAGAAAATGTGCCCATTAGCGCGTGACCCGAGCAGGCCGAAGACGACACCCGCGGCGCCCGGAAGGGCAACGGGATGTACCTCCGGGTAGAGGGGCATCCAGCCCACGCCTCCGGCCAGCGCCAAGAGCGACAGACCAAGCCGCTCTGGTCGACGATCTTGCCTGTTCCCGCGCGTCATGAATGGCAGGTCAACCGCAAGCGCATCAAGTTCGCCAGAGGTCTTCGCGGCGTAGGCCCGCGCTGTGCGCTCCTCGAACTCCACGAGGGTCAACCGCCCCTCCCCCGCCGCAGCGCCCAACCTGACCACGAGCGCTTCGCGGTCCCGATCCGACACCCGTACATGGTTCACACACAGAGGGTAGCGACGGCAGCGTCAGGAGTCCGCTGGAACACCTAGGGCTCAACCAGGACCAGGCAAGGCCAGGATCACCTTCTCCCCGCCCATGTTCCGCGCCAAAGCAAGAGCCACACCGGTGTTTCCGCCGGTGGGTATCTCTATTGACCGGCGAAACGCCAGGTGGCCATGGGCTCTTCCGGCACCCGTACCTCGGCAGGTCAGAGTGCCGCCATCGTCTGCCGTGCGATGGCTCGTGCGGCGAGCGTGAAGCAGCGCCCAGCTTCACCGCTGGTCGTCAATCAGGGGAGAGGGAAGCGGGTCCAGGTAGATCCGTCCGTGGTGACTTGGACGTGGTCCGCTCCATCGGTCCGCGGATCGTCTCGGCCGTAGAGCCATGCCCGGCCCGGGTTGGCGTCGACCCCACCATCGCCGTCCTGCTGTCGCCCTCTGGTGAAGTGCCGGCCGCCGTCCCGGCTGATCATCACGTACGCGATGCTGCCCTCGAAGTCGAGAACCATGAGGGAGCCGTCGGAGCCGATGGTGAACGGCCGGACCACGCTGGTGGTGGGCAGGTCAGTGCCAACGTCTTCCCATGACTCGCCGCCGTTTGTGGTGTGCAGCAGGCGGGACGCGCCGGTGGCCTGGCCGGCGTTCGGATCCGTTGGTTGGGGTTCGGTCAGCAGGTATGCCTCATGAGCACTGACCGCCGCCACGCCGATCGAGGTTGCCCCCTCCGGCGCCCGCGACGTTCGCCACGTCGCACCCCGGTCGACGCTGCGCGCCACCAGGGCAGGGTTGCCGTCTTCTCCCGGCCAGTAGGTCACCCAGAGCGCACGGTCCGGACTTTCGTAGACGTTGTAGGGAGGGTAGGGCGAGGGTCCCTGTTCAGCGAGCCGGAACACGCGTCCGGAGTCGGGGTCGACGGCGAGTGGTTGCGTGATCGCCCCACAGCCCTGATGGCAGGGAACCGGCCGGGTGTTGCGGGGAAAGGCGGTGACGGCGGTGATGGCCGTGTTGGCATCCTGCCAAGTCCATCCGGCGTCGGTGGACAGCAGCCACTGGTCGTCGAACCTGACGAGGTAGCTGCGCTCGCTGAGCACGCTATACCGAACGTCCGTTGCTCCGAGGCCTCCGGCGTCGATGGCCTTGGTGCAGGTACCGCTGTTGCGGGCTGTCCGCCAACTCGACCAGGTCCGTCCCGCATCGCTGGTCGCCGCAAAACTGATCGTGCACCCCCCGTCCGCCTGCGCGACAGCCACCGCAGCCACGTCGGAAAGCAGGACAACGCTGCTGGCGCGAGGCTCGGCGGGCGAATCAGTCGGGCTGGCGAACTGGGGTTGATCTGAGCCGCGGCCGAGCGGAGTGAGACTGGCGGCACCCGCGACCACCGCCACAGCAGCCAGCCCCATCACGCCGGCGCGCCGCCCGCGGCGGGATCGGGCGGTGGCCCGAAGGTCATCAAGCGGCGGCTGGCGGACAGCGTCGACGATCCCCTCGACGTCGAAGCCGGAGAACTCACGATCGGACATCGGCCCTCCCAACAATGGCGGCGGCATCGGAGGAAGACAGCAGCAGGGCAAGCGCCTGACGACCTCGGGACAACCGGGACTTGACCGTGCCGACCGAAACGCCCAAGGTCCGCGCCACTTCCTCGACCGGCAGGTCTACGAGGTAATGCAGGGCCAGCGCGTGCCGTTGCCCGTCCGGCAGCCGCCGCAGCGCGGCGAGCAGCGCCAGGTGCTCCGGCGCAGTGTCAGCGACCACGGGCGGCGGCCCAATACGGCGCAGCAGCCCATCAAGCATCCGGCGACGCCGATGCCGGCTGCGGGCGACGTTGACCGCCACCCGACGCAGCCAGGCCTCAGGGTTGTCCAAGCCGGCAAACCGGCGAGGCGCGGCAAGCGCGCGAGTGAACGCCTCCTGCACCGCCTCCTGCGCCTCGCCCAGATCCCCAGTCACCGCGTAGAGCTGAACAACCAACCGCCGAAAACACCCGGAGTAGACCTCGCCGATCACGTCATCGTCGGACACCATCACCTACCTTCTCCACCGTTTCCACTCCCGGCGCGACGGAAAGGTTCCACCGTTCTGGTAACAGCCCGCGACTCCACCCTGTTCGGAAGTGGCGGCGACGACCTGCCCCCGGTCTGCCCGTACGCCTCACCGGCGCAACGACGACGGCAGCGGACCTCGCACGCCGGACAACATCGCGGGCGAGACGGGGTGCCCCTGCGTCATCGGTGCTGCTGTCCGCCCTCGACATGCTGGCGAGCCAAACCGCCCTGCCGACTGCGCAGGCACTTCCCGCAGGCAGCACCACCCGACGCAGCCGCGTCGCCGATCCGACCGTTCTCGCCGGCCTCGCCGCGGCAGCGGAGGGGATCTCTCGTCAGGCCATCTGTGTGGGCGCTCCCGGCCGAATCCGGCCGGCGGCGCACCGGAATGTCAATTATTGGTATCGGTGCGATCGCCATGACAACAGGCGAGGTGGACGCCGTGTACCACGTGATGTTCGACGAAATGGCAGAAGCGATACAGGAGGTCGGAACGCGGGAGCAGAAGGAACGATGGCTCGAACTCACCACGCAGGGAAGGCTCCGCGGTTACAACACGCTTCCGGAGATTCTGACCTCGACCTGACTCGGCTGCATCCACCGGCTTGGGTTGGGGCCATCATGCGGCGCGGCGCCCTACAAGGACTGCAACGGCGGCAACACAACCGCAAAGACCTCCGTGTCGCGCAGGGGTGTTCACCACCAGCGGCGCCTGACCTTGATCTCGCGTAGGGGTATTTCGGAGGGGTGTAGGGGGCGTTCGACGACGGGGCGAATCGTGTGGGGTGTGATGCGGTCGCGTTCGTGTTCCTCGGCGAAGCGGGCGGCCTGGTCGTGTTCGCCGAGATTGTCCAGGGCCTTGAGGAGATCGGTTATCAGGATGTCGAGGCGGAGGGTTTCGGCTTCGGCGGCGAGGAACCGCTCGTGGTGGGTGACTGCCCGGTGGCCGCACCACTGGCGTAGGAGTTCGTGACGGGGTCGGTCGTGGCGGCGGTACCAGTCGTACTCCCATTCCGGTGTCGTCGATCGGCTGTCGCGGCCGACGCGGTGCTCATCGCCGAACTTGCATTTGTGGCGGGACTGGGCTTCCTGCTCGATGACGAGGTCGAGGACCTGGGTCGGATGAGCGCGGCATGCGGCCGCGACCAGTTGAAGGGTGCCGGCCGGTGACAGGATAGTCCGGCCGTCGTGGTCGAACCATTGGGCCGAGGCGAGGATGTCGTCGACCGGGCCGCCGATGATCTCGCAAAGCCGGGCCCTGTCTCGGATGTCGGTGGCGCATGACACCGGGGACCAGAGCAGTTCGGCTACGTCATCGCTGATCAAGAGGCCGAAGATCTCCTCGACGCAGGCCTCCTCGGTACGATCGAGGCTCAGATCGTCGATGCGTTGCCAGTTCGCCATCAGCGCGTCGAAGGTCCCGACCTCGCTCCACGGCACCCGCAGCCGCGACCCGGGGACCTTCTCCACCCGTTCGTCGGGGTCGTCGAGGAATCCGATCTCGACGCGGGCGCTGGTCTTCTTCGGCTCGACGGCCAGGATGCGGACGCGTTCGGACCGTGCGTGGTCCGACTGCCGGTACGCCCATTCGTCACCGACGGTGAAGCGGGAGGGGTCGATTCTCATCCAGCCGTCCTTCGGGTAAGCGTCACTTGTTGCGTGGTACCGGGTCGTGCTGGCAATTCGCGCCGCGATGCGGCAGGTCCCGGCGCAGCTCGTGCGCATCCGGCCGGAGTGTGGTGGCGGTTGAGGTGTCGACGCACTTCAGGCGCCGCGGTCGAGCAGCCCGTGGTGCCAGGATTCGGCCTGTCGGCGGATGCCGGCGTGGGCCTGCCGGTCGTGATCAGGGCGGTGCTCCTTGCGTGGTCCGTGAGGGCTCCAGCCACCGAGGAACGGGCGCAGGTCGTCGGGTCCGGGTTCGTGGTTGTAGTCGATGTCGGCCAGCCCGCGGGGACTGCGGTCGGGGTCCATCCGATCGGCGGCGGCCCTGCCCCACGCGACCCAGCAGGCGAGGTACCCGCCGGCGCCGGTCCGCCCCTCGGCCGCTTGTTCAAGGGCGGTGCAAAACGCGCGGATATCAGCTGCGGTGGTCCACGCCTGGTAGGCGTTGCGGAAGGTCTCCGTGCGGATCTTTTCGGCGGCCCGGACGCGGGCGTCGGCCATCGCGGCGTGCCATTGCGCGAGGGTGGCCTCCTCCTGCCGTCTGCGCTCGGCCGCTGCTTCCTCCTGCCGCCGCCGGTGCTCGGCCGCGGCCTTCTCCCGCGCGGCTTCGGCTGCCCGCCGTTGCTGTTCGTCGGCGGTGACACCAGCCTCGAACCCTTGGATGATCACCGCGAGGCGCTGCGAGCAGCCGGGCGCTTCGCCGCGACGGCCCAGGTGCTACTGAGCCCCGCCCAGTTGGAGCGGATCGCCCGGGTGACCTGCGACGCGGAGCTGTTGGTCCCGCTGGTCGATCAGCTCGGGAGCGCCATCTCGACTGACCAGATCCTCGCCGTCCTCGCGTACCTCGGGCGCGGGTACGCCGATCTGAGCACCTCTGGCGCAACACCGACCTTTCCGAACGACTCCCATCACTTCCAGGTCCTCACCCGGCTCAAGCAGGAGGAACATCTGTCGAGAGTGACCCGGCACCGGACCAAATCCCAGATCAGCGTCACGGTCGCCTGAGAATCGGCCCCCAAACCTCGTCGCGTGCGCCGGCCAACCATGCTGCCGCATCTCATGCGCCAGCAACGGCGTGGCAGGAGCCCCCCGATGACGAACCCCGATGACGGAGTCTCTACGCGAGTTTGCACAGCGCCACCTCTGCCGATCTTGGCTGTTTGGGCTGGTAGGGGGTCTTGTCGCGGATGCAGGCCCAGAGGACGTTGAGGCGTTGTCTGGACAGGGCGGCGGTGGCTTGACGGTGAGTTTTTCCTTCGGCTCTCTTCTTGTCGTAGTAGGCGCGGGATCGTGGGCAGTGGGTCAGGGCGGTGAAGCTGGACATGCTGAACACCCGGCGTAGGCCCCGGTGGTAGCGGTGGGGCCGAATCTGGTGGCCCTGTCTGCGGCCGGAGTCCCGGGAGATCGGCGCGAGTCCGGCGGCGAGCGACGCGGCGCTGGGGTAGGTGGTGAGGGTGCCGGCGTGGGCGAGGAACTCGGCGGCGAGGGTGGTGCCGATACCCGGAAGACTCGTAACGATTTCCCCCAACTCGTGGTCGGCGACGATGCCAGCGATGGTTTCCTCGATGGCGGTGATCCGGTCGTTGACCGCTTCGAGATCGGCGGCCATCTGCGCCACGATCCCGGCCGCGGTGGCCTCTCCGGCGACGGCGACGGTCTGCGTCCGGGCGGCGGTGAGGACCTTGGCGGCCAGTGTCCTGGCGGCCCGCACGCCGTGCTGGCGTAGATAGTCCAGGATGCGGGCCTCGCCGGCGCGGCGCAGTCCGGCGGGTGTCTGCCACTGCGCGAGGAGCCGGAGCGCGCCCTTGCTGCGCAGGTTGAGCGTCTTCTCCAGGGCGGGGCTGATCATGGTCAAGAGGTCTTGGAGGCGGGCGGTGATGCGGACCCGGTCGGCGACCAGGTCGAGGCGGCGGGAGACGAGCAGCTTCAGCTGCTGCTGCACCCCGTCCGCGAGGGTGAGGGCCGGTAGATCGCCGCGCATGCGCAGGGTCTGGGCGATGACGTAGGCGTCGTGGGCGTCGGTCTTGCGTTCGCCGTGGAACGCCTCCGCCATCCGCGAGGTGACCGTGCCGCTGACGTAGCGCACGTCCACGCCCCGGTCGAACAGGACCGCCAGCAACAGCGACGCCGGTCCGCCGCGCAGGTCGACGGCCCAGCGGATCGGCTTACGGCGTTTGCCGAGCCGTCCGGCGATGCCGGAGATGGCCTGCTGGTCGTTGGGGATCTTCTCGGACATCACCACGGTGCCGTCGTCGTCGATGACGCACACGTGGTGGTGGGTCTTGCCGACGTCGACGCCGGCCCACAGGCTGCCCATCGGGGCATCACCCTCTTCGCTCGTACTGGTCAAGGGGGCGTGGACCCGCCGCGGTTCAGTAGCCACAACTTCGGAAGGGCGATCGGTCGCAAGTCTCCATCCAGTGCTGATACAGCGGTCGTCAGCGAGGGCCGGGGCGTCCTACTCCAAACTGGCCATGACATCGGCAGCACACACCCAGACGGTCACCCGACCCTCCGGGTCCACACGGCAAACGACACGGTTCGATGTACGGTTGCGGGTCCCGACGGACACCCGGAGTCCAAGCCGCTGCTATCAGGGGCGTCGCGCCGGAACGCCGAGCTGTCCACGATCTTGCGCGCCTCGGTGATGGTCACCGGGGCGGCGAACCATGCCGTCAGGTTTCGAGGCCTGCGAGGTTGAGGCGTTCGAGCAGGCTGGGCTTGCGGGCGTGCGCCGCCCGTAGCTCGGCCAGCCGGTGTTGGAACGACGGACTGTCCCCGTCGCGTTCGCTGAGATCGTGCAGGTCGACGAGGAGTTGAACGGCGGTGTCGTATTCGCGGGGTTTCTTCGTGGCGATGAGTTCGTCGACCCGTTGCCAGGCGGCGGATTGGTCGACTGCGAGGGTGTCGAGGTGTCGTTGCCGGGCGGCTGCGGCGGACCGCTCCCGGCGGATCCGGTTGCGTTCACGCTGCTCGGCGTCCCGTCGTTCCCGCACGGCGCGCAACTCCGCGGCGGTGGCGAGCAGTTCCCCGGCGGTGCGGGCGACTGCGGGGGTGGGCTTGTCAGTGCGGTGTGCGTCGCGGTAGCGGCGCAGCAGTCGGCTGCGCAGGTGGCTGTCGCCGCCGGTGATCAGGTCGGTCAGGATGGCGTCCTTGTCCCGAGCGGGCAGCCCGACGACCCAGCTGCGTAGTTGCGCAGCGGTCGGTTCACCGGAGGCGGCCGGCGCCGATCCGGCCGCCGCAGCCGCGATCAGGTGAGGGTCGATGCGCAGGAACTCAGCTACGGCGGTGAGCGCCGCGTCGAGGGTGTCCAGCCCGGCGGGGACGCGCGGTTCGGGCTCGTCGTCGGCGACGTCCTCGGACTGTACGCAGCGGAGCCAGGCCAGGTAGAGCAGGCGCAGGTCTCCGGCGGCGAGGCGGGCCCGGACCAGGATGATGGAGCTGAGTAGACCGTGGCCGTCGAGGTCCCACTCGTCGGTGCCGTCCTCGTCCTCGTCATGCAGGTCGATGATGACGTGCTTGCCGGCGGTCCACGCGGACGCGCTGTCACCCTGGCAGTACTGGGCGACGGTTGCGGGGTCGAGCACGTGTTTCGGTAGCCGCAGCATGAGCTGGCGGGTGCCCCAGTTCGCCAGGTACAGGTGCGCGTCGAAGTACCGTTCCATCAGCTTTCGCGGGTCGCCCTTGAAGTTGCCCCACTCGTAGGTGTTCACGAAGCTGGTGGCGGTGATGTCGGCCCGGGTCGACAGCGACCGCAGCTCGGCCCGCTCCCGGGCAGTGAGGGCTCGGTCGACGGCGGTGAACTCGTAGTACTGGTACTCGCTCACTGCCGGCCTACCTTCCGGCCCAGTGCCGGTAGGCGTCGATCCACCCGGCACCGTCCGGCGCGGGGGTGGGCAGCGGCAGGTCGAGTAGGTCGATCCTCTGCCGGTGGTGGCCGCGGGTGCAGAGCGCGACGATGGTGTCCGCGGTCAGGTCGACCTTCCGCACGGTGACCTCGACGCCGAGGACGGTGGTGGTGAACGGCACCGCCAGATGCTCCTCGAGCATGCTGAACAGGCCGGCGAGCTGCTCGTCGTCGCCGTACGCGTCGACAGTGGCTTCCCCGATCATCGCCTCCAGCGCGGCGGTCCCCTTCGATGCCATCGGCGGAGAATAGCGGACCGGTGTCAGGGTGTTCGGAGCCTGATGCGCGAGGATGGTCGGCATGGGTTCGGTGGCCGAGTTCGTCGATCTTCGGCGGGAGGTGGAGCGGTTACGGGCGGAGAACGCCCGGCTGGCACGTCTGCTGGAGCTGCGTGGCCAGGGCACGTCTGCGGCGCCGGAGCAGTTGTCCGCGCCGGTTGAGCCGCCGGGGCTGGTCACCATGGCTTCGCCGACTCGGGACAAGCTGATGTTGTTCGCCGACCGGTTCCGGGCCCGGGCCGACGTGTACGCCGTGCGGTGGGACAACGTCCGTACCGGCGCTGCCGGGTGGATGCCTGCGGTCGCCGGCGGTTGGCGTAAGGGGATGGACCGGCGGGGTGCCACCTACCTGCCCCGCACGACGGAGGTCGTCGCGGCGCATCTGGTCGGCGACGTGTTCATGGGCCTGTACCCGCTGATGCCCGGCAACACCTGTCACTTCGTCGTGGCCGACTTCGACGGGCCGACGGCGATGCTCGATGCCCTCGCGTACGTGAAGGCGGCACGGGCCAGCGCGGTGCCGGCCGCGTTGGAGATCTCCCAGTCAGGCCGCGGCGCCCATGTGTGGGTCTTCTTCACCGGCGCTGTTGCCGCGGCCACCGCACGGGCCGTCGGCACCGTCCTTCTGCGTGAGGCCATGGTGCTGCGCGGATCGATGGACCTGCGCTCGTACGACCGGTTGTTTCCCAACCAGGACGTGCTGCCCGAGGGTGGCTTCGGCAACCTCATCGCCGCACCGCTGCAGGGCCGCCGCCGCAAGGACGGGCTGACCACCTTCCTGGACCTCGGCACGCTCGAGCCATACGCCGACCAGTGGGCGTTCCTGTCGACGCTGGACCGTCTCAGCCCTGGCGACGCCGAAAGGATCGCCCGGCAGGCCAAGCAAGCCGTCACCGGTGCCGACGTCGCCACGATGAGCCGATCCGCCGCGACCCAGGTCCATCCTCCGCTACCTCCGGTGGTCCACGCGGAGGCCGGTGCCGGGCTGAGCGTCGACGCCGGGCAGCTCACCCCCGCCGCACTGGCGACGTTCAAGCACACCGCCGCCATGGCCAACCCGAAATTCTACGAACTTCAGCGACTGCGCAAGTCGACCTGGGACACCCCACGTTTTATCCAGGGCTACGACCTGACCCTCAATGACCGCCTGGTCCTCCCGCGGGGCCTGCGGCACACCATCGCCGCCATCGTCGAACACGCCGGGTCGCGGCTGGCCGTCACGGACGCCCGGAACTCCGGGACCGAGATCGACACTGCGTTCACCGCCGAACTCACCAGCAGGCAGGCCGACGCGGTCGGCGCGCTTCTCGCCCACGACGACGGGATCTTGGTCGCCCCACCCGGCTCTGGCAAGACCGTCATGGCCTGCGCGGTGATCGCCGAGCGCAACACCTCCACCCTGGTCCTCGTCGACCGCAAGGCTCTCGCCGACCAGTGGCGCACCCGCATCCAACAGTTCCTCGGCATCAAGCCCGGTCAACTCGGCGGCGGCCGACGCAAGCTCACCGGCACCGTGGACATCGCGCTGCTGCCCTCCCTCGCGCGACACGACGACGTCGCCGCCCTGACTCAGGGGTACGGGCACGTCATCGTCGACGAATGCCACCACCTCGGCGCCGCAGCCTACGAGCACTCGGTCAAACGGATCGCCGCGCAGTTCTGGCTCGGCCTGACCGCCACACCCACGCGACGCGACGGCCTCGAACAACTCGTCGGTTGGCAACTCGGATCCGTCCGGCACACCCTGACCGACGAGGAACAAGGCACCCTCGCAGCCGCGATGCACACCGACACCGGCCCCCGTCGAGCTCTGATCATCCACGAGACCACCTTCCAACCCGGCGACGTCGACCTGGACGCGCCCGGCGCGCTCGCCGAGGTGCACCGAAGGCTGGCCCTCGACGAGCCCCGCAACACCCAGATCGCCGACGATGTCGCCGTAGCCCTCAAACGCGGTCGCAACTGTCTCGTCCTGACCCGACGGGTCGCCCAAGTCGAAGCCCTCACCGCTGTGCTCGCCGCACGAGGACATCAGGCGCTCGTGCTTCAAGGCGCGATGAGCAGCCGCGAACGGCGGACCATCGTTGACCGGCTCGACGGGGCCCATTCCGGTGACGGCCTGCTCGTCATCGGCACCACACCGTTCATCGGTGAAGGCTTCGACGCCCCCGCCCTCGACACCCTTTTCCTCGCCGGCCCGATCTCCTACGACGGTCTACTCGTCCAATGCGCCGGCCGCGTCATCCGCGCCGCGCCCGGCAAGGACCTCGCCGAGGTCCACGACTACCACGACCCGGCCACCCCCATCCTCGCCGCCTCACTCCCACGCCGCATGCCCGGATACCGGACACTCGGCTTCACCCGGGCATGAACGCACCGCACAGGGGTCTGCCGTGCCCCACGGAGGAGTCAACGCGTGGGAGACTGGCACGGTGGTGAGCGTCCTGGAGCGTGAGGTCTTCTCGGAGGCGGAGGCTGCCCGGCTGCTGCAGGTGGCGCAGTCGACGCTGCACTACTGGCTGGAGGGCGACGAGCGTAAGGGGCGCCGCCACAAGCCCGTGCTACGCACGGAGCCGCGCGGCGGCCGTTCGGTCACGTGGGCCGAGTTCGTCGAGGCCGGGCTGTTGCGGGAATACCGACGCACCCACCGGGTGCCGATGGTCGAGTTGCGGGCGTTCATCGACCTGCTCCGCGAGCAGTTCGGGGTGCCCTACCCGCTGGCCGACCGCCGGCCCTACGTCGCCGGCAAGAAACTAGTGCTGGAAGCGCAGGCCGAGGCCGGCCTAGACCCGGACTACTGTCTCGTTGCCGCGGTCGGGAACCAGTTGCTACTCACTCCTCCGTCGGCGGCGTTCGTCGAGCGAGTCACCTGGGACGGCGATGTCGCCGCCGGCTGGCGACCTGACCCCAACCCCAAGTCACCGGTGCGTATCCTCCCTGATGTCCGATTCGGTCGACCGTCGATCAAGGGGATCAGCACCGAGGTGCTCTGGGAGCAGGACGAAGCAGGGCTGGACGTCGAGGAGATCGCCGAGACGTACCAACTCGACGTGCCTGACGTGCGGTGGGCGCTGGCGTACGAGAACTCCCAACGCGCGGCGTGAGCAGGATCAAGCCTGCCGAGGTCCGGTTCTACATCGATGCCGACCTCCTCGGCCTCGCGCGCGTCCTCGCCGGACTCCGCTCCGACATCACCTACCCCGGCGACCCCGGCACGGTCATCCACAAACGCCAACGCGCTGCATGCCCCATCGCCTCGCCCGCAGTGAAGGACTCGGAGTGGATCCCTCAGGTTGCGGGCCGCGGCTGGCTGATCATCACCCGGGACCGCCACATCCAGGAACACCGACTGGAAATAGCCGCCGTGCGAGAGCACCGGGCCAAGATGGTTGCCCTCACAGCCGCTGACGCGGGAAGCGTCTTCGGCCAGTTGGAGGTCGTGATGAGCCGCTGGCGCGATATCGAGCGCTGCCTCGCCGAGCCGCCACCCTTCATCTACGCAGCCACCCGAACCACAATGCGGCAGATCCCGCTGACCTGACGCGGTCATGAACTGATCATCTGGTTCACACGCCAACCGTCGCAGCAGCGACTTGAATGGCGGTGTGCAGGTCAACAAGGACGGGCGGGACTGGCGCCTCGGCGCCGCCGCCGACGTGAGCTGGATCGCCGGGCACACTACTGCCGGCGTCTCGATTACCACCGCCATCCCGCCGATCTTCGACGCCTACGCCACCACCTACCAGGCCAACGACATCACCTCCGCCGCCTACGAGCACGCCCTCATCGAAGACCTCACCACGCGCACGCCCGACCAGCCCTGGTGGCTGGCCTACCTCGACACCGGCGCCCACGACATCGTCTTCCCCCACGCCCCCAGGGTGTTCCTCTACTGGAACTGGCCCTACGTGCTGGTCCAGGCCGGCCCCGAGCAAGCCCTCACCTGGCGCACCGGCGGGCACATCCGCCACCCCCACGGAGCGCTACCCGACCTGTTCTTCCCCGCCGACCGGTCATGGCTGGTCTCCGCGCTCTGGGACGACACCTGGACCTGCATCGGCGGCCCGGCACCACTTATCCACACCCTGGAACATGACCCGGTGGCCAATGCCCGCCAGGTCCGACTCAACGAGGACGCATTGCCGCCGGGGCTGGTCCGCGAGTGACGCCCCACGTCCCGGCGCAGCGGTCAGCCTCCGATCGTGGCTAACGCCTCCACTTCTCGGCGGGACGGCAGTCGCTGGTCGGTTTGCCGTAGATCCGCTTGCCGTCCGGGCCGGCGTAGCAGTGCTCGAGTTGGTCTTCGGCCTGGAACAGCGGACGCCTGTCGATCTCCGTCCCGTGGGCGTCGTAGCTGACCAGTTCGGGGTCGTTGCCGGCCTTGAGTCGGGCATCGCTGGTCATCAGGCCGAATGCTCCCCCGGAGAGGCGAGCTGTTGTACTGCGCCCGTCGCCGTGGTCGAGTACGAGCCGGTCGACGCGGCTGCTGACCCGGCCGCTGACGCTGATGTCCCCGCCGTCGTGCTCGGTGGAGGTCAGCAGCAGCCGCTGCACCGGCCCGGGCAGCCACTCACCGTGCGGCCACGGCTCGGTGGCGCCACCACCGGACTCCCGGGGCGTTCCCGCCCCCTCCACGTCACAGGTGGCGTAGCCGACGTCGTTCATGAACAACACCAACGCGCGGTCACCCCGCTCCGTCGCCACTGCCAGGTCGGCCAGGGATACCGGAACGGGTCGCTCTTCCGGGTCTTGGCGGGTCTGCCGCTGCGGGGAGTTCCACTGCAGGCACCGCTCGGTCGCGTTCCGCAGCGTCGGTGACAGCTCCCCGGCCCCCGTGGCCAGCACCTGCACGGTCGATGGGTTCGGCCGGCCCCACATCACCGCCGCGGCCCCGGACGCCACGGTCAGCAGCGCCGCCACAGCCACGGCGATCCTCAGTCGTGGCGTACGCGCGGGAGGCGGGCTCGCGACGCCGAGGAGCCGGGCACGCATCGCGTGCGCCGCCTCCGGTGGCAGGTCCCGCTCCGCGGGCAGGTCGAGAATGTCGTTCACCGCTTCCCCTCCTGGATCTCCTCCGGCATCAAACGGGCCAGGCGGCTGCGCGCACGACTCACCCTCGACCGCACCGCCACCTCGCTGATGCCCAACACGGCTGCCGCGTCCGGGTACGACACGCCGGACCACAGGCACAACGCCACCGCCTCCCGATCGGCCGGCGACAACCCGCGGACCACCGAGAGGACCTCGGTCATCCGCCTTTCGTCGTCGAGCCGCGCAGAGACGTCCTCGGCGAGGTCACCATCGGCGTACCGCTCCGCCGGTAGACGCCGGAGCAGCGCCAGCCACCGGCGCGCCGACCGCCACTCGGAGCGGGCCGTGTTCGTGGCGACGACCAGCAGCCACGGCAGCGCCGATCCGTCCACGAGTCGGGCGTCGTGCCGGCGGCGCCACGCGACGAGGAACGTCGCCTGGGTGACGTCCTCGGCCGTGGACCACGACCCGGTCAGCCGGAACGCGTGGTTGTAGACCGGACGGGAGTACCGGTCGAAGAGCCGACCGAACGCCAACTCGTCACCGGCGGCGATCGAGGACCACAGCTCCTCGTCCGACGGCCGTACCTGATGCCTCACACCACACTATGGCCGCTCACGCCGACTCTGTTGCAGATCACGATGCACTTCTCGAACGAAAGCGGCGGATGGCCGGGGCGCGGGACCCGCCGTGCACGTATCCCGCCGCACCGACGGCGAAGATCATGGCCGCGGTCAACCAGGACGCCGCCGTGGTGGAGGACTGGATCGGCCAGGCCCACGCAGCAACGGCGGTGCCGGTCTGGCGTGGAGCGGCGGCGTAGATGGCGCAGACGTAGACGAAGGCGGGCAGCCATGCCAGCTGCGCGCCGAGCAGCACCGCTCCCCCGGCGACCAGTCCGATACAACCGAGAGCATTGCGAACCAGCGCGTGTGCACCGTACGTGTCGGGTGCCCGCAGTCCGGCCAGGCTGAGCGCCGCGGCGGTGACGAAGACGGCGACGAGTAGGTGGCCGGCTCGCCAGACCCGCCACGGCAGAGGTGTGCCGCGTTCGAGGTCCTCGTCGGCGCCGGCGAGGGTGGGCCCGAGCAAGAGTGCGGCCAGCAGCGGTGCGAGCGCGACAACGGGGACGCGGGCAGCGGGCCCGTCGAAGTAGGGCCTGCTGGCGAGCCATGTTCCGGCGGCCCAGGCCAGCAGCGTGATCACGCCGACACCGGCCACGAACATGGGCGCGCCCCGGAAGCGCAGATGAAGCGTGAGCAGGCGGCCGGTCACGACTGCTCGCCGAGCCGGATCAGCGCCGGGATGTCGCATCGGTGGGCGGCGTCGAGGTAAGCGGCGAACCAGGTGCGCTGCGCCGGCTCCGGTAGTGCCCGGAGCCTGGTGAGGGGCTCGTCGTCGGGGGCCGCTGCCTCGTCGAGCATCCAGTCGGTGGCCAGGGTGTCGGTCCGGTGGACCCGTTGGTCGATGCTGCGTGTCCCGGAGGGGTCCTCGCATCTGGCGCGGGTCACCTGCCGGAAGTCTGCCCGCAGGCTTTTCCGGCTGGCCAGGCCGCCCAGCGCCGTGGACTGGTAGTCGAGGTTGAGCCAGACCGCGCCGTCGTCCCGTTCAATGGACGGGCCAGCCGGCTGCGCGACCTGGTCGACCGCCCGCCGGGGCGCTCCGGGTATCCCGTCGAGACGGGCCAGGATCGGCTGTACGACCGCGGTGACGTCGTCGATCAGGAACGCGTTGATTCGGGAGAGGCACACCTGCGGGCCGCTGCTCGTGCACACCAGCTCGACCGCGGCCGGGTCGGCCGGGAGACGGTGGGTGCCTGGCCCGGTGGTGATCGGCACGGCGACGGCGACGGCGAGTCCGCCGGCGAGCAGGACTGCTCGCCGCTGCCGTGCGGCGGCGGCGAGCAGCAGGACCGTCAGCGCGGCCAGAAAGGCTGCCTGCAACGCGGTGACCCGGTTGGGAACGAGTGAGTACACCGCCCAGCCGCCGTAGACCGGCGAGAGCCACGCGGCGGGCGTGCCGTCCCAGTAGGTGATGATGCCCAGGCCGAGGTAGGTGGTGAGGCCGGCGATCGGGGCGGCCACCCGCAGCGGGACGAGCCGGCCGACGAGGACACCGACTGCGGCGGCGGCGGCCAGGGCGAGGACACCGACGGTCAGCGTCCACCACCAGCCTCCGCCGGCGTAGGTCGCGACCCGGGCGATCAGCACCGCCGCTCCGGCGAACGCGACCAGCAGTCCGGCGACGCCGGCCACGGTGACGGCGAGCCAGGCCACCGCCAGTGGTTGCCAGCCTGGGCGGGAGGTGGAGGCGATCAGCTCGTCGATGTCGCGCCGCCGTTCCCGGCCGGACTGCCACGCGCCGGCCGCGATCATGAGGGCGCACAGGATCAGCAGCGACGTCCGCAGGTAGTTCGCGAGGCCCGCCCACCGGCCGGCCCAGTCGTCCGGGTGCACGGCCAGCATCCACACTCCGGCGCCGAGCATCGCGGCAGCGGCGAAGGGCGCCGTGCCGCGGCGTAGCTCCACCCTCAGCGCGCGCCTCACCGCGGTGCCGTCCGCGCGCCCTGCAGCACCGCCGTGTAGCCGCGCTCAATCGGGGAGTCGCCGCTGTCGTCGTCCCCACCGGCGGCGATCAGTTCGTCGGGGAGGCCGGTGAACACCAGCCGTCCCCCGTCGACCAGGTTGACCCGGGTGCACGCCGCCACGACGTCCTCCACCAGGTGCGTGCTGACCAGGACCACGGCGTCCAGGCCCAGCTCCCGCAGCAGCGCCCGGAACTGCACCCGCTGCTCCGGGTCCAGACCGGCGGTCGGCTCGTCCAACAGCAGCAGCCGCGGGTCGTTAACGATGGCCTGGGCGATGCCGGCGCGGCGCAGCATCCCGCCGGAGAGGTGCTTCATCCGGTCGTCGGCGCGCTCCAGCAGACCGACCCGCTCGATCGCCCGGTCCACCGCCAGCGGGATCCGCGCCGGAGGCATCTCCTTCAGCCAGGCGAAGTACTCGACGAACTCGCGGACGGTGAAGCGCGGGTAGAAGCCGAACGCCTGGGGCAGGTATCCCAGTTGGCGGCGCGCCTGCCGCAACGCCGAGGGGTTGCCGATGTGGTGGCCCAGGAGCCGGACGTCCCCCCGGTCGGGGCGAAGCACCGTGGCCAGGACCCGCATCAGGGTGGTCTTGCCGGCGCCGTTCGGGCCGAGCAACCCGTGCACGCCCACCCCGAGCTCGAGGTCCAGGTCGTCGAAGACGATCCGCTTGCCGTAGCTGACCCGCAGGCCGTCGACGCTCACCGTCGTCATGCTGGTTGCCTCCCCACCCGTTCCCGACGCACATACACCACCACCGCCGCCGCCGCGGTGACCCCCAGCCAGCCCGGGACGCTCGACACCAGGACCACCACACCGCCGACCGGCGGTGCCAGCACCACCACCGCCCACGCCCCCGCCACCACGACCGCGGCGTACGCGGGCTCGATCAACGAGCCGAGAGCCAACGTCAGGGCGGTCAACGCGACACAAGGAAGCAGCCACCACCCCGGCGTACCGACGCCCGTCACCGCACCGGCCAGGACCGCGACGGGCGCCGCGACCGCGAGGACCGCCAGCGTGCGCCACAGCACGATCCGCAGGCCGCCCTGCGGTGTCCCCGCCACCAGCTCGTGCAGCGGATCAGTCCGCCGCCCGTACGACAGGGCCGTACCGACAGCAGGCAGCGCCGGCGCGATCAGCAGGAGCAGCCACGGCGGGACCACGGTCGGGCTGACCGCCAACCCCGCGGTGAGCACCGCGGTGACTGCCACCGACAGCAACCACGCCCCACGCGCCGCAGGCCCCGCACCCACCAACACCCTGATCCGCCGCGACGCGGTTGCCCGCCGCACCCGCCCCTGCGTCGGCAACCGGCTGCCGAGCGACACCGCGACCGCATCGAGCACCAGTGCGGTGGACGCGTCCGGTGCGATGCTCATCCGGCAGGCCACACAGCGGTCGAGGTGCGCCTCCACCGACCACGCGTCAACGTCAGCGAGACTCCCCTCGACGTACGCCGTCAACACCCCAGCGTCGACGTGAAATCCGGTCACGGCAGCGCCTCCCGCAACTCGCGGCGCGCCCGCATCGCGCGGGTCTTCACCGTGCCCTCCGGCACACCCAGCAACAGGGCCGCCTCCCGCACCGTCAGGCCGTCCAGCACCGTCGCCTGCAACACCGCCCGCAACTCCGGAGCCAACCGATGCAGCGCACGCTCCAACTCGGCGTCGTACGCGTTCGCCAAGACCTCGTCCTCCGCCGACGGCGACCACGCCAACACGTCCTCGCCCGGTGCTCCCACACTCTGCGGACGGGCCAACGCGCGACGCCGGGCGTCGATCAGCCGACCGGCGGCCACCGACCACAGCCAGCCCACCGCCGCACCGTCTCCGCGGTAGCCGGCCGCGGCCCGCCACACCGTCAGGAACGTCTCCTGCACCACCTCCCTGACCAGCTCCGGATCCCGGCACCTGCGGCGCAGACGCAGCACCAACCACGGCGCGTTACGCGCATACAGCACGTCGAACGCCCCGCGGTCACCCTTCCCGACGAGGCGCAACAGCTCCTCGTCGTCCACTTCCATCACGCAAGGTTAGGACGCACCACTCGGCGAAACGGTTCTCTGCGCCGCGCCACACGCATCGCGGATACCGATGACGGTCTCCGTTGCCTACGCTGCTCCCATGGCAGCGTGTCCCGAGCTGACCAGGCCGCTCCCCCGTGCGGGGTTCGGTCACGGTCTCTCCGGGGCAACCCCGGGGACGCGATACTCACCTCGGCACCACACCACAGGTGCGGCGGCACGCTCCGCGAGCCTGTGCACCCGCACGACCGGGCATCGTCGGGACACGCTGCCACCACCGGCCCGATCGTGACCACCATTCACGCCCTCGCCACCGCGCTCGCCGACGCGTTCCTCGCCGGCGGCGGCTGGCGCCGCGCCGATCTCGTCGACCAGGGTGGGCTCGTCCTCGGGGTTCGACGCCGCTGGCTGTGGCCGGTCGCCGACGCGGTGCTCGTCGCCTACCCGCACCCACCCATCGACCGGCCACGCGAGCTGGCCACGTTCCTGAGCACCCTTGACCCGCTGCGCGCGGCAGTCGCCGCCGCCCGCCAGCATCAGCGGCCGATCGTCATCCGTACGCGGCCCGTGACACCGACCCGCACGGTCCGCCGACCCTGGCACACCCCCGTCGTCGATACCGTCGGCGACCTGGCCGCGATGCTCGACCTGAGCATCGAACACCTCGACTGGTACGCCGACCGACGCGCCATGAACCGACGCGCCACCGCCCACCGGCTGCACCAATACCACTACCGGTGGACCGATCACGGCCGGCTGATCGAGGCGCCCAAGTCCCGGCTGCGCGCCCTGCAACGCCGGCTGCTCACCGAGATCCTCGGCCCCATCCCGGTCCACCCCGCCGCCCACGGCTTCGTACCCGGCCGCTCCGCGCACACCTTCGCCGCCGCCCACACCGCACAGGCGGTCGTCGTCCGGATCGACCTGCTCGCCTTCTTTACCCACATCCCCGCCACCCGCGTCTACGGACTGTTCCGCACCGCCGGCTACCCCGAACCCGTCGCCCACACCCTCACCGGACTCTGCACCACCCGCACCCCGAACCCCGTCCTGCGCCGCGCACCCACCGACCTGCCGCACCGGGCGGCCCGGCTCGCAGCGCTGCGCACCGGCCACCTGCCTCAAGGCGCGACGACCTCACCCGCTTTAGCCAACTTGTGCGCCTACCGACTCGACCGACGCCTCACCGGCCTGGCCGACGCCTTCGGCATCGCCTACAGCCGGTACGCCGACGACCTCGCCTTCTCCGGCGACCTCGCCCCACGCCGCATCCACGACCTGATCGCCGCCGTCACCGACATCGCCCGCCAGGAGGGGTTCCGAGTCCATCCGGCCAAGACCCGCATCCGTGGCCGGGCCGACCGGCAACTCCTCGCCGGACTCGTCGTCAACCACCACCCCGCCACACCCCGCGACGAATACGACCAGCTCCGCGCCATCCTCCACAACGCTGCCCACACCGGCCTCGCCGCGCAGAACCGGACCGGCCACCCCGACTTCGCTCAATACCTCATCGGACGAGTTCTCTGGGTCAGCCATCACCACCCGGCACGCGCAGCCAAACTCATCGCGCTGCTGGCCCACGCTCTCGCGGCACCGTAAACTGACGCGGCACGGCAACTTCACCGGATCCCGCAAGGACGCGTCGAACCGACCGAAGCAGGGCCTGACCAGGTCTTACACCTGTTCTGCTGATCTTCAGCAAGCGAGCACAGCGACGGGCGCGTGCGACCCACTAATGTGAAAGCAGAATAGAAACCCGCAGGTCATCAAGCTATGGGTACGGATAGAGCGTCGTCTTAGGAAACCGTTGCTCTATCCCCTGAGCTACGAGGGCGCGAGTCGTCAGTCTAACGACCTGCGCGTTGACCCGCGTTGGCAGGGAGTGACCCGCGTTGACCTGCGTCGACCCGGTCGACCAGTCCAGCCGATGACCACACGTGGACCACACGATCGGGCCGCCAGCCATGATCCTTTTACCTCGTTTGACCCCAACTGACAACGGTTGACCCAGAGTGGCACCCGCTGGCGAGCACACACCGCGCACATCACCCAAGGCCGAAGCGTCGGCCCGAGGGGGCTTGACCCCTGATCCTGGACACGGGGTTTATGCGGCCGGGGCCAGCGTAGCCGGTGTCGGCCGGGCGTTCCTCTCATAGGTGATCGGGGATTGCTGTCGGAGCCGGGAGTGGCGTCGGACGGTGTTGTAGCGGTGCAGCCAGCGGAACGCGGTCAGGCGTGCTTCGCGTTCGTCGGTGAAGGCGCGGCGGCCTTGGAGGGTTTCGCGTTTGAAGGTGGCGTTGAATGATTCGGCGGCGGCGTTGTCGGCGGAGCTACCGACCGCGATCATCGACTGCCGGACCCCCGCGCTGGTACAGGCCTCGGCGAAGGCCCTCGATGTGTATTGGGCTCCGTGGTCCGTGTGCATGATCGCCCCGTGCAGGCTGCCCCGGGTGCGCTGCGCCGCGTGGAGGGCGTCGATGACCAGGTCGGTGCGCATGTGATCGGCGATCGCCCAGCCCACGAGGCGACGGGAGTGCAGGTCCAGGACGGTGGCCAGATAGAGGAAGCCACGCTCACCGACCGGCAGGTAGGTGATGTCACCGACGTAGCGCTGGTTGACGGCCGGGGCGGTGAAGTCACGGCCGATCAGGTCCGCGGCCTTCGCCGCGGCCGGGTCCGGCACCGTCGTACGCACTCGCCTACGCAGTCGCTGCCCTTGCACGCCGAAACGGCGCATCACCCGCGCGACCCGCTTACGGTTGACCGCCAGGCCAGCATCGCGCAGCTCGGCATTGATCCGCGGTGCCCCGTAGGTGCCGTCGTGCTCGGCGTGCACCGCCCGAATCCGGCCCACGAGAGCGACATCCGTGGCCTCTCGTGCCGCCCTGGCCGGCGCCGTGGACCGCCAGTAGTAGAAGCTCGACCGGGACACCCCGATGATCTGACACAACCGCTTCACGCCGTAGCGCTGCTGATGGTCGGCGACGAACTGGAAGCGGTTCACCAGCGCGTCTCCCCGGCGAAATACCGGGCCGCCTTCCGCAGAATGTCGCGCTCCTCCTCCAACTCACGGACCCGGCGCCGCAACGCGGCGTTCTCGTCCTCCACCGAGCCGGCCGACGGCGCCGCCGGCCCGGCCGCCGCGCCCCGGCGCTGATCATCGACGCGGACCCAACTGCGCAACGTCTCCCGGTTGACCCCGAGATCGTCAGCGATCTGCGCGATCGTCGCCCCCGGCCGAGACCGGTACACGAGACCGCGTCGGCCTTGAACTCCGCGGGGTAGTGCTTGTTCACCATCTGTCAGGGACTCCTGATCTCCCCGGACCATCACGATCCAAGGCTCAAGTGTCCAGGACCAGGGGGCAACTCCCCAGGTAGTCTCGGTTGTCCCGCCGCGGTTTGATGGAGACATCGAACACCCGGAGGATTCACTGAGCCATTTTCATCCTGCGTAGCGGTCGGCTTCGACGTGGTGCAGGACGAGGATGGCCTGCACGATCGCGGTCGCTCGGCGTGGGCAGCAGCGCAGCTTGACCAGGATTTTCCAGGTCTTGAGTGTGGCGATCGCGCGTTCGCCGCGGGCGCGGATCTTCGCGTGGGCCCGGTTGACGGCCTTCTGCCGGCGTGACAGCTTCGGCCGGAAGCGGCGCCGCTTGAACGGGGTGCGCAGGCTGCCGAGGGCGCCTTGATAGCCCTTGTCTGCGAAGGTCATCACGTCGGCGCTGGTCAGGGCGTCGATGATGCCGTGGGTGCGGGCGGCGGTCAGGTCGTGCGTCGAGCCGGGCAGCGCGGCCGAGGCCCAGACGAGACGCCCGGCCGCGTCGGCGATGACCTGCACGTTCACTCCGTGACGCTTGTGCTTTCCGGAGTAGTACGGCTTCTGGTTGGCGACCCGGTCGATCGGGATCAGGGTGCCGTCGAGGATTGCGTAGGCGAGCAGACGGATCCTGGTCATGGCCGTGGCCAGGTTGTCGGCGGTCGCGGCGAGCAGGTCGATGGCCTCGTGGACATAACGCCAGGCCGTCGTGACGCCGATCTCGAATCCGGCGGCCAGGCGGGTTAGGGTGTCGCCGTTGCGCAGGTGGGCCAGGGCGAGCAGGGCTTGCCGGCTGGGGTCGAGGCGTCGCCACCGGGACCGTCGCTGCTGGCGGCGGGTTCGGATGAGGGCGGCGAGGTGGTTCAGGCTGCGGGTGGACAACGGAATCGCGGCAGGGTAAGACAGCACAGCGAGGCTCCCGGTTGGGGCATCTGATCTTGGTCGATTGCTGTCTTACCGGGAGCCTCGTCCTACATGGACACCGGCCTCCCGCACCGCCCGTGACCTGCACCGTCACGATGAAAATGGCTCACTGTTATTGCAGAAGTATCCGGACGAGTTGCGTGAGCGGGCGACGTGGTTGGCGGCGGAGGCGAGGCGGGATCCGGCGTCGAGCGTTGGGGCGATCAGGCGGATCGCGGGGCAGCTCGGTGTGCATCCGGAGGCGCTGCGCACGTGGATGAAGCAGGCCGAGACCGACGGCGGGGTACCGTCGGGGACGACGTCGTCGGAGACGGCGAGGATCGCTAAGTTGGAGCGGGAGGTTCGTGAGCTGCGGCGGGCAAACCAGATTTTGACGTCCGCGGCGTCTTTCTTCGCGGCGGAGCTGGACCGTCCGTGGTGAAGAAGGTCGAGTTCGTTGACTCCCAGCGGGAGGAGTACGGTCTCCAGCCGGTCCTGCAGGCGCTGCACGGCACGCCAGCACAGATCGCACCATCGACCTACTACGTCACCAAGACTCGCCCCGCCTCGGCCCGGCAGGTCGGCGACAGCGAGTTGATCGAGATGATCGAGCAGGTCCACGAGGTGAACTACGGCGTCTACGGCGCCCGGAAGGTGTGGCAGGCCGGCGCGGTCGCGTCAGTCGGCTCGGTCGGCGACTCGTACGACAACGCGATGGCCGAGGCATTCAACTCGCTGTTCAAGGCCGAACTCGTCCACAACAAGGGACCCTGGCGGGACTGGACGACCTGGAAATCGCGACCGTCGAGTACATCGACTGGTACAACAACTCCCGCCTGCACGGCAAGCTCGAACACGTCCCACCCGCTGACCACGATGCCCTACACACGATGACCCACCCAGTCGCCGCAACCCTGGAAACCAGATAATCCGGTCTCCATCAAACCCCTGCTTTGACAGTTCCGCCCGGCAGGTGTCGATGGCCGAGGGCCAACGGCTGTAGAAGATCACCGCACGGCGAAGGCCCCGGTGAAGCTGCGCCGAGCGATCGTGGTGCTGATGTCCGCCCAGGCACAGCCGGCGCCGGACATAGCGCACCTGCTCAAGACCAGCGAGGACTACGTCCGCGACGTGATCCACGCGTTTAACGAGCGGGGGTTCGACGCACTGGACCCAAAATGGAGCGGGAACGCACCGAAACGAATCGATGAGCAGACCCATGAATGGATCTGTGTCATCGCCCGGTGCGACCCCCGTTTCCTCGGCCGGCCGTTCTCCTGCTGGTCCCTGACAAAACTGCGCGACTACCTGATCGACGCCGCTACGTCAGAAGGATCAGCGTCGAGACGATCCGGCGGATCCTGCATGAGCGTGACGTTTCGTCGCAGGCCACCAAGACATGGAAGGCCAGCACCGACCCCAACTTCACGTCGAAGATGCACCGGATCCTGGGCCTCTACGATCACCCCACCGACGGGCGGGTGATCTGCGTCGACGAGTTCGGCCCGTTGAACCTGCAACCCCGCCGCGGCCGTGCATCGCAACCCCAGGGACAACCGGCCCGGCCGCGGGCCGCCTACACCCGCGATCAGGGCGTCCGGCACATGATCGCCGCCCTCGGCCTGACTATCGGGCGCCTGCGCTACCGCATCCGGGACCGCAAACGCTGGCGCGAGTTCCTGGCCTCCTCAAGACCCTGCGCCGCCGCTGGCCCGACAAGAAGCTGCATCTGATCTTGGACGACTTCTCCCCGCATAAGCACCAACGCCGGCACCGGCGACTACATCCACTGGCGCAACCAACGCACCAAACCCGAAATCCGGATTCGCCACCAGCTCCAAGATCCGCCACCCCTATTAGCCGTTCAAGGCCGAATGACGGGGCATTAGCAGCCATCCTCCTTCAAATATTGCAGCTCCTCATCGCCCCCACTAAAATCACTTACTAGCAGGCGGAGATCTCCGACCCAATTCCGTCGAGTTCTAACCTCTAAACTGGTGCGGGCCTCCCTGAAGCGCAGAGTTAGTATTCCCTCAATCGACGCCCCTTGGCCAAACTCCCAACTTCCATGGCCCGACACAGTCGATTCATCGAAAGGGACATCCGCTGCCACGAATTCGCCGTTGCCAGAAATATTTATCAGACTTCCATTCGACGCTCGCCATGCCCCGCACAACGAACTCGAGCTCACAGGAGGGAGGATGAAATGCCCCCCTAGACTCCAGCAAGAGCAAAGAATCAGCAAGCCAAAGGCGCTGATGACATAGAATCGCTTTCTCAACAATCGCGTCAAACTCCCGCTTCTCGACTGGATCATTCAGCAGCCGCCGCCACCCGAGACAGCATTCCTGCATATTGGACCGGGGTGCGGCAAGGAGCCCACCCTAACCTGAACATTGAGAGTGACAGTCTGAGACTGTGTCGGGAATCGCCCTTCATACCGCCGCTGGACTGGCTCCCCAACGAACTTATCGTATCCCGGCAAGTATCCTGCCACTGGTATGCGCGTGCCAGATTTGACGGTGGTCTTATTCCTCAATACTAGCTTCACACGCGCAGTACCGTCGCTCTGCTTGCCCTCTACGAGCGTCCAATTAATGGAGTACGATCCCATATAGGTGATCTCAAGGTTATCGGCAGGCTTGCGGTTAAGATAAGCCCAGACATTCTTAGGATCATGCTGAGCTGCGTACCAAAACTCATCCCACGCGCCAAGGCTCTGAACTGATCACCGCCGGCCTGCCGCCCGAGGTCGCCCACAGCCTGCTCAACGACTTGGCCCTTCGGGTCTACGACAAGGCCGAACGGTTCACCCACGGCCAGCGCGTCAGCGACCTCATCGCCGGCTACGACGCGATCATCATCGACGGGCCGCCCACCGACGACCTGCTTCCCGGGATGGCGATCGCCCGCTACGGCCGCGACCAGGTCCGCCTCCAGCAGATGGTATGGCCCGACCAACAGGGCCGGTTCCCCTGGGACGACGGGTACAACCTCGACCGGCACGTACAGCCGCTGATCGCCCACCTGTAGGCGGATAACCCAACCGCGTCGTGTCCGGGATCCGGGCGCCCCCAACAGGCGCCCGGATCCCGGGCATGAGCGGATCTCCCGGCCCACGTCGACAGGTGACGTCCGTCGCCGTAGCTGAGATCAAGCCACCGTTACCCGGCCTCGGCGTTGTGGCTGCTGGGGAAGCGTCCTGATAGCCGTCGTCCATTTTCGCTGCGGCCGTTATTACCAGCTACGCCTCTGCCGCCCTCGCTACCGCCCACCGGGGCCGCGTCGCCGGCTCGTCCGGCACAGCTTGGGGCGGGCCAGCGTCGGTGCTGTCCTCAAGCTGCTCTTCTTGGCCGTGTCGCTCGCGGCGGGCTAGCGGATTCAGCGAGACCACAGGAACGGGCGGACTGCCCGTCGCGCCGGTCGCGGTCCTGGCCGCCGTCGGCCGCGAAGAGGGCCACATCGAAGCTCTCGACGACGGCACCTTGCCACCGATCCGGCAGCCGATGCCGTCGCCAATCTCAGCGCGCTGCTCGGCCAGCTCGCCGGCGACCCGGCACCGCCCGACCCCGAGCCTCCCGCCGGCGAGCAGGCCGGCACGGAGCCGGTGTATCGCAACGTGGAGGCGTCGTCGGGGACTACCTCGCCCACGCCGTCGAGCAGCGCCTCACCTCCGGGCTGGACTCCGGGCTGAACTGGTACCCCCGGTGGTGGGCCCACCCCGAGGCGATCTCCCGCCCGTACCCCCTGTGGCAAGCCTGGGAGACGCTGCGGGTCAGCGACCCCCAGACCGGCATGAGTATCTAGTGGCGCGACCACCTGGTCCCGCACCTCGACGCCGAGTACGGCCCGTTCAACCCGACCAAGCACACCGAACCCCGACCCCTGCCCGTCGAGCCAGCGCCGACAGAAGTACTCGCCCAGCTTCCCGAACCTGAGAACTAGGAGGCACGTGGAGCGGGACTCAACCCGAACCACTCGAGATCATTAAATGTTATTTTCATCACAAACTTTGAGAAACGTCGATGCTATGTTGATGTTGGGCGGGGGTTCCGGCATCTATATCCGCGGGCTCCTACGCGCCTTTTGTCAGCAGCGGAAGGACTCCACCGGTGAAACGACGTATCGATGTCATGGCAGTGTGCGCCGCTGTCGTGGCGATCACAGGCATCTGGGCGCCGGCCGCCTCGGCCGCAACCGACGACAGTCACGGAAGACTCCTGGGCACCATCGGCAGTACAGCGACCCGGCCCGCCACCTCGGCCACCATGCCGATACCTGCTGCCTCGGTGGAGGAATGCACGCCAGCGTCGGCAACGACTAAGTTCTGCGTACGGACGGACCCTTCCGCATTCCGCAGCGGTGGTCAGATGTCGGTTCTCGACGCATCCACCTGTGCGGTCACTGGACCCGTTGAGATGCGGTACGAACGGTTCGGGTCATGTCTCAAGACGGCGGTCACCGGCACACTATTCAATGACGAGGGCGTGCCGATCGGGACCGGCACGCTGAGCATGGTGCATAGCATCACGCTCAACGCGACCTCGTCGGCGTTCGAAGAGCAGGTAACTGTCACGCTGTCGGACGCGACAGACCGGGTTACCCAGGTTGCGGTCAGCCTTGCGGCATCGTGCACGTCCGGCTGCGTCGCGACGAAATCGTCCCCGTGGACTGGGGCCAAGGTGCTCAGCGAGGGGCAGTCCGTCTCCGGCACGGTCAACTACAGCGAGACCCTCGCGAAGGGAGCTGTAGACAGCACCCGCACGAAGTACAACGCGTTCATCACGGTGCCTAACGCCACTCCCAGACAGCCCAACGCCTCCTGGGACGGGGTCACCGACATCCGATGCGACAACGCTGTCGGGAACTTCGCCGGTTGTGTCTACCCGGGTGCCCGTCCGGATTTCAAGGTGTCGCTGGGCCTGTACGGGGCGGCGGCAATCACGTACTACTGGGCCCAGGTTACGCTGCCTGATGGATGGGGCGGTGCCACGCCACTGCGACGGCTGGCCGACGACGCACTTGCCAACGCGAACCGGCGCAGCACTTGCGACTCCACTTTTACCTCCCTCCCTGATGAGATCGTGGTCGACGACTCGTGCGACGAATACCCGTTCGCCAAGACCTACGAGGGCGGTACACCCGGCGGGCTGTGCGCGGACATCGTGCCGCTGCTTGAGGATGGACAGTGGCAGATCTACGAAGCCAACCCGAGCAAGCCGGTCACCGGGACAGAGAAGTGCGTACGCGGTCATGTCCCGCTGGCTGAGAACGAGGGAGCCGGGGGCGCGCTTGGCCGGTTCACACAGGAGCAGCGGGTTCTCGACCTGGACCCCTACACGCTGACCCTCGTCGACTAAGCGCAAACGCCCTATACCCTTTCGAGGTGAACGTAGAACAGTGGATGTGGGCGGGGCAGGAGCGCTTTGCCGGCTTCTGCCTCACCTTTATAAGGGACCGCGAAGTGGCCGCAGTCGCGGCAGCGCTGGGTGCCAGCTCCCCGACTGTGATGACGCTGGCTGAAGCCGAGCAGGCATATCCGATCACCAGGCCCGGGGCGTTGCTCCGGCTCGGAATGTACGACAACTGGGTCTTCTGCTTCGAGGACCGGGCTCCGATCGCGAACCGGGGGCCAGCGACCATGCGCCTGTCACAGGGCACGCGAATGCTGCAGGTCACCAAAAGCGGTGACGGAATGGTGATCGTGCGTGACGTCATTGACGGGCAGAAGGTCGAGATGTTCGAGCCCAATGGGTCAGTCTACGTCGACGGACTGTTGCGACTACGGATCGCGGCCCTCCTGCCGACGTACCCCAGCATCGTCGCGGCGCTCGCTGTAGTCGGAGACGAGGTCGGCGCAGACCTCGATCGCGCGACCCTGGAGGGCCCGCTTGCCACGGCCCTAAGCACACGCAACGAGCCGGCCGGCCGGCGCTGAAGGCTCGGTTGGGTGAGGTGTTCGCTTCGCGCCGAGCGGACACCGCGGCGTCCATCGCCGAGCACGGTGCTTCCTACGCAGTGAGCCTCGAGCCTGGCCCATGGTCGAAGATGTGGCCGGCGGCGGTGGCCGTCGACTGACGATCTTGTGAACTGGCGGCAAGGCAAGGCTGGCCAGAGGGGTATGTGGCGGATAGCCGCGCCCAACCGGGCCCGGAGCAGTGGCCGGGGTTGGGGGCGACGAACTCGCTGGCTCCCGCGCGGGTGACGCGGACCTGGTGGGCGACGGCACCGCAGTGCGGGCAGGCCGGCATCGGCCCGCCCGTGTCCGGGCGGATCCGCCCGTGGGTGGGGCAGGTCCAGTCGCCGCGCACAGCGTCGGTGTCAGCCGGCCCCAGTCCATGTTCACGCCGGCGACGCTACCGCCGGTCTGGTAACGCGGCCGGTAGCGCGCTGGTAGCGTCCTCTGGTGGGCCGACCACTGGCCTTGTTCGTACTTGCGGAGAACTGCCACCATGTCTCCCCATGTGGGACATGCATGCCTACGTCGCCGAAGACCCCTACGCAAGATGGTCGATGATTGCCAACTGGGTGTCTGCTGGCGCGACGACGGCCGGCGTCATCCTGGCCGCGATCGGCGGTGCGGTTGCCTATCGCCTGTTCAGGCTGGAATCAGACCGCGATGCGCGGACTGAAATCGCCGCAAGAAGGCAGCAGGCGTCTGCAGTCGGTTTCTGGATGAATCTTGAGGGTGCGCATGGCGTAGAGGCGTACGTCGTCAATACCTCGGCGCTACCGATCTACAAGGTACAAGTTGTGGCCCGCTTTGAGGTGGACCCCGTAGACCGACTCGAACTGGAGGAGGAGCTTGGACATCACGCCCTAACGCCAGAATATCGGGAGCTAACGACCGCCCCGGAAGGCAACCCGGACGGCAAGTTCCGAATCAGTTCCATTGAAAAGGAAGTTCTGGCGCCATCGGAACAGGTTCTGTTCTACGTAGGCGACCGATATCCGCCCAGATACATCTATGCGCTCTTCGGAGATAACTACGGGCAAATCTGGGTTCGTGATGCCTCGGGCACGATTGTCGAGCGCACCGACCAGCACAGCAAGAAGATCAGGACTGGGGAGCCGCTGTTCGATTAGCGGCGACCGAGAAGTGAGGTGCCGCCTCGACGGCTACCCCCTAACCTCAACCAAGACTTTCTCAGCCCGTATTCCCGCAGGCCACAATGGTCGACCAGGCATTCGCTGCACCATCCCGGCACGGACGCGTAGGCAACCGGTCATGGTCGAGCTAACGGCTCGTCGACAGCCGTCGTCCTCGCTGATTCCGCGGAATGCCCGTCGTCAGCGGCGAGGGTGTACGCCGGGGCCTCGGTCGAGTCGCTGGCCACCGTGGTCATAGCGACGGGTGGTGCGGGCGTCGGCGTGGCCGAACTGGTCCTGGACGTCCTCGAGGCAGGCGCCGGGCTGGAGACGGCGTGTGGGCTGCGTCATCGCTGACGCGAATCTTGGCATTGGGCATATCCGTGCGGCGATCAGCGTTGCGTCGGGAACGGCTCGGCCGGAGTCGTGTCGACCGGCCCAGATGAGGACGGGATCCACCTGCCCCACATCGAGCCCTTCCCAACCTGATCTTGCAGGTCAGGCTGGTAGGTGGGGGCCACAGATCGATGAGGGTGAGGCTCCAGGTAAGACAGCGAATCGACCAAAACCCGATGCCCCAACCGGGAGCCTCGCCTGTGCTGTCCTACCCCTCCACGATCTCGTTGTCCAGCCGGACCTTGAACCACCTGGCCGATCGCATTCGCAGCCACCGCAACCAGCGCCGATCCAGGTGGCGGCGCCTCGACGCGGGACGGCAGGCACTGCTCGCCCTGGCTCACCTGCGCAACGGTGATACCTACACCCGGCTGGCCGCCGGGTTCAAGGTCGGCGTGAGCACCGCATGGCGGTACGTGCAGGAAGCCATAGCCCTGCTCGCGACTGCCGCCGATGACCTGGCCACCGCCATGGACCGGATCCGCCGACTGGCCTATGCGATCCTGGACGGCACCCTGATTCCGATCGACCGGGTCGCCGACCAGAAGCCGTACTACTCCGGGAAACACAAGCGCCACGGCGTGAACGTGCAGGTCATCGCCGATGCCGCCGGCCGCCTCGTCTGGGCTTCGCCGGCCCTGCCCGGCTCGGTCCATGACCTGACCGCAGCCCGGACCCACAGCATCATCGAGGCGCTGACCAGGGCAGACATGATGACCTTCGCCGATAAGACATCCGATAGGCGTAGCTGTCAAGCGATGGTGGCTTGGACTGAAGTGGGGAAGGCTGTTGTTTCTCGGTAGTGCCGCCGTGTTGTCAGGCAGTGGTGGAGGCAGCAGAGGAAGCGGTTGAACAGGTGACGGAAGGCGGCGGCGTGACCGTCGCCGGCGGTGCGGCGTCGGTCGTAGTGGGCTCGGGCGCCGGGTGACTGGTTGAGCGCTGAGAGCCCCCAGGTGAAGCCGACCGCGGCAAGTCGATCGTTCTTGATCCGGCGTTGGGAGACGACCAGGCTGCGGCCGGAAGCGCGCGTCACTGGAGCCGCGCCAGCGAAAGCCTTCAACGATCGCGCATCGACGAAGCGGGTGGGGTCGTCGCCGATCTCTCCCAGTAGCCGGGCGCCGGACTGGGCTGCGATGCCAGGGAAGCTGGTGATGATCTCGTAGTCCGGGTGTTGCTGGAACGCGGCCTCGACGGCCGCTGATAGGTGGTCGATACTCTCGCACTCGGGTCTGCTGCACCGATAGGTGACAGTTTCAGTCACGCGGCCTGACTGGCCGGTGGGGTCATGATGGTCTCGTACTCGGTAGGGGTCAACCGGGACAGGGATCGTTGGCGTCGGCGGCGGTGGTAGGTTCGCTCGATCCAGGTCACGATCGCGGTCCTGAGCTGCTGCCGGGTCGTCCAGGTTCGGCGGTCGAGGACGTTGTTCTGGAGCAGGCCGAAGAATGTCGCCGGCGGCGCCGACTCTGCCCATCGACCCGGTCATGTGGTGCTGGTTGAGGGCTCGGACGAATTTTCGGCTTCGAAATTGCGACCCGCGGTCGATGTGCAGCACGCAGCCGGCCACGTCACCACGGCGGGCTACGGCGTTGTGTAGGGCGTTGACGGCCAGCCTCGATTTCATGCGTGAGTCGATGGAGTAGCCGACGATCCGGTTGGACCACACGTCCTTGATCGCGCACAGATACAGCTTGCCCTCGGCGGTGTGGTGTTCGGTGATGTCGGCCAGCCACAACCGGTTCGGGCCGTCGGTGGTGAAGTCCCGCTGGACGAGGTCGTCGTGCACCGGCGGACCGACCTTGCCGCCCTTACCCCGCCGCCGCTTGCGGCTGAACGCACTCCACCAGCCCATGCCGGAGCAGATTCTCCAGGCGGTGCGCTCGACCATCGGCTGGCCGGCAGCGCGGGCCTCGTCGGCGAGGAACCGGTAGCCGAACTCCGGGTCGTCGCGATGGGCGTCGAACAACGCGTCCGCCCGATACGCTCCAGCCAGTTCGGCGTCGGTGACCGGGTGAGCAAGCCACCGGTAGTAAGGCTGACGAGCGATGTTCAATACCCGGCACGTCACCGCCACGGGGATCCCGTCGGCGGCCAGCTCGCTCACGAGCGGGTAGAGCCTTTTCCCGGCAGGTTCGCCTGCGACAAGTAGGCCGCGGCCCGCCGCAGGACCTCGTTCTCCTGCTCCAACAACCTGATCCGCTTACGCGCCTCGCGCAGCTCGGCCGACTCGCCACTGGTCGTGCCGGGCGCGGCGCCGGCGTCGACGTCGGCCTGGCGCAGCCACTTGAACAAGGTCATCGGGTGCACCCCGAAGTCCTTGGCGATCCGCTCGACCGTCACGCCTGGCTCGCGGTCACGAGCGACACGCACGACGTCATCGCGGAACTCTCGGGGGTAGGGCTTGGGCACAGCGACATCCTTTCCAGCCCGCCACCAGGGCAAGCCATCTCAGATGTCACCTATCGGTGCAGCAGACCCCGTCGGGTTAGGAAACCGACGCTCTATCCCCTGAGCTACGAGGGCGCGAGCGCCTAGTCTAGCGACCTGGGGGTTCACCTGGGGTGGCAGGGAGTGGCCCACGTTCACCCACGTTCCCCGGACCCCCGTTCTCCCAGCCCAGGACCACCTCCGGAGCACACGAACCGCGGTTTGCGACCGGCGGTCGGCCGCGGTGACCCACACTGGCACCGGTTCACCCCGGTTGGCATCCGCTGGAGAGCACACACCGCGCACATCATCGAAGATCACCGGTCCGTAGCCAGGTCGCACGAATCCTGGTGACGCGAGTGAGGCCCTCGGTCTGGCGCCGTTGATCCACGTCGTAACAGGTCGCCGAGATGCCTGTTCCTCGATACTCTGGGCGACCGTGACGATCCGTAGTCTCGTGCCGCTACCCGTCCGTCGCCACTTTCGCGATCTCAGCGCCGGCTACAGCACCCTTTGGCTGATCGCGGGCATGTGGGAGGACCAAGGGTTCACGCCGTCCGGTGATCCGAACGACGAGACCAGCGAGCGGCGAGGATTCTGGCGTGAGTTCGAGGACAACGTGGACTGGACCGATCCCACCCACGTGAACCGTGTTCTGCGTGTGTACGAGACGCTGATCGACGCGATGCCACCAGAAGCGTTGGCGAGCACCCGCAAGTTTATGGAACGGCAAGGCTTCGACGTCGACCTTGAGGGCAGGATCAGCCCGAAGTCAGACAGCGCCCTCTCCGCTGCGGCGACGATGCCACGGGCGCTGACCGCGCTGCGAGACCCGGAGATGATCCTGGACTCGTTCGAGCGAATCAACAGGGCACTCCCGAGCGACCCAGCCCAGGCCATCGGGTCTGCGAAGGAACTGGTCGAGGCAACCGCAAGGACCGTGCTCGAAGAGCTGGGCATCTCGTTCGACGGCAAGACCGCTAAGCTGCCTCAGCTCATCGACAGGGCGCAGCGCGAACTCGGGCTTCACCCGCAGACCATCGCACCGGGGCCGGACGGCAGCCAGGCCGTCAAGCGCATCCTCGGCGGGCTGTCGGGCATCGCGCTCGGCCTCGGTGAACTGCGCAACGAGGGCTGGGGCACCGGCCACGCCGCACGCCGCACAGGGCTGCGTCCTCGTCACGGTTACCTCGCGGTCGGAGCGGCGCACACCTGGTGCCAGGTCATCCTCGACACGCTCGCCGATCCGGCCGCACCTTGGCGGGCGCAGGCAGGCGCCACGGCAAGGTGATCCCTCACCTGCGCGGGATGGGTAAGAAACAATCGAGCCGAGGGGCCGGACTCCGTCAGACCAGCTCCCTGCGGTCCCGCGCAGTCCCGACCGACGCCCAGCGCCCGCATCAGCACGGGCTGTGCTGGACCAGTTCGCGCAGTTCCTCTTCCCGATCGGTTCCTCTGGCTGCCGATGGGATTCCGGTCAGCCGAACAACCGACCCACGAGGGCGCCCTGGCCGGACTGCAGGACGTGCGCCGTGCGTAACGGTATCCAGAAGCACTCGAACTGAGTGGGCTCCTGCTCGCCGTCGTGGTCTTCCTGGCTCGCCCATCGCTCGGGCGTCGGCCCGTGCAGCGCCAACTCGAAGACGTGGCGACGCTGGATCTCGAGGCGGAGCGGGCTGATGTCGTACTCAATCTCCCCCAGCTTGCGCACGACGGTGAAGCCGGTCAGTCCGGTCTCTTCGCGGGCCTCGCGCAGCGCCGCGTCCGCCGGGTCCTCACCGGGGTGGACGCTGCCGCCGGGCACCTGGATGCCTACCTCCTCGTAGCTGAAGTCGGTGTGTCGGAAGACGAGCAAGTGCCCTTCCCGCACGACGTAGCAGAGAACCTTGTTGGTGATCACCTTCTCGGGCACGGTGCCTTCCTCCACTCCTTTCCTCTGGTGCGTCTACCCGGGGTCTGGCAGGTGTGTGTCGGGCGGGCCGAAGATGGCTTCCTGGGCCGCTCGGGCGAGGGTGGCCTGGGTGGTGGCGGGTAGGCCGAGCCTGTTCCAGTGGAAGATCACGTGTAAGGCGATTACTGCCCGCAGGCCACGGGTGAGGGTGCCCCTTTCCCGCTGGCGGTGTAGAGCTGCGCCGGCGTGTGCGAATGCGGTGTGCCAGTCGCCGGGGGTGCGAGGCGCGCCGAGCAGCAGGCTCCGAACGTCTCCGGTGAACCTCTCCCACCTTGGGGCATCGGCTGTGGGTGACTGGTTGAGGTGTGCTGCGCGGTGCTCGACGACTTGGGCCCAGACGTCGCCTTGCTCGTTGAGGTCCAGCCCTGCCGCGCGCATCAGGGCGGTGCACAAGATCAGCGAGTGTTCGCGCCGGGTGGTGGGGTGCTCGTGGAGGTAGGTGAGGAGGTGCCGGCTGTCGTGGTGGAACAACGTGTGAGCGGTGGTCATGGCGTCGTGTCCGCCGAACGCGTGGGTTTCGGGTTCGTAGATGTCACCGGCCCAGGTAACCCCTTCGGTGAGCAGTCGCCGGGCATGATCTCCGCTGTCTGAGCTGTTCGTGGGGAGGTAGCGGATGCGCCAGGCGCCTTTGCGGATGAACCACCAGGAGGTGATCAGGCCGGCGGTCTCGGCGGCGGGAAGCACTCGGCGCAGGTGGGCGACGGCCTGTTTCTCGCGCTGCCGGGCGGTCGGGTCGGGGAAGGTGATGTTGATTTGTTGCCAGGGGGTGTGGTCCACGGTGGCTCTTTCGTCAGGTGAGGAGGAGGCAGGCGTCCCAGGCGGTAGTGGTGGCGGTGACGAGGTCGACTCCTGCCTTTCCGTCGAGGAGTCCCTCGGGCTCGTTGGTGGTGGGGGTGGCGTGCCGGTGTAGATCGTTGACGAGATCGAGGGGTATGGGGGTGAGGGCGTCGGAGGCGATGCGGCGGGCGGTGGCCAGCAGTGCGGCGGTGCCGTGGCACAGGCTTCGGTCGGTGAGCCGTCGGAGTTGTGCGGGGTCGGTGATGCAGGTGGTGAAGGCGGTCTCGGCGAGGCGCTGCCGAGTGGTGTCGTGCAGGGCCTGCGCGGCGAGTTGCTGCGCGCGGGCGATGCCCGGGGTGCCGTAGCACCAGGACGGCCGCAGCGGGGTTCGCTGGGCCGATGTTCCGCGGTGTAGGTCGGTGAGGGTGATGGTTTGCGGCCACCAGATCGTGCGGTCGGTGTGCTGCTGCCAGGCGTCCAGCCATCGGCTGATGCGCTTGATCGCCGTGGTTTGTCCGGCGACGGTGATGCCGTCGCGAAGGGTGAGGGCGAGCAGAGCCAAGGGACCGGTGATGCCGTGCGCCATACCGAAGTTCGCGTGACCGCCGGCGGGCGGTGGCTGGCGGCGTTCGGGCCCGTTCCAGCACCACCAGCCGGGTAGTTCGCCTTGCGGTTCGGTGAGCCGGATGAGGTAGTCCAGGACTTGGCGGAGCAGGTCGTGATTGCCGAGCTGGCGCAGGACGACGCCGAGTCCGGTCAGTCCGCGGATGAGGTCGTACTCGGCGTAGTGCGGCTGCTGGTGTTGGTCGATGCGGCGGTGGGCAGTGTCGAGTCGTCGGCGGGTCACCGTGGCGGTGCCGTCGGCGGTGGCTGCTCGTGCCTGGGCGAGCCCTGGATGGTCGGTGGTGGCGAGGACAAAGGCGAGTGCGGGAGCGCCGTAGAAGAGGCTGGCCCCGTCGGCGATGCTGACGCCATCGGCGGTGGCGTCGCGCAGTGCCGCGTACGCTGCGGGCCAGTTGCCGGTTTCCAGGTGCAGCAGGGCGATGCCGGCCTCGCCGTCGGCGAGGGACTGGCCCGTGGTCACGGCTTACGCCCGGCGAGGGTGGTGCGGGCGATGGTTCGGGCCAGCCGCAGGCAGTGCCGTTCGGAGGTCAGGTCGACGCCGATCATGCGGGCGTGATGCAGGTGCAGCAGGTCACCCAGCACCGCGTCGGGGTCGAGCCCGTCACTGACGACCAACGACCGGTAGGCGGCCAGCGCTGCCGCGAGTCGCTCGTCATGCACTGGGCGTCGGGCATGTTCGAGCTGGGCGGGGTCGAGGCGGGGACCGGTTCGGTGGGCGACGTGGGTGGCGAGCCAGCGCGGCCCGTCGCCGGTGAAGCTGTTAGCGAGGGCGATCATCCCGGCGGCGGTGGCGGCTTGGCGGTCTCCACTAAGCCGGTGCAGGGCGGCACGGGAGTCGGCGGCGAACACCCGCTCGGCGGCGGCGAGGGTCGCTGCGGCACCGTGGCGGGTCTCCGGGCGGTACGGGTGCAGGCTGTAGTCGTGTACGACGGCTTCACCGTGCAGGTGCTGCACCCAGCCGGCGAGATGGCGGGCGATGTCGGCGAACCAGTCGGTGCCCGGAAGCGGGATGCGCAGCCGCAGGTGCGGCTCGGGGTGGGCATACCGCAGGAACCACCAGCCGGCTGGGAGGTGGTCGGCGGGGCGGCCGGCGAGGTCGGTCAGGATGTCGTCGAGCCGACCGTGTAGATGTGCCTCCAGCCACCGTGACCGCCCAGGCCAGTGCTGAACAGTGGTGGCGGTTCGGGTTGGTCGGGCTGGTCGGGCGGCTGGCGCGGGATGGGTGAGGGTGAGCAGGAGTTCGGCGGGGCGCTCGTCGATCCAGCCCGCTGGCCGGGGAGCCTCAGTGACCACGGTGCGGGGATGCCGATCGAGGTGGTCGCGAAGAACCGCCAGGTGGGCGGGGTTGTCCAGGTCAAGGCGTATGCGTATGTCGTCGTCGCCGACCAGGACCTGCTGAGGGATGTGCCGCTGGTGGCGGTGTCGCTGCCAGGCGGCGCGCCACTGCTGCCATCCGGTGCCCTGAGCGGGAAGCGCGGTGTGGTCGATGATCCAGCGGGCGGGGTGCACGATGGTGCGTCCGCGCCGTAGGCGGGGTAGGAACGGCAGGCCGCTGGCGTATCCCCAGTCGAACCGGCTGCACGGTGTCGTCCACGCGGTCCAGATCTCGGCCAGGAACCGCATCAGCGGCTGCTGCAGTGTGGGCAGCAGCACGCTGTTGAACAGCAGCGGTTCGACAGGCTGACCGGTGGCCGCCGATACGAGCCACAACCGGCGTCCGTCGCCGGTCACCGCCAGGTCCTCGAGCGTGTACGGCGGTGCCGGCTGAAGCTCGCCGACAGGAAGGACGGGCAGCAGTTCGGGCGTCCGGGCTACTGCGGTGAGGCGGGCGTCAAGGGGTGGTCCGGACAACTGCACCGTGGCCGCGCCAGGCATGGCGGTCGGCAGATGCCGGTAGACCTGCTGGAATCCGGCGAGTTCGGCGGGGGTGAGCAGATGCAGGAACCGGGCCGCGGCCACCCCGGCGTGGCGGGACCCGCTGAGCATGGTCAGGGTGAACGCGCCGCGGTCCAGATCGCGCGGAGTGTCGGCGGCGAGAGTGAACCGCAGTTCGGTGTGCGGGATCGGCGGCCGGTCGTCATCCCCGCGCAGCCGGTCGATCAGCGCATCGTCGAGCAGCACCTCGGCGCAGCCGTCGAGTGCGGCCTGCTGCGCGAGCTGTCCGAGCAGCCGGTCGCGGGCGGTGAACAGCGCTGGGGCGCGGCGAGTGGATCCCCGGTAGCCAGCCGGAAAGCCCAGCACGTTCAGCACCTCACGGATGGGAACAGCCGCTCCTGGACCCCATCGCTCGATGAACGCGTTGTGGTACTCGGCCCATCCGGGGGAAGGTGGTGGCGCTACCGCCACGAGCGTGGACGAGGCCCGTTCCGCCTCTTGCAGTACCGGCGGTGGCAGGGTCACGGCGATGTCAGCGCGTAGATCGACGGCGGTCCGGCTGCCCGGCGCCGGAATGACGTAGTGGCGGGTGATGTGGGAGGCCGGGTCGGTGGCGGTCATGGGTGGGCGGAGGGCCGACAGCAGCACCCCGGTGTGGACCAGTTCGGCCAGAAGCCGCTCGGCGTCGGCGGTGCTGGCGGTTCCGGCGATCGTCGCGGCGAGGTCGGCGAACCTGACTGGGGACCGCGCCGCCTGGATCGCCGCCCGGATCGGGCCGGTCAGGCGGACCTCGACGTCCCACCGCCGATCGGCGCTGGCTTGGGCACATGGCAGCACCCACCTTTCGCCGCGCCGGTATCCCAACGAGTTAGTCACGACGGCGACGGTGCGCAGTGCGGCCAGGTCATGTTCGGCCCGCGCGGTGTGCTCGGCGATGAACTGACCGTCGGGGCGGGAGACCGCGCGATGAGCCTCGCCCAGGCGAACCGCCGCGCGAGCGCCGAACTGGACCGGGGCCACGCCGGCGAACATGCCGAACGGGGTCGCACGGGTGGTCCAGCGCAGGAGGTACCGGACCGCTGACTGCACCAGGCGCCGCAGTCGCTGCTGAGGCATCGGCTCCCCGCTCAGCGTGCGTTGGATCTGGTTGGACAGCTGCGGCGCCGCGTCGGTAACGGCTGCCGCGAACCCGGGCAGCGTCCACGTCCTGTCCAGCCACTCGCGCCACTGATCCGGATGACCATGGGCCATGTCGGGCCAGGGAGGCAGAACGAGGCCCTTGGGGTAGGCGGCGATTCTGATCAGCGCCGCACCAGCTGCGGGAACCATGATGCACCACCGAATCGGCGGGCCCGGCGCGCTCGGCGCCGGGCCCGATCGTGAGAGGAACGGATGGGTCAGTTGCCGCCGTCGCACTTCGTGGTGCAGGCGTTGGAGCCGGTGTTGCCGGAGCCGCACCCGTCGTCGGTGGCGGTGGCGTAGCCGCCCGCGGTGGGGCCGGCGTCGACCAGGCTGACGTCCAGGGCGAACTCCGAGGTGTCGGTGTCGTTCACGTGCGTTCCCTTCTATGCGGGGGTGAAGGTGAGGACGAAGCGGCTGTGCCGCTTGTCCAACACCGTCCCGGCCGGCAGGTCGCCGTCGGGAGTACCAGCGGGCAGGACGTGCAGCACCGGTGAAGGGCTGCCCGCGTCCAGCCACGCGCGCATCTGTCCGACCATCCGACCGGCCGCCGACGCGGCGTCGGGCCCATGTGCAGAGGCGCCGAGGTCAAACATGTCGTCGTCGTTCCAGCGCAGCGTCGAGCGGTAGCAGATCGCGCCGTTGTTGAGGGCGGCCGGTGTGCCGAAGCGCCACGCCGGGGCGACGACGCCCGCATCGACGGCCTCTTGCTGAGCCGTGAGAACAACGAACTGCTGTCCCGCATCGGTGATGCGGGTCGCCAGCCACAGGTCGAGGTCAGCCAGGACGGTACGAGGGGGCAGGCTCACCCCGGCCCATGCCTGCGTCTGCGGCTGCGCCAACAGCTCACCGACGGCGTGGCGATTGACCTGCTGGTCCTCGTCCAGCCGCAGGTGCACCCCGTCAGCGATGTCGACGTACCGCACCTGATGTGCCCCGGCGCCCTGCATCGACACGAACCCGCACAACCGCTGGCTGTGGCTGACCAGCCGGTCCCTCGTCCGACGCATCGCCCATGAGCGGGTCATCCCGAACGTCCGCAGCGGTACGACCAGCGTTCCGTTATCGGCGAGCTGCGCGGTCCAGGCCGGTGAGATGTCCCAGGCGCCGACCGTGACGATGATCAGGTCGTATGAACGGTCCGGGTTGACCGGTTGCTCGGCGTCCGCACACACCACGACCACGTCGTCGTAACCCGCCATGGTGAGGCAGGCGGTGGCCCGGTCGGTCACCTCACGATCGATGTCAACGGTCGTGACCGAGCCCGACGGGCCGACCAGCTCGCGCAGCAGCGCGGCGTTGTATCCGCCGGAACCGATTTCCAGGACGTGCCGGCCGGCCAACCCGCCGTCGACGGCGTCGGCGGCCTGACCGAGCATCTCCGCGATGAGCCACGGCGCCGACACCGAACTGACGGCCTCGTCGCCGATCCGCTTGGTCACCACGGCCTGGCCGGCCCGGTACGCCTCCGTCAACGCGGCATCCGGTGTGAAGAGATGGCGTGGCACGGACCGTAGTGCCGCCTCCACCTCGGGCCGCAGGATCAGCCCTTTCTCCGCGTGATCAGCGACGAGCTGATCGACCATTGCGGCGTGGAGGTCCTCGCCGCTCGCCGTGTCGACACTCATTCGGGTGTTCTCCCCTTCCATCAGGGCCGCCCGATCGGATGGCCCACCGTTCCGCTCTTTTCGGGCTCAACCGAGCGTCAAGCCGCTGGACTCGCCAAGTCACCTGGAAGTCTGAAGTCGATGTGGTGCCGGTCGCAGGTTGCGTCCCGCTGGCCCGCGTAACGGTCAGGCATATGCAGCGATGCCCATACGCATAACCGCTCGTACGGTGGTAGGCCGAGGACACGGCCGACGTGTATCAAGATCACGGCGGCGAAATGTCTCCTGCTCCACTGCAACCTCCCTCGCTCGTTCGAGTCAGGGGCGGATCTGACGAGTAGCCAGGCCCGTCTCCACACTCGCCCGTCGAGTCGGTGGAGTGAATGCCAAGCATGCGGACGAAGCGGTTGTCCGCATGTGCGCCACCGACGAGCTTCTCTTGCATCTACGCATGTCGGTGTTCTCGGTTGCGCCGCGCTGAACACTGAGTGACCCTATGTGCGCGATATCCATGCTGATCATCGCCATGGTGGTGTGAACAGCCAGAGGAGGCGGTGCTATGGGCCAGACCCCGCGGATGCTTCAGCCGTCCCTGTCTGAGCGCCACTTCTTCGGTGCCGAGCTGCGTCGGCTGCGGGAGCGGGCCAACCTCTCGCAGGCGCGACTCGGCGCGATGATTCGGTTCAGCGCTGACCTGGTGCGTCGGGTCGAGACAGCGGACCGTTTCCCATCCCGGGAATTCGTTGAATCCTGCGACACGGCGTTGGTGGCCGGAGGGGCGCTGATCCGCCTGCTGCCGCTTCTTGAGGGAAGTCGCGCCAATGAGGGTATGCGGACAGCTTCCCCGAGCGGTCCTACCAACGCCGGCAGCCTGCTGGCCGCCCGAGCGTCGGAGACGTCCGGGGTGGCGGACATGGTCGTCCGTGTTCCCTTCCAGCCCGGCGTTCTTGACCGCGCCGCGCTGGACTGGCTGAACGCTCCAGCGGGACCCCGTCTGTCCGTGGCCGGCCGAGCCGGTTCGCCTGATCAGGTCTGCGAAGAGGATCTCGACTCCGCTGAGACCGTCCTGGCGAAGTTCCGCCAGTTGGATCACACCCACGGGGCCGGACGAGTCCACGCTCAGGTGCAGCGGTACGTCGAACGCGAACTGAACCGGCTACTGGCCAGCCCGCCCGCCTCGGAGGCGATCGGTCGGCACCTCTACACCTTGGCGGCGGGATTCTTCGAGCTCTGCGGGTATCAGGCGGTCGACACGGGCGCTCATGGCCTCGCCCAGCGCCGCTACCTTCGCGCTCTACGTCTGACGGAAGCCGCCGACGACCGCCTGTACGGCAGCTACCTGCTCGCCGTGAACATCGGCCACCTCGCGCTGCACTGCGGCCACGCCGAGCCGGCACGCAGGATGGCGCTGACGGCGGTGAGAGGAAGCGAGACCCGGGCGACGCCGGCAGTGGCAGCCGCGCTGCACGCGGTAGTGGCGCGCACGCACGCCCGCCTTGGATGCGAGGGCGACTGCCTGCTCCACCTCGACATCGCGGAGAGGCAACTGGCCCGCAGCAAGCCCGAGGACGAGCCGGCGTGGATCCGGTACTTCGACGCGGCGTACTTCGCCGACGAGATCGCCCACTGCTTCCATGACCTGGGCCGACCGCAGCAGACCCAACGGCACCTGGGCGACGCTCTCACCGCCTTGAGCCCCACTCACGTCCGGCGACTCGCCATCGACACCGCGCTCCTAGCTTCGTCGCTGGTCGCCGCCGGGCGCATCGACGAAGCCTGCGCCACCGCACGCGAGGCAGTCGACTACGCGGCACGAACCACCTCACACCGCTGCCTGCAGCGCATCGTCGAGGTACAGGCCGACCTTGAGCCCTACCGGTGTGAGCCGGAGGTCCGCGAGTTCGGCGAGTACGTGCGTCACCGACTACCGCTGGCCGCTGTGTAACCCCCGTTTATCGTTGGCCGCACCCGTCATCACGGAGCGGTAGTGAGCGAGCTCCGCCTCCAGCGCCGCGTCTGCTCGCCGGGACGACGCCACATAGTGACCGACACCAGCAAGGAGCAACACCTCGGGTGCCATGCCGAGAGACGTCAACTCGTCGGCGAGTTCGCATACACCCTCGACTACGGCCACCTCATCGGCGGTGCCGTGAATGAGCAGCACCGGCCGTTGGATTTCGGCGGCACGGACGGGGCCGGCGCCCCCGCGCAGCCGCGTCGCGTGCGCCCGCTGGAACCGGGGCACCGTCTGCGCCCACCTATTAGGATCGACGATCGCCGACACGGCGGTGGCAGCGGCGAACGGGCCTTCCTGTGCCACCGCGTGCAACGCGGTGTAGCCCCCGGCGCTGGCACCACGGATGAACAGCTGCCCCGGCACCGCCCGCCCCGTCGACAGCAAGTGCACCGCCACCGCCGCACAGTCATCGACGTCGTCCAGGCCCCACCGGCCGTACAGCGATTCCCGGAAAGCCCGGCCGTACCCGGTGCTACCCAGGTAGTCGACATCAACGACGGCGAACCCGCGACTGGTGAAGAACTGCGCCTGCCAATTCAGGCGCAGCAGGCAGGAGGCGGTCGGCCCAGGATGCGCCCGGACGATCACCGGTGCCTGCCAGTCCGCCGCCGAGCCCGTCGGCGGATACACCAGGGCAAGCACCTCCCGACCACTGGCCACTCGAACGCGCAGCTCCGTCGGCGTCGAAACGCACGCCCCGGCGAGTGCGGCGTGCTCCGACCTGGCAAGCACCTCCACCTGGGGGTCAGCGTCAGCCAGGTCCACGAGAGCGACCTGAGGGGCTACGGTCGGTGACGATCCGATCAACGCCACCGTCGTCCCTTGGAGGGCGAGGCACGGCTTGATCGACGTGTACGGCAGGTCGACCGGGCGGACAGTGCCGTCGGCCTCGACGACGACGAGGCGGTGTCGCGGCCCCTCCTGCACCGCCACGACGATCCGACCGTCGTCGAGGAAGCCATACGACGCGTAACCCAGCTCCCATGGCTCCGCGGCGCACTCACCCGCCATCGGTGCTACCGCCTCCACCCGGTGGCCGTCCCACCGGTAGAGGTTCCACCAGCCACTGCGGTCCGACACGAAGTACAACGTCCCGTCGGGTCCCCACCGCGGCTCAACCGCCGATTCATCCGGACCGCCGGCCAATCTCACGGCGCTCTCGACCGAACCACGCGGCGAGTAGGACGCCACCCACACCTCACACGCGTCCCAGGGCATGTCCCGCTCGCTCCACGCGGTCCAAGCCAACCAACCCGGACCCGGCCGAGGCGCACCAAGAAACCCCCGGGACGAGACAAGAGTCCGCATCTGCGGAGCACCGGTGAACGACACCGCGACGAGTTCGTCACCCTGCCCCGACTCCCGCACAGCCAGCAACTCGCCGTCGCCGACCGTCAGGTCACCGAAGCATCCACGGCTAACCAATTCACGTTCATCGCCGTGACGACAGCTCCGGTAGAGGCCATCTCCGCCGACGCACCACAACGTCCCCTCGGCGACAGCGAACGACCCGCCCCCGTACGCGTGAACGCCACTGGCGACATCGAAGCCCGCCGGACTGACATCACGCTTGCCCTCGCCGGGCCGCCAACGCGTCACCGTCGTACCCCCGCCAGCGTCGGGGCGAGTCTCCAGCCAGTACAGGCCGTCGTCACCGGTACGCAGCTGGTCATGGCTAACGGAGGCGCGAACGGCGTCGTCCAACGACACTTCAGCGATCCTGTCGCCCAGCCTCATCACGGGTCCTCCTCGAACAACTTCCACGCGGGCCGGACGACGGCGGGCTCGTCAACCGGGCGCCGGGACACCGGCGCGGCCACCGGCAGGCTGCGGTCTTCCGGGCCGGCGTGAGCGCCTAGACGTGGCCGACTCTACGTCCGAGCACCTCGTCCCTGCCCCCCCCCCCCCCGGATCACCTTGCGAACTGCCTCCGCCCGATCGCTCTCCCGGGGCATCGTCGATGCGGACAACAGCTCTCGTTCAGCATCGTTACTGATCATGCCTTGGGTCTCGGCAGGAGGCCGTGATGGTCGGCGAAGGAGCGAACAAGGTCTTCGAGTATGGCTTTGCCCTTGGCTGCGGTGGCGTGGGACGGCAGACCGATGACGCCGCTGGTGGTGTAGCCACTCATGCCCCGCGTGAGGAGGTGACGTCGATCGTCCGCTAGGTGGTCAGCATGCTGGAAGCCATCACGCACCACCTCGGGCGCGACGTGCAGAAGCAGCGAAACCTCGAGCTCACCAGCGTGCATGTCCTGGTGGGCTGTGCTGTGTAGGCCGGCGACAACTCGAGCGTCATCCCAGTCGGCCCGAGCGGGGAACAGAGTCATCCTCGGGCCGGCGACGTTGGCTTCCTGAACGACGTTGGCAAGCGCGTAGTTCCCGCCGTGTCCGTTGATCACAGCGAGCCGATCGATGCCGGATTCACGCAGGGATTCAGCGATGTCAACGACCACAGCGGCCAGAGTGGTTGCGCTGATGCTGACCGTTCCAGGCCACGCCGCGTGCTCGTGGGAGCAGGAGATCGTCACAGGCGGCAGCAGAAAGAGGCCGTAGCACTCGGCGACCGCCTTCGCGATCGCGCATGCCACGATGGTGTCCGTCAGCAGCGGCAGGTGGGCGCCGTGCTGTTCGAAACTCCCGACCGGGAGGACCGCGACGGACGCCGCTCGCTCGGACTCGTCGGTGCTCGTCGCCGTGGTGATCAGATCCACGGGCTAATGGTTGCACGCTTCGAGAGTCGCCTGCCGATAGGCGAGCACGAAGGCCGCGGCCGCGGGAACGGCTGGCTGCTGTCGAAGGGCTACCGCTGTCGGGTTCAACCAGCGCAGAGCCCGCGCGGACGAGGTGTCAGTGGCCAAGGCGAGGGCTCTGGTGGCCTCGGTCGCCGCGCGCTCGACGTCGCCACTGTTGACGTAGGCGGTGGACAGGGCCGATCGCCAAAGGGCCTCGTCAACGCGCCACTGATCTGGCCAATGGCGCAGAAGTTGCTCGTAGAGATCGACTGCAGCCGCCGGTTGGCCGAGGAGCAGGCGGCATTGCGCTTCGTGGGCAGTCACGCACATCGGGTCGCAGTGGCCGCCAACATCGATCGGTAGTTCCGAGTCCCAGTCGGCGCTGCCAGCGACCCTGTGTGCCTTGTCGATGCTGGCTGCAAAGGCGTCCTGGTCACCTCCCATCGCGTAAGCCTGGGCCTGGCGGACCAGCAGCAGAGTGCGGATACGGCCTGGTAACAGATCCTCCTCCAGCGCCCGCTGCGCCAGTGCAGCGGCATTACCCGGGTCAAAGCGCTCGAGGGCGCGTTGGCTCTGCCTCATCAGGACGTAGCTCGTTAGCGTTGGCGCGTTGGCTTCGACGGCGTGCTGCTGAGCGCGTCGCAACCATGCGTCCGCCTCGGCTGCGTCGCTCTGCTCGTCGATCCAGCTGAGGAACTCGGCCCACAGTGCCTGCGCGATGAGCACGTCTCGGCGGTCGGCTGAGCTGCGGCGCCGCCTGATAGCGGCTGCGGCGTTGATCCTGGCATGGGCGGTGGACGCCATCCCGGCGTATCCGGTGCGGTTTCCAGAAATGGCCAGATTGGCGAGCTGCTCGTGCCACGAGCGGAGCAGGTCAGGCTCGTCGGGATGATCCGTGACGGCCCGGAGTTGGCCGTCCGCACTTTCGGCCCAGCTATAGCCGACGCCGGTCAGTCGACGCTCACGTTCGAGGACTGACAGGAATCGGACCAGCTCACCACCCGTCTGCAGCGCAGCCTCACACGACTCAACGAGTCGCGCGGACGGCCAACGTTCGGCCTTCTCCACCTTGCCGATGAGATCCGCGCTGACGTGCACCAGGCCGCCTAGAGCACGCTGGGATAGCCCGCGGCACACACGCCACTGTCGCAGCGCCGCGCCGAACCCATGCAGCGCCGATCGATGCGGGGTCAGTCGTCGTGGTGTTTGAGCCATCGGTACTCCTGAGTGCCGTTCGCCCGTCGCTGCCGCAGCCGGACAGGCCTGACCGTACGTGGTCGAACGCCACGTCGACAGTTGCATGCGGACAACATCGTATGTCCGCATCGATGCCATCGACTCATCCGGCGCGGTACGCAATTCTCATTGCCGAGGTACCCGCCCGCATGCCGGGCGGAATCATTAGCGGCGGTTCGGGAAAGAGCAGTCGCCCTCGCTGACCAGTCAGCTGCGAAGTCGTGAGATTAGCCAGGACTCGAATATTTGAGGGGGTCTGATGAGTATCCAGAATTACATCTCGCGACGACCCCTTCCCAACGAGGAGGAGGTCAATGTGCGTATTCAGTTCTTCCGTTGTCGGCGGGCGGAGAAGCCGAAGCTGCCTCGCCGAGTGCGCGGAGCCAACATGCCGGCGTGGATGCGCCAGCAGACGACCGTCTTCCCGACCCTTCAGCCCGGCCGCGCCGGCAACCTGACGCCGGCTCAGCAGTACCGCGCGAACGGGGGCCGCTGGTGACCTCAGAGCTACTTCCCACGCCGCGCCTCGGCCCACATCCTGACCGGCCACGGCATCGCACGCTAACCAGCCCGCCACACACTCCGCTGCGCCCCGTCTGGGCCTGCCGGGCATGCGGCCACCCTTGGCCCTGCGCATCTGCGCGACTACACCTGAAGGCCGAGTTCGCGCGTCAAGAGGCAACCCTGGCGATCTACCTTGCGGGCCTGATGTACGAGGCGATGCACGACATATACCACTTGAACCCGAGCGACGGACCGAGCCCACGCGATTTGTTCGCGCGCTTCGTCGCGTGGGGTCCGTTCCGGCGATCAATCACGGAGGATCAGTGATCGTGCGCCGCCTGCGGCCGAGGGTGAGAGGCCCTCCACCTCGACCCCGCAGCTAACGCCGAACAGGCCGTCGAGCAGTTCCTCGTGTTCGCGAAGGCACACGCCGACAACGTCGACAACCCGAACTTCGGGATGCCGTTGCCGGACGGGTCGATCGGCCGTGTCGTGCCGACCCTCCCGGTGGACGCGGTGTGGCACTCGGTGTTGCAGCACACGGTGCCCTACGCCGCCGCCTGCGAGCAGATCGCCGGGGGGCATCAACTGTCCACAGTCGAAAAGGATTCCCGAATTCTGGTTACATGAAACGCCTTCTCGCCGATAGTCCGGTGTGGATCAGTATCACTCCACTACTTCCAAACGAACTCCAGCCGGTCGAGGTCGAGCTGTGAGGCACCGGCCCGGGTCGCCGGCTTCACGATGATCCGGTCCAGGACGAGAGCCAGCAGCTCGCGGCGCCGCTCCAGCGGGGCGTCGACGTACCACTCGGACAGGCCCTCTGGCGTCGTCGCCGGCAGCGCCTGCAACCGCGCCGCCTGGGCGATGCGCTCGCGGACCTGCTTCTGCTCGCGCTTCGCCTCGGCTTCGATTGCCGTCAGCGTGACCAGGCTGATCTCCCGCCGCGCGAACGCCTGCCCCGCCTCTGCCAGCCGGTCCTCGATCGCCTGAAGCACCTGCTCCATCGTCGCCGCGCCGTCCTTCGCCGACCCGATCGCACGCTCCAGACGCGCCCGGATCTTCGACGACGCCAACCGCGCCAGGGCCCGGGCGGCGACTTCCTCCTCCAGGCTCTCCGCCGCGATCCGGATGCGCCCGCACCCGTAGCTGGGGCTGCCGGCCCGGCACACGTACCCGCGCTTGCCGCTGTTGCTCGGCTGCGTGTACAGCGGCTTCCCATCGATGTGCGTGCCGGTCCCGGCCTCGTCGGGCAGCGGATACCCGCACACCAGGAACCCGCCGGACAGCAGGTACTTCCGCTGGTTCGTCGCGCGCGGCTGCTTGCGCTCCGGGGCGTCGAGCAGCTCCAGCAGCTGCTGGTGCGTGTCCCGGTCGATGATCGCCGGCCACGGCGCGTCGCCGACAACCTCGCCGTGGTACGTCTTCAGGCCCGCCAGCCGCGGGTTGCGCAGCAGCCGCGACAGCGACTGCTGGGTCCAGGGCCGCCCGGCGGACGTCATGACCTCCCGCGCCCGCAAGTCCGCGACGACGGACCGCATACTGCTCCCTTTGAGGACGCGCTTCACGACCTCACGAATCACCGTCGCCTCGGCGCCGATGATCTGCCTGCCCGTCTCGTCGTACCCGTAGCACCGCACTGTCTGACCCCCACGCGAACGGCCAGCCTGAACTCGGCCAGCCTATAAGCTAGCAGTGCCGCATAGCACCGTGCTACGTGCAGGTGCGTTGGAGTTACCAACGCGCAACTGTCGCGGTCCGGACACGGTACTCCCCTACCCCGATTGTGCAACCCCGCGCGCAAGAGCCCGCCACCCCTGACATGAGTGCCGGGCTCTCTGCTCGTTACGGAGCCGGTCAGATTGCGCTGTCCCCCAACGGCTCCCCTGACCGGCCCCACGATCCGAACGAATCTCTAAGATGAAGCCGGTTACGTTCAACCACTGCGACCGGACTGATCGACAGTACACGGATCACCACGACAGCGAACCCAGCGGTCACCCTCGCGGTACTGGATCTCGACGCACCCGTAGTCCGGCGTCCCGAAGTCGTACAGCGGCCCGAAGTCTTCCTCGCCGCCGGGCTCCCCCGCCGTCCAGATCAGCCCCTCGTGCACCACGCCGCGGGAGCCTCCACACGCTGCCGGCCGTCGCCGGAACTCAGCACCTTCTCCGCCAGGTCGTCGGGCACGTCGAACGCCAGACCCACCGGGCCGTCCGTCGTCGTCTGCACGTCGAAGCGGCGCTCCTCGCCGCCCGCCTCCAGCAGCTGCTCCGCGAGGACCTGCGCGTCCCCGCGGTCCTTCGGGTAGATCAGCGCCATGTCACCCGCCTACGCCGGCACGCCCGGCAGGTTCACCTTCGCCGCCACCACCGCGCAGCTCCACCCGACCGTGTAGAACCGCTCCGCGACGACGAACACCTCGTTGTCCTTGCGGTCCAGGGCCTCTGGCAGCTTCGGCAGGAACACCGCCGACCGCCGCACCATCACCGGCCCCGTCGCGTACAGCCACGCCTCGTCGTCGCCCGGCGCGGCGCCACCCGAGCCGGCGCCGCTCGTCTGCGCGAACACGATCGGGTCGCCCAGCGGCGCGACCATGCGCGGACCCTCGATCCGCGTCAGGCCCTTGCCAACGAACCACCCGGCCGTCCACCGTGGAGTCCGCAACGCGCCGAACACCCCGGCCCGGTCGGCGATGTGCGCCTCCAACCGGCCGACGCCCTCCTCCAGCGGCACCAACGCCACGTCCGAGCCGACCAGCACCTCCGTGTCGGCCGCCGCCAGGAACTCCTCCGTGCCGGCCTCGCCGGTCCGCACGTAGTGCTCCAGCGAGTGCTGCTCGACCTGGCCCATCGCCCGCCGCGCTCGCTCGATCAGATCCGGCCGGGCCACCGACCGGCCGGTCAGGCCGGCGTACAGCCGGATCACCGCCGACTTCACCGACGGCACGCCGTCCGGCAGCGCCATCGGCGCGCGGGCCGGGTCCGAGGCCGCCGCCGCGCTCGTCGGCGCGGGCGCGTCGACGCACGGCGGCTCCCACTCCACGCCGGCATGGAACTCGCGCTGGTCGGCGGGGTCGACCACGGCCCGCTGCCGCGAACAGCCCGAAGCGGTACGGCGTCGTCGCCGGGGGTCCACATACACCAGGGGGTGCGTCACCCGTCATCTCCTCACCGGCTGGGGGCCGCGCCGGGCGCGGGCGCGGCCCCGTCAAACGGGTAGCTCAGACCGCCGAGCAGTCGAACGCCACGGTGCTGCCGGTGACGCCCGTCGGGCACAGCGGCACGGTCACCTTGTAGGACACGAAGCACCGCTTCACCAGCAGCGTCGCCTGCTCGGTGAACAGCGCGATGTACTCGTTGTCCTTCAGCTTCGTGCTGTCGTAGACCGCCGACAGGTCGATGATCGGCTTGGAGCCCTTGACCCACGTGCCCGACGCGTAGATCAGCAGGTCCGCGGTGTCCGGCCACTGGCCCGGGGCGGCGCTGCCGCCGAAGCCGTTGCCGCCCGCGTCGGTGTACCCGTCCTGCCAGTCGTAGACGAACTGCGGCCGCAGGTGCCGACGGGTGAACCACGCCGTGATCTGCTCGTCGGTCACGTCAAGGTAGTTCACGCCGGCCCGGCGGCTCATGTCCGCCCGGATCCAGTCGATCAGCCACAGCGGCGCCACGCACTCCAGCAGTTGCCGGCGGCTCAGCCGGTACCGGTACCGGTAGTCCGTCGCCGCGAGGGAGATCGCGCCGAGCAGGGCAGTGGTGGTCTCGTCGCCGTCGACGTCGCCACCGAGGGTCAGCGCGAACTGCGTCGACTGCCCCGGGGCCGCGGCCATCCGCTGAATCAGCCGGGCGTTGATCTTGTGCTCGTGGGCGGTCAGCGCCCGCCACACCACGTCCCGGGTCAGCTCCGGCCACACCGCGTTCTGCACGATGTCCTGCTCGATCTGCACCCCGTCCACCTCGAGGCGCGTCTCGGCCCAGTTCACCGTCGGCACCCGGTACGAGGACTTGTTCACGCCCGCAGTGCTGTCAGCCTCGGTCTGCACGAAGCCGATCCCCGAATACAGGTCCCGGAAGTCGAGGTTGGCCGGCACCTTGATACCGCCGCCCCGCGGGATCGTGATGCCCGGAAGGTCCAGCAGCCCCTCGGTCGTCTCCAAGCCCTCGCACAGCTCCCACAGCGTCTCCGACGGGGCACCCCAGCCGCCGGCCGCGACAAGGTTGCCGCCCGACAGGCGCGACTCCGACGCGGCCAGCTCCACCAGCTCCATGTCGGTCAGGCCCCGGCCGCCGGCGACGAGCGCCTGGTCGACGGGCAGCTCCACCCGGGCCACGTTCTGCTTGATGCGGGTCGCGGACGCCCACCCCGCGCGGGAAGCCGGCGAACTTGTCGTCGAACGCCGACGCGACCTCCGACACCGAGGAGAACACCTGCCCGTGCGGCACATTCGGCACGTCCGCCGCCGCCTTGATGACCGCCGACTTACCGGCGCTGGTCACCTTCGGCTTCGGCTGACGGCGGGCAGCCCGGCGGGCCAGCGACGCGACGACCGGCGTGGGCTGCTGCTGCGCCGGCTGCTCCGGCTGCTCCGCCGGTCGCTCCTCCGCCGGCTCTTCCTCGGCCGGCTCCTCCTCGGCTTCGCCGCCGTCGCCCTCGTCACCGTCGCCATCGCCGCCCTCCGGAGCGCCGTGCACCGTCGCGGTCAGGTCGTCCAGCTCGGAGGCGACCTGCTCGGCCGCCTGCTCGATCCGCGCCTGCTCGGTACGCACGGACTGAACGAAGCCGGCGAGCTCGCGCAGCCGGGCGAGGCCGTCGGCGTCCAGGGCCGTGTCGCGGAGAGCATCGAACGCCGCGACGGCCTGGTTCTCCAGCTCGGTCAGCGCATCCAGGTCGAGCCCATCCAGGCTCGAAGGGATCTGAAAGTCCACCGTCGGCTCCTCAGCACGGTAGGGATCTCATCCCCGACCGGCCCGCAGCCAGCATCGGCAGTACCGGCACAGCCTAACGCAGCGGCGAGCTGGTTCCGATCAAGGCAGCTCGGGTTGCACGATGGTGAGGGACCAGTACCTGAGGACGGCCGGCGACTGCCGGGGCCCCCGGGGGCCCCGATCCGCGTCGCCCTGCCCGGTAAGCGCTATTCGCCGGCAGAGCGCCCAGCTAGATTCTGCCTTGCGGCACCGAAGCCCAGCGATTGACGCACGCGATCTGCGGAGACAGAACCTAGGTGCCCGGATGCCCGAGCTCGTCGCGCAGCATGCTCTCGACCCGCCCCAGCAGCTCGTCGTCAGCTGAAGCGAGAAGACGTACCACCCTGCCGAAGCTGGTGTCGTCAGCAGATGCGAACGACCCGGGTTGCTCGTCGCCGTCGTGCGCGCCGGCATCCGTACGAGGCTCGCCGGTCTCGGCAACCTGCGTCAGCGCGACCCGTCGCAGCATCTCGCTCGCGTTGGCCGAGAAGGTCGTAGTCATCAGCGCGACCGCCTTGAGGCTCGGCGATATGGCGTCAAGAAAGGCCGCCCGATCGCTCGGTGACCACCTTCCGATAGCCTCCACCGCTGCTGCCTCAAAGGCTGCCTCCCGGTCGACATCGGTGCGCCGGTTCTGGCCTTTCATCTTTGCCTTGAAATCGAAGGCGACGTCACGCTCGGTCTCGGAGTCATAGATCAGCAGGTCGTAAGTACCGCTGTCCCTCCACTGGATTCGATGCTGCTCCCCCAAGCAGGCGAGCAGCGAGCGAGCCGTCGCCACTGACGGCGCCTGGGCGCCACGCTCGATCCCGCGGACGAACGACACGTGCACGTCTGCCCGGTCGGCGAGTTCCTGCGGGCTGAGGCCGCTGCGTTCGCGCATGGACTTCAGCAAAGCGCCGAAGCGGCGGTTGCCGGGAGTACCCGCGGTAACCAGCAACGGGCCCTCGTACTCGGCGTGTTCGTCGTCACTCACAAGAGAAGAATACAGGATCGTCTTGCGCTCTACGCAGCGCCCGTGCCAGACTCTCACAACACGATCTTCTATTCTTCTATCGCAGACCCGAGAGGCCCGCCATGTCCAAAGCAATCCTCTACGTCACCGCTGCCGGCGCCATCGGCATTGGCGGCCTAGGTAGCGCGCTTCTTCTCCTCCAGCTCGGACGACAAGAGGCTGCCGCCTATCTGCTGATCCGGAACTCAGCGTCCGCCGCCCGGGTCCTGCGGAGCCAGATCGACCTTGCCCCTCTACTCGAGGAGGCGCGCGCCGCCGGCATCGATCCAGGGCCCATCATCCAGGCCTATCACGACATGCGAGACGGGCTGATCACGTTCGACCAGGTCGCAGCCTGGCTGGGCACGCTCGGCCAGGGGTCAGGGCAAACCACGTAAATCCATACGCAATGGAAACGGCCAGCTAGGCAACGGGCGGATTGCGGCAGATCCGGATACCGGTGTGGACGCCGGTTGGCCGTTTGGCGTCTCGGCGAGCCGTGTAGCCGCTGCAGTAGCTAGTGTGCGATCTCTCGCCACCAGGCCGCGACTTCGCCCCTCATGCGGTAGATCATCTCGCCGGCCGAGCCTTGCCAGTTCTCAATCGGCCAGCGCTTGGCACCAAAGAGTTCAGCAGCAATACGACTCATCCGAGCGTGCTCGTTGGACTGCTGCCTGCTGTCGAGGCCGGAGTAAGCGATGAGGTCGCTGAACGTCACCCGCTCGCCAACCCGGCTCGCGGTGATCTCAAATAAGGCTTTGACGCCCGGAAGATGCTTTGACCTCTCCCACAGTGCCGCTACTTCGCCCTTGGTCCATACTCCCTGTCGCCCCAAGTCGAGGGTCGCCTCGCCATCGATTGTTGCGAGCGTTCCTTTCAGCCTGCCCAACAGGGCTTCCGTGTCGGCGATGGCCTGGACCAAGGCGGTTCGCACGGGACTTGTCATTTCTTCCCTCACCCCATCCATACGGTATCGTGTACGACTCCCTACAGCGTAGGGAGTCGTACACGACTTCGCAAGGCCGGAGTGGCATCGGCAGCTACGGGTCGGGGGCGCCAGCCAGCAAGCCCTCTCAGCGGCAGATGTGTGCGCCTGCGGGCCACCGTTGTCCTCGTTATGGCTCACGACCTCGTTTCGTGGTCCGGCGCGATGCGGACCAGGCAAGTGCAGCAGCCGTGACGAGCGCGACGGCACCACAGCAGCTACCGGCGGCTAGCGGATTGAGCCAGCTCAACACGCCGTCGTAGTTATCCACAATCAAGGACGCGCCAACGCAGCACAGCGCCACGGCGCCAACAAGGAGTACGACCGCCGCAGCCAGAAGCCGTCGCGGTGCTTTGTCGGCACGATCCCGAGGGAGATCGGGCATGTGCCGACTGTAGGCCGGCATTGACAGCCATGGCGCATCCTAAATTCGGTAGATGCGGATGCTCGGCACGGGCGGCTCAGGTCTCGGCCCGTGACAGAGCGTCACGCTGACGGCGTTGATCAGAGAATTCCGACTACTCGATCAACAGAGCCTGCCCGTCTCGTCGCCTACTTCTGCACCTGGCGGACCGTGCCGCCGCCGCCCTTGCGCACGTCGGCGATCTCCGCGTCCGTCTTCGACCCGTACTCGCCACCTTGCCGGCCGTCCCCGTAGGACAGCACCCACACGGTCGCGCCCCGGCGCCGCGCGCCGCAGTTGCAGCCCACTGCTTCCTCCCCTACTCCCCATGCACCTCGGCGGACAGCGCCGCCACCAGCGTCCTGCGGTCCCGGCCGATCGACGCGGCAATCCGCTCGGCCGCCGCCGCGTTCACGGCACGCTGTCGCTCGGCGGCGAACCCGGCGGCCACCGCCCGCCGCACCGCCGCCTCGAAGGCGGCCGGCGACAGCGGCGCATCCGGCCGCCGGCCTTCCGTGTCGGACGACTTCCAGCCCGCCCAGCCCGAAGCGACCATCGCGTACGCCCGCCCGCCCGACGAGCGGCCCCGCACCACCGGGAACCCGCCGACGTTCACGCACAAGGCCGCGACGAGCTGCCGCGCCCCGCCGATCCAGCGCCAGTCCCCCGACAGCGGCGACCTGCGCAGCAGCTGCACCTGCTCCTCGGTGGCCTCCGGCACCAGCGACCCGGCAACCCAGGTGCCGTGAGCGTCCCGGCCCGCCCGCACCACCGCCACCTGCGTGCCGGTGTCGTCGTAGTGCTCCACGGCGGCCGCCGCGCTCGCGGACAGGTCGACGTGCCCGGTCGCCGCCGTGATGTGCCCGACCGCAAGGAGGTCTCCCTCGGCGGTCTGGATCTCCGGCCGGTGGAACCAGTCGAAGCCGCCCTCGTCGGGCGGCAGCACGCACTGCCCGCCGGTCAGGAACGACAGGTGGCAGTCTCGGTCGGCGAGGTGCCCGAACACCCGCCCGTCGGCCGTCACCGTGATCGGGGTCAGCTCGGTCAGGCCCGGGTCGTCGAACCACGCCGTCGGCGGGTACAGCGGCGCGACCTGCTTGCTCTTCGGCGCCGCGCCAGCCGCGGTAGCCAGCTCCTCCTCTTGATCGGAGGGCTCGGCCTCATCAGAGGGCTCGCGGTCGGCCGGCTCGTCGTCGACCAGCTCCAGCTTCGCCTCCATGAACGCCTGCGTCCCGACGAGCGTCACCGCCATCACCCTGCCCTTGGTCACCGTGATGTACGGCTCCTCCCCGGCCTCCATGAAGGCGTCCCACTCCTCGTCGGACATCTCCTCGACCGGCTTGCCGTCTGCGTCGGTGAACACGAACTCGAAGTCATCGAGGTCCACCGACGGGAACAGCACCCCCTGGCGCAGCAGCTCCAGCGCCTCACCCAGCTCCGGTACCGCGTCGATGAAGTCGCCCCCACCGACCAGCTTCGACTTCTGCACCTCGCCGGTCGTGATCCGGCCGATAGTCACCGCGCCCTCGTGCCCGGGAGCGTCCTCGCGCGCCCACCGCAGCGCCAGCGGCAGTTCGCGGAACGACCACTCGCCTTCCGCCGCGAAGATCCGCCGGTCGCCCGACTTGGCACCCAGCGGCGCCAGCGTCCCCTTCCACGTCGCCATCTGCTTGCCACCCTTCGCGGCTGCCGCCGCCGTCACCGTGATGTCCAACCCGGTGGCCCGGTCACGCCGGGGCCACGGGTGCTTCGGGACCACAGGCAGGGGCTCGTCGGCCTCCACCTCGATCATCGTGCAGCGGCAGTTCACCGTCTGCCCGGGCGGCGCGGCCGGGTCGCCCGGGTACCGCATCGGCACCCCGCCGACCATGAACACGCCGTCCAGGGCGACCCGCTGCCCGTCGGCGTCCCGGTGGTCGTCCCGGGTCCGCTCGTCGTGCGTGGCCACCCACACCTTGTCCAGCTTCTCGTCGAGGACGTCCTCGGCGGTCAGCCACGCGGTCAGCGTCCCCGCGTTGTACGCGCCGATCGTCTCCGTCCGGGCGATCGTCACCGCCCGGTCCTCCCAGGACCGCTCGCCCAGGATCGCCTCGATCGCGTCGCGGATCCTCGGCACGCTCGCGCCCTCGCCGGTCAGCTCGGCGACCGCCGCGACGACCTGCTGCCACGCGCTATCGGGCACGCCGGTCAGCCGGTTCGGCAGCGCCGCCAGGTACTCGTCCTTCATCTGCGCCACTCGCAGCAGGTCGACGTCGCCGCCCGCGTCGGCCACGCCCGCGAGGAACGTCTTCTCAACGGCGGGCACCAGGTGCACCGTCATCGCCTCGAACCACGCCTGCCCGGCGCCGGCGAGAGCGGACGGATCGGGCGGCAGCGCCGCCGCGGTGACAGGCAGCGCCACGGCGCGGGCGTCGCGCAGCCAGGCGCGGAGCATCCGCCGCTCGGCGGCCACCACCCGCGCCTCGCGGTCGAGGCGCAGCGGCAGCCACGGGTCCGGCTCGGCCACGGCTCAGCCAACCGCCGGCGGTTCGGCGAGCACGGGGATCTGCACGCCCTGGGTCTGCACACCGCCGTCGGGGCGGGACACCGGCAGCCCGGCCGGGCTGCGGATCAGGCGCTCCACGATCAGCAGGTCGTCGTGCAGCTCCAGCTTCACGAAGTCGGTCCCGAGGTCGATCCCCGCCGCCGCGAAACAGTCGCGCAGCTGGGTCAGGGACACGTTCGCTGGGTCAGCCATCGGTCCTCCTCCTCGCCTCGTTGCGCCGCGCCACCGTCTCCGGGTCGCACACGTGGCCGGCGTCGGTCAGCGGCGGCTGGTCGCCCTCCCAGAGGTCGCCCCACCACCCGCAGGTGCGGCAGATCGTCCACCGCAGCCGCTCGCAGCCGTCCTTGCGCCTGAACCGCTGGCAGGCGTACCCCTGGGCGGGCACCAGGTCCGGCGCCAGGATCGTCGCGCTCATGCCGGCACCAGCTCCCCGGCGACCGTGGCGGCCAAGTGCTCGCGCAGCTCGGCGACGTCGTGCCGCGCGCCGGTGACGAGCAGCCCGCCGACGTACGCGGTCAGCGCCGCCGTCAGCTTCTCGTCGTCGACGTCGAGCTTCGTCGCGACGGCCGGCACCGCCGTCCACGCTCCCTCGAGTAACCGGGGCACCGACACGGGCGTGGATGGGCGCACCGTGTGGTACTCCCACGCCTTCAACCCCTGGTGCCGGTACCTCTCCCGGCCCAGCGCCCGCTTGCCGGCGATCTCCAGCGCCCGCAGCGCCAGGACCTCGCACGCGGCGACGAACGGCGCGCTCATCGGCTCGGCCGCCGCGGCGGCGATCGCGTTCTGCTCGGGCGGGCCGCGGTCCTCGGTGTCGCCGGGCGGCGGCGGCTCCGTCGTCGGCTCCTCGTCGGCGGGGGGCACGCCGCCGCCGGGCAGCTCGGCGGGGGCCGGCTGCGGCTTCAACGCCTCCGCGTCGAGCTGCACACTCACCCCGGCGACCTCCAGCAGCCGGGTCACCAACAGCGGCCCGGCCGCCGGCACCGTGCGAATGATCTCCAGCAGCCGCCGCAGCTCCCGCTCCTCGTCGGTCGGCTTGTCGCCGTCGCCGAAACCCGTCTCGCGCCGCAGCGCGTCCCCGGACAGCTCACCCAGGCCGTACAGGTCCTTCGCGTCGGCGCCCTTGTCTGGCGTCTGCGTCAGCTCGCTGGTGTCGTACCAGACGATCCACCGGCGCGGGTCGGCCACACCCTGCGCGCCTTCCAGCGCCGGCCACAGCATCTGCTCGGTCAGCGCCGCGCAGAACAGCTCCAGCTTCGACTCGACGTGGTACTTGATCGTCGCCTCGTCGGTCATCCAAGCGCCCCAATGGTTCGCCTGGGTCATGCCCAGCAGCATCTCCGGCACGGCGCTGCTCAGCTCGGTAGCGAAGCTGAGCAGCCGCGCCTTCTCTAGGTGCTCGGCGGGGCCCTGCACCACGATCGGGACGAGGGCGGCCACGCTGTCGCGGTCCTTCGCCGCGGTGGTCATCGCCTCGGTCAGCGTCGACAGGAACGACGACACCCCGTCCTCGGCGTCCTCCTCCTGCTCGGGCGCAACGAAGCTCAGCTCGTTGGGTAGCAGCAGAATGCCCGCCCGGCGAGCCGGGAGTCGATCTGCGACTGCACGTACTGCGTCAGCCGCTCAATCAGCCGCAGCACCCGCCGGTTGGACTGCACCTGGCTGGACGGCAGCGCGTGCTTGCGGGGGCTCGGCACCCAGATCCGCACGATGACCGTCTCGTCGGACTCCAGCTCGCGCGCCCCGTCGCCCTGGTCGAGCACGTACTTCCCGGCCCGCTCGGTCAGCTCCTCCACCGACGCGATGAACCACCGCTCCCGGTCGGTGGCCTTGCCTTCGGCGTCGCGTTCCGGCTCGCCGATCAGGTAGCACTCGCCGGGCACGCCGAGCTGGATGCCGGCGTCGCGCAGCAGCTCGGCCTGGGTGCTGGGGCCGCCGAGGAACGTCTCGTTGACGCCGGCCGGCGCCTGGTCGGGCGTCTCCATCGGACGGCCCTCGTCGTCGACCTGCGTGATGTACAGCCGGGCCCGTCCCATCGCCCTGGCGATCAGGTCGACCAGGAACGCGAACTCGCCGCACTCCTCGTAGTGCCGCCACGCCTCGTCCTGCCACTGCTGCTTGGTGACCTTGCGAAGACTGCCGCTGGAGTCGTAACGCATCTTCGCCGCCGACGCGACGACCGCGGTCGCCTTGCCAACCGCGCTGTCGACGTTCGGCTTCGTGCCCCACCACCCCATGCGCTACTCCTCGGGCTCGGCGCGCACCAGCAGGCCGGTCGCGTACGACAGGGCCAACGCGACGGTGGGCACGTCGACCCACCAGTAGCCCGACCAGCGGGGCACGTCGGAGAGATGCCACCAGCTGGCGGCGGCCGGCCCGGCGACCCACACTGACAGGCACCAGCGGCAGAACAGCAGGTACGCCAGCGGGCTGCCATCGGGCACCCGCCGGACGATCGCTTCTCGGGGCCGCCGGGTGATCTCGTCGGCGACGATCAGCCTGGTCAGCCGGGCAACGACAAACAGCACCACCACCATCTCGAAAAGCCTCGCCACGGCTATGAGCATATGCAATGACACTGCAACCGGACAGGCGGCGGCGATGTGCCCGCGTGCTCTACCGTGTTCACGCGGTAGATGCGCGCCACCGCAGTTGGAAAAAGACCTGCACACATGATCTCGACGGAGGGAACGTGCCGATTGACCGCACCCTCTTGCGCCGCGCGGACATTACCAAGGCCGTCGCGCTTGAGCTGTCGTCACGCAACCGACTGTTGCCACGCCGTTGGGATTACGCGGCCCTCGCCTCGGACCCGTCCGCCGTGGAGACCTGGCTGCGGCCGCAGCTGCGACGCGGCCCCTCCGGTAGGAACGCCAGCGTCGTGTTGGCCGACAAGGGGTGGCGGGGCGCCCGGCCGCTGCACGTTATGACCCTCGAGGACAGGGTGCTGTACAGGGCGCTCGTAGGGCTCATCAGCGACGCGCTGCCCGAACGGCTGCGCAGCCGGGAGCCAATCGAACAGTTCCGACAGGCACCGCTCGACGTCCCCGACGCCAAGTACATCAGCAAGACTGACGTGACCGCCTACTACGAGTTCATCGACCACGACCTGCTGTCTGCTGAGCTGATCGCCCAAACCGGCGAAGAGCTTGCTGTCGACGTGCTGGCCGACCTGCTGGCTTCCGTCCTCGGTCGCCGCGTCGGGCTGCCGCAGGTGCACCCCGCCAGCGATGTCCTGGGCGACACCTACATCGACCCGGTGCGCCGGCGACTGCTGCGCCGGGGCCATGCCGTGTTTACGTACTCTGACGACTTCCGGATCGCTTCTCCTACGCTCGGCGATGCCCGAGCCGCGCTGGAGGCGTGCGCGCTGGAGGTACGCGCCCTCGGCCTGGTGCTCAACGAGCGCAAGACCTACACCTACGGCGCGCGCAACTACCGGAAGTCGCTGACGTCGTTCGCCGACGCAGAGCAGCGCCTGTTCGCGGACGGCGGGCCAGCCGACTCATTCGGCGGCCTGGGATTCCTGGACCCGAACTATGGCGATGCGGACGGCGGCGAGACACCGTTGACGCTCGGGACCTCGCCGCTGGGCAGCAGCGTGGATGAGGATGAAGCGTTCGCCACGGACGACAGCGAGATCTCCGAAGACATCAGCCCACAGCGCCTCCGCGCCGCGCAGCGGGCCTGGGAACTGTGGATGAACGAGGACGAGTCCGAGGAAACGCAGGCCGGTCAAGAGGCGGCGATCACCCAATCTCTGCTCGGCCGCGCCTTGCCGACGCTTGGTGCAGCCGGCGACGCCGGTCCGCTCACATCGCTATCGCCGCTGCTCCGCTTTGAGCCCGCCCTGGCGCCGCAGGTAACTGCATATGTCAATGCGTACGCCCAGAGAAGCTCGCGCGCGCGGGCCGAGGTCCGCGGGGCGCTAGACGAGGCCGTCAGTGGCGACATCCTCAGCGCATGGCAGGCCATGTGGCTCGCGGATGCTGCCGGCGGGGTGCGGCGCTCACGGAGCAGACACCGCTACGAAGACTGGCTCGCCGAGTGCGCCGCCGACGGGCACGATGGCCTTGCGGCCACCGCCGCGGCCGCCTTGGGGCGGATCGGCCGAGGAGATCCCGACCTGGTGGCAGCCACCGTCGAGCGGGTCGGCCCGGAATGGCGGCGCCTAGCCTTCTGGGGCTTGATTGGCCTTGACCGGGCGAGAGCGGAAAGCACAGCCGACGACGAGTTGGACCGCTTGCTGCTCACTGCCGCAGCCCCGCAATGACCACCCCTGTCCCGCAGGTCCCATCGGCTGAAGCCGAAGCGGCGTCGGCGCTGCTGTTCCGCACCCTTGGCGCGCACCGCGCCGCGGTCGCGGCCCTCAAGCCGCGGCCGCGTCCGCGACTGCGGACCTCGCCAGATGGCGATCCGATCCAGGACAGATGCCAAGCCACACTGGTGAGGCTGCTGTCGATCACCGAGGCGTTCGCCTCGGACATGCTGTCGCGCGAAGTCGACCGATCAGTCGCGGGCGCCGGGAACAGCACCGCCACCAAGGTGGCCGACGAGGCCGTCATCCGCGGCACCAGCACCTGGCAAGCTCAACAGGACTCCTATAAGGACTGGCTCGGCGTCCGCGAGGACTGGAAGGCGGTAGAACGACTCGCCGAGGCGCGCAACGCCGTCGCCCACGGCCTAGGGAAGCTGACGAGGCGCCAGATGCGGAGCGAGAACAGCGTCAAGTCGAAGCTCAAGGCGGCAGGCATCACAGTCGAGGACAACAGAATCGTCCTCTCCGACGACAGCCTCGCAGCAGCCGCCTCGGCGTGCCGCGACTTCATTGAGAGACTCGACCTGGCGGTCCAAGCGAGAGCTTGACCATAGGTTCATGCACCTGCCCGCGCCACGTACCCCTATACGCTCACCCCCCGTCGCACGCCTGGCGCGGCGCCGGCAGGATCGCGTCACCCGGAGTGGCTGCCTCCAGCCGTTCCGCCAAGGCTTTCGCCTCCGCGGTTCCCCAAGTGAACAACGCCACATCGCGCTTACTCGCATCGACCACGGCACGGTCAAAGGACACGAGCTGCGGCGGCGCACCCGGGAGCGCGAGTTCCCAGGCGCCCTCCTCGGTGGGGTCGGCTGTTAGCCACGGCGCGACGGCCTTGTTGCCGACAATGGCCGTGGCCAAATCGGCGAGGGTGTCGGATGGGTGGAGCTCGGGAACGGACAGGGTCTGCTGCTCCGCATCCGATAGGCGCACGTCGCCGCTGGTGGCCTCCTGCACTCGGTCCCGAATATCGCGGGCGGCTTGGGCCGCTGCGGCGTCCCGCTGGGCAGGGCCGGCAGCCATCGCCGCTGCCTTGATCGCCGCCTCGGTGGCGGCGAGGACCGGCTGAGCATCGCCCACGATCTCCGTAAAGTCACCGAAGTCGTCCTTGATGGACGAGTAGATGGCCTGCTCGACGGTGTCAGCGTAGAAGTAGTTGCTGATGGTCACGACCTCGTGCGAGGCACCGATCCGGTCGACGCGTCCGATGCGCTGTTCCACCCGCATGAGGTTCCATGGCATGTCGTAGTTGAACAGCCGGCCGCTGGTCTGCAGGTTCAGACCCTCGCTCATGCTGTCGGTGCCGAGCAGGATGCGGATCTCGCCCTCCCGAAACAGCTGCTTGAGCTCGTTCTTCGTGATCTTCGTCCAAGTGGACGTGGCGGGGTCCCACCGCTCGCCGCCTCGGCCGGAGTAGCACGCGACGCGCTGGTACGGGCCAGCGAGCCGGTCCCGTAGGTAGTCCATCGTGTCGGTGTACTGCGTAAACAGCACGACGCTGTCGTAGCCGCTAAGGAGAGCCTCATTGAGGTCGCCGTAGAGCTGCTCGGCCTTGGTGTCCTGACCGCCGAGCGCCTCTATGTCAGCGATGAACGAATCGAGTTCGGCGATCTCGGCGGCCAGCAGATCGGCCGAGATCGGGTCCGCGACGCTAGTCAGGTCGACTCCGCTTTCGTCGTCCTCAGTTGCTGTCTTGTCGTCAGGATCGAGCAGCTCGGAGATGGCGAGCGCCCGTCCGGCGGCGAGCGCCTCTCGGCGCCGCTTGAGCGACAACCGGACGGCCTGGAAGCTGCTCGTCAGGCGGCGCCGGTACACCGTCATGATGAAACCGAGGGCTCTGGCGGCGGGGTTGCCTGGGCCAGCGGCCATGTAGGCGTTGTAGTAGCGACTGATGTAAGCGTCAATGCGCTCGTATAACGTCCACTCGGCCGGGGACAGTTCGATGAACTCGTCGCGGATCGTGCGTCGCGGAATGATCAGGTCAGCAGGTAGCAGACCCTGCTCCTGGTAACGGCGCATCGTGCCGCGGGTATGCCGGAACACTCGGTCCCGCATTGGCGTGTGGGCCCGCAGCCACTCGTCGGCGAGTTCGCATTGCCGGACCTTCCACCCGAGGACGCGTTGCCGACTGGGCGGCGGCGGCTGGTGCAGCCGCAATATGCTCCGCGAGACCACCGGCCCTAGCTCGCTGACGACCCTGTTCCTCAGCGGCTCGTCGGCGGCCGCATCCGGCGCATCGAGCTCGTCGCGGAGCATGCGCGACAGGAGCGCCCAGTCACGGTCGGCGTGGGGGCGGCGAAGCTCGGCGAAGTACCGGACGAACTTGTCCGCGGATTCGGACCACTCGCCTGGCAGACCGAGGAGTTCGATGAGGTCCCACGCCTCGTGCGGCGCCATCTGCATTGGGGTGGCCGACGCTAGATACAGCGCCTTCCAGGACTGCCGCGCCTTCATCGTCTGCAGCAGGCCCAGCAGCGTGTTCGGCGTGCCGTTCGCCTTGAGCCCGCGCCGGCGGGCATGGTGCGCCTCGTCAACCAGCACCACGTCCCAGCTACCGGCGAGGACCTGCTCGCGCCGATCGACGCGCCGGGCCAGATGGGAGGACGCGAGCACGACCGGGAAAGCCGTCCACGGGTTAGCGGTTGGCTCGAACGAGATTTCCCGGTTATGCCGGTCGAGGAACACGCCGCCTTCATACCGCGGTACGTCCAGGCTGATCTTCTCGTGCAGCTCCTCCTGCCACTGCGACATAACGCTTGCGGGAACCAGCAGGAGCGCCGTCTCAGCCCGGCCGGACAGGAGCAGCTCGCGCAGAATCAGACCGGCCTCGATGGTCTTGCCCAAGCCGACCTCGTCCGCAAGCAGATAGCCGCGCGGGTAGGTCTCCACCGCCCGCACCGCGATTAGCTGCTGGTGCGGCAGCGGCACGGCCGCCGCGCTCGCCACGCCCACCATGGTGCGGGACAGCGGAGCGCGCAGCATCTCCAGCAGCCTGACCCGGTCGGCCTCGATTGCATTCTCGTCGGCCTTCGAGTCCTCTGCCGGCGTGGGGGCCCAGCCCGGCGCAGGGCCTCCGCCGAGCGGGTCGTCCGGCACGTCGAAGTCGCGCAGCCGCGGGTCGGGGTCCTGCGCGGGCGGGGTCCAGCCAGCCGGAACGATGTTGATGAGACCCTGCCGCAGTGCAGTCGGAACCGGCAGCACTGCCCAGCCCGTGTCCGGCGTACCGTCCCAGTGCTGCTCCAACCGGCGAGTGACATCCGCGCCGTACAGTGGCCACACGGCGTCATTCCACGACCAATAGACGTGGAAGGTCTCGTGGTTGCCGGTCCACCCGGCGACCGTTTCGTTGTCGCTGCCGGAGAATGCGACCTGCCGGCCAAGCGCATCAGTGAACAGCCCGTACTTGGAGTGGAAGTAGCGACGGGCATGCTCCGGCCGCAGCGGCGTGCCGTCGCTGTCAACCGGCACCCCGACGCGGAGCTCCAGCAGGCCCTCGCGCAGCATCCATGCTAATAGCCGCAGGTGTTCCTTCTGAACGATGCTCACGCCTTCGGTGAGCGGTTCGAGGCACAGTCGCTCGGCGACGACCTGGTCTAGCGGCTCGCCGCGCAGCACGGCATCGACGTCCTCGTCAGAAAGCTGCGCGCCAACGACGAGCTGCATCCTCGCACGACGGGCGGCGAGCGGCGCGAAGCCAGCGGCAGCTCTCGCCAGGACCTTCGCACTGAAGTAGCCGACGAGCCTCCTGTATTCGATGGCCCGCGCCAGCAGCGGCACGTAGAACCGGGTGAGCGGCTGCTCCCCCGTCGAGTAGGAGACCCGCAGCGGAACTTGTGTGAAGTCTGACTCTGGCAGGGCCGGAGGCGCGGGCCCGTCCCCGAGCCCTGCGAAAGCCGGCTCGGTCACGCGAGCAAGTCCGTTATGTCGCCCTGGATATGTGACTCCTTCTCCACTGGATCGGCTGGGACGGCCACTTGTGGGAGGTAAGCCGTGACGAGCCGGTCGAGGCACCCGGCGAGCGGAAGCACGAACACGCCCTTGGCCCTGACACGGGGTACGGCGTTGACTAGCGCCTGCACGGCGGCGACGAACCGGCCATCCTTCGTCAAGCCCGTGCGGTCCATGAGTGCCTTGGCATGCGCCAGGCCATCCTCATCTGCGACCAGACACACCGTATGGACCGCGTCCACCAGGCTGCCAAAGGAGGCGGCCTGCGGGCGAACGCCCGGCAGTTCTTCGTCGCCCGCCCGCGGCCGGACTCGCTCCTTCGGGGTGAGCAGCCGCACCGTACCGGTCTTCTTCACCAGGATTTTGGCCCGCTGCAGCTCGTCGATATCCAGACCGCCGACTGCCAGAGCCAAGCGGCGCCCTTCGTCAAAGGTGGCGGTGTCGTCCTTCACGACGTCCCAGAACGCGATAACGAAGTCGGTGAGCGGGTCGAACTCGATCGGATGTCCGACGAGGCGTGCTCGTTGAACGCGCACGATTTCCGAGCGGGCGATCGTCAACGCCTCCTCCGGACGAAGGAGCCTCGCCCGGCCGTTCTCGTCCGCCTCGCTGCTGTGGACCGGCCAGTGCTGGCTCACCACGCTGAGCGTCGGGCCATAAGCCGCCAGCAGCAGGTCCACGCCGTCGATGCCGTCGGCGCGGAACCGCTCGACGGCTTCGCGGGCGGCTTGGCGGACCTCGCCCTCAATATCTTCCAGGTAGGTGTCGCGCGTCGTTGTCTGCTGCGATCCCCGCTTGCGACACACGAGCATGATCGTGCTCGCGGCAGAGTTGACGCCGGACTGGTGTAGCGAGTGCTCCGCTTCGGTATTAACTGGCCAGGACGACTCGATCGTAAAACCAGCCTTCAGTAGGCCCATGCCGAGCGTGTCCCAAGCTTCGGCGCGCTTGTGGGTGAACATGACGGTCAGCACACCGTCGTTGCGGAGAACCCGCCGGGCCTCTGTGAAGATGGCAGTCATCTTCGCCTCGTAGTCCGCATCGGCGAGAGCGCGCATCCTGTTGCCCAAGTGCGCGAACCGGGATGCGTTCGCAACGGCTTCGTTGTCTTTGTCAGCGACATCAGCCGGGAACAGTTCAGGCGCAACCTGGCCGATGGTGCGCTTCTCCCAGACGTAGAAGAAGTCGCTGAGCTCGGCGTACATGACGTTGTCGTAGTACGGAGGGTCCATGCACAAATGAGCGACGCTGGCGTCGGCCAGCTCTGGGATATCCGCCGCGTTCCCCTGGGTCACAGTGATGTCCCGGCGCATCGGCTCACCTGTCACACCGTCACAGCCTGTGAACGCCATGAGATTCGCGAGCCCATGGTAGGCATCGATGAGCTGCGCAAGCGCCCAGGTGTATAGCGCAACTCCCTCGAACTCTGCAAAGGCCCACTTGAAGGAGAAGTCATGCCGAGTGAAGACGTGGGCGATTGTCTGCCGGTTCGCGTGCCAGCCGCACGACTTGGCGTTGTAGTCCGTCGCCTTGCCCTGCATGGCCCCGAGCAGTGTGAGCACCGCCTTCGCGCGATCGGAGGGTAGGGAACCCTGGATCTCCGGGATGAGCCTGCGGTATTGCTCGACGAAGGTCCCGTGAACCAGGAGCTGGCGGAGGGTGAACATGTCCGCGAAGCCGTACATGCCAAACAGTCTCGGACGGGAGTTGCGGCCCCGGTCGCCCTTTTCGGCCAGCAGCTCCGTCGGCAGCACGTCGGCTGTTGACCATGTAGGCCGGAGCTCGGCCAAGGCGGCCTCAGCTGCCTCGACTGCTTGAAGATCGGCGGCTGTGGGGCTCCGGAAACTCCTTGTACCGTCGTTTAGCCGGATGGCCACTGCGTACAGCGTCGACGTCATGCGGCCGGCCTGCGCCTCGCTCTTGATGTACGCCTCGTCGATTACCTGGTCGTCCCACGGGCTGAGGCCGTCGCCCCGCTTCACCGTGCCGGCGGTCGGGTCGAAGTCGATGTCTTTGCCCTGCACAATCTCGAACTCGGCGCGCTCCAACACACTGCCATCGCGTTCGGTAATGAGTCGGACAGCCACCTCCTTTCCTTTCGCCGAGCGCAGGGTCCAGTCAGGGACGAGCGGCACGGGCTTGCCAGTGTTCGGGCAAGCGATGGTCTGCGCCCAGATGTACGTCGCGACCTGCTCGCCCTCGCCTGACGGGAAGTACCGCCCGATACGCGCCTGCACGCGATTGGTAAGTAGGCCGCCCCACTTCTCCAAGTCAGCAACGAGGTCCGGCCCATACTGAGCCGGGTATTGAACGCCGCTACGGAGGATAGCCGCGGCGACTCCGTTGAGATCGTTGGCGTGGGTGCGAAGACCCAGCCGAGCGGCCGCGAACGGAATGCTGCCGCCCCCGGCGGTGACGTCTGCGACCAGCGGCGGCTCGCCCCACGTGTGATGCAGTACCGCTGCCAGCAGCCGGGTCTGGTCCTCGCTCGGATGGTTTCTGAAGGCTTGCTTGTAGGTGTAGGGGTTTGGGATACGGACACCGCTACTCACGGCCGCGTCGTACGCCTTCCGGGCCTTCACCGGGTCGCCCCAGATGCCGACGAGATGCTTGAGCCAGTTGCGGTAGGCCGCCTCGGTGCCAAGCTGCGGGGCGTCGGGGAAGGCCATCGCAAGCTCCGGTGTCCAGGCCGGGAGAAGACCGGCGAGCACAACCCCCGCACTCGCGACAAGTGGCCGCCGAGCCCACCACACATGCAAGAACGACAGCGGGGGGAGAGCGCTGGCGGCCGCACGCTCGCGGCGGGATTCGATGCCAAGCTCGGCCATCGGCAGCCAGTCCTCAGAAAGGACCCGGGGGCTGTCCATGCTTACTCCTCTGCCAGAAACAGGCGAAGCGCCCGACGGACGCGTTCGGCATCGGGGCCGACGACCTTGGCGTACCAGTAGTAGGTCTCCTCCGTACTCATGGCGGAGATCCCTGCGACGATGCGTCGGATGCGGTCGGGCTTACTCAGGGGCTGCGCGGCGAGCAGGGCCAGCGCAAGCCGCACCCCGGCGGCTTCGTCCAGCGGGACGGGCTTACGACGGGACAGCGACAGCACGCCTGCCTGGTGGCCGCTTGCGCGCACGGCGGCGACAAGCGCGTCGAGGAGCCGCGCGGTCTGCAGCGGCGTGGCGCTGGCGACCCTCGATGCGAGTGTCCGCTCGCCATCTGCGTACGCCTCTTCGAGGCGCACGCCGTACCGGTCGCCTTCACCGCTACGAGCGGGCGCGGGCTCGACCGTAAGCCGGAACGTCCGGATGCCGGCCTTGTGAAGACGTGTCGCGATTGAATGCCTTGCGAGTGGAGACGTCATGCGACGGTTCCTTCGACGGTGAGCTCGGACGGACCGAGGCCACGAATCACCCCGTCGACGGTGCCGAACGCCTCGTCCGTAGGCGTCACGCCGTTCTCGCCGAAGTCAAGCGTCAGGGTAAGCGTGCCGTCGACCTCGTTGGCTGCCTTGAGAAGTGGGCCCAGCTTTGCGCTGACCTGCTGGTACCTGGCCTTGTCACCTTCGAGCCTGATCTCGACGGCGCCGTCCAGACCGGGCAGCGACGCGGCAACGTCGACCGCGACTCGGGCGGGCTGCTTTGGCATCTGCGCGAGGGCCATGCCGAGTAGGTCGAAGTCCTGCATGCCGCTGCCCGCCCCGGCGCGAACAGTAAGCCGCATCTCCACGAGGGGCTTGCCCTTGTCCACGAGTGCGTCGCGGAAATTGCTCAACGCAACGCCGGCCTGGCCCGTCTTGGTGTCGATGCGCTTGGATGCGGGCTTGGCAACGGCCGATTCGACGCCAAGCTTGTCGGCCTCTGCCTTGGTGAGGACGTGAAAGTTATCTAGGCTCCGCTCACGGATCTCCTTGACGCCTAGCGCTTTGACGCCGGCGGCAGGAGTGACGTCGGTGACGACGAGCTTGCCCTGCCGGAACGCCTCGGCGAGCTGATCGGCCACTTGGGTCTTGGTCGGCTCCTTCTGACACCGGGCCTCTAGTACTCCAACGTCATTTGGCTTCGGCGTTGGGCGTGGCGCAGGCATGGAGACGGCCACCGCGTTGATCATCGATGGTTTGTGAGGACAACCGAAGA